>NZ_JBQCIF010000015.1:0-191151 GCF_051953955.1 Trinickia sp. | reverse complement strand
AAGCGTGCATTTCCGCGGGCAACACGGGCGCGCTGATGGCCGTTTCCCGCTACGTCCTCAAAACGCTCGCCGGCATCGAGCGCCCGGCGATCGCGTCGGCGTTGCCGAACCCCGCCGGCTACACGATGATGCTCGACCTGGGCGCGAACGTCGATTGCGAGCCGCAGCATCTGCTGCAATTCGCGGAGATGGGGCATGCGCTCGTGTCGGCGCTCGAAGGTAAGGAGCGTCCGACCATCGGCCTGCTGAACATCGGCGAAGAAGTGATCAAGGGCAACGACACGATCAAGCGCGCGGGCGAGCTGCTGCGTGCCAGCACGCTGAACTTTCGCGGCAACGTCGAAGGCAACGATATTTACAAGGGCACGGCCGACGTCATCGTCTGCGATGGCTTCGTCGGCAATGTCGCGCTCAAAACGTCGGAAGGTTTGGCGCAGATGCTCTCCGAAATCATCCGCGAGGAATTCGGGCGTTCGCTGCTCACGAAATTGATGGCGTTCTTGGCGTTGCCGGTGCTCATGCGCTTCAAGAAGCGCGTCGATCATCGCCAATACAACGGCGCGGCATTGCTCGGCCTGCGCGGGCTCGTGATCAAGAGCCACGGCTCGGCCGACGCCTATGCGTTTGAGTGGGCCATCAAACGCGGGTATGATGCCGTCAAAAATGGCGTCCTCGAACGTCTGGCGCGAGCAATGGAAGAGAACGCGGATCCGCTCGCGCAAGCAGCGCGCGACGCGGGCGGCGCCGGTCACGCGAATCTCGCCGGCCGCCCGGCCGAGCCTTACGCCGCGGTTTCCTCGAAAGCATAAATGGCCCAATCGAACATTTATTCCCGCGTGCTCGGCACCGGCAGCTATTTGCCGCCCAACCGTGTCACGAATCAAGCACTGGCGGATCGCCTTGCAAGCCAAGGGATCGAGACGAGCGACGAGTGGATCGTCGCTCGCACGGGTATCCACGCACGCCATTTCGCCGATGCGAACGTGACGACGAGCGATCTCGCGCTTGCCGCCGCGCAGCGCGCGATCGAAGCGGCCGACATCGATCCGCAGACGATCGACCTGATCGTCGTCGCCACCTCCACGCCCGACTTCGTGTTTCCGAGCACGGCTTGCCTGTTGCAAAACAAGCTGCAGATCAAGAACAACGGCGCGGCGTTCGACGTCCAGGCCGTTTGTTCGGGCTTCGCCTATGCGGTGGCCACGGTCGACGCGCTGATCCGCAGCGGGCAGCACCGCACGGCGCTCGTCGTCGGCGCGGAAACTTTCTCGCGCATTCTCGATTTCAATGACCGCACGACGTGCGTGCTGTTCGGCGACGGCGCCGGTGCCGTCATCATGCAAGCCTCCGACGAACCGGGCGTGCTCGCGAGTGCGCTCCACGCCGACGGCAGCTACGCGAACATTCTGTGCACGCCGGGCCACGTGAACGGCGGCGTCGTGGCGGGCAGCGCCTTTCTCCACATGGATGGGCAGGCCGTATTCAAGCTGGCCGTGGGCGTCCTCGAGAAGGTGGCTGTCGAGGCTCTCCAGAAGGCCGATCTCTCGCCCGAACAGGTCGATTGGCTAATTCCGCACCAAGCCAATATCCGTATCATGACGCACACGTGCCGCAAGCTCGGCGTGCCGCAAGAACGGATGGTCGTCACCGTCGGCGAGCACGGCAATACGTCGGCGGCGTCGATTCCGCTCGCGCTCGACGTAGCGGTGCGCGACGGGCGCATCAAGCGCGGCCAGAACGTGCTGATCGAAGGGGTCGGCGGCGGCTTCACCTGGGGCGCGTCCGTCATCCGGTATTGATCCGCGGCTCGTGCCGGTCATGTTGCGGCGGGGCGCGACCCGCCGCGCCGGCATGCGCGCGGCGCACTTGAAGCAACACATTTGGGGACGATATGAAATTTGCGTTCGTTTTTCCTGGGCAAGGCTCGCAATCGGTCGGCATGCTCAATGCCTTCGCCGATCGCGCGGTCGTGCGTGAAACGCTCCAGGAAGCATCCGACGCGCTCGACCAGGATCTCGGCAAGCTGATCGCCGAAGGCCCGGCCGAGGAGCTCAATCTCACGACGAACACCCAGCCCGTCATGCTGACGGCCGCGTATGCGATTTACCGCGCCTTCCGCGAGGCCGGCGGCGCCGCGCCCTCGATCGTCGCGGGCCATAGCCTCGGCGAATACACGGCCCTCGTCGCAAGCGGCGCGCTCGCTTTCCGCGATGCCGTGCCGCTCGTGCGCTTTCGCGCGCAGGCGATGCAAACGGCAGTACCCGTGGGCGTCGGCGGCATGGCTGCGATTCTCGGGCTCGACGACGACACCGTTCGCGCCGTCTGTAGCGAAGGGGCGCGCGAAAGCGGCGGCGTGGTCGAAGCCGTCAACTTCAATGCGCCGGCGCAAGTCGTGATCGCGGGGCACAAGGCCGCCGTCGAAAAAGCCTGCGAGCTCGCCAAAACGAAAGGCGCCAAGCGCGCGCTGCCGCTGCCCGTCTCGGCGCCGTTCCATTCGTCGCTGCTCAAGCCTGCGTCCGATCAGTTGCGCGAGTACCTCGCGAGCGTCGACGTCAAGGTCCCGCAAATTCCCCTCGTGAACAACGTGGACGTGGCGGTGGTGTCCGAGCCGGCTGCGATCAAGGATGCCCTCGTGCGCCAAGCGGCAGGGGCGGTGCGTTGGGTCGAGTGCGTGCAGGCAATGGCGAAAGACGGTGTGACGCACGTGATCGAGTGCGGGCCCGGCAAGGTGCTCGCCGGCCTCACGAAGCGGATCGACGGCAATCTCGTGGCCGCCTCGGTCGTGGACCCGGCGTCGCTCGACGAAGTCCTGAAGCTCGTCGGTGCATGAGACAAGCGGCGAGCGTCGGGCCAAGGCGCCGGTCGGCCAATGCACGGCGGCACGGACGGCCCGAATTCACTGCGTGATAACGGACAACGGATAACGAATCATCCGAACCATGATGGAAAAATCTCTCGATAAGCAAGTGGCGCTCGTGACGGGCGCTTCGCGCGGCATCGGCCGGGCCATCGCGCTCGTGCTGGCCCGGCAGGGCGCGACGGTGATCGGCACGGCCACGAGCGAGGCCGGCGCCGCCGGCATCAGCGAAGCGCTCGCGGCCGAGAGCCTGGCGGGGCGCGGCGTGGTGCTGGAAGTGAACGACGCGCAAGCGATCGATGCGCTCGTCGAATCGCTCGTGAAAGAGTTCGGCGCGCTGAACGTGCTCGTCAACAATGCGGGCATCACGCGCGATCAACTCGCGATGCGCATGAAAGACGACGAGTGGGATGCCGTCATCGATACGAATCTGAAGGCCGTGTTTCGTCTCTCGCGCGCCGTGCTGCGCCCGATGATGAAGGCACGCGGCGGCCGCATCATCAACATCACGTCGGTCGTCGGCTCGGCCGGCAACCCGGGACAGCTCAACTACGCAGCCGCGAAGGCCGGCGTGGCCGGCATGACGCGTGCGCTCGCGCGCGAAATCGGCAGCCGCAACATCACGGTCAACTGCGTCGCGCCGGGCTTCATCGATACCGATATGACGAAGGTGCTGCCCGAAGAGCAACAGGCGGCGCTCAAGACGCAAATCCCGCTCGGCCGGCTCGGCAGCCCCGAGGACATCGGCCATGCCGTCGCGTTCCTTGCCTCGCCGCAGGCCGGCTACATCACCGGCACGACACTGCACGTGAACGGCGGGATGTTCATGTCGTAACGAATTTCGTTTACTATCCGCGCCGACGGCAGCGGAACGCTTCTCGAGCGGGCGCGGAGCCTTGCCTTGAGCGCGCTTTTTTGAACAGGCAAACCTGATAAAATGCGCGCACTTGGATTTTTGAACTTTTTCCCTCGGAGGGGTAATGGACAACATCGAACAGCGCGTCAAGAAGATCGTCGCGGAACAACTGGGCGTCGCCGAAGCTGAAATCAAGAACGAAGCTTCGTTCGTGAACGACCTCGGTGCGGACTCGCTCGACACGGTCGAGCTCGTGATGGCGCTGGAAGACGAGTTCGGCATGGAAATTCCGGACGAGGAAGCCGAAAAGATCACGACGGTCCAACAAGCGATCGACTACGCACGCGCCAACGTCAAGGCCTAACGCCTGAGCGCGTCGCGCTGTACGCTGGCCGCGGTTGCCGCGTTGTCACGCCGGATGCCGATGCTGGTGCCGAATTCTTAGCCACAGGGCTCGCAGGGGTGGATTCCTGTGAGTACTGTGGCTTTTGCTTTTGTCATTTATGGAAAAGGGGTTACCGTGAGCCGTCGCCGTGTTGTTGTTACAGGCCTGGGTCTGGTATCGCCTGTCGGCAATCATGTTGCCGACGGCTGGGCCAATCTGATCGCCGGCAAGTCCGGGATCGCGACCATTACGAAGTTCGATGCGACGAACTTCTCGACGCGCTTCGCCGGTGAAGTGAAGGGCTTCGACGTCGAAGAATACATGCCCGCCAAGGAAGCCCGCCACATGGATACGTTCATCCATTACGGCATGGCGGCCGGCATCCAGGCGATGAAGGACAGCGGAATCGAAGTGACCGACGCCATCGCCGAGCGTTGCGGTGTCGTGGTCGGTTCGGGCATTGGCGGGCTGCCGATGATCGAAGTGACGCAGACGGAACTGCTCAACCGCGGTCCGCGGCGCATTTCGCCGTTCTTCGTTCCCGCATCGATCATCAACATGATTTCGGGTCACCTGTCGATGCGGTTCGGCATGAAGGGCCCGAATCTCGCGATCGTGACGGCCTGTACCACGGGCCTGCATTGCATCGGCGAGGCGTCGCGCCTGATCGAGTACGGCGACGCCGACGTGATGCTCGCGGGCGGTGCCGAGTCGACCGTCTCGCCGCTCGGCATTGGCGGATTCGCTGCGGCGCGTGCGCTGTCGCAGCGCAATGACGATCCGGCCACGGCCAGCCGTCCTTGGGATACCGATCGCGACGGCTTCGTGCTCGGCGAGGGCGCGGGCGTCATGGTGCTCGAAGAGTACGAGCATGCGAAGGCGCGCGGCGCGAAGATCTACGCCGAAGTGGCGGGCTATGGGATGAGCGCCGATGCCTATCACATGACCGCGCCGCTCGAAGACGGCGACGGCGCGCGGCGCTGTATGACGGCCGCGCTGCGCAACGCCGGCATCAATGCCGACCAGGTCGATTACGTCAACGCGCACGGCACGTCGACGCCGCTCGGCGATCTGGCGGAAACGATCGGCATCAAGCGCGCGCTCGGCGATCATGCGAAGAAGGTCGTCGTGAATTCGACGAAGTCGATGACGGGTCACTTGCTCGGCGGCTCGGGCGGCCTCGAATCGGTGTTCACGGTGCTGGCGGTCCACAACCAGGTCTCGCCGCCGACGATCAACATCTTCAATCAAGATCCTCAATGCGATCTCGATTACTGCGCGAACGAAGCGCGGGAAATGAAGATCGACGTTGCGCTGAAGAACTCGTTCGGGTTCGGCGGCACGAACGGCACGCTCGTCTTCAAACGCGTCTGACCCTGTCGCTCCATTGAAGCAGGCCGGCCTCGCCGTCGAACCGAGTGCGCCGCGGCGGTTCACGCTGCGGCGCTCGCGGACGGTGCGGCTCGCCTCGCTGGCGTTCGCGCTCGTCTGTGCCGCAGCGGTTCACGCCGCCGCCACCGCGCACGTCGGCGCGATCGATGCGATCTGGCTCTCGGGCGCTGCGCTCGCGACGCTCGGTGTCGCGTTCGCAGGCCATGAGCGCCGGCAGCCCGCTCTCATCGAATTGACCGTCGAAGGACTGGCAGCCTTCGACCGTTCAGGGCGGACCTTGTTCGAAGGGCGCATCGTCGGCTTTACTCAATGGGCCGAGCGGTTGCTCGTTTTGGCTGTCGCAGGTGCCGGCGGCCGCCGTCCAACGGCGTTCGTCGTCGCGGCCGACGCCGTCGATGCAGAAGCTTTTCGTGTATTGGCGGTGCGGGGCAGGCACGCGGCGCACTAGCAGCGCAGTGCGGCGCCCGAGAGTTCCCGCCGTAACCGGTGCCAACTGTAACGGCCGTAACGGCGGTTACACATCGCGCATGGGGCAATGATAGGGACGTTACAATAGCCGTCCGCTACGCATCTCTTCCCAACGGACCCCAACTGGTGAGTGAAAAAGAAATCGACCAGGTTTTGGTCGAACGCGTGCAGCAGGGCGATAAGGCCGCGTTCGAGCTCCTGGTCTCGAAATACCATCGCAAGATCATTCGGCTGATCTCGCGGCTCGTGCGCGACCCGGCCGAGGTCGAGGATGTCGCACAAGACGCATTCATCAAGGCATACCGCGCGCTGCCGCAGTTTCGCGGCGAGTCGGCGTTTTATACCTGGCTGTACCGGATCGCCGTCAATACGGCCAAGAATTATCTCGCGACGCAAAGCCGGCGCGCCCCGACGTCGACCGAAGCAAACGCCGAAGAGGCGGAAACTTTCTCGGACGCCGATCAACTAAGGGATATCAACACGCCTGAGTCGTTGTTGATGAGCAAGCAGATCGCGCAGACAGTCAATGCCGCGATGGCGCTGCTGCCGGAAGAGCTTCGCGTGGCGATTACGCTTCGCGAGATCGAAGGGCTGAGCTACGAAGAGATCGCCGAGATGATGGGGTGCCCCATCGGAACGGTTCGATCGCGTATATTTCGTGCTCGCGAAGCAATTGCGGCAAAATTGCGTCCGCTGTTGGATACGCCCGAAGGCAAGCGCTGGTAGCGCTGATAGCGCCGGGGCGATGGCCGGATGCTGCTCGGCTGCACGAATTGGATCGAACTGGGTCAAATGGTGTCACTACGGGGTGTTCGTAAGATGGGGAGCGTCATGGGGTCGGTCTCGATGCAATCGCAAGGGGGCTCGCGAAGCGAGCGTTTGTCGGCATTCGTCGATGGGGAAGGGCTCGATGCTTCCGAATCGTTCGATCGGGTGCTGGCCGAATTCGACCACGTCGACCGCACGACTTGGTCGGCGTATCACTTGATCGGCGACGCGCTGCGCTCGGACGATCTGGCGGCTCACCCCGCCAAGAGCCAGGCATTCCTTGCCGGTTTCGCCGCGCGCCTCGAAGCCGAACCGCATATCCTCGTTCCGGCTCAGGCTGCGTCGCGCCCGGCCGCATCGGTCTTGCGGCGGCGCGTGGCGCCGGCCTTCGCGGTGGCTGCCGCGGCGGCCGTGCTGAGTTGGGTCGTGGTCCCGCAGTGGCATGGCGGGGCATCGCAGGGCACCGTGCAGACGGCTGCCACGGGCGGTAATGCCGGCGGCAACGCGGGCGGCGTGCAATCGATCGCGATGACGAGCCTGCCGGGCGCGCAAGAGGGCAACATCATCCGCGACGCTCAACTGGATCAATATTTGGAAGCCCATCAGCAATTCGCACAGCAGCCGATGATGGAAGGCTCGATGCCCCTCATCCGCGCTGCGGTCCAGACTTCGCAAGGCCAATAACCCGATGCGGACGTTGCGCTCGATGCGCGTCGCCGCTCCGCGGCAATGGGCGGCGTGGCTGCTGTGCGCGGCCGCGATGTTGTCGGTTTCCCCGCGGGCGGCCTTCGCTGAGGCCGACGCCGCCGTGCGCCAGCAGGCGCTCGGCTGGCTCGATCGAATCCAAGATGCGGCTCGGCACGAGAATTACGAAGGCGTGTTCGTCTATCAGCACGGCAATTTCGTGCAGTCCTCGCGGATCGCACACTACGCGGTGCATGGCGACGGCGAATTCGAATCGCTCGAGAGCCTCGACGGCCAGCCGCGCAAGCTTTTGCGTCACGACGACGATTTGTACACGTTCGTGCCGCAACGGCATTTGTGCGTCGTCGAAAAGCGATTCAACCACGATGCGTTCCCCGCGCTGATGAGCGAAAGCGGTGCGCAGGTGCTGTCGGTCTACGAGCCGAAGCTGCTCGGCGGCGATCGCGTCGCGGGGCTCGACGCGCAAGTGATCGAACTCGATCCGAAGGATGCTTTCCGCTTCGCCTACAAGCTTTGGGCCGATGCAAAAACAGGCCTGCTGCTGCGCGTGCAAACGCTCGACGCGTCGGGGCAGGTGCTCGCGCAGGTCGCATTCACGCAGGTGCGCGTCGGCGTGCCGGTGCAAAAGGCCGGCATCGCGGCAGGCATGCGCAATACCGGTGGTTGGACGGTGGTGCGTCCGCCCGTTTCGCCGGTCGATATGCAGGCGCAGGGGTGGCACATCGCGCCCGATGTCCCCGGCTTCCATCCGATTCGTCAACTGCGTCGGCTCATGGCGGCGCGCGATCCCAATGCGCCGCCGATCGCCGTCGATCAGGCGGTGTTCTCCGACGGACTCGCGACGATCTCGGTGTTCGTCGAGCCGGCCGAGGGCAATTCGCGCAAAGAAGGCGCTGGCAGCACGGGCGCCACCCACGTGCTCGTCACGCGTTATCGCGATTATTGGATAACGGTGCTCGGCGAAGTGCCCCAGGCCACGCTGCAACGCTTCGCGTCTGCCATAGAATACAAAGCTACCAAGTAACGCTCCAGTTCCCTTGTTATGACGAATCTTTCGGTGCGCCAATTCCTCGCGGCCGCCACGGCTGCGGTCTGCCTGTCGTTCGCGCCCCATGCGCACTCGGCCATTCCGGCGTCGAACCTGCCGGATTTCACCGATCTCGTCGACAAGGTGGGGCCGGCCGTCGTCAACATCCGAACGACGACGCGGATCTCGGGCACGGGCTCGAACGGCCAGCGCGGCCTGCCGCCCGGCATGGGCGACGGCGACATGTCGGAGTTCTTCCGGCGATTTTTCGGCATCCCGCTCCCGCAGACACCGCAAGGCGGCGATCGCGGTGACCGGGGCGGCAGCCCCGATTCCCCCGACAACGGCGACAGCGAAGCGAACAACGGCGTCGGCTCCGGCTTCATCGTCTCGCCCGACGGCTACGTGATGACGAACGCCCACGTCGTGGATGACGCCGACAACATCTACGTCACGCTGACCGACAAGCGGGAGTTCAAGGCCAAGCTGATCGGCGTCGACGATCGGACGGACATCGCGGTCGTGAAAATCGATGCCTCGAGCTTGCCGACCGTCACGATCGGGGATTCGAACAAGGTCCGGGTGGGCGAGTGGGTCGTCGCGATCGGTTCGCCGTTCGGGCTCGACAACACGGTGACGGCGGGCATCGTCAGCGCCAAGGGGCGCGAGACGGGCGACTACCTGCCGTTCATCCAAACGGATGCCGCCGTGAACCCCGGGAACTCGGGCGGCCCGCTCATCAACATGCAAGGCGAGGTGATCGGCATCAACTCGCAGATCTACAGCCGCACGGGCGGGTTCATGGGCATCGCGTTTGCGATTCCGATCGACGAAGCGATGCGCGTGGCCGATCAACTCGAGACGACGGGCAAGGTCGTGCGCGGCCGCATCGCCGTCTCGATCGGCGAGGTGACGAAGGACGTCGCCGATTCGCTCGGTTTGCCGCGTGCCCAAGGCGCGCTCGTGAGCAGCGTCGAGCCCGGCGGCCCCGCCGATAAAGCGGGCTTGCAGCCCGGCGACATCATTCTCAAGTTCAACGGCGTGCCCGTCGAAACCGATACGGATTTGCCGCGCATGGTCGGCGATACCAAGCCGGGCGCGCACGCGACGGTGACGATTTGGCGCAAGGGCGTCTCGCACGACGTTCCGATCACGGTCGTGCAAACGCAGCCCGACAAGACGGCGAAGGCGGACCAGCAGCAGACGCCCCCGCCCAAGCCGCGCCCCTCCAACTCGCTCGGCGTGACCGTATCGGACTTGTCGGCCGATCAGATCAAGTCGCTCAAGCTGCGCACGGGCGGCGTGCAGGTCGAGGCCGTCGACGGCCCGGCGGCGCGCGTCGGGTTGCAAAAGGGCGACATCATCTTGCGCGTCGGCGATACGGACGTCTCGAGCGCGAAGCAGTTCGAGCAGATCACGGCTCATCTCGATCCTAAGAAGACGGTGGCCGTGCTCGTTCGCCGCAACGAGAATACGCAGTTCGTGCCGATCCGGCCCCGAGCGCAAGCGAAGTGACGGCGTCCCGCGCACTGCATCTGACGCTCTATTCGCGCGCGTGGTGCCACTTGTGCGAAGAGATGCGCGAGCAACTCGAGCCGCTGGCGCGGGCGTTCGGCGCACAGGTGGCCGTGGTCGACGTCGATGCCGATCCGAACCTCGTCGCGCTTTACGACGAGCTCGTGCCGGTGCTCGTCTTCAATGGCGTCGAGCTGTGCCGTTATCGGCTCGACGAAACGCGCGTGCGCGCGGCTTTGGCGTCGCACCGTGCTTGACCCGATGGGGCGCTTCGGCGCGGCCGCAGCGTGCCGGCCGGGGCGTGAAACGCCGCGCTCGGCTCAAGCGCCTGCGTTGCCGCCGAACGGCCTGCACCTCGAAATCCGCCGTGAGAAGGTCATTTCGGCTAAAATAGGCCGTTTTTTCACGTACTTACAAGGCGTGCTCCGCAATTGTCCGAGCGCGCCTTTTTCGCTTGATCGGCCCTGAATGGATCACATACGCAACTTTTCGATCATTGCTCACATCGACCATGGCAAGTCGACGCTCGCCGATCGCATCATTCAACTGTGCGGCGGCTTGTCCGACCGCGAAATGGAATCGCAGGTGCTCGACTCGATGGATCTCGAGCGCGAGCGCGGCATCACGATCAAGGCACAAACGGCCGCGCTCCACTATCGGGCGCGCGACGGCGAAGTCTATAACCTGAATCTCATCGATACCCCCGGCCACGTCGACTTTTCGTATGAGGTCAGCCGCTCGCTGTCGGCATGCGAGGGCGCATTGCTCGTCGTCGATGCGAGCCAAGGGGTCGAGGCGCAGACGGTGGCCAACTGCTACACGGCGATCGAGCTCGGCGTCGAGGTCGTGCCCGTGCTCAACAAGATCGACCTGCCGGCTGCGAATCCCGAGAACGCGATTGCCGAAATCGAGGACGTCATCGGCATCGACGCGACCGATGCGGTGCGATGCAGCGCGAAGACGGGGCTCGGCGTCGAGGACGTCCTCGAATCGCTGATCGCCAAGGTGCCGCCGCCGAAAGGCGATCCGGCCGGCCCGCTGCAGGCGCTCATCATCGATTCCTGGTTCGACAACTACGTCGGCGTCGTCATGCTCGTGCGCATCGTCAACGGCACGCTGCGCCCGAAGGACAAGATCAAGCTGATGGCCACGGGTGCGCAGTATCCCGTCGAGCATATCGGCGTGTTCACGCCTAAGTCGAAGAATCTCGAGACGCTTGCGGCAGGGCAGGTCGGGTTCATCATCGCCGGCATCAAGGAGCTCACGGCCGCCAAGGTCGGCGATACGGTCACGCTAGCCGGCAAGCCTGCCGAACAGCCGCTGCCGGGCTTCAAGGAAGTGAAGCCGCAGGTTTTCGCAGGGCTTTATCCGGTCGAGGCGAATCAGTATGACGCCCTGCGCGAGTCGCTCGAAAAGCTGAAGCTCAACGATGCCTCGCTGCAATACGAGCCCGAGGTTTCTCAGGCGCTCGGCTTCGGCTTCCGCTGCGGCTTCCTCGGTCTGCTTCACATGGAGATCGTGCAGGAGCGGCTGGAGCGCGAATTCGACATGGATCTCATCACCACGGCGCCGACCGTGGTCTATGAGGTCGTGCAAGGCGACGGCTCCGTCATCAGGGTCGAGAATCCGGCCAAGATGCCCGATCCGTCGAAGATCGAGGAGATCCGCGAGCCGATCGTCACGGTGAACCTGTACATGCCGCAGGATTACGTCGGCTCGGTCATCACGCTTTGCACGCAAAAGCGCGGCAATCAAATCAACATGCAGTACCACGGCCGCCAAGTGCAGCTCACGTACGAGATTCCGATGGCGGAGATCGTCCTCGATTTCTTCGATCGGCTCAAATCGGTGTCGCGCGGCTACGCGTCGATGGATTACGAGTTCAAGGAATATCGCGCCTCGGACGTCGTCAAGGTCGACATGCTGATCAACGGCGACAAGGTCGATGCACTGTCGGTGATCGTGCACCGGTCGCAGTCGCAATACCGCGGCCGCGAAGTCGCGGCCAAGATGCGCGAAATCATTCCGCGCCAGATGTACGACGTCGCGATCCAGGCGGCGATCGGTGCGCACATCATCGCGCGCGAGAACATCAAGGCGTTGCGCAAGAACGTGTTGGCGAAGTGCTACGGGGGCGACATCACACGTAAAAAGAAGCTGTTGGAAAAGCAGAAGGAAGGCAAGAAGCGAATGAAGCAAGTCGGGTCCGTCGAGATTCCGCAAGAGGCTTTTCTCGCGATCTTGCGCGTCGAAGATAAATAACAGGACCACTCTTACATGGACTTTGCGCTGATTCTTTTTGTGCTCGTCATTTTGACGGGCATCGCGTGGGTTGCCGATAAGCTCGTCTTCGTGCCGCGCCGCCGGCAGGCGGCCGAAGCCGCGGTGGCCGAGTTCGATCAACAGCAGGCGCGCATCGGCGAGCGCTTCGCCGATGAAAACGCCCCGCAAACGCGCGCGCGCCTGCGCGACGAGAAACTGCGCCAGCCCTGGTGGCTCGAATACACGGCGAGCTTTTTCCCCGTCATTCTCGTCGTGTTCCTCGTGCGCTCGTTCGTCGTCGAACCGTTCAAGATTCCATCGGGCTCCATGGTGCCGACGCTGCTCGTCGGCGATTTCATCCTCGTGAACAAGTTCGAATACGGGCTGCGCCTGCCGATCGTCAATACGAAGATCACGCAAGGCTCGCCGCTTTCCCGCGGCGACGTCGTCGTGTTTCGCTATCCGAAGGATCCATCGGTCGACTACATCAAGCGCGTGATCGGCCTGCCCGGCGACACGGTCGCCTATGAGAACAAGCACCTCACGATCAACGGCAAGCCCGTCGCCGAAACGCCGCTGCCCGATTACTTCGACGAGGAGCGCGTCGGCTACGCGAAGCAGTTCGAGGAAGATCTGTTCGGACGCAAGCACGGGATCCTGAACAATCCGGCCGTGCCGCCGTTCGTCATCGGCGCGGAAGACTATCCCTTTCGCGACAACTGCTCGTACAACAGCGAAGGCGTCGTCTGCAAGGTTCCGCCCGGCCACTACTTCATGATGGGCGACAATCGCGACAACAGCGCGGACAGCCGCTACTGGGGCTTCGTGCCCGATGCCAACGTCGTCGGCCGCGCGTTCTTCGTTTGGATGAACTTCAGCAATCTCAAACGCATCGGCACGTTCAACTGAGCGTGCTGCCGCCGCGCGGTACGCGCGCGCTCGGTTCGCCCACGTTTTTCGCGCCTCGTCCCGACGCATCGTCGGGCAAGGCGCGCGCGTTATACTCTGCACATGCCGCTATCTCCGCTGGAAAGCCGGTTGCGCTATGAATTTCGCAATGCGGAATTATTGCGCCAGGCGTTAACTCATCGCAGTCACAGTGCCTCGCACAACGAACGGCTCGAATTCTTGGGCGATTCCGTTCTAAATTGCGCGGTGGCCGCACTTTTGTATCAGCGATTCGGCAAATTGGACGAAGGCGATCTGTCGCGCGTGCGCGCCAACCTCGTCAAGCAGCAGTCGCTCTACGAAATCGCTCAGGCCCTTAATATCTCGGACGGCTTGCGGCTCGGGGAGGGCGAACTGCGCAGCGGCGGGTTCCGCCGGCCCTCGATTCTGGCCGATGCATTCGAAGCCATTCTCGGTGCAATCTTCCTCGACGGCGGCTTCGACGCGGCACAGACGGTCATCAAGCGGCTGTACGTGCCGATCCTCGATCACATCGATCCTCGCACGCTCGGCAAGGATTCCAAGACGCTGCTGCAGGAGTATCTGCAGGGGCACAAGATCGCATTGCCGACGTATACGGTCGTTGCGACGCATGGCGCCGCTCACAATCAGCAGTTCGAAGTCGAATGCGCGGTGCCCAAGCTCGACGTGAAGGTGTCGGGCTCGGGGGCGAGTCGGCGCGCGGCCGAACAGGCGGCCGCGAAGAAGGCACTCGAGGAAGTCATCGCGCTGCAGCCGGCGCTCGAGGTCAAGTCGAAACGCTCGCGCGGGGCGCGCGCCGCCAAGCATGGCGAGCCCGAGGTCGTGCCGGGCGTGAAGGGTGTGCAAGCGGCGCTCGATCTACGGGCGCCCGAGCGTCGCGGCGAGAAGGCCGCACGCGGCGAGGCCGCGAAGGCGGCCGATGCGGGCGAAGGCGCCGAGCGCACGGGTGCGAGTGCGAGTGCGAGCGCAAACGTGCCGCCGGCGATGATCCGGGCCGCGCACGTCGAGCACAAAGGGCCGGCGCGCGCACCGGAAACGCCTTCGAAGGGCGATGCAGGCAGCGGCAAACCCGAGGCCGCGACGCAGGCCAAACCCGAGCCGGCGAATTCGGCAAGCTCGCCGAAGGGCGCCGCGCAGGTGGGCACGCACGCGGCGGCGGCCGGCGGCGAAGCAGAACTCGTCTCCGATATCGCGGGCGCCGCGCGCCCACGCGCGCCCGAGCCCGATCATTCATGACCTCATTCGCGCTTGCGGCGCTCATCGTGGGCCGCATCGCCATTTTTCGAATCGCCAGCTCCGCATGACCGATACCCCCACCCCTTCCGCCTTTCGCTGCGGCATGGTCGCCATCGTCGGCCGGCCGAACGTCGGCAAATCGACGTTGATGAACGCGCTCGTCGGGCAAAAAATCAGCATTACGTCGCGCAAGGCCCAAACCACGCGCCATCGCATCACGGGTATCCATACGTTCGACGATGCGCAGTTCATCTTCGTCGATACGCCGGGTTTTCAGACGCAGCACAGCGGCGCGCTCAATCGTTCGCTGAACCGCGCCGTGACCTCGACGCTCACGGCCGTCGATGCGGTGCTGTTCGTGATCGAAGCGGGGCGCTTCGGGCCCGACGACCAGCGGGTCCTCGACCTGATTCCGCCATCGGCGCCCGTGCTGCTCGTGGCGAACAAGCTCGATCGCGTCAACGATAAAAAGACGCTCTATCCGTTCTTCCAACGGCTCAGCGCTCTGCGTGAATTCAGGGAAATCGTGCCGCTTTCAGCGAAGCACGCCGACGACGTCAAGCATCTGCTCGATACGATCAAGCCCTATCTGCCCGAGGGGACGCCGATGTACGGCGAGGACGATCTGACCGATCGGAGCGAGCGTTTCCTCGCGGCCGAGATCCTGCGCGAGAAGGTCTTCCGCTGGACCGGGGACGAGCTGCCCTATACGAGCACGGTGCTCATCGAGAAGTTCGAGACGGAAGGGCGTCTGCGCCGCGTGTTCGCGACGATTCTCGTCGATCGCGATGCGCACAAAGCCATGATCATCGGCCACAAGGGTGCCAAGCTCAAGCAGATCAGCACCGAAGCGCGGCTCGACATGGAAAAGCTCTTCGACGGCCCCGTGTACCTCGAAACCTTCATCAAGGTGAAGAGCGGCTGGGCCGACAACGAAGCCGGGCTGCGCGCCTATGGGTACGAATGAGGAAGGGTTGCCCGCGGCCGCCGCGCGCCGTGCGCCGCGCGAGCCGTCGCATCGCATCGCCGAGCAGCCGGCCTTCGTCTTGCACAGCTATCCTTACCGCGAGACGAGCCTCATCATCGATGTCTTTTCGCGCGATCACGGGCGGCTAGCGCTCGTCGCAAAAGGCGCGAAGCGCCCGCATTCGGCGTTGCGCGGCGTGCTGCAGACGTTTCAGCCGCTCGCGATGTCCTGGTCGGGCAAATCGGAGATGCGCACGCTGACGGGGGCGGAATGGGTCGGCGGCATGCTGCCGTTGACGGGCGACGCACTGCTGTGCGGCTTTTACGTCAACGAGCTGCTCGTGAAGTTTTGCGCGCGCGAGGATCCGCATCCGCCGCTGTTTCATCACTACGTCGTCACGCTCACGCGGCTGGCGCACGATGAGCCGCCCGTGCAGGTGCTGCGCTCGTTCGAGCGCGTGCTGTTGCGCGAGACCGGTTATGCGATGGCGCTCGATTGCACGGTGGCGCGCAAGCCCGTGACGCCCGAGGGGCGCTACGTCTTCGATCCCGAACGCGGCGTGCGCGACGCGGTGGGCGAAGCGCCCGCGCATTGGCCGGTGATTTCGGGGCAAACGTTGCTCGACATGGAGCGCGACGATTACCATCGTGCCCAGACCGTCGCGCAAAGCAAGACGCTGATGCGCTTTCTGCTCAACACCTATCTTGGGGGCGCTCCGCTCGCGACCCGCCAGATTCTTCTCGATCTGCAGAACTTATGAGCTTCTTTCTGACGTCGCCGAGCGTCATCGACCTCGGCGTCAACATCGACCACGTCGCCACGCTGCGCAACGCGCGCGGCACGCGCTATCCCGATCCGATTCGCGCCGCGCTGCAGGCGGAAGCGGCCGGCGCCGACGCCATCACGCTGCACCTGCGCGAGGACCGTCGCCATATCGTCGACGCGGATGTCCGTGCGTTGCGTCCGCAACTGTCGACGCGGATGAACCTCGAATGCGCGGTGACGCAGGAAATGCTCGACATCGCGTGCGACGTGCGCCCGCACGACGTTTGCCTCGTGCCGGAAAAACGCGAGGAGCTGACGACTGAAGGTGGCCTAGACGTCGCCGGCCGCTTCGAGGCCGTCAGTGCCGCCTGCAAGCAGTTGGCCGATGCGGGTTCGCGCGTCTCGTTGTTCATCGATGCCGACGAAGCGCAGATTCGCGCCGCGCACGCAGTGGGCGCGCCCGTCATCGAATTGCATACCGGACGCTATGCCGACGCACACGATGCAAGCGAACAGCAGCGCGAGTACGAGCGCATCGTGCGCGGCGTCGAGCTCGGGGCGTCGCTCGGGCTGAAGGTGAACGCCGGGCACGGCCTGCACTACACGAACGTGCAGCAAATCGCGGCGATCGAGGGCATCGCCGAGCTGAACATCGGCCACGCCATCGTCGCGCACGCGATTTTTGCCGGTTGGGACAACGCCGTGCGCGAGATGAAGGCCATCATGGTGGCCGCGCGCCTCGCGGCGGTACGCTGAGCACTCGACCTGGACCGCATACGATCATGCCCATCTACGGTATCGGCACCGACGTCATCCAAGTGAGCCGCGTCGCGCAAGTGATGACACGCACGAACGGACGTTTCGCCGAGAAAGTGCTCGGCCCCGACGAACTGCGCATCTACCATGCGCGCAAGGCGCGCTCCGAGGTACGCGGTCTCGCATTTCTCGCGACGCGTTTTTCCGCGAAGGAAGCCTTCTCCAAGGCCATCGGGCTCGGCATGCACTGGCCGATGACCTGGCGTGCGCTGCAAACGCTGAACGAGGCGAGCGGCAAGCCCATCGTCAAGGCGTCGGGCGAATTGGCCGATTGGCTCGCCGCTCGCGGCATCACGGCGCGCGTCACCGTCAGCGACGAGCGCGACTATGCCGTGGCCTTCGTCGTCGCCGAATCGGACACGGCCGCGCCCGCTGCTTGAGCCGACGCGCCGGCCGTTCGACCCCGCCCACTTTGCCCCTTCCGACATGCTTCTCGAATCGATGAATTCTCCCCCTGGCCCCGTGATGCTCGACGTCAAGGGCCCCGTGCTCACCGACGACGACGTTCGGCGCCTCGCGCACCCGATGACGGGCGGCGTCATTCTGTTCGCGCGTCACTACGAGAACCGCGGGCAGCTCATTGCGTTGACCGATGCGATTCGCGACGTGCGCGACGATCTGTTGATCGCCGTCGATCACGAGGGCGGGCGCGTGCAGCGTTTTCGCACTGACGGTTTCACGGTGTTGCCCGCGATGCGGCGCCTCGGCGAGCTATGGGATCGCGACGTTCTCCAAGCGACGAAGGTGGCCACGGCGGCGGGCTACGTGCTGGCCGCGGAGCTGCGCGCTTGCGGCATCGACATGAGCTTCACGCCGGTGCTCGATCTCGATTACGGTCGTTCGTCGGTGATCGGCGATCGCGCGTTCCATCGCGACCCGCGCGTGGTGACGCTGCTCGCGAAGAGCCTGAATCATGGGCTCGCGCTCGCGGGGATGAGCAACTGCGGCAAGCATTTTCCGGGGCATGGGTACGCAAGCGCGGACTCGCACGTCGCGCTGCCCACGGACGAGCGCACGCTCGACGAGATCTTGAAGGACGATGCCGCGCCTTACGATTGGCTCGGCATGGCGCTGGCCTCGGTCATCCCCGCGCATGTGATCTATTCGAAGGTCGACGATAAACCCGCGGGATTCTCGCGGATCTGGCTGCAAGACATTCTGCGCAATCGGCTCGGCTTCAG
This sequence comes from Trinickia sp., assembly GCF_051953955.1. Taxonomy (GTDB): domain Bacteria; phylum Pseudomonadota; class Gammaproteobacteria; order Burkholderiales; family Burkholderiaceae; genus Trinickia. Next base: position 173,021 of record NZ_JBQCIF010000015.1, on the reverse strand, counting down.
GGGAGCGATTTTCAGCGACGACTTGTCGATGGAAGCGGCCCGCGCCGGGGGCACGCTCACGCAAGCGGCGCAGGCGGCGCTCGAGGCGGGCTGCGACATGGTGCTGATCTGCAACCAGCCCGAGGCGGCCGAGGTCGTGCTGAACGAGCTCGATCACGCACCGTCGAAGGAGAGCGCGTGGCGTCTGAAGCAACTGCGCGCGCGAGGCAAGGCGCCGAACTGGCGCAAGCTCGTGCAGCGGCCGGCGTATCTCGACGCGAAGGCGCTGCTCGCGAGCGCCTTCGGCTGATCGTCCGATTGTCTGACGCTCGACGTTTCTACGTTTTCCGCGTTTCGCGCTTCACGCTTCGCGCTTCACGCCATCTTCATGCGCTGCAGCTTGTTGTAGAGCGTCTTCGGGCTGATGCCGAGCAACGTGGCGGCGCGATGACGCGTGCCGCCGACCGCGTCGAGCGTCGCGCGAATCAGCAGATCCTCGACGTCGCACAGCGGCGTGCCGACGGTCACCTGCACGCTGCCGCCGTTCAATCGCCGCGCGCCCGAGCCGTTCGCCTCGTCGGCGCGCAACGAATCGACGATCTCGCCGGACGCGTTGTAGGCGCGCCGCACGCGTTCGTGCAGTTCGCGCACGTTGCCGGGCCAATCGTAGGTCAGGCACTCGCGCACGAGGTTCGGGCCGATGCGCTTGTTCACGGTGGCCAGCCCGCTCGCGTTGATTTCGCGGTTCAGCTCGTCGACGAGCGCCTCGGCCAGCAGCACGGCGTCATCGCCGCGCTCGCGTAGCGGCGGCAACGCGATCGACGCCGCATCGAGACGCAGCCAGAGGTCTTCGCGCAGCACGCCTTGCGCGACGGCGTCGCGTGCCGGCTTGCGCGTGGCCGCGATGATGCGGCAATCGACGCTGACTTGATTGCTGCCGCCGACGCGCATGTAAGTCTGCGAATCGAGCGCGCGCAGCAACGTTTCTTGTTGCGGCAACGGTAAATCGGCGACCTCGTCGAGGAATAGCGTGCCGCCCGCCGCTTGCTCGAATAGACCCGCCTCGCGGCGCTCGAGCGAGGGGATTGGGCTTTCGTGGCCGAACAGCATGCTGTCGAGCCCGCGCTCGAGGCCGCCGTCGCGCGCGAATGCGCGGCAATCGAAAACGACGAACGGCCCTTTGCGGCGCCGGCTCATCTCGTGCAGCGTCCGTGCCGCGATTTCCTTGCCGGTTCCTGCTTCGCCGCAGACGAGGATGGCCGATTCGGTCGGCGCCAGCCGCTCGATCGCGTCATAGACGTGCGCAATCGCATCGCTACGGCCGATCATCGGGCCAAAGCGGCCGAGCCGGCGTAGCGTGGCGCGCAGCGATTGGACCTCCTCCGTCAATTCGTAGGGACGCGGTATGCGAGCGAGCAAACTGCGCAGCCGCGGAATATTGACAGGCTTGAGCAGATAGTCCCAAATTCCATGACGCAATCCTTCGATGGCGCTTTCCACCGTTGCGTTGCCCGTCATCACGATCACGGGCACGACCCCGTCCGGTTGGGCCGGCAGGCTGTGCAACAGATCGAGCCCGCTTCCGTCCGGCAAATTCAAATCGATCAATACGACATCGGGGATGAAGCGTGTCAATGCCGCGCGCGCTTCGGCGAGCGTGGCGGCCGTATCGACGGAGAATCCGTCCGCTGCGACGATCGCGTTCAGACCGGACAGGCTATTGGGATCGTCTTCGACAATCAGGGCGTGTGGCATGGCTGGCGTAGTCAATTAGAAAGGCGAGCGCCCGTACGTGCCGGCAAGGAATGACGCCACCCACGGGACACGCGGTTCGTCGGCGCACGGGCTACCGATTCGGAAAGCATTTGGCGTGCCAGATCGTTCTCCTTTAGAAAACAACGGGTTACGGTGCGCACTCGGCAAGAGCGGCAGATCCGGCCGGCCTGCAGTGAAAAAACGACCGGTAAAGATTGCTTAAACATACACCACTCATCTGAAAAAAAAAGCGCCCTAGGGGCGCTTTCGGTCGGCATAACGTTCCGCGAAGGCGCTCAGCCGCGCCTCCACTGCGGAAACGCTTACGCGCGGCTGCGGTATTCGTCGGTGCGGGTGTCGATTTCGATCTTGTCGCCGATATTGCAGAAGAGCGGGACTTGGAGTTCGAAACCGGTATTGAGCTTGGCCGTTTTGAGCACCTTGCCCGAAGACGTATCGCCCTTGACTGCCGGCTCCGTATACGTGATTTCGCGCACGAGGGTCGTCGGCAGTTCGACCGAGATGGCCTTCTCGTTGTAGAACACGACTTCGCAGGGCATGCCGTCTTGGAGGTAGTTGAGCGCGTTGCCCATCATCTCGGCTTCGACTTCGTACTGGTTGTAATCGGCGTCCATGAACACGTACATCGGATCGGCGAAGTAGGAATACGTCACTTCCTTGCGGTCGAGGACGACGACGTCGAATTTGTCGTCGGCCTTGTAGACCGATTCCATGCCCGCGCCCGTCAGCAGGTTCTTCAGCTTCATCTTGACGACGGCGGCGTTGCGGCCCGATTTGTTGTATTCGGTTTTTTGCACGACCATCGCGTCGCTGCCAATCATGACGACGTTACCGGTGCGCAGTTCCTGTGCAATCTTCATAAAACGATCCTGTGCGAATAAAGTGGCTGATCTGTTGCTCAACGGCATCGACATCGATCGTTTCAATCGGTCGCGCTTTTCGGATTTGCTGGGTGCCGCGCACTGGTACTGCCAGCGGATTTACCGGCTGGGGGAAGCAGCACATGAGCACTACGGAGCACTACGCCGTTGGATAACCGTTTATTTTAACTGAGATTTTGCGAATTCGGCTAGGTTGGCGGCGAGATCGCCGATGCCGGCGAGTTCGTCGGCCCATGTCGCGGCGCGCGCGGCAAGCACGTGACGATGCCCCCAAAAATCGGCCCAGTCGGGCGTGCCCGTCTCGTTCCAAGCGTGCCAGAAGCGGCCGAGCGCGGCTCGGGCGGCCGGCGGCAAGGTGCGCGCGTAATGCGCCAGCGCGGCATCGAGCTTCGGCAGATGCGCGGCATCCGCTTGCGGGTAGATCTGCCACACGAACGGCCGGCGGGCCCATTGCGCACGCACGAACGAATCTTCGCCGCGCACGAAATTGAGATGGCTTGCCCAGAGCAGCGTGTCGAACTCAGGTTGCGGACGAAACGCGAGCGAATGAGCGCGCAGGCTGCCGCATTCGAGATGCGCACCGGCCTCGAATGCCGAGCGCCCCGCGAAACGCGCGAGTGCGCCCGAGATTCGGCCTTCGGGCACGAGCAGCACGATCGGTTCCGCGCTATCGCGCCATTGCTCGAGCAAGCCGTCGATTGCCGGATTTTCGTAAGCGAAGAGCGAGATCACCGTCGCATCCGGTTCGGGCGCGTGTGCGCCGGTCGACTGTTGCCACCAGGCTTCGCGTGCCGCGGCCGATGCTTCGAACGCGAGGCGTGCCTCGTCCAGCGCGCGCTCTTTGATCACGCCGCCGGTGCCCGGCGATAGACCGGGGAAAAAAAAGCTTTTCATGAGCGGGTAGCGCGCATGAGGCGAAGGTTTCAGGTGACATTCGGCCACCCAATCCTCGGCGCTCAAATACTCGAGGTTCAGCCAGACGGGCGGGCGGTGACGCCGGGCCATTGCGGCGACGTAGGCCGGGCCGAGTTCGCACGCGAACGCTTCGATGACGATATCGGCCACCGCGATCGGATCGCCCGCGTGCGTGGGTTCATGCCAATGTTCGACGAGGACGCCCTCGACGCGTTGACGGGCTTGTGCGACGTCGAGCGCCGGGCAAAGGCGCGCGAACGTGTGCAGGTCGTCGACGAGCAAGCGCACCTGCCACCCGTGCTCGGCCGACAATTGGCGAGCGAGCCGCCAGCACACGCCGATGTCGCCGAAGTTGTCGATGACGGAGCAAAACAGGTCGCAAGACAGGGAGTCGCCGGGGGAGGGCGACGCCGTCGAGCCTGGCGTATCGCGCTCGGCCGGCACGGCATGAATCGCAGGCGGCGTGGCGTCGGGCGCAGATGCGGGGCTTGATGAACGTATCGTGGGCATGGGCGTGGACCGGGGGCGGGACGGGCGGGTAAGCACCCGACTCGCCGGGGGCGCGGCGGCAGCGGGCGTTGCAGGCGCTGGCCGACGGCGCGAATGCCTGCGCAAATGGTCTAAACTGGCGATTCTAAAGCACGCCGCCGACAAGCCCTGAGCGCGGCGCTTCGCCCCTGACGCGCATGACTCAATCCGACGCTCCCCACCCGCTTTTCGAACCGAAGAAGGTCCTCGCCCAACTGCCGCATTTGCCCGGCGTGTATCGCTACTACGACGCGCAGGAGAACGTGCTGTATGTCGGTAAGGCGCGCGATCTCAAGAAGCGCGTGTCGAGCTACTTCACGAAGACGCAACTCTCGCCGCGCATCGCCATGATGATTACGCGCATCGCGCGTATCGAAACGACGGTGACGCGTTCGGAGGCCGAGGCGCTGCTGCTCGAAAACAATCTCATCAAAGCACTCGCGCCGCGCTACAACATCCTGTTTCGCGACGACAAGTCGTATCCGTACCTGAAGCTGACGGGCCACGCGTTTCCGCGCATGGCGTACTACCGCGGCGCGGTCGACAAGAAGAACCAGTATTTCGGCCCGTTTCCGAGCGCCTGGGCCGTGCGGGAAAGTATTCAAATCTTGCAGCGGGTCTTTCAGCTGCGCACCTGCGAGGACTCCGTCTTCAACAACCGGACACGGCCGTGCCTGCTGCACCAGATCGGGCGCTGCACGGCGCCGTGCGTCGGGGCGATCAGTGAAGAGGATTACGCGCGCGATGTCTCGAACGCCTCGCGCTTTCTGCTCGGCCGGCAAAACGAGGTCATGAAGGAGCTCGAAGCCAAGATGCATGCGTTCGCGGCCGAGCTCAAGTTCGAGCAGGCGGCGGCGGTGCGCAACCAAATGAGCTCGCTCTCGACCGTGCTGCATCAGCAGGCCATCGAAGTCGGCGGCGACAGCGACGTCGATATTCTCGCCGTCGTCGCGCTCGGCGGGCGCGTCTGCGTGAATCTCGCGATGGTGCGCGGCGGGCGGCATCTCGGCGACAAAGCCTACTTCCCCGCGCACGTGGAGAGCGGCTTGGGAGGTGACGAGGCGCTCGACGATGCGCCGCTGGCTGGAGCGCTGGGAGCGCAGAGCGAGCAGGGCGAGCAGGCTGGGCAGGGCGAGCAGGCTGGGCAGGGCGAACAGGCTGGGCAGGCAGAGCTCGATACGCCGAGCCGTCTCGAACCCGGCATCGAAACGGAAGTGCTCGAAGCGTTCATCGCGCAGCATTACCTAGGCAACCGCATTCCGCCCGTGCTCGTCGTCAGTCATGCGCCGGCCAGCTCCGACCTCGTCGATTTGCTGGCCGAGCAGGCCGGCCACAAGGTCGTATTCGTGCGGCAGCCGCAAGCGCAGCGGCGCGTTTGGCTCGGCATGGCCGAGCACAACGCGCGGCTCGCGCTCGCGCGGCTGCTGTCCGAGCGCGGTTCGCAGCAAGCGCGCACGCGAGCGTTGGCCGAAGTGCTCAGCATGGAGTGCGACGACCTCGCACATCTGCGCATCGAATGCTTCGACATCAGCCATACGATGGGCGAGGCGACGCAAGCGTCATGCGTCGTCTATCGCGATCATAAGATGCAGACGTCCGAATATCGCCGCTACAACATCACGGGCATCACACCGGGCGACGATTACGCCGCGATGCGCCAGGTACTCACGCGCCGCTACGAGAAGCTCGCCATGCAGGCTGCCGAAAACGCCGACGACCGCTCGCAAGCGCTGCAGCCCGAGGCCGCGGTCGATCCGGAGCAGGCCGCCGATTCCGCGGAGCCGATTGCAGGCGGCGGTGTCTTGCCGAACATCGTGCTGATCGACGGCGGCAAGGGACAGGTCGAAGTCGCTCGCCAGGTATTCACGGAACTCGGGCTCGATCGCTCGATGCTCGTCGGCGTGGCCAAAGGCGAGGGACGCAAGGTCGGCTTGGAAACGCTGGTGTTCGCGGACGGGCGCGCGGCGCTCGAGCTTGGCAAGGAAAGCGCCGCGCTGATGCTCGTCGCGCAAATCCGAGACGAAGCGCACCGCTTCGCGATTACGGGCATGCGTGCGAAACGCGCCAAGGCGCGCCAGACGTCGCGGCTGGAAGAGCTCGAAGGCGTCGGTGCGAAGCGGCGCCAGCGGCTGCTCGCGCGCTTCGGCGGCTTGCGCGGCGTCGTGGCGGCGAGCGTCGAGGATTTGGCCAGCGTCGAAGGCATCTCGCACTCGCTCGCCGAGCAGATCTATCGCCAGTTGCACTGAGACGGCTCGTTCGCGCCGGGCGCCGCGCGCGCTCGGCTTGTGGCGGGTCGGACGACGCGGCACAATGGCGTCTCCTTGATCCGGTCTCTTACTCAACGCCTGCCTTTCGTCCATGCCGTTCAATTTTCCGATCTTTTTGACATGGCTGCGGATCGTGCTGATCCCGCTCGTCGTCGGCATTTTCTACTTGCCCGATTCGATGATGAGCAGCATCGACCGCAACATGGCCGCGGCGGCGATCTTCGTGTTGGCCGCGCTGACCGATTGGTTCGACGGCTTTCTCGCGCGCAAATGGAATCAGACATCGGCGTTCGGCGCCTTTCTCGATCCGGTCGCCGACAAGCTCATGGTGACGGCCGCCTTGCTCGTGCTCGTGGAGCTCGCGCGCATCCAATCGGCCATTGCACTCGTGATCGTCGGGCGCGAGATCGCCATTTCGGCGCTGCGCGAATGGATGGCGCAAATCGGCGCTTCGAAGAGCGTTGCCGTCAACCAACTCGGTAAATTCAAGACGGCCTGCCAAATGGTCGCCATCCCGATGCTGCTCTACTACGGCAGTGTGCCGCTGGGTGGCGGCCTCGCGATCGATACGCGCGTTTGGGGGCTCTGGCTCATCTATCTCGCCGCGGTGCTGACGATCTGGTCGATGCTCTATTACATGAAGCTCGCTTGGCCGCAAATTCGCGAACGCGGCGTGCGCTGAGCATCTTCGCTGAGCATTTTTTATCGGGCTAGCAGCTCGCGCGCAAGCGCGCGCGCGACATCTTCCACGACGGCATCCCATTGCCCCGGCGAGGGCTGACGAACGAGCCGTGCGCTGGGATACCACGGGCTGCGGTCGGTGCGCGTGAACCAACGCCAATCGGCCGCGAACGGCAGCATGAGCCAAAGCGGCTTGCCCAGCGCCCCCGCCAGGTGGGCGATCGACGTGTCGATCGACACGACGGCGTCGAGCCGATCGACGATCGCAGCCGTATCGGCGAAATCCTCGATCCGCGTATCGAAGCGGTGAATCGAAGCCGTGCCCGCGAGCGCGTCGAGCGCGCGCCCGTCGTTGTCGCTCAGATTCGGCTGCAATACGAGCCAGTCGATGCCCTCGAGCGCGACGAGGGGGGCGAGCGCAGCGACGGGCATCGCGCGGTTTTCGTGCGCCTGGATGCGGCCCGACCAGGCCAGGCCGACCTTGACCTTGGCATGGCCGCCGAGCGAGCCGCGCCAGCGGCGGCGGTAGGCTGCGGGGACGTCGATATAGCGGTGGGGAGCGGGCAGAGAGTCGAGCGTCGTCCCCAGCGCGAGCGGCAGGCTCAGCAGCGGGCAGTGCAGATCGGCTTTGGGTGGGGCTTCGCCCGCCACCGTCAGCGCAATGCGCCACCCCTTCGCCAGCGGCGCGACGAGCGGTTCGAGCTCGCGCTGCACGGTCAGCACGATACGGCCCGCACGCTCGCGCGCCAGCGGCACGAAGCGCAGAAACTGAATCGTGTCGCCGAAACCTTGCTCGGCTTCGATGTGCAGCGTTCGTTCGCCGATCGGTTCGCCATGCCAGCGCGGAACGGCGCGTGCGGTGGCGAACTCGCCGCCGGCCGCCGCCGCTGCGATCGAGCGCCGCGATTCATAGGCAGGCAGTCCGCGCGCCAGATCGCCGAGCGTGAGCAGCGTCAGCGCGCGATTCAATTGCGCAGAGGCGAGATCGGGCCGCAGCCGCAACGCCTGGTCGAACGCTCGCAATGCCGCGTCGTGCGAGCCCAGCGCGTGGTGAGCATTGCCCAGGCCGAGCCATGCCAGCGCCAGTTGCGGATCGAGGCCGACCGCCCGTTCGAATCGCGCGATCGCTTCGGCATGCTTGCCCTGCGCGGCGAGCGCATTGCCGAGGCCCAGCAGCGCCGGAGGAAATGCGCCTTGCAGCGCCAGTGCGGCCTCGAAGGCCGCGGCGGCTTCCGCATGCCGTCCCGTAGCGTCCAGCGTATTGCCGAGGTTGAAGTAGGCGGCGACGTAGTTCGGCTGCGCCGCGAGCGCCGCGCGAAATTGCGCGACGGCGTCGTCGGTTCGGTCGAGCGCCGCTAGCGCCATGCCGAGATTGTTATGGGCGCCGGCGTGGCCGGGGCGCAATGCGAGCGCTCGAGAGAACGCCGCGATGGCGTCCTCGGTGCGGCCAACCGCGTGCAGCGCATTGCCAAGGTTGTTGTAGGCCGAGGCGTCGTTCGGCTGCAGGCGCAGCGTGCGCTCGAACGCGTCGACGGCGTCTTCGTGGCGGCCCGCCAGGGCGTACGCGTTGCCGAGGTTGTAATGCGCGAGCGGAAATTCGGGCGCGAGCGAGAGCGCGTTGCGAAAGCGCTCGATCGCGCCGTCGAGCCGGCCCAGCGCTTTCAGCGCATTGCCCAGATTCAATTGCAGCGCGGCATCGTTCGGCCGCAATGCGACGGCCCGGCCGACTAGGTCGGCCGCTTCTTCGTGCCGTCCTTGTTGGTGACGAAGCACGCCGAGCAGATGAAGGGCGTCGGTGTGGACGGGATCGGCGTCGATCGCAGCGCGGTAATCGCGCTCGGCGTCGGCGAGTCGTCCGTCACGATGCGCCGCGTAGGCGCGCGCGAAAATGGGGTCCATGACGGCAGAGAGGGCGCAATGGCGCAGACGAACGCGGCATTGTCCCATACTCGCGCGGCGGCGCCCAACGCGCGGAGCCGGCTTGCGAGAAATGTCATTGGGCGGGCGCCGCGATCGGCGGTGGCGAGTTCGAACCCCGTTAGGCAAGGGGCGGCGTACACTTGGCAGAATCTCGTCGTTCGCCGGAGGACAAGCATGGCCGCCGTCAACGTCAACGCGCTGCCGGTGCTGATCGTGGGGGCGGGGCCGACCGGACTCGCTTGCGCGATGAGTTTGGCGCGCGCGCATGCGAACGTGCGTCTGATCGATAGCGCTCCGCAGCCGTTAGGGCATTCGCGCGCGATCGGCATCCAGGCCCGCACGCTGGAGCTGTTCGAGCAGCACCGCATCGTCGAGCCGTTCCTCGAACTGGGGCACCGCTTGCGTGCCGCCAATCTGTATTCGAACGGGGCGCGGCTCGCGCGGCTCGATTTCGATCCTTTGCAAACGCGTTATCCCTATCTGCTCTGTCTCGATCAATCGACGACGGAGCGCCTGTTGACGGACCACCTCTCGGCTCTCGGCGTCGAGATCGAGCGCGGCGCCGAACTCGTCGGGCTGCGGCAGAATGCCGAGCACGTCGAGGCGCAACTCGTGCACGCCGATGGCCGCGAGGAAACTTGTCGTGCCGCTTATGCCGTCGGCGCCGACGGCGCCCACAGCACCGTGCGTCGGCTGCTCGCACTGAACTTCGCCGGCAAAACGTTCGAGCAGACGTTCATGCTCGCCGATCTGCAGATCGACTCCGACCTATCGGAAGACGAATTCCATTTGTTCGCGTCGGTCGATGGGCTGGCCGGGATCATTCCGATGGGAGCAGGCCGGCATCGCCTCATCGCCGACAACGTCGCGGCGCTCGCGGACGGTGCGGCGGCGTCATCGGGGGACGGAGCCCACAGTGCTGCCGAGGCGACCTTGGAGGAACGCGTGATAGCCTCCAGCGCCGCGGGCGACGATCCGTCGCCGTCGCTGGAGTTGTGCCGTGCGATCACCGCACGGCGCGTGCATCATCCGCTGACGCTATCGGCACTCGGCTGGTCGAGCTACTTTCATCTCAATAGTCGGATGGTCGAGCGGCTGCGCAGCCAGCGTGTGTTCTTGGCCGGCGATGCCGCCCACATTCATAGCCCCGCCGGCGCTCAAGGCATGAATACGGGCATTCAAGAAGCGCTGAACCTCGGCTGGAAGCTGGCACGCGCGGTGACCGGTCAGGCGGGCGAGGCGCTGCTGGACACTTATCAGCTCGAGCGCCATCCGATCGAGCGCGACGTCTTGCGTCAGACGGCTTTCATCACGCAGTTGGCCGAGGCCGAGCGCGGACCATTGAAGCTGCTGCGCGAGCGCGTCATGCCGGTGCTGGCGGCATTCGGTCCGCTGCGCGACGCGGCGCGGCTCATGGTCAGCGAACTCGCGATCCAATACCGCCGCAGCCCGCTCACGCTCGAGCGGGTGCTCGACGGCGGCCCGCGCGCCGGCGAACGGGCGCCCGATGCGCTCGTGCGTGTCGTCGACGGTCCGCTCGGGCGCGCGCCGGGCACCGGGCGTCTCTATGACCTGCACGATCCGGCGTTCTTTTCGTTGTTCGTCCTCGTGGAATCGACGGGAGGATCCGGCACCGCCCTCGATGCGGCGAGCGCGCTCGCCGGCCCCGAGGTCAAGCCGGACGCCGAACTGGATCGGCTGAGCGCGGCGATCGAGGCAGCGCTTCCGGGTGCGGTGCGGATTTGGCGAGTGACCGATGCGCGGGAGGACGATATGTGGTCGCTGACGCACGTGTACGGCCGAACGCGTCCGGCGTTCTATCTCGTGCGTCCCGACGGCTATATCGGGGCGCGCGGGCGCCCGGCGTCCGATACGAGTGCGCTCGCACGGCATTGCGAGACTTGGTTCGGCGCGGGCCGCAACGTGCGCTGATCCTGCTTCGAGCGCGCGCCTCGCTGCGGCAGCGCTTGCCGAGCGAGTGAACGGGGATGCCCGGCGGGGCAAGTGCCTTATGCCGCCGCTTTCGGCGTCAACGTCTCTCGCGCGCGCGTCAGCGCCTCGCGCACGATCGGCGACATCGATTCGCTTGCCGCGGGCTCGTCGAGTGATGCGAGAATCGCGCGCCGCATGCGAGGCTCCCAAAAGCGCCGAATGTGCTCGGCGATGTCGGCCAGCGCTTGCTCGCGATCGGGCATCGACGCAAAGAAATCGCCGATTTGATTCGCCATCTCGATCAAATGCTCGGTGTTCATCGCCGCTCGCCTTCGTTCATCGATCTTCCGTTGCCGATCATGCTCATGCTCATGCCGGTGCTCATTTGCCGCTCATCGCGCCGGCTAGCGCACGCTCGCGTTCGCGCAGCAACTCGAGTTGCTGCTCGTTGAAGCGTTCGTAGTGCTGCTGCCACTCGGACGGCTGCTGGACCGGCTGCACTTGCACGGCGGTGACCTTGTATTCCGGGCAATTCGTCGCCCAATCGGAACTGTCCGTCGTGATCACGTTGGCGCCCGATTCGGGGAAGTGGAACGTCGTATAGACGACGCCCGGCTGCATCCGCTCGCTGACGAGCGCCCGCAGTACCGTTTGCCCCGCGCGCGATTCGATGCCGACCCAGTCGCCCGTCTTGATGCCGCGATCCTCGGCGTCGTGCGGATGGATCTCGAGACGATCCTCCTCGTGCCAGCGCGAGTTCTCCGTCCGGCGTGTCTGCGCGCCGACGTTGTACTGCGAAAGAATCCGGCCCGTCGTCAGCAGCAGCGGGTAGCGCCGCGTGACCTTCTCGTGCGACGCGACGAACTGCGTGATGACGAACTTGCCCTTGCCGCGGACGAATTCGTCGACGTGCATCGTCGGCGTGCCCTCGGGCGCTTGCTCGTTGCAGGGCCACTGAACGCTGCCGAGGCGGTCGATCAGCGCGTAGGAGACGCCGTGGAACGTCGGCGTGAGCCGGGCGATTTCATCCATGATCTCGGACGGATTCGCATAGTCCATCGCGTAGCCGAGTGCGCGCGAGAGCAGCAGCGTGACTTCCCAATCGGCGTAGCCCGCGAGCGGCGGCATGACGCGGCGCACGCGCGAGATTCGGCGCTCGGCATTCGTGAAGGTCCCGTCCTTCTCGAGGAACGACGAACCCGGCAGGAATACGTGCGCGTATTTCGCTGTTTCGTTGAGGAAGATGTCCTGCACGACGATGCATTCCATCGACGTGAGCGCTTGCGCGACGTGCTGCGTGTCCGGGTCGGATTGGACGATGTCCTCGCCTTGGCAGTACAACGCCTTGAAGCTGCCGTCGAGCGCCGCATCGAACATGTTCGGGATGCGCAGTCCCGGCTCCGATTGCAGCCGAACGCCCCAAGCCTGCTCGAATTCGTGGCGCACTTCGTCACCGCCGATATGGCGGTAGCCGGGCAGCTCGTGCGGGAACGAACCCATGTCGCACGAGCCTTGCACGTTGTTCTGGCCGCGCAACGGATTGACGCCGACGCCTTCGCGGCCGATATTGCCCGTCGCCATCGCAAGGTTCGCGATGCCCATCACCGTCGTCGAGCCTTGCGCATGTTCGGTCACGCCGAGGCCGTAGTAGATCGCGGCGTTGCCGCCCGTCGCGTACAAACGCGCGGCTTCGCGCACGAGCGCGGCCGGCACGCCCGTGATCTCCGCGGTCGCCTCGGGCGAGTTTTCGGGTTGGGCGATGAATGCGCGCCACTGCCCAAACGCGAGCGGCTCGCAGCGTTCGGCGATGAACGCTTCGGCCAAGAGGCCTTCCGTCACGATCGTATGCGCGATCGCATTGACGAGCGCGACGTTCGTGCCGGGCCGTAGTTGCAGGTGGTATGCGGCCTTCACGTGCGGGCCGTCGACGAGATCGATGCGGCGCGGATCGGCGACGATGAGCTTGGCGCCTTCACGCAGGCGGCGCTTCAAGCGCGAGCCGAAGACAGGGTGGCCGTCGGTCGGATTCGCGCCGATCACCATGATGACGTCGGCGTGCGCAACGGATTCGAACGTCTGCGTGCCGGCCGATTCGCCGATCGTCGTCTTCAGGCCATAGCCCGTCGGCGAGTGGCAGACACGCGCGCAGGTGTCGACGTTGTTGTTGCCGAAGGCCGCGCGCACGAGCTTTTGCACGAGGTACGTTTCTTCGTTCGTGCAGCGCGACGACGTGATGCCGCCAACCGAATCGCGTCCATATTTGCCTTGAATGCGGCGGAACTCGGAGGCCGCGTAGGCGATCGCTTCTTCCCAGCTCACCTCGCGCCACGGGTCGGTGATCTTGGCGCGGATCATCGGCTTGGTGATGCGATCCTTGTGCGTGGCGTAGCCCCAGGCGAAGCGGCCCTTCACGCAGGCGTGACCTTCGTTCGCCTGACCGTTCTTGTGGGGCGTCATGCGCACCACTTCGCTGCCCTTCATCTCCGCCTTGAACGAACAGCCGACGCCGCAATAGGCGCATGTCGTGATGACCGAATGCTCGGGCTGTCCCACGAACGAGACGGTTTTCTCGACGAGCGTGGCGGTCGGGCAAGCGGCGACGCAGGCGCCGCACGAGACGCATTCGGATTCCATGAACGGCTGGTTCTGGCTCGCCGCCACGCGCGATTCGAAACCGCGCGCGGCGATCGTCAGGGCGAACGTGCCTTGCGTCTCTTCACAGGCGCGCACGCAGCGATTGCAGACGATGCACTTCGACGGATCGTACGTGAAATACGGATTCGATTCGTCCTTGACGTCGTTCAGGTGATTGGCGCCGTCGAAGCCGTAGCGCACTTCGCGCAAACCGACGACGCCCGCCATGTCCTGCAGTTCGCAGTCGCCGTTGGCGGGACAGGTCAGGCAGTCGAGCGGGTGATCGGAGATGTAGAGCTCCATCACGTTGCGCCGCAATGCCTGGAGGCGATCGCTTTGCGTGCGCACGCGCATGCCGGCTTCGACAGGTGTCGTGCACGATGCGGGATAGCCTCGCTTGCCCTCGATTTCGACGAGGCACAGGCGGCACGAGCCGAACGGCTCGAGCGAATCGGTCGCGCACAGTTTCGGCACGTTGACGCCGGCTTCGATCGAGGCACGCATCACCGACGTGCCCGCCGGCACCGTGACGCTGCAGCCGTCGATTTCCAGTGTGACGTCAGTGTCCGCGTGGCGGCGCGGCGTGCCGTAATCGGTGTCATCGAGCGGCGAGAAGGCGCTCGATCGGCATGCGCAATTGGCTGAACCGCAACCGCCCGAGCTCGTCGAGGCGGAAGGAGTGCGGGCGGGCGCGTCGGACATGTGAGGCTCCGTCAATCAAGCCGCTGCCGCTTTCGGCGCAGCGGGGAGAAGACCGAAGTCTTCGGGGAAATGGTCGAGGGCGGACAGCACCGGGTAGGGCGTCATGCCGCCCATCGCGCAGAGCGATCCCGATACCATCGTGTCGCAGAGGTCGCGCAACAGCGTGATTTGCTTTTCCGAGGTGTCGCCATTGCGGATGCGGGCGATGACTTCGACGCCGCGCGTCGAGCCGATGCGGCACGGCGTGCATTTGCCGCACGATTCGACGGCGCAAAAGTGCATCGCGTACTCGGCGAGTTCGGCCAGGTTCGAAGTATCGTCGTGCACGACGAGGCCGCCGTGCCCGATGACCGCACCCACCTGCGCGTAGGCCTCGTAATCCATCGGGATGTCCCATTGGCTTTCGGGCAGGTAAGTGCCGAGCGGACCGCCCACTTGCACGGCGCGCACGGGGCGCCCGCTCACGGTGCCGCCGCCGTATGTCTCGACGAGCTCGCGCAGCGTCACGCCGAAGGCTAGCTCGACGAGTCCGCCGTGCAAGATGTTCCCGGCCAGCTGGAACGGCAGCGTGCCGCGCGAACGGCCCATGCCGAAGTCGCGATAGAACTGAGCGCCGCGCGCGAAGATGATCGGCACCGTGGCCAACGTGATGACGTTGTTCACGACCGTCGGTTGGCCGAAGAGGCCCGATAGCGCGGGGACGGGCGGCTTCGCGCGAACGATGCCACGCTTGCCTTCGAGCGATTCGAGCAGCGCCGTTTCCTCGCCGCAGACGTAGGAGCCGGCGCCCTTCGCCACTTCGAGTTCGAACGCATGCGCCGAATCGAGCACGCGCGGGCCCAGCCAGCCCGCTTCCCGCGCTTTGGCGATCGCGGCGTCGAGCGTGGCGATCGAGTGCGGGTATTCGCTGCGCACGTAGATGTAGCCGCGCGTGGCGCCCGTCGCGATCCCGGCGATGATCATCCCTTCGATCAGCGCGAACGGATCGCCCTCCATGGCGAGGCGATCGGAGAACGTGCCCGAATCGCCCTCGTCCGCGTTGCAGACGATGTATTTTTGCGCGGCTTTGGCTTCGCGTACCGTGCGCCACTTGATGCCGGCGGGGAACGCCGCTCCGCCGCGCCCGCGCAGGCCCGATTCGAGCACCGTTTCGCAGGCAGCCTCGGCGCTCATCGCAAGCGCGGCTTTGAGCCCCGCGAGGCCTTCGTGTGCGACGTAATCGTCGATCGAGAGCGGATCGGTGAGTCCCAGGCGCGCGAACGTCAAGCGTTGCTGCTTCTTCAGATAGGGGATGTCGTCGACGATGCCGACCGAGCGCGCGTGGCTGCCGCCCGTCAAGAAGCTTGCGTCGAACAGCGATGCGATGTCGGACGGCTCCACGTTGCCGTAGCCGACACGGCCGTCGGCCGTCTGCACTTCGACGAGCGGCTCGAGCCAGAGCAGGCCGCGCGAGCCGTTGCGGACGAGTTCGATGGCGAGCGAGCGGCGTGCCGCTTCTTGCATGATCGCGTCGGCGATCGCATCGGCGCCGAGCGCCAGCGCCGACGAATCGCGGGGAACGAAAACGCGCGTGGTCATGCGCTCTCCTTCGCGGTGGCGAGGCTCGATTGGGCGTCGGCCCGGGCTTTGTCGAGCAGCGCATCGAATTTCTGCGCGGTGACTTTCACATGCAACGCGCCGTTGATCGTCATCGACGGCGACAGCGCGCATTGGCCGAGGCAGTAGACCGATTCGAGCTCGACGTCGCCCGTGCCATGGTCGGCCGCATCGGTCGACTCGATGTGCGTGGCGTCGAAGCGGCAGCCCGTGCGGTGTTCGATGTGTCGAGCCAGCGCTTCGGTGCCCATGCTGCGGCATGCTTCCGCGCGGCACAACGCGACGGTGACGGGCGCGCTCGGCCGGGTGCGGAAGTGATGGTAGTACGTGATCACGCCGTGAACTTCGGCGCGCGACAAATTGAAGGCACGCGCCAGCGGCGCGACGACTTCGGGCGGGACGAAGCCCGCATCGTCTTGAATGGCGTGCAGCACCGCGATCAGCGATGCGCCCGGCGAAAAGTGACGTTGGACGAGTTCGTCCGGCGCCAGGGCGCTGGCAGGTTCCAAGGTGGGGCTCCTCTAGATCCTCTAGACTCTACTATATGCACTTGCTCGTCATATGACGTGCATATATGCTCGGCTTTAGCCGTTGTTTCCGAACGATAGGCCCGGGTAATGCGTTGTGCAATAGGAAATTGGAATTCATAAATGATTGAGATCAAATGCGTCACGCAATTGGTCGTGCGCGACAGTGCGGGCCGGGAAGCGAGCTTGACGGACATCGTCCCGCTGCTCGCGCTCGTCGACGAGACGGGCAGCATCGCGCAGGCGGCTGGAGAGCGTCAGCTTTCGTACCGGCATGCGTGGGGACTGCTGCGGGCGCTCGAAGCGCGGCTGGGCGGCGAGTTGATTTCGAAGGAGCGCGGCAAGGGGTCGGCGCTGTCGCCGCTGGGCCGGGCGGTGGTGCAGGCGCAGCGAGCGTGCTCCGAGCGGCTCGATGGCCCGCTCAAGCAGATGGCGGGCGAGGTTGCCGCGGAATTGAACCGGCAGCTTGGCGCGGGCGGGACGACACGCATCCATGCGTCGCACGGATACGCGGTGGCCGCTCTCGTGGCGCGGCTCGGGACGCAAGCGGCCGGCGCCGTGGAGATCAAATATCGGGAAAGCGCGGAAGCCGTCACGGCGCTCGCGCGCGGCGAGTGCGACTTCGCGGGCTTCCACTTGCCGCGCGGCTCGTTTCGCGAACTGTGCGCCGACATCTATCGGCGCTGGTTGGACCCGCGGCGCCACGTACTCGTCTATCTGACGGCGCGCAAGCAGGGGCTCATTCTTCCGAAGGGAAATCCGAAGGGCATACGGGGCTTGGACGATCTCGCTCGGCCCGACGTGCGTTTCGTGAATCGACAGCCGGGCTCCGGCACGCGGCTGCTGCTTGATCTCGCGTTGAACAGCATCGGGATCGATCCTGAGCGCATCAATGGTTATGCATCGACGGAACTGACGCACACGGCGATTGCGGCGTTCGTCGCCAGTGGCATGGCCGACGCCGGTTTCGGGGTGGCCCCGGCCGCCCACCATTTTGGGCTCGATTTCGTGCCCGTCGTCGACGAGGATTACTACTTCGCTTGCGAGCGCGCGCGACTTCCGGCGCAGCCGCTCGCATCGGCGCTGGCCGTGCTGCGCAGCGCCGATTTTCGCGACGGCGTGGCGGCGCTCGAGGGCTACGATCCGACGCACTGCGGCGAGATCGTCGACGTGACGGCAGGCCTGCGCGGTGCGGCAGTGCCGGGGGGCGGCGGATAACGTGGGATGGCGAGGCGGCACGGTGGCGTAGCGGCGCGGCGAAGGGACGGTGCGCGACGGCGTGCGCCGTCTCGATCCCGATTACGGTCGTAACAGTGTTTGCTGCAAGGCTCGGGGGTTCTGCGCTACGCTTACGCTTCTCTTGTTCGACTGATTCGGATCGCGCCGGCTGGCGCGGCAATCGCTATGAAATCGCTCTTGAATCTTTGCGCCGGCGTGGCAGCGGTCGGCCTGCTGTCGATGACGGCATCGCTCGCCTTCGCGCAGAATACGCCCGGCCTGCCGGGGGGGATCTTGCAGGACCAATTCCGGCTGCAGGAGCATCCGCAGATGGAATTCGCCGCATCGGCGCCTTCCAAAAAGTATCAGCACCGCACGTCGAAGATGCGCAAGAAGGGCGATCTCGGTGATCCGAACGGCTGCAATCTGCAATGCCCGGACGACGCGGAATGATGTTCATTTAACTAACGCACACCGCCTAGCGATACGGGCCAGTTGCGTTTTGCGGAGATTAGCGCTGATAATCTCCGCATGAATTGCGGAGATTACACTTGCATTTGGCAGTCGACCGACTGGCCGCGTTGGCGCTACGACCTCGGCGCGTTAGCGCGGCCGCTGGCCGACGTTAGCCGAGCCCAAGGGCTACTGCTGGGCCGTCTCTTGGACGCGGGCATGTCGTTGCGGGACCAGGCCAGTCTGGCTGCGCTGACGGACGACGTCGTCAAGACGAGCGAAATCGAAGGCGACCGGTTGGACGTCGGATCGGTGCGCTCGTCGATCGCGCGCCGGCTTGGCGTGGACATCGGTGCGTTGGCACCGGTGGATCGCCATGTGGAAGGCGTGGTCGACATGGTGCTGGATGCGACCGCCAATTGCAACGCGCCGGTGACCCGAGAGCGATTGTTCGGCTGGCATGCTGCGTTATTCCCTACTGGCTATTCCGGACTCTCCAAAATTGGCGTCGGTGCTTGGCGCGACGATTCGCACGGTCCGATGCAAGTTGTTTCCGGCCCCGTCGGCCGGCAGCGCGTCCATTTCGAAGCGCCTTCCGCCGAGCGGCTGGAGCGTGACACGCGGCAACTGATCGGCTGGCTCGAGGCGCCGTCGGAAGAGCCCGCGCTGATCAAGGCGGGCATTGGCCACTTGTGGTTCGTTACGTTGCACCCGTTCGACGACGGTAATGGGCGCATCGCGAGAGCGATCGGCGATCTGTTATTGGCACGCGCGGACGGCAGCCCGCAGCGTTTTTACAGCCTATCGGCGCAAATTCAGCGGGAACGCAATGCGTATTACGCCATCTTGGAGCGGACTCAAAAAGGGACGCTCGACGTGACCGACTGGCTGGTTTGGTTTCTCGCCACGCTTCACCGCGCGGTCGAGCAGGCGCATCGCACGCTCGATGCCGTGTGGGTCAAGGCTCGCTTCTGGCAGCGTTGGGGCGGCGCGTCGCTGAATGAGCGCCAAACGAAGCTGCTCAATCGTCTCTTGGACGGCTTCGACGGCAAGCTCACCTCGAGCAAGTGGGCTGCGATTGCCAAGTGTTCCCCCGACACGGCGTTGCGTGACATCAACGACTTGCTGGCGCGAGGCGTGTTGAGAAAATCCGATGCAGGCGGGCGCAGCACGGGCTATGAATTGGCCGATGCCTAGGCCGGCACTGGGTTGCGCGCCGTGCTTGCGACTGCTTTCGCATCGAAATCGGGCGTCTCGGCGATGCACCGCTCATCGAACTCTCGCATCGTGCGTTTGCCGACGACTCCCGCGTCGTGAAGGTCTGAGACAGCACTATGAATGGCTTCGAACGCATCGCTCTTGAATGGTGCTTTACCCATGATCGTATCTCTAGCAGTTTTTCCGTCTTCACCGCGTCCGCGATGTCGTCGTCGGTCAGTTGGGCAGGCGCGAGCGTCAACAGATACGACCACAAGCAAGGCCTCGCCGGAGTGACCGGGTCACAACGCTCAACGGGATGTCAACGGAGTCCGTCGAATGGCCCCGCAAAGAAAAAACCCGCGAAGCCTTGAGCTGTCGCGGGTTTCGAGACTTCCTAGGAACATCCTTGGAACAGAATTTGGTGGAGCCGGCGGGAATCGAACCCGCGTCCGCAAATAGTCCACAGCCAGTTCTACATACTTAGTTCAGCCATTTGATTTAACCGCACCGACGCGGACGAACACGCTTCGTTACGGCGAGTCACTAGGTTTTCGGCCCCGGCATCGTGACACCACCGAGGATTAGCTGATGTAAATGACCTCGCTAGTCTTGCGACCCTAGCCCATCAGCGAGCCAGTGCGAGGTGAGCGGGGTTAAGCCGCTACAGCGAACGTGTTATCGTTTGCGGTTACTTAAGTCCCATTGATTTACGAGGTGACGGGTCCTCGGTATGCCCTGCACTGCTTCGTTACCCACGTCGAAACCAGGTCGGCCCCTGTGCGTAAAGCGGGATTATCCCACAGAACACAACATGGTGCGCTTCGCCGCCGTTTCAAGAGGGCGCTCGGCGGTGCCGCAGCCGCCCCGCGGGCTCGCCGGGCATTCGCGGGGCGTCACTGCTGATCGCCCTCAGCTGAGCGCCCCGAGCAGCTGGGCAAGCTGCTCCGTCGAGTCGACGATATGCTGCGCATGCCACATGGCGGGCGGCAGGTCCGTGCCGCAGTACCCATACGCAGCCGCGACGGTGGCCATGCCGGCCGCGAAACCTGCTTGGATATCTCGTAAATCGTCGCCGACGTAGACGATTTTTGCCGGCGAGAGCGCCAGCGTTTCGGCGGCGTGGAGTAGCGGAGCAGGGTGTGGCTTCGAGTGCGGCGTCGTGTCGCCGCTCACCACGCAGCCGGCACGCGCGGCGAGCCCGAGCTGCTCGACGAGCGGCATCGTGAGCCGCCCGACCTTATTCGTGACGATACCCCAACGAACGCCGCGGGCATCGAGTTCGTCGAGCAATTGGGCGATTCCCGGAAATAACGTCGTTTCGACGCATAGGTCCGCTTCGTAATTGGCCAAGAACTCTTCACGCATCGGTGCGTAGTCGCGATGCTCGGGACCGATGCCGAAGGCGCCGCCGATCAGCCCGCGCGCACCTGCCGACGCCAAGGGGCGCAAACGCTCGACGGGAGCGAGTTCGAGGCCGCGGTCGCGGCGCATCTTGTTGACGGCAGCGACGAGGTCGGGTGCCGTATCGGCGAGCGTGCCGTCGAGGTCGAAAAGAGCAGCGCGGCATTGCGCGATCTGCGGCGCGCCGTCGTGCGGCGCGCGCTGCGAAGTCGGTTGGCTCATGAAGCGGAAAGACGGGTTGGCGAAAGAGGCTCTAGACGGAAAGTGCCGCAACGTTGCCGCGTGTGGGCGGCTTACTCGTCGCGGCGGCAGGCGAGCAGATAGTTGACGCTCGTATCGTCGGACAACGCGAAGTGCTTGCCGAGCGGCCGGTACGTAATGCCTTTTACTTCGACTTCGCACAAACCCGCGGCGCGCGCAAAACCCGCGAGCTCGGACGGACGAATGAACCGCGCGTAGTCGTGTGTGCCTTTGGGAAGCATCTGCGCGATGTACTCGGCGCCGATGACTGCCAGTAGGTAGGACTTCACGTTGCGGTTCAGCGTCGAGAAGAACACCCAGCCGCCGGGCTTGACGAGCGCGGCGCACGCTTTGACGATCGCCGCTGGATCCGGTACGTGCTCGAGCATTTCCATGCAGGTGACGACCTCATAGCTGCCGGGCTCGCGTGCCGCGAGTGCTTCCGCGGCGATTTCTTCGTATTCGACGGTGATCCCGCTTTCGAGGCTGTGCAGATCGGCCACGCCGAGCGCCTGCTCCGACAGATCGATCCCTTTGACTTGGGCGCCCAGGCCCGCCATCGACTCGGACAAGATGCCCCCGCCGCACCCGATGTCGAGCACGCGCTTGCCCGGCAGGTGGGCATGGGCATCGATCCAGCCGAGCCGGATCGGGTTCAGTTCATGTAGCGGTTTGAATTCGGCGTTCGGATCCCACCAGCGATGTGCAAGGTCGCTAAATTTCCGTAGTTCATGGGGATCGGCGTTCGTCATAACGTTGCGAGAGGTGGGGAGGCGAGATTAGGCTGAGTATATCGAGGGTTGCGCGCTGCGGCAAAACCGGCCCTTGGCGACGACCGCGCGTCCGCCGCCGGCAGAAAAAAACCCCGCCGAAGCGGGGTTTTTCGTGATGCCGAAAGCGGGTAGCTTACTGAGCTGCTTTTTGCGTACCGACGACTTCGACTTCCACGCGACGGTTCGGTGCCAGGCAGGCGATGAGCGCCTTGCGGTTCTTCTGGGCGCAATCCGTCTTGACCGGGTTGCGCTTGCCCTTGCCTTCCGTGTAGATCTTGTTGGCCGGCACGCCCTTGCTGACCAGGTAAGCCTTCACGGCTTGCGCACGGCGCAGCGACAGACGGTCGTTGTACTTGTCCGAGCCGATCTTGTCCGTGTAACCCGTTGCAACGACGACTTCCGTGTTCATGCCTTCGATCTTCGAGGCCAGCTCGTCCAGCGATTGCTTGCCAGCCGGCTTCAGGACAGCCTTGTCGAAGTCGAACAGCGAATCGGCTTGGTACGTGACCTTTTGGCTCGTGATGGCCGGAGCAGCCGGAGCGACCGGTGCCGGCGGCGTCGGAGCTTGCGCGACGAGCGCGCCATCGCACTTGGCGTTGGCCGTAGCCGGCGTCCAGAAGGCATCGCGCCAGCAAAGCTCGTTCGTGCCGTTCATCCACACGTATTCGCCCGTGCCGTTCACCCAGTTGTCATTCGTAGCTTGTCGCGACGCGGGCACCGACTGTGCCGATGCGGATGCAGCCACAACTGCGGTAGCTGCAATGAACGCGAGCTTTGAAAATTTATTCATATTTCTCCTCTCGAAATTGAGATTACCGCAGGTTTACTGCGAGCTTGGATGACGAAGACCAGTCATACATTGCTCGAAGTATAACATTGGTGCGGCACAAAAAACGCGCGACCCTGTGGACACTTCGAGCAGCGTCTAACCAAGTGCGTTGGCATTTTGCCATATCGTTCCCTTCTTACGAAAAAAAAATCCAGCCGTCTTGGGCAGCCGGTTTCGATTGTGGTGCGTCAGCAACACGAAGGCGGGGCGGGGCTTTGCGGGCGATCGGCGGTCGCACGGGGCGTGCCACCGGATGTGAAACAATCGGTAACAGCGATCGAAAGAATCGGCGGCGTCTGGGGCGCTGCCGCGCCGGTGCGTGGGGGAGTACGTGCCGCGGGCCGCGGGCGCCGGTGGCGGCCATGTTAGAATCGCGTGATGCCCGGCGCCTCCTGCCGGGCCCCTGGGGAGTGGGCGGCGGCTGCGTTTTCGTGCCGCTCGCGTCCGACACAGATACGGATAATGGATCAATTCGCCAAAGAGACTCTACCGATCTCCCTCGAGGAGGAAATGCGCCGCTCGTACATCGAGTACGCGATGAGCGTCATCGTCGGGCGCGCACTTCCTGATGTCCGAGATGGCCTCAAGCCCGTGCACCGGCGCGTCCTCTATGCGATGCACGAGCTCAACAACGACTGGAACCGTGCCTATAAGAAGTCGGCGCGTATCGTCGGCGACGTCATCGGTAAATATCACCCCCATGGCGACACGGCGGTGTACGACACGATCGTGCGGATGGCGCAGAATTTCTCGCTGCGCTACATGCTCGTGGATGGCCAGGGCAACTTCGGCTCGGTGGACGGCGACAATGCCGCCGCCATGCGATACACCGAAATCCGCATGGCCAAGATCGGCCACGAGCTGCTGGCCGACATCGACAAGGAAACCGTCGATTTCGGGCCGAACTACGACGGCAGCGAAAGCGAGCCGCAGATTCTGCCGGCTCGCATTCCGAACCTGCTGATCAACGGGTCGTCCGGGATCGCCGTCGGGATGGCCACGAACATTCCGCCGCACAATCTGAACGAAGTGGTCGATGCCTGCCATCACCTGTTGAAAAACCCGCAGGCGAGCGTCGACGAGCTGATCGAGATCATTCCCGCGCCCGATTTCCCGACCGCCGGGATCATTTATGGCGTGGCCGGCGTGCGCGAAGGCTATCGCACGGGACGCGGCCGCGTCGTCATGCGCGCCGCGACGCACTTCGAGGAAATCGACCGCGGGCAGCGCATGGCGATCATCGTCGACGAGCTGCCGTATCAGGTGAACAAGCGCTCGCTGCTCGAGCGGATCGCCGAACTCGTCAACGAAAAGAAGCTCGAGGGCATCTCCGACATCCGCGACGAATCGGACAAGAGCGGGATGCGCGTCGTGATCGAGCTCAAGCGCGGCGAAGTGCCCGAGGTCGTGCTGAACAACCTCTACAAGGCGACGCAGCTGCAAGACACGTTCGGCATGAACATGGTCGCGCTCGTCGACGGGCAGCCCAAGCTCCTGAACCTGCGGGAGATGCTCGATGCGTTCCTGTCGCACCGGCGCGAGGTGCTGACGCGGCGCACCGTATACGAACTGCGCAAGGCGCGCGAACGCGGTCACGTGCTCGAAGGGCTTGCCGTCGCGCTCGCGAACATCGACGACTTCATCGCGATCATCAAGGCCGCGCCGACGCCGCCGATCGCCAAGCAGGACCTAATGGCGCGCGCGTGGGATTCGTCGCTCGTGCGCGACATGCTGGCCCGCGCCGAAACCGACAATGCGTCGGCCGGCGGCCGCGAGGCCTATCGTCCTGAGGGGTTGAACCCGGCCTTCGGCATGCAAGGCGACGGTTTGTACAAGCTGTCGGACACGCAGGCGCAGGAAATCCTGCAGATGCGCTTGCAGCGCCTGACGGGCCTCGAGCAAGACAAGATCATCGGCGAGTACCGCGAAGTCATGGCTCAAATCGCCGACTTGCTGGACATTCTCGCGCGGCCCGAGCGCATCACGGCCATCATCGGCGACGAACTGACGGCCGTGAAGGCCGAATTCGGCGACGCGCGGCGCTCGAAGATCGAGCTGAACGCCACGGAGCTGAACACCGAGGATCTGATCACGCCGCAGGACATGGTCGTGACGATGTCGCATGCGGGCTACGTCAAGTCGCAGCCGCTCTCCGAATACCGCGCGCAAAAACGCGGTGGCCGCGGCAAGCAGGCAACGCAGATGAAGGAAGACGACTGGATCGATACGCTGTTCATCGCGAACACGCACGATCACATCCTGTGCTTCTCGAATCGCGGCCGCGTCTATTGGGTCAAGGTGTACGAAGTGCCGCAAGGCTCGCGCAATTCGCGCGGCCGGCCGATCGTCAACATGTTCCCGCTGCAGGAAGGCGAAAAGATCAATGTCGTGCTGCCGGTCAAGGAATTCTCGGCCGACAAGTTCGTGTTCATGGCGACGGCGCTCGGCACCGTCAAGAAGACGCCGCTCGAGGCTTTCAGCAGACCATTGCGCAAAGGTATCATCGCGGTCGGTCTCGACGAAGGCGATTACCTCATCGGCGCTGCGATCACTGATGGCCAGCACGACGTCATGCTGTTCTCCGATGCCGGCAAGGCCGTGCGTTTCGACGAGAACGACGTGCGTCCGATGGGCCGCGAGGCGCGCGGCGTGCGCGGCATGCAGCTCGAGGAAACGCAGCAGGTCATCGCCATGCTCGTGGCCGGCAGCGAGACGCAATCGGTGCTGACGGCCACCGAGAACGGCTACGGCAAACGCACGCCGATCACGGAATACACGCGCCACGGGCGCGGCACCAAGGGTATGATCGCGATCCAGACGTCCGAGCGTAACGGCAAGGTGGTGGCGGCCACGCTCGTCGATCCGGAAGACCAGATCATGCTGATCACGAACACGGGTGTGCTGATTCGCACGCGTGTTTCCGAGATTCGTGAGATGGGCCGGGCGACGCAGGGTGTTACACTCATCAGCCTTGACGAGGGCACGAAGCTTTCCGGTCTGCAGCAGATCGCGGAAGCCGATCCCGACGTCGACGGCGACGGTGTGCTCGCCGACGACGAAACGGAGAACGGCGAGCCGCAGTGAGCGTGAGGCGGCCGGCCCGATTCGGGCCATGCCGCTTGCCTCGGTTCGACGAAAGACAATGAAGCGCGCGGGTTGCCGCGTTCGCCGGTACGCACGCCTCCTCTGGCTCAGGGGTGGCGCAACGAGCCGGCCAGAAAACTGCGCGCGCTAACGGAATTTATTTTTTAGAGGGAGTGATAATGCAACGACGTTTCAAGCAATGGATGCTGCTGGCTGCTTTCGTGCCGACTTTCGCAATGGCCCAGGCGCTCCAGAGTCAAGCGCCGGCCACGGCGGCGACATCTGCTGCCGCGCCCGTCGATCCCGCCAAACAAGCTGCGATCAAGGAACTGCTCGATGCGATCGACGCGCAAAAGCTCGTCGGTGCGATCGGCAACAGCGCTCAGATGCAGGCAAAGCAATACGTGCCGGAAATCCTGTCGGAAGCGTTGTCGGAGAACAAGACGCTGAACGACAAGCAGAAGCAAGCGGCCGTGCCGACGCTGCAAAAGAACGCGGTGCCGAAGCTCGTGGATTCGGCGGGCCAAGTGTTTGCGTCCGATTCGTTCCGCCAAGATGCGATGCAAGCGCAGTACGACGCCTATGCGAAGTACTACTCGACGGATGAAATCAAGGATCTGACGAAGTTCTACAAGAGCCCGACGGGCCGCAAGTTCATCCAAGTGCAGGATCAGGTTGGCCGTGACGTCGTCGGCAGCCTGATGCAGAAGTACATGCCGCAATCCATCCAGGCTACGCGCGCGCAGGCCGACAAGGAAGTTGCCGCGGTCAAGCCCGGGAAGTAAGCCAACCGGCCGCGATCGAGCCGCATCGGGCGAACCTTTCCGAGCGGCTTTCAACCGGCGGTGCGATAATGGCCGTTTGCGCGAAATGCGCGAACGGCCATTATCTATTTCCGATGGAGTTCGGTGTGGGCGCCGGTGCCGAATCGAACGCCGCCGTTCGCGCCCGCCTGTCCGTTCATCCCTATTCGAGGATTCCCACGATGCGCGTCTTCAATTTCTCGGCCGGGCCTGCTGCGCTGCCCGAAGAGGTATTGCGTCAAGCGGCCGATGAAATGCTCGATTGGCACGGCAGCGGCATGAGCGTGATGGAAATGAGCCATCGCGGGCGCGAATTCATGTCGATCCACGAAGAGGCGCTTACCGATCTGCGCGATTTGCTGCAAGTGCCGGCGAGCCATCGCGTTCTGTTCCTGCAAGGCGGCGGGCTCGGCGAAAACGCGATCGTTCCGATGAACATGCTCGGCAACCGCGACGTCGCCGATTTCGTCGTCACGGGATCTTGGTCGCAGAAGTCGTTCAAAGAGGCCGGCAAGTACTGCAAGCCGCATCTCGCGGCCAGCGGCGAAACGGCAAACGGCTTCACGCGGGCGCCGAAGCGCAGCGAATGGCAATTGTCGGACAACCCGGCTTATGTGCATCTTTGCACGAACGAGACGATACACGGCGTCGAGACGTTCGATATTCCCGACCTCGGCAATGTCCCCCTCGTGGCCGACGTCTCCTCCCATGTGCTGTCGCGCCCGCTCGACGTCGCCAAGTACGGCGTGATGTTCGGCGGCGCGCAGAAGAACATCGGCATGGCGGGCCTCACGATCGTCGTCGTGCGCGAGGATTTGCTCGACCGCGCACTGCCGATTTGCCCCTCGGCCTTCGAATGGCGCATCGTCGCCGAAAACAATTCGATGTACAACACGCCGCCTACCTACGCGATCTACGTCGCCGGTCTCGTTTTCAAATGGCTGAAGCGGCAGGGCGGGTTGGAGGAGATCGAGGCGCGCAACCTCGAAAAGTCGAAGCTGCTTTACGACACGATCGATGCGAGCAGCTTCTATGTCAATAAAGTGGAGCGCGATTCGCGTTCGCGAATGAACGTACCGTTCTTCCTCGCGGACGAGTCGCGCAACGAAGATTTCCTAGCCGGCGCGAAAGAGCGCGGGCTGATGCAGCTCAAGGGCCACAAGTCCGTCGGCGGCATGCGGGCGTCGATTTACAACGCGGTGCCGCTCGAAGGCGTGAACGCGCTCGTCGAGTACATGAAGGAATTCGAACGGACTCGCGCGTAAGCGCGGAGCAGGGCGTGCGCCCGTCGGCGCCGCCGTTTTCGACACGGCCGTTTTACGCATGGACGACGAACTCAATTCAAAGCTGAAGCCGCTGCGCGATCGGATCGATGCGATCGACGCGCAGCTGATCGCGCTGCTCAACCAGCGCGCAGCGATCGCGCTCGAAGTGGGCGAGGTCAAGAAGCTCTACAACGCACCGGTGTTCCGCCCCGAGCGCGAGCAGCAGGTCATCTCGCGCTTGCAGGCCCTGAGCCAAGGGCCGCTCGAGGGCGATCACATCAGCGCCATTTGGCGCGAGATCATGGCGGCCAGCCGCTCGCTCGAGCAACCGGTGAGGGCGGCCTATCTCGGCCCGGCAGGCACCTATAGCGAAGAGGCGATGTACGAATACTTCGGTCATTCGATCGAAGGGCTGCCGTGTCTGTCGATCGACGAAGTGTTCCGCTCCGTCGAATCGGGCGGGGCCGAATTCGGCGTCGTGCCGGTCGAAAACTCCAGCGAAGGCGCGGTTTCGCGCACGCTCGATCTGCTGTTGCAGTCTCAGCTCCTGATCGGCGGCGAACTGGCGTTGCCGATCCGTCACAACCTGCTCACGCAAAGCGGTGCGCTGACGGACGTGACGCGTGTATGCGCCCATCCGCAAGCGCTGGCGCAGTGCCAGCGCTGGCTCGCGACGCATATGCCGCACGTCGAGCGGCAGCCGGTGTCGAGCAATGCGGAGGCCGCGCGCCTGGCGTCGCTCGATACGGGCGTGGCGGCGATCGCGAGCGACCGCGCCGCGTCGTTTTACGGCCTGCAGATCGCGCATCCCGTGATTCAGGACGATCCGCACAACCGCACGCGCTTCGTGATGATCGGCCACGCGCCCGCGGGCCGCAGCGGGCACGATCAAACGTCGCTGATCGTTTCGGTGAAGAACGAGCCGGGTGCCGTGTTCAAGCTGCTCGAACCGCTCGCGCGGCACGGCGTGTCGATGACGCGCTTCGAGTCGCGCCCCGCGCGCGTCGGCACTTGGGAGTACTACTTCTATATCGACGTGGAAGGCCATCGCGAGGATTCGTCCGTCGCCGATGCGCTTGCCGAGCTCGAAAAGAAGGCCGCGTTCCTCAAGATTCTCGGCTCATATCCGCGCGCTCGCTAGGTGAATCGCGCCCATGTCAGCCTGCGCGCGAACCGTTCGACACGGCCGATGCTCGATTGACGACGGCACGCGTCGATTAGTCCAATGAATCCGCACTGTCCGCTTTGGAGACACTCATGACAACGCAATACGGCCCCTCCTACGTGCGTCAAATCGCGCCCTACGTGGCCGGCAAGCCGATCTCGGAAGTCGCGCGCGAGTTTGGGCTCGACGAAGCGCGCATCGTGAAGCTGGCCTCGAACGAAAATCCGCTCGGCATGCCCGAATCGGCCAAGGCGGCCATGGCGCGCGCCGCCGCCGAGCTCGGCCGTTATCCCGACGCGAACGCGTTCGAGCTGAAGGCCGCGCTTGCGGCGCGCTACGGCGTGCCGGCCGAGTGGATCACGCTTGGAAACGGCAGCAACGACATTCTCGAACTCGCGGCACATGCGTTCGTCGAAAAGGGGCAGTCGGTCGTCTACTCGCAGTATTCGTTCGCGGTGTACGCGTTGGCCACGCAAGGGCTCGGCGCACGCGCGATCGTCGTGCCGGCCGTGAAGTACGGCCATGATCTCGACGCGATGCTGGCGGCCATCGAAGCGGATACGCGCCTCGTTTTCATCGCCAACCCGAACAATCCCACGGGCACGTTCATCGAGGGGGAGGCGCTCGAGGCGTTTCTCGAGAAGGTGCCCCGGGGCGTCGCAGTGGTGCTGGACGAGGCCTATACGGAATATCTGGCGACCGAGCACCGCTACGATTCCATTTCTTGGGTGCGCCGTTATCCGAACCTCGTCGTCTCGCGCACGTTCTCGAAGGCATTCGGCCTTGCTGGGCTGCGTGTCGGCTTCGCGATCGCGCAGCCCGATCTGACCGATCTGCTGAACCGGCTGCGCCAGCCCTTCAACGTCAACTCGATGGCGCAAGCCGCCGCAATCGCCGCGCTCGACGACACGGCGTTTCTCGCGCGGACGGCCGAACTCAATGCAACGGGCTATCGGCGCCTGACCGAGGCGTTCGATAAGCTCGGCCTCGAGTATGTGCCGTCGTTCGGCAATTTCGTGCTCGTGCGGGTCGGCAATGACGATGGTGCCGGCGCACGCGTGAATCTCGCGCTGCTCAAGCAGGGTGTCATCGTGCGCCCTGTCGGCAATTACGGGCTGCCGCAATGGCTGCGCGTGACGATCGGGCTACCCGAGGAGAACGAGGCGTTCCTGGCCGCACTCGAGCAGTCGCTGGCGCAGGCGTAAGTCGCGCTCGCTCACGTCGCGCGCGCCGGGCGGCGCGCGCTTCCTCGCTTCCTTTTGCTTGCGAGCACCCTGTGACACCGTTTAGTTTCGACAAACTCGTGATCTTCGGCGTGGGCCTCATCGGCGGCTCGCTCGCACGCGCGCTGCGCGAGCGAGCCGGCGTCGCGCCCGGCGGACGCGTCATCGGCGTTGGCCGCACGCGTGCGTCGGCCGAACGTGCGCGTGAGCTTGGCGTCGTCGATGACGTTGTCTCGCTCGAGGACGACCGCGCGCTCGCCGCGGCGCTCGCGGGCGCCGATCTCGTGCTGCTCGCGGCGCCCGTCGCGCAGACGCGGCCCTTGCTCGAGCGCATCTTGCCGTTCCTCGACGAGCGCACGATCGTGACGGACGCCGGCAGCACGAAGTCGGATGTCGTCGCAGCAGCCCGCGCGGCGCTGGGCGCGCGCGCCGCGCAATTCGTGCCTGGCCATCCGATCGCGGGGCGCGAGGCGAGCGGCGTCGAAGCCGCGTTGCCGGATCTTTACGCCGGCCGCAACGTCGTGCTGTGCCCGCTGCCCGAGAATCGGCCGGCCGACGTCGCCCGCATCGATGCGCTGTGGCGCGTTACCGGCGCGCTCGTCGGCACGATGAGCCACGAGCAGCACGACCGCGTCTTCGCTTCGGTCAGCCACTTGCCGCATTTGCTGTCGTTCGCGCTCGTGGAGCGCATTTTGAGCGCGCCCGACGCGGCGCTGAAGTTTTCGTTCGCGGCCGGCGGGTTCCGCGATTTCACGCGAATCGCGGCATCGAGCCCCGAAATGTGGCGCGATGTCTGCTTGGCCAACCGGGATGCGCTCGTCGAAGAACTCGACGGCTACTTGGCGGTGCTCGCCGAGTTGCGCACGGCGGTGCTCGCCGGCGACGGCGCGACGCTCGAAGCCGCATTCGCACGTTCGCGCGAGGCCCGCAGCCGATGGCAGGAACGCGGCGCAGCCGCACGTTCCGGCAAGAGCGCGGACGTGTCGGCACCGGACGGCGAACTCGCCCCGAAATAAAAGGACATCTCATGGACTACCTCGATCTCGGTCCTCACACCCGGGCGCAAGGCACGATTCGCCTGCCCGGCTCGAAGAGCATTTCGAACCGCGTGCTGTTGCTGGCCGCTCTCGCCGAAGGTGAGACGACGATCTCGAATCTGCTCGACTCCGACGACACGCGCGTCATGCTCGACGCGCTCGAGAAGCTCGGCGTGAAATTCACGCGCGAAGGCGACGTTTGTGTCGTGCAAGGCACGCGCGGCGCATTCACCGCGAAGACGGCCGATCTTTTCCTGGGCAACGCGGGCACGGCGATCCGTCCGCTGACGGCCGCGCTGGCCGTGAACGGCGGCGACTACCGCGTGCACGGCGTGCCGCGCATGCACGAGCGGCCGATCGGCGATCTCGTCGACGGCTTGCGCCAAATCGGTGCCCGCATCGACTACGAGGCGAACGAGGGCTATCCGCCGCTGCGCATTCGCCCCGGGACGATCGCGGTCGAAGACCCGATCCGCGTGCGCGGCGACGTCTCGAGCCAGTTTTTGACGGCGCTCTTGATGACGCTGCCGCTCGTGCGCACGCCGAGCGGGGAGATCGTCGTCGAAGTCGAGGGCGAGCTGATCTCGAAGCCGTACATCGAAATCACGATGAAGTTGATGGAGCGCTTCGGCGTGACGGTCGCGCGTGAAGGCTGGCAGCGCTTCACCGTACCGGCGGGCGTGCGTTATCAGTCGCCGGGTGCGATCATGGTAGAAGGCGATGCGTCGTCGGCGTCGTATTTCCTCGCGGCGGGTGCGCTCGCGGGAGGACCGGTGCGCGTGATCGGCGTCGGGCGGGGCAGCATTCAAGGCGACGTCGCGTTCGCGGACGCACTGACCGCGATGGGAGCGAACGTCACCATGGCCGAGGATTGGATCGAGGTGCGTGGCGTGGGCCACGACCACGGCCAACTCGAAGCGGTCGACATGGATTTCAATTTGATTCCCGATGCGGCGATGACCATTGCGGTCTGCGCTCTGTTCGCGCGCGGCACGACGACCTTGCGCAACATCGCGAGCTGGCGCGTGAAGGAGACCGACCGGATCGCGGCGATGGCGACGGAACTGCGCAAGGTCGGCGCGACGATCGAGGAGGGCGAGGATTTTCTCGTCGTGACGCCGCCGGCCCGGCTGACACCGAACGCCGCGATCGACACCTACGACGATCACCGCATGGCGATGTGCTTCTCGCTCGTTTCGCTCGGCGGCGTCCCGGTGCGGATCAACGATCCGAAGTGCGTCGGCAAGACGTTCCCCGACTATTTCGACCGTTTCAAGGCGCTCGTCAGTTGATCTGCCCCCTATTTTTTGATTCAGCGTCCGCCCGCTCGCTGCGTTCGCCGTGCCCCGCAGGGGCGAGCGGCACGCGCGGGGCGGCTCGGCGCGTACCGACATGAAACCGACTCGCCCGTTTCACCAGACTCCCGTCATCGCCATCGACGGCCCGACTGCGTCCGGCAAAGGGACCGTCGCGGCGCTCGTGGCCGCTCAACTGGGCTTTCACTTGCTCGACAGCGGCGCGCTGTATCGGCTCGCGGCGCTCGCCAGTGTGCGTTACGGCATCGCGGCGAGCGATGCCGAAGCACTGGCCGTCCTCGTGAACGACTTGCACATCACGTTTCGGGAAGGGTGCGCGCAGCTCGA
The DNA here is from genome assembly GCF_051953955.1 of Trinickia sp. GTDB lineage: Bacteria > Pseudomonadota > Gammaproteobacteria > Burkholderiales > Burkholderiaceae > Trinickia. The sequence continues at coordinate 140,349 of NZ_JBQCIF010000015.1, read as the reverse complement.
CGGCGTCGATGTCTCGAGCGAGATCCGCGCCGAGGAAATCGGCAACCGGGCCTCGGCGATCGCCGTCCATCAGAGCGTGCGCGCGGCACTCGTGGCGCGCCAGCGGGCCTTCCGCAAGGAGCCGGGCCTCGTCGCCGACGGTCGCGACATGGGCACGGTGATCTTCCCCGATGCCGTCTTGAAGGTGTTTCTGACGGCCAGCGTGGAGGCCCGCGCGGCCCGGCGGTATAAGCAATTGATCCAAAAAGGGTTTTCTGCTAATATGGATGACTTGCTCCGGGATTTGCGCGAGCGCGACGAACGCGACAGCAATCGCGCCGTCGCACCGCTGAAGCCCGCGGCAGACGCAATGCTGCTCGATACCTCGAGCCTTTCGGTCGACCAAGCGGTCGACGAAGTGGTGAAGTGGTATAGGGAGCGGTAGGTGCTTGGGAGCCTTTGGCGGCCCCAAGCGTGGTATTCACCCTCAACCCCGTATGGCGTTCGATCGATCTTGCAGCATGCCCGGTCGTGGTGACCGGCACTGACAGCGCGAAGCCATGCAATGACGCATTTTTATGTCCGACCTGCAAACCTCCAACCCGAATACCGAATCTTTCGCGGCCCTCTTCGAAGAGTCGCTGACCAAGCAAGACATGCGCGCCGGCGAAGTGATCTCCGCCGAAGTCGTGCGTGTCGACCACAACTTCGTGGTCGTCAACGCGGGTCTCAAGTCCGAAGCCTACATTCCGCTCGAAGAATTCCTGAACGACGCGGGCGAGGTAGAAGTGCAGGCGGGCGACTTCGTTTCGGTCGCGATCGACGCGCTCGAAAACGGCTATGGCGATACGATCCTGTCGCGCGACAAGGCGAAGCGCCTCGCTTCGTGGCTGTCGCTGGAAAAGGCGCTCGACAACAACGAGCTCGTGACCGGCACGATCACGGGCAAGGTCAAGGGCGGCATGACGGTCATGGTCAACGGCATCCGCGCGTTCCTGCCCGGCTCGCTCGTCGATACGCGTCCCGTCAAGGACACGACGCCGTACGAAGGCAAGACGCTCGAATTCCGCGTCATCAAGCTCGACCGCAAGCGTAACAACGTCGTGCTGTCGCGCCGCGCCGTCATCGAGGCGACGCAAGGCGAAGAGCGCGCGAAGCTGCTCGAGACGCTGAAGGAAGGCGCGATCGTGAACGGCGTGGTCAAGAACATCACCGATTACGGTGCGTTCGTCGACCTCGGCGGCATCGACGGCCTGCTGCACATCACCGACATCGCGTGGCGCCGCGTGCGTCACCCGAGCGAAGTGCTGTCGGTCGGCCAAGAAGTCACGGCCAAGATCCTCAAGTTCGACCAAGAGAAGAACCGCGTCTCGCTCGGCATCAAGCAACTGGGCGACGATCCGTGGGAAGGCATCTCGCGCCGCTATCCGTCGGGCACGCGCCTGTTCGGCAAGGTCACGAACATTACCGACTACGGCGCGTTCGTCGAAGTCGAATCGGGCATCGAAGGCTTGGTGCACGTTTCGGAAATGGACTGGACGAACAAGAACGTCGCTCCGTCGAAGGTCGTTCAACTTGGCGACGAAGTCGAAGTCATGGTGCTCGAGATCGACGAAGACCGTCGTCGTATCAGCCTCGGCATGAAGCAGTGCAAGCCGAATCCGTGGGATGACTTCAGCCGCAACTTCAAGAAGGGCGACAAGATCACGGGCGCCATCAAGTCCATCACCGACTTCGGCGTGTTCATCGGTCTGCCCGGCGGCATCGACGGTCTGGTCCATCTGTCGGATCTGTCGTGGAGCGAAGCCGGCGAAGAAGCCGTTCGCAAGTACAAGAAGGGCGACGAAGTGGAAGCGGTCGTGCTCGGTATCGACGTCGAGAAGGAACGCATTTCGCTCGGCATCAAGCAGCTCGAAGGCGATCCGTTCAGCAACTTCGTTGCGCTGAACGATAAGGGTTCGATCGTCGACGGCACGGTGAAGTCGGTGGACGCCAAGGGTGCGGTCGTTGCCCTCTCGGCCGACGTCGAAGGCTACCTGCGTGCTTCGGAAATCGCGCAAGACCGCGTGGAAGACGCCCGCAACGTGCTGAAGGAAGGCGACAAGGTCAACGCGATGATCATCAACATCGATCGCAAGTCGCGTGGCATCAACCTGTCGATCAAGGCGAAGGATTCGGCCGAGCAGCAAGAGGCGATGCGCGGCCTGGCGGCTGACACGAGCTCCGCGGCTTCGGGTACGACGAACCTTGGCGCGCTGCTCAAGGCCAAGCTCGACGGCCAGAATCAGTAAGCCTTTGAGAGGTCTGCCGCAGTATGACCAAATCGGAATTGGTCGCCCAGTTGGCAGCGCGATTTCCGCAACTTGTTCTCAAGGACGCGGATTTCGCGGTCAAGACGATGCTCGATGCGATGTCCGAGGCGTTGGCCAGAGGGCATCGTATCGAAATTCGCGGCTTCGGCAGCTTCGGTCTGAATCGCCGCCCGTCCCGCGTCGGGCGTAATCCGAAATCGGGGGAGAAGGTGCTCGTGCCCGAAAAGCACGTGCCTCACTTCAAACCCGGCAAGGAATTGCGCGAGCGGGTGGACGGCCGGGCCGGTGAGCCTTTGACGGTTGACCGGACCGACGACGATCTCTGAACTCGCGGTATGCCTCGCTTTTCGGGGCGATGCGCGGGGCACGGGAAAGTCGGTGCCCCTTGCGTCGTCCACGCCGACAGTGAAGACCGGCAAAAAGATTGGGAAAAAAGCGCCTTCGGGCGCTTTTTTCATATCGGCTTGCGTATCTGCGGACGCTTCGCTCGAACGGCGGGCACGTTCCGAACCGGGGAGCTCCGCGCCACGGCCGGTTCCGCATCCTTTCCATTACAATACGGGCACTTTGGTTCAGGGGCGCCGTGGGTTCGCGATCGGCTTTCTCGCGGCAACGCCCGCGCATTGCCACGGCCGACCGACCCCACGTAAACCGACCCTACCGGCCGTAGCCGTCGTCGAGAGACCCTCTATGAAATTTATCGTCTGGGTGTTGCGCGTGCTCGTGTTCGTCGTACTGCTCGTGCTTGCATTGGCCAACCAGGACAACGCGGCGCTGCACTTCGCTGGATATGTCTGGCAGGCGCCGCTCATCCTGATCGGCTTGGCTTTTTTTGCGGTGGGCTTGCTCGCGGGACTGCTGAGCGCGCTGCCGGCCGTGGTGAGGCTCAAGCTCGAGAGCGGGCGTTTGAAGCGCGAGCTGCGTGCCGCGCGTGAAGAGACGCCCCCGGTCACCGTCGAGCCGCCGATGCCGCCCGTCATCTGAGCGCGTGTCGTCGCTCGCATTTACATCCTCGCTTTTCCGACCTTCGCATGGATCTCGATTTTTGGTGGCTGCTCGTCGTTCCCGTCGCGTTCGCGCTCGGATGGATGGCTTCGCGCTACGACCTCAAAGCGCTGCTGTCCGAGAGTGCGAACCTGCCGCGCTCGTACTTTCGCGGCTTGAACTTTCTGCTGAACGAACAGCCCGACCAAGCGATCGATGCGTTCATCGAAGTCGTCAAACTCGACCCGGAAACGGTCGAGCTGCACTTTGCGCTCGGCAACTTGTTTCGCCGGCGCGGCGAGACCGACCGCGCCATCCGCATCCATCAAAACCTGCTGAGCCGAGCGGATCTTCCCGCGAGCGAGCGTGACCACGCACTGTTCGAGCTCGGTCAGGACTTTCTGAAAGCCGGGCTGCTCGACCGCGCCGAGGAGGCGCTCGGCAGGCTCGACGCGGGCGAGTACGCGCGCGACGCCCAGCGCGCGCTGCTGACGATCTACGAGATCGAGAAAGAGTGGGGCAAGGCAATCGACGCGGCCGGGCGCCTCGAGACGATGGGCGGCGAGCCGCTCTCGAAAGAGATCGCCCAATTTCACTGCGAGCTCGCGCAAGAAGCGCTGCACCGCAAGGACGCCGCGGAAGCGGCCGCTCAGCTCGAGCTTGCCCTGAGCGCCAATCCGAGCAATGTCCGAGCGACGATCCTCGCGGGCGACGTCGCCGCGGCAAGAGGCGATCAGACGGCGGCCATCGAAGCATGGCGCCGCGTGGAATCGCAGAATCCGTCGTACCTGCCGCTCGTCGCCGAAAAGCTGATGAAGGCGTATGCCGCGCTATCGCGCCCCCAAGAGGGGGCCGCGCTGCTGGCGGGCTACGTCGAGCATTACGGCTCGAACGATCTGCTCGACGTCGCCTATCCGCACGTCGCGCAGCTGTGCGGCGCCGAAGCGGCGCACGCGTTGGCTCGCAAGCAGATGCAAGCGGCGCCCAACTTGGCCGGCATGACGCGCCTGCTCGACGCGCAGATCGAGGCGGCCGAGGAGCCCCGCCGGGCCGAACTCGACCTCATGCGCACGCTGATCAAGCAGCGCACCAAAAATTTGCCACGTTACACATGCCAAAATTGCGGTTTCCGGGCGCGGCTGTTCTATTGGCAGTGCCCGGGCTGTAGCGGCTGGGAAACGTATGCGCCGCGCCGCGTCGAGCCGATTGCGGCGGGGCAGGCCTGATGCTGAGCGCCGGTGTTTTTGCTGCCGGCACAAAACTGTGGAACGCGTATGAAAATCACCATCATCGGCACCGGCTACGTCGGTCTCGTGACAGGCGCTTGTCTGGCCGAAATCGGCAATGACGTTTTCTGTCTCGACGTCGATCCGCGCAAGATCGATATATTGAACAGCGGCGGCGTGCCGATTCACGAGCCCGGTCTGCAGGAGATCATCGCACGCACGCGCGCGCATGGCCGCATCACGTTCTCGACCGACGTGAAGGCGAGCGTCGAGCACGGCGACGTGCAATTCATCGCCGTCGGCACGCCGCCCGACGAGGACGGCTCGGCCGATCTGCAATACGTGCTCGAAGCCGCGCGCAACATCGGGCGCTATTCGAATGGCTTCAAGGTCGTCGTCGACAAATCGACGGTACCGGTCGGCACCGCCGAGCGCGTGCGTGCCGTCATCGCCGCCGAGCTCGACGGTCGCGGGCTCGGCGCAAGCGCAGTTCATCGGTTTTCGGTCGTTTCGAATCCCGAGTTCTTGAAGGAAGGCGCGGCCGTCGACGATTTCATGCGGCCCGACCGCATCGTGATCGGCATCGACGACGACGAAGCGGGCCTCGTCGCACGCGAGAAGATGAAGCGCCTGTACGCGCCGTTCAATCGCAATCACGAACGCACGCTTTACATGGACGTGCGCTCGGCCGAGTTCACGAAGTACGCGGCCAATGCGATGCTCGCCACGCGCATTTCATTCATGAACGAAATGTCGAACCTGGCCGACCGCGTCGGTGCCGACATCGAGCAAGTGCGCCGCGGCATCGGCTCCGATCCGCGCATCGGCTATCACTTCCTGTATGCGGGTGTCGGCTACGGCGGTTCGTGCTTCCCGAAGGACGTCCAAGCGCTCGTGCGCACGGCCGGCGAGAACGGTCATCGTCTGCGCATTCTCGAAGCGGTCGAGGCGGTCAATCACGACCAAAAGGAAGTGCTCGTCGACAAGATCGTGGCGCGCCTCGGCGAGGACTTGACCGGCCGCACTTTCGCGGTATGGGGGCTTGCGTTCAAGCCGAATACCGACGACATGCGCGAGGCGCCGAGCCGGCGCTTGATCGCCGCGCTGCTCGCGCGCGGCGCACGCGTGCGCGCTTACGATCCGGTGGCGATCGAGGAAGCGCGCCGCGTCTTCGCGCTCGATCTAGCCGATGCGCCCGATGCGCTCGCGCGCCTGGCGTTCGTGGCGACGCAAGAGGAGACGCTTGCCGGCGCGGATGCGCTCGTGATCGTCACCGAATGGAAGGAATTCAAGAGCCCCGACTTCGTCCACTTGAAGTCGGTGCTGAAGGCGCCGTTGATTTTCGACGGGCGCAATCTCTACGAACCGCAGGCGATGGCCGAATTGGGCATCGACTACTATGCAATCGGACGTCCCTATGTCCAACTCGATACCGCAACCGCTGCGCGCGCCTGACCAGGTGACGGAGCCGGTGTCGCAAGCGCGCGCTGCCGTGGCAGTCCCGGCCGAAGTCGCGAACGTGCCGCGCGAGCGGCTCGGGCAGGCGCGCGTGCTGATCGTCGGCGACGTCATGCTCGATCGCTATTGGTTCGGCGACGTCAATCGCATCTCGCCCGAAGCGCCCGTGCCCGTCGTGCACGTCCAGCGGCAAGAGGATCGCCTCGGCGGCGCCGCGAACGTCGCGCGCAATGCGGCGGCGCTGGGCGCGAGCGCGGGGCTGCTGTGCGTCGTCGGGCGCGACGAGCCCGGCGAGCGCATCGTCGAACTGCTCAAGGACAGCGGCGTCGCGACCCATCTGGAGCGCGATCCCGAGCTGTCGACGACGATCAAGCTACGCGTGCTCTCGCGTCAGCAGCAGCTGCTGCGCGTCGATTTCGAAAACACGCCGGCGCACGAAGCGTTGCTGGCGGGGTTGGCGCGCTTCGATTCGCTGCTCGCGTCGCACGACGTGATTCTGATGTCCGATTATGCGAAGGGCGGTCTCACGCATGTGACGCAGATGATCGCCAAAGCGCGCGCGGCCGGCAAGCCCGTGCTCGTCGATCCGAAGGGCGACGATTGGGAGCGCTATCGCGGCGCCACGCTGATTACGCCGAACCGCGCGGAGCTGCGCGAGGTGGTGGGGCAGTGGAAGTCGGAAGACGACTTGCGCGCGCGCGTCCAGGCGCTGCGTGCCTCGCTCGAAATCGATGCGCTGCTGCTGACGCGTTCCGAAGAGGGCATGACGCTATTCACGGCCGACGGCGAATCGCTGAACGCGCCGGCGGTCGCGCGCGAAGTCTACGACGTGTCGGGCGCCGGCGACACGGTCATCGCCACATTGGCCGTCATGCTCGCCGCGAAGCAGCCACTCGTGGATGCCGTTGCGGCGGCCAATCGCGCCGCGGGCATCGTCGTCGGCAAGCTCGGCACGGCCACCGTCGATTATGACGAGCTTTTTATCGAACCATCCTCATCACGACCATGACTCTCATCGTCACCGGAGCCGCCGGCTTCATCGGCGCAAATATCGTCAAAGCGCTGAACGCGCGCGGCGAAACGCGCATCATCGCCGTCGACAACCTCACGCGCGCCGACAAGTTCAAGAACCTCGTCGATTGCGAGATCGACGATTACCTCGACAAGACGGAGTTCGTCGAACGCTTCGCTCGCGGCGAGTTCGGCAAGGTGCGTGCCGTGTTTCACGAGGGCGCCTGCTCGGACACGATGGAGACGGACGGCCGCTACATGATGGAGAACAACTTCCGCTATAGCCGCGCCGTGCTCGACGCGTGCCTGGCGCAAGGCGCGCAGTTTCTTTATGCGTCATCGGCGGCGATCTACGGCGGCTCCACCCGTTTCGTGGAAGAGCGCGAGGTCGAGGCGCCGCTGAACGTCTACGGCTATTCGAAGTTCTTGTTCGATCAGATCGTTCGCCGCGTTTTGCCGAGCGCAAAAAGCCAGATCGCGGGCTTTCGTTATTTCAACGTTTATGGGCCCCGCGAGGCCCATAAAGGCCGCATGGCGTCGGTCGCATTCCACAACTTCAATCAGTTTCGCGCCGAGGGCAAGGTTAAGCTGTTCGGCGAGTACAACGGCTATGCGGCCGGCGAGCAAACGCGCGATTTCGTCTCGGTCGAGGATGTCGCGAAGGTGAATCTGTTCTTCTTCGATCATCCGGAAAAGTCGGGCATTTTCAATTTGGGGACCGGCCGCGCGCAACCGTTCAACGATATCGCCACCTCGGTCGTCAACACGCTGCGTGCCTTGGAGAATCAGCCGGCCCTCTCGCTCGCGGAGATGGTTCAGCGTGGGCTCATCGAATACGTTCCGTTTCCCGACGCGCTGCGCGGCAAGTATCAATGCTTCACGCAAGCCGACCCGGCGCGCCTGCGCGCGGCCGGCTACGACGCGCCGTTCCTGACGGTGCAAGAGGGCGTCGATCGATACGTGCGTTGGCTGTCCGGCCAACTGTAACGAGCCGCGCGTCGTTCCTACACTGAAGGCCTCACGGTCGGCGCTCGCCGGCCGGTTCTTTTCGGAGGCCACATGCTCAAGCGCTTCTTCTTTCTTTTGTTCGCGGCGGCAATGGCGGCCGCGTGTCCCGCTATCGTGGCGCAGGCCGCGCAATTCGGCGTCGACGTGAATACGGCCGACGAAGCTGCGTTGCGTGCGGTCAAAGGCATCGGCCCGGCCAAGGCTCGTGCGATCGTCGACGAGCGTGGCGCGGGCGGCCCATTCAAGGATGCCGGCGATCTTGGCCGGCGCGTCAAAGGCCTCGGGGGCCAGGCGGTCGAGCGGCTACGGGCCGAGGGGCTCATCGTCGGCGGCGCCGTGAGGGGCGCGCAATTCGCGGAAAGACCCTACACAGCGGCCGATTGCCCGGTGCTTTACAATCGGGCGGATTCTTCTCCTTGCTCAAGATAACGGCGCATCGCGCACACGCCCATGCCTTACAAAACCATTGAAGATACGATCGGCAACACGCCGCTCGTTCAACTCGTCCGTTTGATCGACGACGAGATCCGCAGCCGGAACAACGTCGTGCTCGCCAAGCTGGAGGGCAACAACCCCGCGGGCTCGGTGAAGGACCGCCCGGCCTTGTCGATGATCAAAAAGGCCGAGGCGCGCGGGCGCATCAAGCCGGGCGATACGCTCATCGAAGCGACGAGCGGCAATACCGGCATTGCGCTAGCGATGGCGGCGGCCATCCGCGGCTACAAGATGGTCTTGCTCATGCCCGAGGATCTGACCGTCGAGCGGCGGCAAAGCATGGCCGCTTACGGCGCCGAAATCGTGCTTACGCCCGTGAAAGGCGGCATGGAATACGCGCGCGATCTCGCCGAGCAAATGCAACGCGACGGCCGGGGCATCATCCTCGATCAATTCGCGAATCCGGACAACCCGGTCGCACATTACGAAGGCACCGGCCCGGAAATCTGGCGCGATACGGAAGGGCGCATCACGCATTTCGTCTCGTCGATGGGCACGACCGGCACGATCATGGGAACGTCGCAGTATCTGAAGGAGCAGAACCCGGCCGTCGAAATCATCGGCGCGCAGCCCGAAGATGGTTCGCGCATTCCCGGCATCCGCAAGTGGCCCGAGGCCTACCTGCCGAAGATCTTCGATCGCACGCGCGTTGATCGCACGGAGAACGTCTCGCAAGCCGCGGCCGAGGCGGCCGCTCGCCGGTTGGCCTCCGTCGAAGGGATCTTTTGCGGCATTTCATCGGGCGGCGCGTGCGAGGTTGCATTGCGCGTCGCACATCAAGTCGAGAACGCTACCATCGTATTCATCGTCTGCGACCGCGGCGATCGTTATCTGTCGTCGGGCGTCTTTCCCGCTTGACGCAAGCGATCCCTGCCCATCGTCGCGTTGGGCAGGGATCGCGCGCTGAAGCCGCGGTGCTAGTGCGGTTGCTGCTGTGGCTGCAGCGGCGCAGGCGCGGCTGGTGCTGATACGGCTGGCGCGGCCGGTGCGGCCTGCCCCGGTGTGGGTGCCGGCGCTGGGGCCGGTGTTTGCACGCCGCCTTCTTCTTCGATGCGCGCCTTCACGCGCTGGCCCAGTTCATAGACGGCGAGCGCGTAGAAGAAGCTCCGGTTGTAGCGCGTCAGCACGTAGAAATTTTGCAGCCCCAGCATGTATTGAGTCGGCTGGCCGGGCGTCGGCAAGTCGATCACGGTAACGGGCGTGCTGTCTTCCGATGCGAGATCGAGTTTCGGCTCGTCGAGCACCATCCCCGCGCGCAGCAGTTGCGCGAGCGGCCAGTGCGGCTCGGGCTGCCCGTCGGCCGCGGCCTGAGCGATGCCGAGACTGCCGGCGTCTTGCCCGATGCGCCACACCACGGGACGCCCGTTCTCCCAACCGTTCTGCGCGAGGTAATTGGCCACGCTGCCGATCGCATCGGCCGGGCTGGCACGCAGATCGATATGCCGATTGCCTTCGTAGTCGACCGCATACTTGACGATGCTGCTCGGCAGGAACTGCGGAATGCCGATGGCACCCGTGTACGATCCGGACACCGTCGTGGGATCGATCTGAGCGTCGCGCGTCCAGACGAGATAGTCTTCGAGATTCTTTCGGAACGTCATTTCGCGCTCGGCGCGATTCGGCGTATTCGGGTAGTCGAACGCAAGCGTCGTCAACACGTCGAGCACGCGGAAGTTGCCCATGTAGCGGCCGTACATCGTCTCCACGCCGATGATGCCGATGATGACTTCGGGCGGCACGCCATACTGCTCGTAGGCGCGCTGCAGCGTCGCGCGATTTTCGCGCCAGAATTTCACGCCCGCATTGATGCGCACCGCGTCGAGAAAGCGCGCCTGGTAGACGCGCCAGTTCTTGACGAACGGCTTCGGCGCCGGCGTGACGAGCTTGACCGCCGTAGCCGAGTAGTTCACGCCGGCGAAGAGCGCATGCAGTGCCGTCGCGTCGAAGTCGTAGCGAGCGACCATGTCGTCGATGAACGCGTTGACGTCGGCGTTGTCGGCGTAGCGCTGAGGGATGATTTCTTCTTCGAACGTGGCGTTCGATTGCGCCCCCTGCGGGGGCTGGTTCTGCGCGAGGCGGGCGGAGCGCTTGGCCTGCGCCGGCCGTGCGGCGCCCTGAGCGCAGGCATCGTGCCAGGAGACGGTGGCGCCGAGCGCCATGGCGAGGAGCACGGCGAGGCGCCGCGCGCGTGTTGCGGGTGAAGCGTGGTGACCGGTCATATGAGGGCAAAGGCAAGGGTTCGGCGCAGTATAACGAACGGCCGTGAGCGGCGGAACCTTCTCCGACCGAATCGGCCCACTGCGTGCAGTCGACTGCCGACGTCCGGCGGGCGGAAACGACGGTGCCTGTTCGTGCCGCAGCCCGGCGAAGCGCGGCCGCCCGCCTGTGGTAACGTAAGCTGATCGCGAGCCCAGCCGCTCGCGGACAAAGCAACTCAGGAGACATGCCGCGCCCGCGGCGAAGAATGATCATGGCGACCGCTTTCTACTCACACCCGGATTGCTTGCTGCACGAGATGGGGCAGGGGCATCCCGAATGCCCGGAGCGTCTTTCCGCGATCGAGGATCAATTGATCGCGAGCCGGATCGCGGAGTTGATCGAGCGTGAAAGCGCGCCGCTGGCCGAGATCGCCGACCTCGCTCGCGTGCATACGCGGGCGCACATCGAGTTCATCGAGCGTAGCGCCCCAAGCGAAGGCCACGCGTGGATCGATCCGGATACCGCGATGAATCCGCATACGTGGCAAGCGGCGCTGCGAGCGGCCGGCGCCGCGGTGGCGGCGACCGACGCTGTGATCGACGCCCGTTACGACAACGCGTTTTGCAGCGTGCGTCCACCGGGCCATCATGCGGAGCCCGCGCGTGCGATGGGCTTTTGCTTCTTCAACAACGTGGCAATCGCCGCCCGCCATGCGCTCGAAGTGCGCGGCCTTGCCCGCGTGGCCATCGTCGATTTCGACGTGCACCACGGCAACGGGACCGAAGCCGCGTTCGCCGGCGACGAGCGCGTGCTGATGTGCAGCTTTTTTCAGCATCCGTTCTATCCGTTCAGCGGGGCCGACAATCAGGCGTCGAACATGGTCAATCTCCCCATGCCGGCGCGCACGCCGGGCGCTTCCGTGCGCGAGGCGATCGACCTCGTCTGGTTGCCGCGGCTCGAGGCGTTCAAGCCCGAGATGATCTTCATTTCGGCGGGCTTCGACGCCCATCGCGAAGACGACCTCGGCAATATGGCGCTCGTCGAGAACGACTACGCGTGGATTACCGAGCAAATTCGCCGTATCGCCGAGCGCCACGCGCGCGGACGCATCGTGAGTTGTCTCGAGGGCGGCTACAACTTGTCCGCGCTCGGGCGCAGCGTCGTCGCGCACGTGCGCGCATTGGCCGCTATTTGATGACCATTCCGAGGGCCATTCGCCTGCGGCAAAGCGCATCGGGCATCAACCGAGGCCGAAACAGCCGGTGCGGTAGACGGCCGGCCGCCATCGGTCGCATCTAGGAGTCAGCTCATCATGGATCGCACTACGTCGTCTCCCTCTGCTTCAGCTTCAGCGATACCGTCTTCCGAGACGCTGCTCGTCGAGCACGCCGCGTTCGGGCTGCCAGGGGTCGTGCGCGTCACGCTCAACCGTCCCGATGCTTTCAACGCGTTGTCGGCGCAGACGATCGGCGAACTGCAGGCGACGCTGTCGGCGATCGCCGCGTCCGACGAGCGCGTCGTCGTGCTCGCCGCCGAAGGTCGCGCCTACTGCGCCGGACACGATTTGAAAGAGCTGCGTGCGACGCCGTCGCTCGAGTTCTATCAGTCGCTGTTCGCGCGTTGCTCGGCAATGATGATGACGATTCAGCGAATGCCGCAGCCCGTCATCGCGCGCGTGCAGGGCATCGCGACGGCTGCCGGTTGCCAACTCGTCGCAATGTGCGATTTGGCCGTCGCCGCTGATACGGCCAGGTTCGCCACCTCGGGCATTCACTACGGCCTGTTCTGCGCCACGCCGGCCGTGCCGCTTTCGCGCAACATCCCTCGCAAGGCGGCGTTCGAGATGCTCATGACCGGCGACTTCATCGACGCGGCGAAGGCGCGCGAGTTAGGCCTCATCAACCACATGACGCCGCTCGATGCGCTCGACGCCGACGTTGCGGCCCTGGCCAAGCGCATCTGCGACAAGCCGGCCGCCGCGGTCCGCATGGGCAAATCGCTGTTCTACCGTCAGTTGGAAGCCGGCATCGAGGCGGCCTATCAGATGGCCGGGCAGACGATCGCGTGCAATGCGGCCGATCCGGTTGCACAGGAAGGCATGCAAGCGTTCATCGAAAAGCGTAAGCCGAACTGGAACGCGTAAGCGGTGCGGCGATCGAGTGTGACGCCGCAACTGCCGTCATGCGTGGGCCAGTATCCATTGCATCAACGCTTCGATGACGCAGTCGCGCTCGAGGTCGTTCATCGTCTCGTGGTAGGCCCCGTCGTAGAGCGCCAGCGTGCGATCGGGTGAGCCCACGTGTGCGACGAACGCTCGGCTGCCCTCGGGCTCGGTCAGTTTGTCGGCCGTGCCGTGATAGACGAGCACCGGCAAGCGCAGCGCGCCGCGGCCTCGTTCGATGCGGCCCATCGCGGCGAGGATTTCAGCACCGGTGCGTGCGGGAACGGCGGCATGATGAACGAGCGGATCGTTGCGGTTGGCTTCGACGACGAGTGCATCGCGCGAAAGTAGCGCGGGCTCGATTTTCATCGCTGGATAGCGCGGCCATATGCGGCTGACGATGCGGCTGGCCGCCAGCATCCAGCGCGGGACGTCCTGGCCGGGCGCGAGGGCGGGGCTCGAGAGGACGAGGCCCGCCACGGGGTAGCCGTCGCTCACGAATGCATCGAGCCGTTCGATCGCGAACAGCGCCGCGATCGTGCCGCCCATGCTGTGGCCCATCAGGAACAGCGGTGTACCGGGACGCGACGCAGCTTCGAGCAGTGCGCGCGCATCATCCAGATACGCCTCGAAGCGGGCGACCCAGGCGCGCTCGCCCGGCGACCGCCCATGGCCGCGCAAATCGATCGCGACCAATTCGATGCCCGCGGCCGCTAATCGCTGGGCTAGCGGTGCGTAGCGGCCCGCGTGCTCGGCCAGCCCGTGCAGCAGGGCGACGGTCGCACGCACGGGCGCGGCGCAGGGCCAGCGGTAGAGCGCCAGTTCGAGACCGTCGGCCGCCCGAACCGCGCCGATGAACACGGATGACGCCGTCGTGCCGTTGTTCGTCGCAGCGTCTCGAGATCCGTCCCGAGGCGCAGTCCTGGTCGACATCGCTTTCCCCCTGGTTTGCCTGTTTTGCGCTCGATCATAACCGCGGGTCGCCGGCTCACGGCGAATCCGAAAGGGTAGGCTCCTCTAATTTCAAAAAGTCATTAACGATTGCATATTAATTATTAAATGGCATTTGTGCGGCGCGATAAAATCGCGTGTCGCCCATTTCCTCTCATCGCGGTAATCGCGGTAATCGCGGTAATCGCAGCAATCGCGGCGAACGGGCGCGCAGGCGCGTCGCATCCGCGGGCTCAGTCCGCCGCTGCCGTGTTCATGATCGAACTTACCGCTCGTCCGGTCGTTCGGGGATTGGCGCGTGCGCAGGCTGAGCCATCGATGAGCGGGGATGTTAGAGGTTCAGGTCGAAACCCGGACTTGGCGCCCTGGCGGCTTGCTCATAAAATAAAACGATCGTTCGTTATTCGGAAGCCTGAGTCCGTGGAACAATCCCGGTAGCTGGCGGGCAGAGCGTTTAGGCCGAGGTACCTGATGGCCTGAGCATCAGGCCGGCGGCGGTGTCCGGGCGCGCCCCGGCGGGGCCGGCCCCGATTTGGAGTCGGCGAATTTGCCCATAGGGGCTTTGCCGGACCGTCGGTGAGTGCGGTCGCCGCACGGGCTGTCGCTATAATGGCCGCTGGGTTGACGTATTCGTAACTTTGGAGCGTGTGCATGAAAATTCTGGTGCCTGTCAAGCGCGTGGTCGATTACAACGTCAAGGTCCGGGTGAAGTCGGACGGCACGGGCGTCGACATTGCGAATGTGAAGATGTCGATGAATCCGTTCGACGAAATCGCGGTGGAAGAAGCGGTTCGACTGAGGGAAGCGGGCGTGGCCACGGAAGTGGTGGCGGTGTCGGCCGGAGTGGCGCAGTGCCAAGAAACGCTGCGCACGGCGCTGGCGATCGGTGCCGATCGCGCGATCCTGATCGAATCGAATGAAGATCTGCAGCCGCTGGCCGTGGCGAAGCTGCTGAAAGCCCTCGTCGACAAAGAGCAGCCTCAGCTCGTGATCCTGGGCAAGCAGGCGATCGACGACGACTCGAACCAAACGGGCCAAATGCTGGCGGCTTTGGCGGGCTTGCCGCAGGCGACGTTCGCCTCGAAGGTGACGGTGGCGGACGGCAAGGCAACGGTTGCGCGCGAAGTGGACGGCGGGGCGGAGACGCTGACGTTGACGCTGCCGGCCGTCGTGACGACGGACCTGCGCCTGAACGAGCCCCGCTACGTCACGCTGCCCAACATCATGAAGGCGAAGAAGAAGCCGCTGGAGACGATCAAGCCCGAGGACCTCGGCGTGGACGTGGCGCCGCGCCTGAAGACGCTGAAGGTAGCCGAGCCGCCGAAGCGCAGTGCCGGCGTGATGGTGCCGGACGTTCAGACGCTGGTCGAGAAGCTGAAGACCGAAGCCAAGGTGCTGTGAGCAACGGTGCGTGGAGAGAGAAGAAATGACGATTCTGGTAATTGCCGAACATGACAACGCGTCGATCAAGGGCGCGACGCTGAACACCGTTGCAGCCGCAGGGCAGATCGGTGGTGACGTGCACGTGCTGGTCGCGGGGCACAACGCGCAAGGCGCGGCCGATGCGGCGGCGAAGATCGCCGGCGTGGCGAAGGTGCTGCTGGCCGATGCGCCGCAATTGGCTGAAGGGCTTGCGGAAAACGTCGAAGCCACCGTGCTGAACATCGCGAAGGATTACTCGCACATCGTGGCGCCTGCCACGGCTTACGGCAAGAACGTGGCGCCGCGCGTGGCGGCGAAGCTCGATGTGGCGCAGATCAGCGAGATCACGGCCGTGGTTTCGAGCGATACGTTCGAGCGCCCGATCTACGCGGGCAACGCGATCGCCACGGTGCAATCGGGCGATGCGATCAAGGTGATCACCGTGCGTGCGACGGGCTTCGACGCAGTGGCGGCGGAGGGCGGCAACGCGTCGGTCGAGAAGATCGAAGCGGCGGCTGACCGCGGGATCTCGCAGTTCGTGAACCGGGAAGTGACGAAGCTCGATCGCCCGGAGTTGACGAGCGCGAACATCATCGTCTCGGGCGGCCGAGGCCTCGGTAGCGGCGAGAATTATACGAAGGTGCTCGAGCCGCTGGCCGACAAGCTCGGGGCTGCGCTGGGCGCTTCGCGCGCGGCCGTGGACGCGGGGTACGTGCCGAACGACTACCAAGTGGGGCAGACGGGCAAGATCGTCGCGCCGCAGCTGTATGTCGCGGTCGGCATCTCGGGTGCGATTCAGCACTTGGCCGGGATGAAGGATTCGAAGGTGATCGTGGCGATCAACAAGGATCCCGAAGCCCCGATCTTCAGCGTGGCCGACTACGGCCTCGTCGGCGATCTGTTCTCGCTCGTGCCGGAACTGGTCAGCGCGTTGGGGTAACCGGCGGCGCCGTAAAAGCGGGCGCCTAACGGCACCGTAAATGGGGCACGCTTGCGTGCCCCTTTCCATATCTCGCCCGCAATCGTTGAATGTCGCGCAAGCAAGTAGGCGCAGGCATTGACCAGCTGACGCGCGCGTTCCGTCGGAAGGCGATGTATACGAAAGTTAATGGGGTTATCTTTCTCGGATAACTTCGCTAATTCGTTGTAGCCGATGGACCCCGTTCTCAATCCGCACGCAAAACAGCGGCACCCCGGTTAGGGCGCCGCTGTCGTGCTGCCGGCTTCTTTGGGTATGCGCGAGCCGTTACGCGTAAGCGGGTTGCGGGGTGCGGCCGAGTTCGCCGAGGTAGCGATGAACCGAGAGATCGTCCGCTTGGATCGCCGGCCGGCGGCCCGAGATGAGATCGGCGAGCAGCTGGCCTGAACCGCACGACATCGTCCAGCCGAGCGTGCCGTGCCCCGTGTTCAAAAACAGATTCGACACCGGCGTGCGGCCGACCACCGGCGTGCCGTCGGGCGTCATCGGGCGTAGCCCCGTCCAGAACGATGCCTGCGACGTATCGCCGCCGCCGGGGAACAGATCGTTGACGCACATTTCGAGCGTCTCGCGACGCGCCTGGCGCAGCTTCTTGTCGAAGCCGACGATTTCGGCCATGCCGCCGACGCGAATGCGATCGTCGAAGCGCGTGATCGCGATCTTGTACGTTTCGTCGAGCACGGTCGACACAGGGGCCTTGGCCGCATCGACGATCGGTGCCGTGATCGAATAACCCTTGAGCGGATAGACGGGAATCTTCACGATGCTCGACAACAACTGCGTGGAGTAGGACCCGAGCGCTACCACGACAGCGTCGGCGCGCAGCGTGTCCGAGCCGCAACGCACGCCGGCGATTCGGCCGCCGGCCATTTCGAGCGCGTCGATCGGCGTATTGAAGCGGAACGTCACGCCGAGCGATTCGGCGAGCGCTGCCAGGCGCGTGGTGAACAGTTGGCAGTCGCCCGTTTCGTCGCCCGGCAGTCGCAGGCCGCCCGTGAGCTTGTGAGAGACGGCTGCGAGTGCCGGCTCAGCCCGCACGAGTTCGGCGGCGCTCAACAGTTCGTGCGCGACGTTGGCTTCCTTCAGCACGGCGATGTCTTTTTGTGCGCCGTCGAGTTGCTGCTGCGTGCGAAACACCTGCAGCGTGCCACCCGTACGGCCTTCGTATTGGATGCCGGTATCGGCGCGCAATGCCTGCAAACAGTCGCGGCTGTATTCGGCGAGGCGCACCATGCGGCCTTTATTGACGGCATAGCGCTCGGCGGTGCAGTTTTGCAACATCTGCCACATCCAGCGCAACTGGAACTGAGTGCCGTCCAGACGGATTGCGAGAGGCGCGTGCTTTTGGAACATCCACTTGACTGCTTTGAGCGGCACGCCGGGAGCCGCCCACGGCGAGGCATAGCCGGGCGAGATCTGGCCGGCGTTCGCGAAGCTCGTTTCGAGCGCCGGACCCGCTGCGCGATCGACGACCGTGACTTCATGCCCCGCGCGCGCCAGGTAATAGGCACTCGTTACGCCGACAACGCCGCTACCCAGAACGATGACTCGCATGGTTGCTCCCAAACACCGATAAGTCCAGTTGATGTCGCTATACTATTGCTACAAAAGCAGTTTTTGTTCCTGTAATTTTTGGATTTTTGGTTTAAAAACGATGGATGCGCGATGAGAACAGAACGTCAACCGGTTCGTAAGCTCGACAAGCTCGATCGCAAGATATTGAAGGTGTTGCAGGAGGACGGCCGCATCGCGATGAAGGACCTGGCCGAACGGGTGGGGCTGACCGTGACGCCGTGCATCGAGCGCGTGAAGCGCATGGAGCGCGACCAGGTCATCACCGGTTATTACGCGCGGGTCGATCCGGCGCAGCTTGGCGCCGCGCTGCTCGTGTTCGTCGAGATCACGCTCGGCAACAAGAGCGGCAACATGTTCGATCAGTTCCGGCGCGAAGTGAATAAGATCTCCGAAGTGCTCGAATGCCATCTCGTTTCAGGGGAATTCGACTATCTCATCAAGGCGCGCATCGGCGAGATGGCCGACTACCGCAAGCTGCTCGGCGACATCCTGCTGCAGCTGCCCGGCGCCGTGCAGTCCAAGAGCTATGTCGTCATGGAAGAGATCAAGGAGACGCTGACGATCTCGGTGGGGGATTGAATGCGTTCAGGGGCTAGCGGCCTTTCCGTTGGTCTGAATTTTCGGTTGCTTTGTTTTGAGCGCTTTCGCAAGCACGTAACGTTCGCATTTTCGGTCGAACGTGAACGGCTTTGCACTCCATCTGCGTATTTCGCCGTAAGGGCGCGCTTACTTGGCGGCAAGCATTCGCACTGATCGCTTGCGCGTGCGCGAGCGCGGTGGCGAGTGCGCACGTCGCTTCGCCCGCGGAAGGACCGCCGGGCGCTCAAATCCAGCGTCTCCAACAGCAGCAGATCGAAGCGGCGAAAGCACTGAACCCTCAGCCGAGGGTCCTATCGCCGGCTGGCGAACCGGCACTGCTGAAAAGCGTGGCGAGCCTGCCGGTCGAGACACCCTGTTTCCCGATCAGGGAAGTCGTGCTCGAAGAGAGCGAGTTCCAGTGGCTTGCGCGCTTCCTACAGCCGATAGCGGGCCAATGCGTCGGCAAGGCCGCGCTCGCTCGGATTCAGGATGCCGCCAATAGGGCACTGATCGAGCGCGGGTACGTCACGTCGCGTTTGCTCGCGCCCGCGCAGTCGCTGCAATCCGGAAGGCTGACGCTGCGTTTGTTGCCGGGGCTCGTCAGTCGCGTTCGAACTGGCGAACCGGCGATCGGCTCGTTGCGCATGGCGTTGCCCACCTCCGCCCGCGCGTTGTTGAATCAGCGAGACATCGATCAAGGGCTGGAGAATGTGCGCCGCCTGCAGTCCCAAGCCGATGCGATGTTCGATGTCGCTCCGGGCGCGAATCCGGGAGAGTCCGAACTCGTGTTGCGTCCGGGAACCGGCAAGCGCTGGCACGCGATCGTCGGAGTCGACAACGCAGGCTTGAATGCCACGGGCAAGACATCGCTATTCGGATCGCTCACCTACGATTCGCCGCTCCATCTATACGACCAACTGCAGCTCGCCGGCACGACCAACGCGAACTTTGGCGCTCCCGGCGAGGGGAACCAGTCCGTCCTCGCCAACTACAACGTGCCGATCGGCTACGCGTTGCTTGCGGCCAGCGCGAGTCGGTCGAGGTACAAGCAGTCTGTTCCGGGATTCGAAGGCCCCGTGCTCTACAGCGGCGTGCAATCGAGGCTCCAGGCCGGCTTGTCTGCCGTCGTCTTTCGCAATGCCCAGGCGCAAACCGAAGTGCGCGGCGATCTGTATCGCGAAATCAACGGCAATACCTACGACGGCGTCGAGTTGCCGGCCCAGACGCGCGACGTCCTCGGTTACGAGTTGGGCGTGTCTCATCGTCAATACGTCGGCGACGTCATGTTCACCGGTGGGCTGGCGTGGCGCGCGTCGGTGCCTGGATGGTCCAGAAACATCGGCATGGTATTGGGCGAACCCGACTTCGACGGCAAGACAGAAGTCGCGTTGGCGAGCGCCGGAATGCAGGTGCCCTTCAGGGTAGGCGATCAGCCGTTCTCGTACCGATTCGATTGGAATACGCAAAACGCACGAACGCCGCTCACGCCAGCCAACTATTTCGCGATTGGCACACGTTATTCGGTCCGCGGCTTCGACCAACAAACGACGCTGGCCGCCGAGAGCGGCTGGGTCATTTCAAACGAATTGGATTGGTACGTGCCGACGGAAATCGGCACTCAGGCCATCTATGGCGGCATCGATGCCGGCCGGGTTCGCGGCCCGGCGGCCGAGTTTCTCACGGGGCAGACGTTGGTGGGCGCCGTGCTCGGAATGCGGGGGCAAGTCACGTCGAAAAGCGTCTTGGCAGCATCGATCCACTACGACGTCTCGGTGGGCTGGCCCTTATCCAAGCCGGTAGGGGTAAGCGGTTCACCCACGTTCTTATTTCAAATCAGTTCGCTGTTTTAGGCGGATTCATCAACCGGTGCTCGCTTCGTGCGCTTGGCGTACACGGCACCGTCCCTTAACCAAGTGGCAATAAAGGCGATAGACGTATGGAAGATAGGAACAAGCAGCGCATGTTCTTCAAGCTGGCGGCGGCGACCGCTGCCGTGTTATCGGCGTTCGGGCTCGCGGCGTGCGGAGGCGGGGGCGGCGGTGAGGCTAACCCGGCACCCGCTAAGGCGCAGGAGAGCGCGGCAACTGCGCACATCGCGGCGGAAGGGAAGGCAACGCCCCTGTCGAGCGAATTGACTACCGTGAAGGTGCTGCACCCACCGGTGACTTGGAGTGCCGATGGTTCGATGCCCCAAGGCAAGGCCCGGATCGGAACCGAAGAGAACCCGTCCGTGTTGCAAGCGATCTCACCGGGCGCCTATACGACATTGCCGTTCGATGGAGGGGCGCTCAGCCTTTCCCGGGGGATCGTTACCGATATCGGGGGCAATGGGCACTTCGCCATTGGGCGCTGGACGGCGGGCAGCGATTCGGCAGGGTATTCATACAACGTCAATCAAGGTCGGGTTTGGGCGCTCGGCGCACCGCTCTCCGAGCCTGTGACGGTCGGCGAGGGGATGCGCTGTGAATTGGCAGCCGCAACGCGCCCGACCGCGAGTGACGGCAACACGGCCCCCGGCGCCCTGGCTAGCGCTTCGGCCGATCTGACGGAAGGCACCGATCCGTTTGGCCAATCCCGCAACGTTGCATCCTTGAAGCTGCGCTATTCCATTGGCAGCGATCACGATCAAACGTTCACCGACGATGTCTCCCTGGGAGCGATGGTTTTGACGGGGGCAACCCGATCTTCCTTGGCCACGACCTTCTTCGGGCCGGATGCATCCAAGCCCTATCTCGTCGTGTCGTATGGCGTGCACGCGCCGACCGTTGGATTGATCAACGGTATTGCCGTGTTCAGTTGCGCCCGACCCGCGTTGCAGCAGGTCGAGCAAGAAGCGGCCGCCAGCGTCGCTTCGCCGGTATTGGCTGACCTCGAGGAATAAACGGCAGTGAATTCCGGACTCTACCGATTGGTGTTCAGCGCTTCGCGCGGCCTGTGGGTGCCTGCGAGCGAGTGTGCATCGTCACGCCGGCGCGGCACGCGCTCGCTCGCGCGAAGCGCGAGAAGCGCTGGCGCACCTGCATCGCATCGATCCGGAATATCGCCGTGGCGTGCCGCACGCGCAAGCGCCTTCGCCGCGCTTTGCGCGCTCGGCATGCAGCCCTCTAGTGTGGCGGCGCAAGCCACGCTGTCAATGACGCCTGATCGCAGCAGCTCGCACCACCCGGTGGTCGGGGTCTCGTCGTCGGGCGTGCCGTTGGTGAACATCGTGGCGCCGAACAGAGCCGGTGTGTCGCTGAACAACTTCACGCACTACAACGTCGGCACCAAGGGGGCCGTCATCGTCAACACCCCCAGAAGTGCGCAAACGCAAATCGCTGGCTGGGTGCAGGGCAACCCGTTGATGGGCAATTCGCCCGCACGCGTGATCATCAATCAAGTGACGTCGGGCAATCCAACGCGATTGCTCGGCATGACCGAAATCGCCGGCAACCGTGCCAACCTCGTGATCGCGAACCCAGCCGGCATCGCCTGCGCAGGCTGTGGCTTCATCAACGTCCCGCGCGTTTCGCTGGCAACCGGCCGCACGCGCTTGAATGCGGATGGGTCGCTGGCCGGGTTCGACGTGACGCGCGGCAGGCTCAGCGTGGGTGGCGGGGGGCTCGACGCACGCGGCAGCGTGTTGGATTTGATCGCACGGGCCGAGCGGATCAACGCGCAAATATGGGCCGATTCCGTTCACGCGGTGGCCGGCGCGAACCAAGTCGGCTATGCCGACGGCATCGTCATGAGGCAGGCTGGCGAAGGCGAGAGGCCCACGGTTGCGATCGATGTGCATGCGCTGGGCAGCATGTACGCCAATAGCGTGTTTCTGATCGGTACGGAAGCGGGTGTCGGCGTGCGGCATTCGGGTGAGCTCGATTCGCTGACGGGCACGATCGAAGTGTCGGCGAACGGGGACGTCACCATCGAGCCGGCAGGGCGCATCCAGGCGGCCGGCTCCATACGCATCGACGCGCCGACCATCAAGAACGAGGGGACGATCACGAGTCTTCAAACGGCCCGCCTGAGCGCGGTGGACACGCTGCGCAATGACGGTGTGGTGGCGGCCCGCTCCAACGCCGATCTGAGCGCGCGCGATCTGACGAGCCGCGGCGTCGTCATGGCGGGTGTGAACGGTCGCGATCTGCCTTCGGGGCCGGGTAGCGTCACGCTCACAGGGGAACGCATTGCCAGCAGCGGCTCGCTTGCAGCGGGCGACAACGTCAACGTGAGCGGCACGAGCGTGTCGCTCGACGGCAGCCAGGTGTTCGCGGCCAGCGCGTTGAATGTGGCGGGCGAACAGTCGATTTCGATGCGCGCAATCACGGCAGCCGCGTTGAACGCGACGCTGCGATCCCATGGCGTGTTCGTCAACGACGCTGGCGCGCTGGATGCCGTGGCCAAAGCCAGCATCAACGCGCGATCGGTTTCGAACCGCTCGGGCGTGATTCAATCGGGTGATGCAGCAAAGCTTGATATGCAAGGTGGCCTATTCGATAACCGAGCAGCCGAGGGCAGCCAGGCCGGTGGCCGGGTGATCGGCAAAGGGGTGACGCTGGCGGCGGGTGCGCTCGAGAACGCCGGCGGCGTCATATCGTCCTCGCATACGACAGCCGTGTCGGCGCAATCGGTCACGAACGATCGAGGCGCAATCCTGTCGCACGAGGCGCTGACGCTCGAAGGTGCCGGCGACATATCGAATATCGCCGGCCAGATCGCCGGCGACGCAGACGTGACGATCGCAGGCGCCGCGATCGACAACACGCGCGGCGCGATGCACGCCGGACACGATCTCGAGGCCCGCGCGCAAGGCAATGTGGATAACGGCGGCGCGATGACGGCCGGCAACGTCGCAAGCGTCTCCGGTGAGCGGATCGATAACCAGGCAGGCGGGGATATCGCGGGCACGCACGGAACGCGAGTTCTCGCCCGGCAGTCGCTCTCTAACGAAGGCCTGATCGACGGCGGTGCCACGCGTGTGGAAGCGGCCGAGACGGTTGCGAACCACGGGCGCATTTACGGCGATTCGGTCTCGATCGGTGGCCAGCTCATGCGCAACCAAGCGAATGCGCAAGGCGTGGGCGGGGTGATCGCATCGCGTGGCGACGTCGATATCGGTGCAACGGTGATCGAGAATCGCAGCGAGAGCCTGATCTATGCATCGAACGACCTTCGGGCGGGGCGCAGCCTCGATGCGGATGGCCGGGCCTCGAAGGTCTTGTCGGATCGTTTCAGGAACGAAGGCGCGTCGATCGATACCGGCGGCGACGTCAAGATCGCGGCCGAGCGCTTTGAGAACGTGAACGCGAACTTCCAAACGCAAAAGGTGACCACCGATTCGGGGCGGCAGATTTGGCACACCGTTCCGGGCGCAACCGAGCGCCTCGAGCCGTCCGATGTTCGGTTCTATCACCGCAGTGGGCATGAGGCCAAGTCCGGCGCCGATTACGAGTGGGCGCTGGACGACGATCAGAAGGGATTGCTGCTACCGTCGAGCACCTATCCGTTTGCCGACTACGCGAAGTACACGATGAACGGCAACGCGGGACAAATCGAGAAGGTGCATTACCGCGCAACGCCGCGCTCATCGAACAATCCCTTCGGCGTCAAGGTCGATGCTGACCGGGCGGGCGAAGCGGGCGCATACCGGACGGTGCCCGAGGACATGTGGGCGAAGTTTGGCGTCGCCCCGCCGCCCCCGCCGCCGGAGCCTTCTTATATCAAGCGAGGCGAGATGACGGTGAGCGCGCCTTGGGTGGGCACGCGCAAGCTAGGCAGCGACTGGTACTTGCTGAACGTGCCGTCCGTGAGCGAGCCCAGTGAGCGGCAAACAGGCAACGCCATGCCGCAACGCCAGTCGTGCTTGACGTCAGCGGCTGAGCTTTGCCGGCCGTTCAACCAGTGGTACGGCAAGCTCACGCAGTCGTATGACGCGCTCAATCGAGCGGTGTCCGACTACAACAATGACGTGATGAGCCGGATCGCTCCGCGCTGGACGACCTACGACGTCAATGTAACGTCCACCAAGGATGTCGTCATCGCGAGCCAGCCAGGCAGGATCACGGCGGGGCGAACCGTCGACATCAAGGCGAGTTCGGGCGTCAATGACAAAAGTCAGATCTTGGCGGGCGGCCAAGCCTACCTGAACGACGCCATCCAGGATAACAGTCAGCCCAAGGGCGTCGAGACATTCACGGCATCGGGCCGCGCGATCACGACCTGGGTATCGGGACGCAGATTCCGTGGCGATGAGCGCAAGTTCGACGCCAAACCCTATGTCGCGCCCATGCCCGCACGGGAAATCGATTTGCCTATTGCTTCGGTCGCACCGGCAAACCAGGCGCCGGTTAATCGCGTCTTGGCCGAGGCGTTGGCTGCGCAGGGCGTATCGGGCATCGGGGTGCCGGGTGCCGCCGCGACCGCACAGGCGCGAGCGAAGCTCGGCCCGATCGAAATCCGCACGGTGCAGCCGAACGTGAAGCTGCCGAGCAATGCGCTCTATCAAGTGGTGACGGACCCGGGCAGCCGTTATCTGATCGAGACGGACCCGCGCTTCACGAACCGACGGCAATGGCTCTCGAGCGAGACGATGATGGCGGCGCTCGGTAGAAACCCCGGCTCGGTGCAAAAGCGCTTGGGCGACGGCTTTTATGAGCAGCAATTAGTCCAGCGGCAGATCGTCGAGGCGACTGGGCAGCGCTTCATCGGCGACTACACCGACAACCAGACGCAATACCAGGCGTTGATGGCCAATGGCGTGAAGGCGGCTGAACGCTTCCAGATGAACGTCGGCACGGCGCTCACCGATGCGCAGATGGCGGCGCTCACGGACGACATCGTCTGGCTGGTGAACAAGGAGGTGACGTTGTCCGACGGCACGCAACAGGCAGTGCTCGTGCCGCAGGTATATATGCGCGCGCATGCGGCGGACGTGACCGGCACGGGATCGATCGTTGCGGGAGAAAGCGTCGAGCTGCGCAACAAGGGCGCATTGGCGAACACAGGCACGATCGCGAGCCGACGCGTGACGATCATCACGGCCGATTCGATCACGAACGTGGGGACGATGGCGGGCTCCAGGGTACGCGCCAAGGCGAAACAGGATCTTCACAATCTGGGCGGGCTGATTCAAGGCGATGCAGTGAGCCTGAGCGCGGGGCGCGATGTGAACCTATCGAGCACGACGAGCTCGGCAGTGACGGCGAACGGATCGGCCACCGTCATCGATCGCGTGGCGGCAATCAACGCCGGAACGCTCGCGGTGCAAGCCGGGCGCGATCTGAATGCGGATGCCGCCCGGATCGATACGAGCGGCGATGTATCGCTATCGGCTGCGCGAGACGTGAGCTTGGGCGCCATTCGCCAGAGCCGCGAAGACCAGGTGCAGTGGGACGAGAAGAACCGAACGGTGCGCAGCGCATCGATCGATACGGGCACGGCCATCACATCGGGCGGGCGCATCGGGATCGTCGCCGGGCGGGATTTGAACGCGACGGCGGCAAGCGTCAGTGCGCAACAGGCGCTCGGTGCGGTCGCGGGGCGCGACGTGAACCTGCGGGCCGGTGAGCAAAGCGCGAGCGCGTATGACGAGCAGGCGAGCAGCGAGCGCGGGTTGCTCTCGTCGAAATCGACACATACGGTCGACGCGAGCAGTTACACCGATGCGATCGGCACGACGTTCTCGGGCGACACGGTCAGCGTTGCGGCCGGCAACGACCTGACGGCAGAGGCCGCGACGATCGCGGGAACGGGCGACGTGACGCTTCAAGCCGGTCATGACTTGAGGGTGACGACGGCGCAAACGGCATCGAGCGAATACCACTACAAGGAGGTCAAGAAGTCGGGCTTGGGCAGCGCCGGCGCGGGGATCTCTTACGGCACGCATCAAACGAGCGATTCGAGCCGCGACACTATGAAGGGCGCACGGGGCAGCTTGATCGGCAGCACGGGCGGCAGCGTCGTGCTGCAAGCCGGCAATACCCTGCATGTGACGGGTTCGGACATTCTAGCGGCGCAAGACGTGACGGGCATCGCCAAGGAGGTCAAGGTGCAGGCGTCGGGCACGGCGCGCCATCATGAGGAAACGCACGAGATGAAAAGCTCGGGCTTCACCTTGGCGGTGAAGTCGCCCGTGATCGATGCGATCCAGAACGTCAATCGGCAGGCACGGGGGGCGGCAGCCAGTGGGGATGGGCGCGCGGCGGCGCTGCATGCGATGGCGGCAGCCGGCGGCGTGGCCGATCTGGCGGGCGCCGCGGGGGCGATGGGCGGTCCCTTGAACGGCAATGGCAAGCCTGAAGCGAAGATCGAACTGAGCTTCGGTGCGTCGCGCAGCAAGACGACGTTCACCGAGGACAGTACGCGGCAGAGCGGCAGCACGGTGAGGGCCGGTGGACGCGCTGCATTCATCGCGACGGGCGAGAAGGCGGCGGGGCAAGGCAACGTGACGATCGAGGGCTCGGCGGTGACGGCGGGTGACGTGCTGTTGCAAGCGACCGATCGAGTCAATTTGCTGAGCAGCACCGATACGGATAAGACGCGCAGCACGAACGAGTCGACGAGTGCGAGCGCCGGTGTGTCGTTTGGATCGAGTGGTTGGGGCGTATCGGCTGCGATGTCGCGGGCAAAGGGCGATGCGAACAGCGATGCGGTGACGCACAACAACACGCATGTTCAGGCGGGCAACACGGTGACGATCAAGAGCGGGGGCGACACGAACATCGTGGGCGCCAATGTGAGCGCGAAGCGGGTGATGGGGGACATCGGCGGCGATTTGAATATCGCATCGGAGCAGGACACGGTGCGCAGCGCCTCGCGCCAGAGCAGCGTGGGCGGCGGCTTCAGCGTGAGCCAGGGCGGAGGCAGCGCCAGCTTCAGCGCTCGCAGTGGTCGCGCAAGCGGAAACTACGCCGGTGTAGGCGAGCAGTCGGGCATTGCCGTGGGCGACGGCGGTTTCGACATTACGGTCAAGGGCAACACCGATTTGAAGGGGACGTATATCGCGAGCACGGCGGACCCAGATAAAAACAGATTGAGGACGGGCACGCTCTCGTTCTCGGACGTGCAAAACAGTTCAAGTTACAGCGCGCGCAGCGTTGGGATCAGCGCGGGCGGTGGTTTCGGCGATGGTGGCAGCAACTACGCGACGCATGGGCCGAGCTCGGGCAAGAACTCAGGTGGCGCGCTGCCGCTGGCGGTGAGCGAGCGCGGAAGCAGTGAGGCGCTCACGAGGAGTGCGATAAGCGCGGGCGGCATCACGATCACCGATGAGGCCAACCAAAAGCAAGACATTGCGATGCTCAACCGCGATGCGACGAACCTGAACGGGATCGTCGATCAACTGCCGGATTTGCAGGCCACCTTGAGCAACCAAGCAGATTTGATCGACGCGGCGCAGGCGGCGGCGGAAGCGGTTGCTAAGCAGGTTGGGAAGTATGCCGAGAAAAAGCGGGATGAAGCGCTCACGGCGGCGAAGGCTGAAACCGATCCGAAGCTGAAGGTGCAATATCAGCAAGAGGCGGCAAGCTGGGCAGAGGGCGGTACGAACCGGAGGAAGCTGCATATCGCGGGCGGTGCGCTCACGGGGGGATTGACCGGCGGCGGACTGGGCGCAGTAGGTGGAGCGGCGGGCGCGGGGATGTCGGCTAAGCTCGCGCCGAAGTTCGATGCGCTCGCGAGATCGATCAAGGAGGCGGGGCCGACGGGTAACGCGAACGTCGATCAACTCATTGGTAACGTCACCGCGAACGTGTTGGCCGGTGGCGCGGGCGCGTTGGTCGGTGGCTCGACGGGGGCGCTGACGGCTGCTGCTGCGGATCGGTTTAACCGGCAGTTGGCTCCGGTGGAAAGGGCGTCGATCGATCGACGCAAGGAAGCGTATGCCAAGCGAAATGGATTGACGCTCGCACAAGCGGAACAGGAGCTTCTAACACAAGCGAATCTGATGGTTCAGAACGGCTCACCCGGGCCATGGAATGAGCGCGCTGCGGCATTCTTGCGTCAAGAACGCGGAATGCTCCCGGCTGATGGCAATAGCGGGCCCGGCTATATGTTTTATGCGACGCCTGATCAGAAGGCGAATCCGAGTATGTACGCGGGGCATTACGCGAACGGCGCCGGCATGAACGTGCCGGGGTCGCAAGACATCGCGAATTCGGTGAATCGCGAGCAGGCGTATCGCGATGCCTACACGAAGGGCACAATCGGGGCGGCAGTTGGCGCGGCGACGATAGCGGTAGGCGGACCGATTGCCGCATTGCCTGGAACGCCGATCCTGAGCACGAACGGTGCGCTCGGTTCGAGCGCACTGGCCTCGTCGGTCGGTAGTGGAGTAATTACAGCTACGATCAACGCGGGAGCGCAGTACATGCAGAATGGGACAATCAATCCAGTGGACGTAGTCGGCGCGTTCGGGACTGGCTACGCCGGCTCCATCTATCGCAGCCTCGTTAGCAACGTGGGACTCAACATCCTCGGAGGCGCGACAACAACGGCGCTCAACAACTTCTTGCAGGGAAAGAGCGACAGTGTCGTACTCGGTGGGGCTGTAAGCGGTGCGGGCTCAATGTTCGGTTACGGTGTGGGCAAGGGGGTCGAAGCTGGAGTCGGATCACTCACGAAACCGACGATCAACGGTTTCGGTTGGGCCGATGTTGGAAAATGGTCGGGATCATCTGGATTGAGGCTATTTACGCCTAACAACGTGCCAGCAATCGGTTCTTCGGTTGGTGGCAGCATTGGATCGGAATTCGGAGCCGCAGGAATCAATAATGTCAGAAACGGTGAGGGTGGGAAAAAGTGACGCGGCCTCTACTTCTCACGGTGTATGCCCTAGTTATTTCATTGCTGGGAGTGGCGTCGATAAAGATTTCTGTTGTGTATCTCGTACAACTATTTTACGGCGTTGCGTATGAATGGAGCCGACAGGATGCTAAGGGCATCCTTGTCTACGGCTTACTTCTGGGAGGGGTGATGTGCGCATTTGTCTTCGCTGCGTGCCTGGGCATGGGGCGGCGTTCTTGACCATGCGCAGTCATCCCACAAAACGGGCGGATCGGTTTGATCGGCGGCTTCATTCGGTAGAAAGGACGTCGATCGACGCAAGGAAGCATGTGCCAAACGAAATGGATTGACGCTCGACTATTCCTGGATTTGTACTTCGCTCCAACAAGGCTATGGCCGGCCCGGCGGCCGGCAAGCGTACTCCGCGTGCGATACGACAGCCCAACGGCGGGCAATAGGGCGTGTCGTGTGATTGAGGGAATCGCCGATGGCACGCCTGATTCAGGCGCGGCTAGCCCATAACAGAAAGCATTTTTAACCCAACGAGGAACTTGGGATGAGTAGACGTGGAAAGTACCCAGTTATAACCGCAGCCGTTCTCGCTCTCGGGTTGAGCGCGTGCGCAACCGAATCGTCTCGCACGCTCGACGTGCCTGTCGTCGGCAGCGCACAGAAGCCCTACGCGGGCAAGCCCCTCCCGATCGCTGTCGGCAAGTTCGATAACCGTTCGAGCTACATGCGCGGCATCTTCTCCGATGGCATCGATCGTCTCGGTGGCCAGGCGAAGACAATTCTCGTTACGCGCCTGCAGCAGAGCCGGCGCTTCAACGTGCTCGATCGCGAGAATCTCGAGGAGATCAGGCAGGAAGCGGGTTTCATGAACAAGGCGCCGGCGGTCAAAGGCGCGAATTATGTCGTCACTGGCGACGTGACCGAGTTCGGCCGCAGAGACGTCGGTGATCATGAGCTGTTCGGCATCCTCGGCCGCGGTAAGACACAAGTCGCGTATGCGAAGGTCAATTTGAACATCGTCGACACAATCACATCCGAAGTGATCGCGTCGAGCCAGGGAGCAGGCGAGTTTAGCCTCTCCAATCGCGAAATCATCGGCTTCGGCGGTACCGCGAGCTACGACTCCACGCTCAACGGCAAAGTGCTCGACCTCGCGATTCAGCAAGCGGTCAACCATCTCGCCGAGCAGGTCGACGCGGGCGCGCTGAAAACAGCGCAATAGACACCATACGATTCGTTCTACTACATAACCTGAGAGTAAAAGAAGATGAAAGAGGGTATTTGGCTGCCGGCGACGACGGCTGCGTTACTGTTTTCGGGCTGTGCAACGACGACTACGCCGCCGCTCTATCAGTGGAACGCCTATCAGCCGCAGGTATACGAATACTTCAAAGGAAAGACGTCACCGCAGGAGCAGATTGACGCGCTTGAAAAGGCACTGCAAGAAATCCGCGGGAAAGGCAATCAGACGCCTCCGGGTTTCCATGCGCATCTCGGCATGCTCTACGTGAGCGTTGGGGATGAGCATCGTGCCGAACAGGAACTGCAGGCTGAAAGACAGCTGTTTGCGGAGTCGACGGCCTTTATGGACTTCCTGATGAAGAAGAAACAAGCCACTCAGGAGTGAGACGCCAGCCATGTTCAAGACCATTTCATTGAAGCTGCTGTCAGTGCTGTCGATTGCTGCTCTGCTGAGCGCTTGTGCGCCGACCGTCACGCGCCCCGACTACACGGCCTTCAAGAAGAGCCAGCCGCGCTCGATTCTCGTGTTGCCGCCTATCAACGAAACATCCGACGTCGCGGCCACTTACGGCATGTTGTCACAGATGACGCTACCACTCGCCGAATCGGGCTATTACGTGGTTCCAGTCGCGGTTATGGATGAGACGTTCAAGCAAAACGGCCTGACCAACGCGGCCGAGATTCAGGGCGTGCCGCCCGCGAAGCTGCGCGAGATCTTCGGCGCGGATGCCGCGCTGTACGCGAAGGTCTCGCAGTACGGCTCCGTCTATCAGGTGATCGACAGCACGACGATCGTGACGGCATCGGCGAAGCTCGTGGACCTGAAGGCGGGCGACGTGCTATGGCAAGGCACGGGCCACGCGACCGGCAAGGAACTCGGCACCAATGTGAACGTGGGTGGTTTCGGAATTGTCGGCATGCTCGTGCAGTCCGCGGTCAAGCAGATTGCCCATTCGCTGACGGACGAAGCCCATGACGTCGCGGGGCTGACCAGCCGCCGTTTATTGTCGGCCGGCCCGCCGAACGGGTTGTTGTATGGTCCGAGGTCGCCGAGGTACGGGTCCGATTGACCAGGTGCGCGGCAAGCCTCGGGCTTCGGGCTGGGAAGGATGGCGCGGACGCCGTAGGCGTACTTTCGGCGGTCGGTGTGGCGTCTGCTGTTGCCGGGGGTGCCACTTCGCGCCCGATCGACTTCACCTCATACCGGCTGCGGCACCGCGTCCAAGAACCCGGTGACGCTGGCGAACCTGCCGGCCGCGTCAATCACCCCAAAATCCGAACCTTTCACGATCGCTTCCCCGCCTGGCGCCACGAGATCCCAGGAAAACCGAACGTAGTTGCCGAATCCGTCGGCTCCCGCATTCAACCGAAATCGATGTTGCGGAAATCGTTCGTGCACCGCACCGATCATCGCGTCGATGCCGTCGTGCCCCTTCCCCGCAAGCAGCGGATCGACATAGGACGCATCCTCGGCCCAAGTGTCCGCGATCAACGCGCGCCGGCGCACGGCATCCATTTCGTTCCAAGCGGCAAAATAGCGGTCGACGAGTTCAAGATGGGCAGTCATCACTTTCTCCAAATCCAAAGCCAGTTGATCGATTGGGCGGCACCTGCCGCAACACTCAAGCGCATCATCGGCGCCGTCTCTTGCATCGGAGCCGCTCAGCGCTTGGATCGAAGCTTCGGCCAACTCGCGCCGCTCGTCGATTACGTGTGAGGTAATGGAAACAGCGCTGCGATTGGCTATGATCGTCTTTCATGAACCAGACCTTTACCCCAGCACGCGCCGCGCCCCCCGTCACTCAACGCGCGAGCCGCTCCGTGGGCGATTTGCTGCGGGAATGGCGCCAGCGCCGACGCATGAGCCAGCTCGTGCTGGCCACCGAAGCGCAGATCTCGACGCGGCATTTGAGCTTCGTCGAATCGGGCCGCGCCCAGCCGAGCCGAGAAATGCTCATCCATCTGGCTGAGCAACTCGACGTGCCGCTGCGCGCGCGCAATGCGCTGCTCGTTGCCGCCGGCTACGCGCCGCTCTACGCGGAGCGGACGCTGTCCGATCCGCAACTCGATGCCGCGCGCGACGCCGTGCAACTCGTGCTGCAAGGACACGAGCCGTATCCGGCCCTCGCGATCGATCGGCATTGGACGATGGTGGCCGCGAACGGTGCCCTCGCGCCGCTCGTCGCACGCGCCGATCCGCGATTGCTCGAACCGCCCGTCAACGTGCTGCGTCTTTCGCTGCACCCCGATGGGCTCGCGCCGCATCTCGTGGATTGGGCCGGCTGGCGCGCGCATTCGCTTCAGAGAGTCGAGCGCCAGGCACACGCCAGTGGCGACGCCACGCTTGCGGCGCTCGTCGAAGAGTTGGCCGCCTATCCGGCACCCAGCGGCGCCGATCTCGAACCGAGTCGCGAGCCTGCACCGCTCGCGGACGTCGTCGTGCCGTTTCGGCTGCGCACCGATATTGGGGTGCTGTCGTTCTTCAGCACGACGACCGTATTCGGCTCACCTGTCGACGTGACGCTCTCCGAGCTCGCAATCGAGGCCTTTTTTCCCGCCGACGCAGCCACAGGAGACGCGTTACGCGCTTACCGCGAGCAGGCGGTCGCTTCGCTCACGCCGTCCGCGGTGCAGGGCGCACGGCCCAGCGCGATGTAGCGCGCCAAATGATGGTCTTCGTCGCCGAGTTGATGATCGATCATCACGAGCCGCTTCGCATAATGCGAGAGCGGCAGTTCCCACGTCATGCCGATGCCGCCGTGCAGTTGCACCGCTTCGCGAGACAGGTGGGTCCCGACTCTGCCGACCGTGTACTTGGCCGCGGAAAGCGCGCGTTCTCGCGCAATGCGCGGGCCTTCGAGCGCTGACGCCGCATTGATCACCGCGGAGCGCACCTGCTCCAGATCGATCGCAGCGTCGGCCATGCGATGCTGCAGGGCCTGGAAGCTGCCGATTGGCGTGCCGAATTGGCGGCGCGTGCGCAGATAGTCGAGCGTTGCCGCGAAGGTCGCCTCCATTGCGCCCAGCGCTTCCGCCGAGAGCGCCAGCACGCCGCAGCCGAGCGCCGCTTCGAGCGTGTCGAAGCCATCGTCCAATTGGCCGAGCAGGGCCTCGGCAGGCAGCGTGGCGTCGCGCAGCACGAGTTCCGCGCCGCGGCCGCCGTCGATCAGCGCATAGCCGCGCAGCGTGAGCCCTGCTGTGTCGCGCGGCACGCAAAAGAGCGTGATGCCGCGCTCGGCATCGACGGCGCCGCTCGTGCGC
The DNA here is from genome assembly GCF_051953955.1 of Trinickia sp. Lineage (GTDB taxonomy): Bacteria > Pseudomonadota > Gammaproteobacteria > Burkholderiales > Burkholderiaceae > Trinickia. The sequence goes on along the minus strand of NZ_JBQCIF010000015.1, from coordinate 106,731 downwards.
GCGGAGATGACGAAGCCCTCGGCCGCCTCGCCGAAGAGCACGACGGCTTTCGTTCCATTCAAGCGCCAGCCGTCGCTAGTTTGCGTCGCCGTCGTCGCAACACGGCTCAGTTCGTAGCGCGAATCAGGTTCGCCATGGGCGAACGCGAGCACGGTCTCGCCGTCGATCAGTGGCGTCAAGCACACACGTTGGCGAGCGTTGCCTGCCAGCGCGATGGCGCGCCCGGCAACGAGTGCGGACAAGAACGGCTCGGCGACGAGCGCCCGCCCGAGATGCTCGAAGACGATGGCAATGTCGTCGCCGGTGCCGCCGAAGCCGCCGTGCTCGGGCGCGAACAATGCGCCGATGGCCCCCAATTCTCCGAAGCGTCGCCACATCGCGCGATCGAAACCTTCGGGTGAGCGCGCGATGCGCTCGCGCGCCGCGAAACCGTACTCCTGCGCGACGAAGCGCGAGAGCGTGTCAGCCAGCATTCGCTGTTCTTCGGTCAGTTCGAAGTTCATCGTCGGTTCGCAGCCGTTCAAGAATCACAGGTCGAGGATCGCTTTCGCGATGATGTTCTTCTGAATCTCGTTCGATCCGCCGAAGATCGACAGTTTGTAGTTGTTGAAGTCGCTCTTGGCGGCATCGGGCGCATCGTATGGGCCGAGGGGGGTGCCGTCGTAGGCCTCGTCGAATGCTTCGTCGATGAACGGCTGCGCGTACGGACCCATCGCCCGACGCATCAGCGCAGCGATTTCCTGGCGGATCTGCGTGCCGCGCACCTTGAGCATCGAGCTTTGCGCGCCCGGCGCTGCGCCGCTCGCGGCGGCCGCGATCGTGCGCAGGTTCGTCGTCTTCATGTTTTCGAGATCGATCGCGATGCGCGCCATGCGCGCTGCGAATAGCGGGTCTTCGTCGAGCGGGCGCCCGCCCTGCATGATCTTTGCGGCGACGCGTTCGAGCCGGGCGAGCGCGGCCACCGAGAAGCCGATGCCGGCGATGTTCGTGCGTTCGTAAGTGAGCAGGTATTTGGCGTAGGTCCAGCCGCGGTTTTCTTCGCCGACGAGGTTCGCCGCCGGCACGCGCACGTCCGTAAAAAATACTTCGTTGACTTCATGTTCGCCGTCCAGCGTGACGATGGGGCGTACCTCGATGCCGGGCGTGTCCATGTCGATCAGCAAGAAACTGATGCCTTCTTGCTTGCGTACGTCCGTAGCCGTGCGTACGAGGCAGAAGATCCGATTGGCGTAGTGGCCGAGCGTCGTCCACGTTTTCTGGCCGTTGACGACGTAGTGCTCGCCTTCGGCGTCGACCGCGCGCACCGCGCGTGTCGTCAGCGATGCGAGATCGGAGCCGGCGCCGGGCTCGGAGTACCCTTGGCACCACCAGTCGGTGCCGTCGAGAATGCGCGGCAGGTAGTGGCGCTTTTGCGCCTCGCTGCCGTACTTGATCAGCACGGGCCCGAGCATGTTCACGCCGAACGGTACGATGCGCGGGGCGCCGGCCAGCGCGCATTCGTTGTCGAAAACGAAGCGCTCCACCGCACTCCATCCCGTGCCGCCGTATTCGCGCGGCCAGTGGCTCGCCAGCCAGCCGCGCGCGTTCAGAATCGCATGCCACTCGGCCATGTCCTCGCGCGTGAGACGCAGCCCGTGCTTGACTTTATGTGCCGTGCGCGCCGGCAGCCGCTCATCGAGAAAGCGCCGGACTTCACCACGAAAGGCTTCCTCGTCGGCTGTGAGGCTTAGATCCATCGCTTCGGTCCTCGCGGATGATCGAACATCGAATGTCGCATGTCGAGCGGCGGGAAAACGGACAACCGCTCCCCGCTGTGATGTTTCTCGCCGGTGCCGTTGCGTCCTAAGGTTACGACGCGGCCCCGTTCAGGCTCGAAAAATCGGCGCCGCGCCCGACCAGTTCGACGATGAGCGGCGAGGGCTGCCAAAAGAACGCGTCCTCGGCCGCCAAGCGCTCGAGTTCGGCCAGCACGTTCGGCAGGCCCAGCATGTCGGCGTACTTCATGGGGCCGCCGCGATAGCGCGGGAAGCCGTAACCGTAGATCAGCGTGACGTCGATGTCGAGCGGGCGCAGCGCGATCCCTTCGCGCACCACGTTCGCTGCTTCGTTGATGACCGCGCACATGAGGCGACGCACGATCTCGTCGTCCGTGAAGCTACGTGGCGACACGCCCGCGCGCGAGCGTTCGCTCTCGACGATGGCCTCGACTTCAGGATCGGGCGTGCCCGTGCGGGCGCCTGGCTCGTATCGGTAGAACCCGCGGCCCGTTTTCTGGCCGAACCAACCGCGCTCGCAGAGCCGATCGGCGATTTCGACGTAGCGCATGTGCGGATCGCGCGTCGGTGCACGCCGCTTGCGCGCCGCCCAGCCGATGTCGCCGCCTGCCAGATCGACGACTTGATACGGGCCCATCGGATAGCCGAACTCGCGCATGGCACGGTCGATTTGATACGGGGAGGCGCCGTCTTCCATCAGATAATCGGCCGCCGTGCGATACACGGCGAGCAGACGGTTGCCGATGAAACCGTCGCATACGCCTGCACGCACGGGCACCTTGCGCAATTGCTTCGCGAGTTCGAACGCGGTGGCGACGACGTCGGCACCGACACGCGCGGGGACGACGATTTCGAGCAGCTTCATGATGTTGGCCGGCGAGAAGAAATGCAGGCCGATGACGTCGGCCGGCCGTGAGGTCGTGCCGGCGATCTCGTCGATGTCGAGATACGAGGTGTTCGTCGCCAAGATCGCGCCCGCCTTGCAGACGCGATCGAGCTCGGTGAAGACGGCCTTCTTGACGGCCATGTCTTCGAATACCGCTTCGATGACGAGATCGACGGTCGAGAGCGCCTCGTACGACGTGCTGCCCGTGAAGCGGGCAAGGGCGGCGTCTTTCACCTCGGGTTTGATGCGGCCTTTGCTTACGAGACCGTCGTAGACGCGCTCGACATGCGCGCGGCCGCGCGCGAGCGCCGCATCGTCGCGCTCGATCATCGTGACCGGGAGCCCGGCGTCGAGCACGGCCACCGCGATGCCCGCTCCCATGGTGCCGCCGCCGACGACGCCGACCGTCGCGATGGGACGCGGCGCGGCCGCTTTCGTTTCGGGGGCCTTGACGACTTCGCGCTCGGCGAAGAATGCGTGGATGAGCCCTGCGCGCTGCGGGCTTTCGAGGCATTCCATGAACAGCTTCCGTTCGAGGACGAGGCCTTCGTCGAACGGCAGCGTCGCCGCGGCTTCAACCGCCTCGACGATCTTCAACGGCGAAAAGAGCCCGCGTGCACGCTTGACCGTATCGTTGCGCGCCGCATCGATCGCCGCGCGGGCCGCCTCGGTATCGGCCAGCGCTTTGGCTGCCCGAGTGGGCCGCGTGCCGGCTTTCCCGGCGAGCAATTCGCGCGCGTAGGCTAGGCCTTCGCCGAGTACGTCGTCCGTCGCGCCGAGCCGATCGACGAGCCCGAGCGTCAGCGCTTCTTCGGCGCGCGCATGGCGGCCCGACAGCATCAAATCGAGGGCCGCCGCCGCACCGATGAGGCGAGGGGCGCGCTGCGTACCGCCGGCGCCGGGCAGCAACCCGAGTTGCACTTCCGGTAAGCCGAGCTTGGCTCCCCGCACGGCGAGGCGATAATGCGCCGCGAGCGCGACTTCCAGGCCGCCGCCGAGCGCCGCGCCGTGGACCGCGGCAACGACGAGCTTGCCGCAGGCTTCGATGCGATTGCAAACCGCGGGCAGCAGCGGCGGTAGCGGCGGCTTGCCGAATTCGCGGATATCGGCGCCGGCAATGAAATTGCGGCCCGCACCGACGATCAGCACGGCGGCGACTGCCGCATCGGCTTCGGCGGCGTCGATCGCGTCGACGAGCCCGCGCCGCACGTCGACGCTCAACGCGTTGACCGGCGGGTGATCGATGGTGACGACGAGCACGTTGCCGTGCAGCGCGCGAGAGACGACGGGAGCTTGAGTCGAGGCGGTCATGGCGGGACGGAAGGGCGGGTGGGAGATCGTGCGATTGTCGAGCGGATAGCCGAAATTGACAATTGAAGCGCGAGTTGACAGACTGTAAAAATTTCCTTGACAGCGCTTAGCGTAGCGCGGCGCAAGACACCATGCCCATGGATTTGAACGGCCTGTCGCTGCTCGTCGAGATATTGGAGGCGGGCAATCTGAGCGAGGCGGCGCGCCGGCTCAAGATGACGCGGGCCAACGTCAGTTATCACCTCAATCAGTTCGAGCGCACGCTCGGGCTGCAACTCGTGCGGCGCACCACTCGGCGCGTCGAGCCGACCGAGGCGGGGCTGCGCTTGGTCGAGCACGGCCGTGCGATTCGGCGCGCGCTCGAGGCGGCGCAGGAAACGGTCGAGACGCTGGGCCAAACCCCGCAGGGGCGCGTTCGCCTTTCCGTGCCGAGCGGCTACGGCCAGCTCGTGATGGCCGAATGGCTGTTGGAATTCAAGCGCCTGCATCCGGGCATCGTGCTCGACGTCATGTTCGAAAACCGTGTGGAGGACCTGCTGCGCGACGAGGTCGACATCGCGGTGCGCGTCATGTCCGAGCCGCCGCAGAATCTCGTCGCGCGGGACATGGGCGCCGTGCGGTACGTGGCCTGTGCATCAAAGGCTTATGCGCAAGCGCATGGGCTGCCTGTGGAACTCGACGCCTTGCGTACGACGCCGCTCATCACGGCCACGGTCGTCGGCCGCCAACTGCGCGTCGCAGCCTATCTTCGGGAGGAACGACACGAGGTGTTGCTCGAGCCCACGCTCATCTCGGAGAACTTCCTGTTTCTGCGCCAAGCGGTGCTCGCGGGACTTGGCGTCGGCATCGTGCCGGACTACGTCGTGCAAGACGACATCCGCAGCGGCGAGGTCGTGACGACGCTCGACGCATGGCGGCTCAGTATCTTCGGCACGCATATGTACTTGCTCTATATGCCCGATCGGCATCAAACCCGCGCCGCCGCGGCATTCATCGATTTCATTCTCGAGCAAGCGAGACGGACGGGGCGGGCCCGGTGACGCCATGACCCGCCCAGTCCTGCGCGCCCAGCGAAGTACGCGCTTACCTTCAGTGCTTTCAGTGATGCTTCTTCACGTCACGGTCGCGATCGAGCTCGTCCTTCAGATCTTCCTTGGCGTCGCCATAGCCCTTGCGGACTTCCCCCGCCGCTTCTTGGAGGTCGCCCTTGGCTTGGCGGGCCGGGTCGTTGGTTACATTGCCGACGGCCTGGTTGACCTTGCCCTTCGCTTTCTCGGTTACGCCCTTCACTTGGTCCTTGTTCATACTGAGCTCCTTTTACGGTGTGCCGCACGTGCGACACCCGTAGACCTGCAACGCCCATGCCCGTCCCCGCACGCAATAGGGGGACGGGAGCGAAAAGCGAAGGGTAGCGCGGCGTGGAGCCCGGAGAATGCTCGCCCGGATCAAAAGGCGGGCGTCGTGTCGACGGGCGCGGCGCTTCGGGCGTCGGTGCGCGAAGCGGCGGCTTTCGCTTGCGCGTCGTTCGCCTCGAGGATAGGGGCCAGCGAAGGCCCGAGCGATTTGAGCAACTGCACGGCCATCGCACTCGTGTAGTCGTAGCGCGCGGCATACGGCTCGTGCGCGTAGGCCGTCAGCGTGCCGTAGAAGCGGTCGCCGATGACGAAGACGAACACGGCCGTTCGATTGACCTTGCGCGATTCGATGAGTCCGCCGCCGCGCGCGTAGACGTTGTAGCGCTGATCGCCCGTGCCGGTCTTGCCGTATACCGCTAGCGTGCGTCCGTCGCCGAGCGGCAGGCCGGCCGATAGCCGCGCGCCCGTGCCGCCGGCCACGACGGCATGCAACAGCGAGCGCGCGACCGTCACGATCTCGGGCGAAACGGCTTGATGCTCCGGGCTCGGCGCACGGCCGAAACGCGTTTCGAACGGGGTGCCCGCGGCGAACGTGAGCGTATCGATGCTCTCGGCGCGGTGCATCTTGCCGTCGTCGGCAATGATGCCGATCAAGTGAGCGAGCGCGTCGGGCCGATCGCCGGATGCGCCGATGGCGGCTGCGTACGACGGCGTGATCGTGTCGAACGGATAGCCGAGCGCACGCCATGATTTGCCGATGGCGTCGTAGGCCTGCAATTCGACCATGTGGCGGATGCGGCGGTCCTGCGTCAGATGATGGCGCGTCTTGAACAGCCACGCATACGATTGGAGGCGCGCGTTGCGGCTGGCTTTGCGCAGCTCGTCTTCCGTGGCATTCGGATGCTGGCGCAGGTAGGCGAGCATCCACAGCGCGATCGGATGCACCCCTGCGATATAGCCGCGGTCGTTCAGGTTGAATTTGTCGACGGCGTACTTCTCGTAGAGCTTGGCGAGGTCTTCGTCGGAAATCGACGCGCTCGGCGTGTTCTTCAGCGCCGTGCGCATGCGCTGCGCGAACCACGCGAACGGTTCGTCGGGCGCGATGCTGCGCAAGGCGGTAGCGAGCTTCGGGGGGCTCTTGCGCATATCGGCCACCAGGGTATCGAGCGCTTCGTCGGCGTGCTTGCCGTGATACTTCACGAAGAACCGGTGCAGATAGACGAGGCTTTCCCGATCGGCGAACTGCTCGAGGTAGCGGCGGCGAACGGCGGGGTCGTCGAACCAGTGCGCGGAAGGCCCGGCCGTTTGCACCATCTCGTAGTGGACGATATCGCGCATGAGCCGCACGAATACGAGGTTGACCGAATGCTGGAAGGCATCGCGCACGGTGAGGATGCGGCCGTTGTCCGATTTGTCGAAGTTGGAGAAGGATTGCGCGCCGCCGCCGGTGTAGAACGTTTCGCCGGGGCTGGCTGAATACTTGCGCTCGACGGCGGCTTCGAGCATCGGCTGCAGCGATCGATCGTTCGTATGGGCGAGGTAGTCGACGGCCCAGCGCGACAAACCGTCGAGCGGGTCGACGTGCACGCGTTTGAGCTCGGCGGGGCTGAGCGATGCATAGCGCGCATGCAGCGCCGAGACGATCTGCAGATAGGTGATCACCGTTCTGAGCTTCGCCGTCGAGCCGAGATTGAGGCGCGCGCCGCCGTTGATGTCGAACGGCTGGTTCACGCTGTCCGTTTGCACGCGCACGACATCGTGGCCGCTCGGTTCATGCTCGAAAAGGGCAAAGCTGAACGAGATCTTCGAGGGGTCGTCGCCGGGACGCAGCATCTCGAACCCGTACAGCCCGGCAGCCTTTGCGCCCTCGACGGTGCCCGCCGCGGCGAGTTGCGCGGCAACGGCCTGCTCGACCGCATCGTTCAACGTCGAATGGACGGTCAGGTCGAGCCGGTCCAAGTCATAGAAGCCGTTCACGCCCAGCGCCTGCTGCAGGCGCGCGCGCACGAGGGTGACGGCTTTGCGCGCGACGAACGAGGCGGCCGGCTGCGGTGGCGTGCGTTTGATCGAGCTCGACGTGAGCGAAGCTTCGAGTGCGGCATCGCGCAGCGGCGCCGAAACGACGCCATTCGCGGCGAGCACGCGAATATAGCTGTCCGTCAGCCGATCGAGCGCGGGACGGTTGCGCACGAGGTAATACGACGGTGCCCGCTGTGCGATCAAGAGCGAAAGCGCTTGCTTGAACGCGAGCGCTTCGTCGGCGAGCACGACGGGCGCGACGGGGCCGTTGCCGGTTTTCGCGGTGATCTGCGCGAGCAGTCGATTGACTTCGGCGAAGTCGCGTCCATACCAGGCCGTGAGGCCGTCGCCGAGGCCTTGGACTTCGCCGGTGCCGGGGCTCGCGGCGAGCGGTACGGTGTTCAGGTAGTGAACGACGACGTTTTTGCGCGCCGCCATCGTATTTTCACCGCCAAGATAGGCGCGGACCGACGCCGACGCGATCTGGCGAAGCTTTTCGGGCGGAGTGGCGGTGCGTCCGCCGGGGGAGTGGCGGAACTTCTCCGTTTGCGTGGCGAGCGTGCTGCCGCCGGGAGTCGGTTGATGGTGATTGACGAAGCGCAGCGCCTGGTCGGAGAGCGCCCGGGCGAACCGGCCCCAATCGATCGCCGGATTGCGGTCGGGCTCGCTCGAATCGAGCAGATAGCGATCCTCGATGAACGTCAATGCGCTGACGACGATAGGTGGAATGGCGTCGTAATCGGCATAGGCGAGCGCGGGATAGCGGGCACTGAACAGCGGCACGCCCTGCTCATCGAACAAGCGTAGCCCCGTTTGGTCTTTCTCGGCATATGGGATGAACAAACCGCGGTCAGCCAGCGACATCATCATCGACGAATCGCGTGCTTGGCTCGTGATCACGTAGCCGCGAGAGCGCAGCCGCGCTTCGAAGTCAGGCATTCGCGCATAGCCGAGACGCCAATCGTAAGGCCCGCCCGGCGTGGGAAAGCGGATGTCGTTGCTGGGGCCCGATCCGACTGAAAACGATACCTGCCGCCCGATTCGCGCGAAGTAGCGCGCTTGGAGCCGCGAAGTCTGCATTTCGAGCGAGACGAAATAGGCGAGCAGGCCGACCAGCGCGGCGAGTGCGACGAACGTGAGCCATTTCCATCGTGAGCCAGGCGACATCGTAGTGATGTAGCGCAAGGGCAGGCGAGCAATCGGCCGATTCATGATGAGGCTCCGTGGGCGGCGTCGCCATCGCGCAGACGACGCTCACCATAGTTTAATCACGAGCCGGACGCCTGTGCACGATGATGTGCCCTATCGCACGCATGATTTTTGCGACGCTTGCATGGCCCGTGGCGACGGTGTTCCTACCCAAGGTTCGATTCGGCAACGGCCACGCCCGCGGTCGCTTTCGGCCGCGACCGGGCGGCCTCGCGCGCTGCGCGCTGCCACCTCGTTTAAATCCACGTACTTTGCATGCCGCCATTGCGCGTAAATATGACGCATTTTACGACTGATTAAATAAATATCGGTATTAATTTCCGTCGAAAAAGTCGAATACTTGCACGAATTTGATTCGATTAACCATTCGCCATAATTATGAGATGATACGGCCGATTTAATCGATGACGGCGGGCATTGATGGATGCGAAGGCGAGGCCGATGCAATGGCATTTCGCGTGCGTCGGCAAGGAGAGAAAAATGAAAAGTTGGGCCGAGGAACTGCTGCACGATTTGAATCACGCGAACGCCGACACGGAGCTCTTCGGCAAGATCGAGACCGCGGCCGAGGGCTTGGGGTTCGAGTTCTGCGCGTATGCCTTACGCGCGCCGTGGCCGCTATCCAAGCCGAGAATGCGTTGGCTGAGCAACTACCCGGAAGCATGGCAAAAGCGCTACCAGGAAGCGCGCTACTTCGATATCGATCCAACGGTGCGGCACGCCCGCCGTTCGCAATCGCCGATCGTCTGGAGCGAGGCGTTGTTCAGCTGCGCGCCCGAACTATGGCGCGAGGCGAAATCGCATGGATTGCGGCATGGGTGGGCGCAGTCGGCGTTCGACAGCTGCGGGGTGGGCGGAATGCTGACGCTGGCGCGTTCGAGCAAACCGCTCACGGCGACGGAGTTGGCCGAAAACGAAGTCAAGATGCGTTGGCTCGTCAGCACGGCGCATCTATCCCTCAAGCGCGTGCTGATGCCGTCCTTGATGGCGGACCCGGAGCGCGAACTCACCGAGCGTGAGGTGGAGGTGCTCAAATGGGCGGCCGACGGCAAGACCTCAGGGGAGATTTCGACGATCCTCGTGATCTCGGTCGATACGGTCAATTTTCATGTCAAGAACGCCGTGACGAAGCTGAAGACGACGAACAAAACTGCCGCCGTGGTGCGTGCCGCGATGCTCGGCTTGTTGCAATGATGCGATCCGTCGATCGCGGTAGGTTTGTCGCGCTCTTAGTCGCACTGGGTCGCACTTAGCCGGGCTTTCCGAACGTCCCAATTCGTTTTCACGGATATTCGAGGCATCCTCGAATTCGCTTGGCGGATATTGCCGACATGCCATTCTCGGGCTTCGCATATGGCGAACGTATCGGCATATCCAACGAGACGAACGATTGAACCAAAAGACTTTGAAGTCCCGTTCTCAAAACCGAGCGGCGATCGCGGTCATGTCGAATCGCGGGCCGCATTGACGGGCGCCGTGGCTGAATGGCGGCTGCCACGCGCCCATGCGTGGCGCGTCAGAAAGGTCTGAAGCGTCTGTGCCAAAGTGTGGCAGACGGTTCGTATCGCGCGGCGCGAGCGAATCTAGAACGGCGGCGGCTCACGGAAGCCGGCCGAGCCCCCCGCGGTTCGTTGCGCGGTTACCACATCGTGCCTGCGCCGGCTCGGGTTGTCCCGGGTTGTAATCGTTTTGACGACGATCAGGACAGCGCCACGCGCTCCCCGGACACCGCTGCGTCTACGGCACCCTGCGCGGCGCTGCCCTGCTGACCGTGCGGCGGCGCCCCATGAGCGCCATTCCCGGCCGTGGAAAGTGACGAGCGCATGGATTGGCGGGTGCTCGCAGCGGCTACCGCAGCCGCTCGCGCTTGCTCGACGATCCAGTGCGCGACATCTCGGACGTCTTGCCGAGGTGCTGCCTCCGCCTGCACGAGCCAATACGCGTGCTGCTCGCGCTTCGCCTGATCAGCGTCGGGCTGCCTGAGGCTGCCGGAGGGATCGGCGGCGGCCAGCGCCGTATCGTCGAACAGGCGCGTCGCGCCCGTCGGCGCATCGGCGGCGTCGGCATAGCGGATCGCCAGATCGACGCGCTCGGTGCGCAAATCGAGCACCTTGTCGTTGGCCGCGACGCGCACGTCGAGCATGGGATGGCTGCGCTGCAGTTGCGAGAGGCGCGGCAGCAGCCAGAGGCCCGTCACGCCGATGCCGGCCGTGATGGTCACCGGCTGCTTCTCGGCGGGGCGCATGATGGCATCGAACGCACCCTGCAGCTCGCGCACGACGCCGTCGGCCGTGCGGAATAGACGCTCGCCGGCGGTCGTGAAGGAAATCGAGCGGTAGCCGCGATGAAACAGCGGCACGCCGAGCGCATTTTCGAGTGAATGAATTTGCCGGCTGACCGCCGATTGCGTCAAGCACAAGTCCTCGGCCGCGAGCGTGACGCTCATGCGACGGCCGACCGCAACGAAGCCGCGGATCAAATCGAGCGGCGCAAGTCGAACGAGAGGCGTTGCCATCGTCTACCTCATGCGAAAGTGTCGGAGGGGAATGCGCTCGCGCGGAGCACAGGGGGGACGTGCCGGATTTAAGCCATTCTTATGCGAATCCGTAACTGACATCTTTGGTAGGCGCCCTTTGGCCACGCGCAGCGCCGCCCGTCGAGCGGCTGCCGGGAGGCGGCGGGCGGTAGGCGTGGCGCCGGAGAGGGGGCCGCCGTCAAGCGTCCTTGTCGTCGTCGGGCCCGTTTTCGTCCGATTCGCCGCGGACCGCGTCCGCGAAGCGCGCGAGTGCGTTGAGCGACCCGCTCACGCTCACGTATTGCTCGCGGCCGATTTTGGCGTCGAGCAGCACAGCCATGCCCGACTCGCGCGCGAGTTCGATGAGGTCCATCCGCTGTCGTTGTCCTTGCGTCTTGTTCATGGTCGTCGATCGTGCCGCTCCGTGATGCCGGGATTCTCGGCCGTGCCGGGCAGGCTGCCACGGCGGCGCGCAGCGCTCAACCTCGCACCGATCCCACCCTGCTCGGAGCACGGCTCGTACCTACTGCGGCAATGCGCCGTTTCCTAGTAATAACCCTAGTTCGATTTCGGTGGAAACGACTTGTATATACAAGCTGACCGCACTAGACTCGCTAACAAATCGGAGCCCGACGCGGGCAATTTCCGCGGCGGTTCACCGCCCCGTCCACATAGTCAGCAACAGCACGACAGCACGACAGCACGAACATGACGCCTTCCACGATGATTCTCACCCCCGGACATTTGACGCTGCCCCAACTGCGCCGCATCGCACGCGAGCGCGTCACGCTTACGCTCGATCCCGCCAGCCGCGCCGTCATCGATGCCGGCGCCAAGGCGGTGGCCGACATCGCCGCGAAGGGGGAACCCGCCTACGGGATCAATACCGGGTTCGGCCGCCTTGCCAGCACTCATATTCCGCATGATCAGCTCGAACTGCTGCAGCGCAATCTCGTGCTGTCGCACGCCGTCGGTGTCGGCGAGCCGATGTCCGCGCCCGTCGTGCGGCTGCTGATTGCGCTGAAGCTCTCGAGTCTCGGGCGCGGGCACTCGGGCATTCGCGGCGAAGTGATGGACGCGCTCGTCACACTGGTGAACGCCGACGTGCTGCCGATCATCCCCGTCAAGGGCTCGGTCGGTGCGTCGGGCGATTTGGCGCCGCTCGCGCATATGTCGGCCGTGCTGCTCGGCATCGGCGAAGTGACGGCCGGCGGCGAGCGCATGAGCGCGACCGAGGGGCTGCGGCTCGCGGGCCTTGCACCGCTGGCGCTGCAGGCGAAGGAGGGACTTGCGCTATTGAACGGCACGCAAGCGTCGACGGCGCTCGCGCTGTTCAATATGTTCGCGATCGAGGATCTGTTCCGCACGGGGCTCGTCGCGGGCGCGCTGTCGGTCGATGCGGCCGCGGGCTCGGTGAAGCCGTTCGATGCCCGAATTCACGCGCTGCGAGGCCATCGCGGCCAGATCGAAGCGGCCGCCGCCTACCGCGCGCTGCTCGACGGCTCGGGCATCAACCTGTCGCACCGTGACTGCGGCAAAGTGCAGGACCCCTACAGCCTGCGCTGCCAGCCTCAGGTGATGGGCGCGTGCCTGGACCAAATGCGCCACGCGGCCGAGGTGCTGTTGATCGAAGCGAACGCGGTTTCCGATAATCCGCTCGTGTTCCCCGATACCGGCGAAGTGCTGTCGGGCGGCAACTTCCACGCCGAACCCGTGGCCTTCGCCGCGGACAACCTCGCGCTAGCTGCCGCCGAGATCGGCGCGCTGGCCGAGCGCCGCATCGCGCTGCTGATCGACGCGACGCTGTCGGGGCTGCCCCCGTTCCTCGTCAAGGACGGCGGCGTCAACTCGGGCTTCATGATCGCGCACGTCACGGCAGCCGCGCTGGCGTCCGAGAACAAGACGCTCGCGCACCCGGCATCGGTCGATTCGCTACCGACGTCGGCGAATCAGGAAGATCACGTCTCGATGGCGACGTTCGCCGCGCGCAAGCTCGCCGACATTGCCGAAAACACCGCGAACATCCTCGCGATCGAGTTGCTGGCCGCCGCGCAAGGCGTCGACCTGCGCGCGCCGCACCGCACGAGCGGCGCGCTGCAGGGCGTCATGGACACGCTGCGCGCGCACGTGCCGCATTACGACCTCGATCGCTACTTCGCGCCCGATATCGAGTGCATCGCCGAACTCGTCGTGCACGGCACGATCGCGCAGGCATGCCCGCTCTCGTTCGCGTCCGAAGCGGCCGTGGCCGCGTGAGCCATGAGTAGCGTCAAAGAGATGGCCGGACCCGCGTATCAGAGCATCAAGGATTTCATCCTCGCACGCATTCATTCGGGCGAGTGGGCCGAAGGTGACCAGGTGCCGTCCGAGAACGAGCTTGCGCGCGAGTTCAAGGTGGCACGGATGACGGTGAACCGTGCCTTGCGCGAATTGACGGCTGAGCAGGTGCTCACGCGTGTGCAAGGCGCGGGCACGTTCGTCGCGCGGCCCAAGTACGAATCGACGCTCGTGGCGATACGCAGCATTTCGGACGAGATCGCCGCGCGCGGCCATCGGCATCACGCAAAGGTGCTCGAACTCGGGGCCGCCGTCGCGAGCGAGACGCTGGCCGACGAAATGCGAGTTGCGCCGGGCAGCGCCGTGTTTCATTCGCGCGTGCTGCATTTCGAGAACGACGAGCCCGTGCAGCTCGAGGCGCGCTGGGTGAATGCGGCCGTCGCCCCCGAATACGGGCTGCAGGATTTCTCGTCGGTCACGCCGAACCAATATCTGACGCGCGTGGCGCCGCTGCAGCGCGTCGAGTACCGAATCGAAGCCGCGCAGCCCGAAGCCGATACGCGCAGTCAGTTGTGCATGGACGATAGCGAGCCGTGTCTCGTCTTGCATCGGCGCACGTGGTCGCGCGAACAGGTCGCTTCCGTGGTCGACCTGTGGCACCCGGGCAGCCGTTATCGCTTCACGGGCCATTTTTGAGCCGAACCGAGCCGAGGACTCTCATGAACGATCCGAAACCCTTCGACCCGCGCCTCGATCCGACGCGCACGATCCGCGCGCCGCGCGGCCCCGAGAAAACCTGCAAGAGCTGGTTGACGGAAGCCGCCTACCGGATGATTCAAAACAACCTCGATGCCGAGGTGGCCGAACATCCGCATGCGCTCGTCGTCTACGGCGGCATTGGGCGCGCCGCGCGCAATTGGGACTGCTTCGATCAGATTCTCGCGTCGCTGAAGGAGCTCGAAGACGACGAGACGTTGCTGATCCAATCGGGCAAGCCCGTCGGCGTGTTTCGCACGCACGCCGATGCGCCGCGCGTGCTGCTCGCGAACTCGAACCTCGTGCCGCACTGGGCGACGTGGGACCACTTCCACGAGCTCGATCGCAAGGGCCTCATGATGTACGGCCAGATGACGGCCGGCAGTTGGATCTACATCGGCAGCCAAGGCATCGTGCAAGGCACGTACGAGACGTTCTACGCGGTGGCCAATCAGCATTTCGGCGGCAACGCGAACGGGCGCTGGATTTTGACCGGCGGCCTCGGCGGCATGGGCGGCGCGCAGCCGCTCGCGGCAACGATGGCCGGCTTTTCGATGATTGCCGTCGAGTGCGACGAAACGCGCATCGATTTCCGCTTGAAGACGCGCTACGTCGATAAGAAGGCGAAGACGCTCGACGAAGCGCTCGCACTGCTCGAGGCGGCGAAGGTCGACGGCAAGCCCGTCTCGGTCGGGCTCGTCGGCAACGCGGCCGACGTGTTCGAGGCCTGCGTCGCGCGCGGCATCACGCCCGATTGCGTAACCGATCAAACGAGCGCGCACGATCCCGTGAACGGCTATCTGCCCCAGGGATGGAGCATCGAACAATGGCGCGAGCGTCAGAAGACCGATCCGCAGCGCATCGTCGTGCCTGCGAAACAGTCAATGGCGCGCCAGGTGCAGGCGATGCTCGCGCTGCAAGCGCGCGGCGCCGCGACGCTCGATTACGGCAACAACATTCGGCAGATGGCGCTCGATATGGGCGTGGCGAACGCGTTCGATTTCCCCGGCTTCGTGCCGGCGTACGTCCGGCCGCTGTTTTGCGAGGGAAAAGGGCCGTTCCGCTGGGTAGCGCTCTCGGGCGATCCGGAGGACATCTACAAGACGGATGCGAAGGTCAAGGAATTGATTCCCGACGATCCGCATCTGCACAATTGGCTCGACATGGCGCGTGAGCGCATCGCTTTCCAAGGCCTGCCCGCACGCATTTGCTGGGTCGGCGTGAAAGACCGCTACCGGTTGGGCCTCGCATTCAACGAAATGGTGGCCCGCGGCGAACTGAAGGCGCCCATCGTCATTGGCCGCGATCACCTCGATACGGGATCGGTTGCCAGCCCGAATCGCGAGACGGAAGCAATGAAGGACGGCTCCGATGCGGTGTCCGATTGGCCTTTGCTCAATGCGCTGCTGAACACGGCCGGCGGGGCCACTTGGGTGTCGATCCACCACGGCGGCGGGGTCGGCATGGGCTTTAGTCAGCATGCCGGCGTCGTGATCGTCTGCGATGGCACCGGCTCGGCGGCAAGGCGGATCGAGCGCGTCCTCTTCAACGATCCGGCCACGGGCATCATGCGCCACGCCGATGCCGGTTACGACCTGGCGCGCGAGACGGCGCGGGAGGTCGGTTTGAAGCTGCCGATGCTCGGACGTTGATGCGATGAGTGCGCGATCGCGGGCGGTGCACGATGCCGCGCTCCATGACGTGCCGGCAGCGCTTGCTTCGCGGATGCCGCTGCGGATCGTGCGCGCGAACGCGTTGAAGGCAACGGCCTGGAAGAACGGTGGCGGCGTGACGCGCGAGATTGCCGCGTATCCGGTGGGCGCCAGCCTCGATACGTTCGTCTGGCGCATAAGCGTGGCCGACGTCGAACGGGCGGGGCCGTTTTCGCGCTTTCCGGGCATCGATCGGACGCTCGTGCTGTTGGCCGGCGCGGGGATGCATCTGACGGAAGCCCACGGCACGACGCAGCTATTGACGGTGCCGCTTTCCGCGGCGCAGTTCGACGGCGGAGCGGCGGTCGATGCTCAGCTCATCGACGGCCCGACGCGCGACTTCAACCTGATGGTGCGGCGCGACCGTGCGCGTGGTGCGTTGCAGGTCTGGGAGGGCGCGGGCACGCATACGCTCGACGCGGACGTCGCGCTCGTGTTCTGCGCGCGCGGTTCGCTCGATGTGCGTCTTCGGCGTGCGAGCGCGACGCACGGTCATGCGAAGGCGCTGCCGATGCAGGCGACGCTCGGTGCGCTCGATACGCTCGTGCTCGATGCACCGCGTGCGCTTGCATGCCAGGTGACGGGCGACGGCGCCGCGCTGGCCGTGCTGCTGCACTACGCATGAGGCGGGGCGGCGAGCGGGCGCCGCTCGCGCCGAGCTCTGTGGCAAATATTTCGAGGTCAATATGAGCGACCTGGTTTGGCATCATCTGAATCTTTGCCCGCGCGGCGATCCCGGCGAGTCGATCGTCGATGCGGCGTTGGCCGTGCGCGGCGGTACGATCGCGTGGCTCGGCGCCGCACGCGATTTGCCGCGCGAGTTCGACGCGTGGCCGCGCGAAGACCTCGGCGGCGCATGGGTCACGCCGAGCCTCGTCGATTGTCACACGCACCTCGTCTATGGCGGTCATCGCGCCGACGAATTCGCGCAGCGGCTCGCCGGAGCCAGTTACGAGGAGATCGCGCAGCGCGGAGGCGGGATCGTGTCGACGGTGCGCGCCACGCGCGCGGCCGATGAGGACACCTTGATCGCATCGGCCGCGGCGCGGCTGACGCCGCTACTCGCCGAGGGCGTCGGCGCGATCGAGATCAAGTCGGGCTACGGACTCGACCTAGCGAGCGAGCGCAAGATGCTGCGCGTGGCGCGCTCGCTCGGGCAACGGTATCCCGTCGCCGTCTATACGACGTTTCTCGGAGCCCATGCGTTGCCGCCCGAATTCGCGGGGCGGCCCGATGCGTACATCGACGAAGTGTGCGAGCGCATGCTACCGGCATTGGCCGATGAAGGACTCGTCGATGCCGTCGACGTCTTTTGCGAGCGCATCGGCTTTACGCTCGCGCAAAGCGAGCGCGTGCTCTTGGCGGCGCAGCGGTTGGGCTTGCCCGTCAAGATGCACGCCGAGCAGTTGAGCCTGTCGGGCGGCACGGCGCTGGCCGCACGCTATCGCGCGTTGTCGGCCGATCACCTGGAGTTTCTCGACGAGGCCGGGGTGCGGGCGATGAAAGAGGCGGGGACCGTCGCGGTGCTGTTGCCGGGCGCCTACTATTTCATCCGGGAGACGCAACTGCCGCCGATCGATTGGCTGCGCCGCTACGGCGTGCCGATCGCGCTCGCGACGGACAGCAACCCCGGCACGTCGCCCGCTACGTCGCTGCTCGCGATGCTGAATCTAGGCTGTACGCTATTTCGCCTGACGGTGCCCGAAGTGCTGCAGGGCGTCACGCGCCATGCGGCGCGCGCATTGGGCCGAAGCGAGCATCATGGCGAGCTGGCCCCGGGCCGGCAGGCCGACTTCGTTGCTTGGTCGGTCAGTACGCTGGCCGAGCTCGCTTACTGGATAGGCCGTCCGCTGGCGGCACGCGTCGTGCGTGCGGGAGCAACGGTTCATCGCGCCCCGGCCGGATCGGCGGCAGGCCGGCCCGATGCGGGGGCCGATTCTCGGGCCGATTCGCTCGAAAGGACGACGAAGTGAGGAACGATCGCCACGCGCTGTTCGCGGCGCACGCCTATCTCCCGCAGGGGTGGCGGCGCGACGTGCTGCTCGAATGGAACGACGAAGGTATCCTCGAGGCCGTTACGCCAGGCGTCGCTGCGCCGGCCGGTGTCGGGCATGCCGATGGACCGATCGTGCCGGGCATGCCGAACCTGCATTCGCACGCGTTTCAGCGGGCCATGGCTGGCCTCGCCGAATATCGTGCGCACGCGAGCGAGAACTTTTGGAGCTGGCGCGACCTGATGTACAGGTTCGCCGCGCGGATCACGCCCGAGCGGCTCGAAGCGATCGCACGATGGCTCTACGTCGAGATGCTCAAGGCCGGCTACACGTCCGTCTGCGAGTTTCATTACGTGCATCACGCACAAGACGGCAGCCGTTATGCAAACGCGGCGGAACTCGGGCAGCGTGTCGTCGATGCCGCAGCGCAAGCCGGCATCGGGATGACGATGCTGCCGGTGCTCTATCAGTACAGCGGCTTCGGCAAGCGCGAGCCGCGCCCCGATCAGCGGCGCTTCCTCAATACGCCGGAATCGCTGCTCGATCTGTTGCTGACGCTGCGGCGCGAGCGGCCGGCGAACGGCGCATTGGCCTACGGGGTGGCGCCGCATTCGCTGCGGGCGGTATCCGAAGCCTCGCTGCGAGCGCTGCTCCATGGGCTCGACGCTCATCTGCCCGGCGCGCCGATCCACATTCATATCGCCGAGCAGACCGGCGAAGTCGACGAATGCGTTGCCGCCACCGGCCGACGCCCTGTCGCCTGGCTGCTCGATCGCTTCGACGTCGGCGCGCGCTGGTGCCTCGTGCACGCCACGCACGTAGACGAGGCGGAGGCGGCCGCGTTGGCGGCCAGCGGCGCCGTGGCGGGGCTTTGCCCGACGACCGAAGCAAATCTCGGCGACGGCCTGTTTCCCGCGCGGCGGTACCTCGACTCGAACGGGTGTATCGGCATCGGCTCGGACAGCCACGTTGCCGTCGATTGGCGCGCGGAGTTGCGATTGCTCGAATACGGGCAGCGTCTCATGCTGCGGCAACGCAACGTGCTCGCGTCCGAGGCGCGGCCGCAAGTGGCCGACCGCCTCTTTCACGCAGCGCTCGCGGGCGGTGCGAGGGCGAGCGGGCGAGCCGTCGGCGCACTGGCGCCGGGGTGCCGCGCCGATTGGCTCATACTCGACGTTGCGCATCCGAGCCTGCACGGACGCGAACCGGGCGATTGGCTCTCAGGCATCGTGTTTTGCGAGCACGGCGGCACGCCGATCGCCGAAGTGCACACGGGCGGCCGCCGTGTCGTCCACGAGGGCCGGCACGAAGACGAGGACGAGGCTTACGCGGCTTATCGCGAGGCCGTCGCGCAATTGAAGGCTTAATCTCGATCGAACCATCACGATGAACGCTACGCTCGAACCCGCCGTGTTTTCCGTCCGGCCCGGCACGCTGCCGCTGTTGATTTCGATGCCGCACGTAGGCACGCACATTCCCGCCGACATTGCCGCGACGATGACCGAAGTCGCTCGTCACGTCGACGACTGCGATTGGCATCTTGAGCGCCTCTATGCGTTCGCGGCACGTCGCGGCGCGTCGCTGCTCGTGCCGTCGCACGCGCGATACGTCGTCGACCTCAATCGTCCGCCCGACAACGCGAACCTATACCCGGGGCAGGATACGACGGGCTTGCTGCCGATCGATACGTTCGAGAAAGCACTGCTTTATCACCCCGGGGGCGAACCGACCGATGCCGAAGCCGCGCGTCGCGTCGCGCGATACTGGCAGCCATATCACGATGCGCTAGCGCGCACGCTGGCCGAGATGAAAGCGCGGCATGGCGCGGTGCTGCTGTGGGAGGCACACTCGATTCGCTCGCAGGTGCCGCGCTTTTTCGAGGGCCGGTTGCCCGATTTCAACTTCGGGACGGCGGGCGGGACGAGTGCGGCGCCCGGGATGGCCGAGGCGTTGGCCGCATGCGTGAACGGACACGGCGGCTATACGGCGGTGGCGAACGGACGGTTCAAGGGCGGATATATCACACGGCAGTATGGCAGGCCGGAACAGGGCATCCATGCCGTGCAGCTGGAACTGTCGCAAATCACCTATATGCAGGAGACGCGTCCCTACGCTTATGACGATGCGCTCGCCGCACGGATCGAGCCGTTGCTCGATGCGCTGATCGACGAGGCGCTCGCGCGGCTGCCGCCCGCTTGATCGCGTGGCCGCGGCAATGCGCCGCCATGCGATGCGAGACGGGGCGGCACGCGCGTTCGAACTCGCGTTGAGCCGAACGCCTCGATTCTGTCAATCCGCCGTGCGGTGCGGTGATGCGCGCGGTAGACAATCGGCACTTGTCGATTGACGGACTAGCGCTTCGCCGCTATGGTTTCGGCCCATGGCCGATACCGACAACATTCATCCGGGCGCAGTGGTGCGCCAGCTCTGCCTCGAGCGGCACAACCTCAGCGTGACCGAGGGGGCGGCGGTGCTCGGCGTGAGCCGCCAGGCGCTGACCAATCTCCTGAGCGGCAAGGCGGGCATTTCGCCCGAGATGGCGCTGCGTCTCGACAAGGCGTTCGGCGGCGGCGCCGAAACCTGGTTGCAACGCCAGCTAGTGCACGATTTGGCCAAGGCCCGCAAGCGTCTGGACGAACTCGACGTCGTTTCGATGGCCCAGCAGCGTCAGCGCGCGTTGTTCTGACTGCCGGGAAACAAAGCGGGCGATGCCTCGTCTTCCGCCTCGCGTCTTCAGCCCGCCTCGGCGTCTTCAAATCCTCAATTCCTGAAGTATCTGCTCGGCGAGAAAGTCGCACTCGGGGCGCATCGACCGTGCGCTGCGGGCGAGCACGATTTCCAGCGGCGGCAGGGCGGGCAGCCCGTGGGCGCGCCCTAGCTCGACGAACCGTTCAGGCATGGCGCAGCGCGCGATCGGCGCCACGGCGAGCCCCGCTTCGACCATGCTGAAGAGACCGAGCAGGCTTGGGCTCTCGTAGGACGTTCGGTGGGCAATCCGCGCTTGCTTGAGTGCGCGAATCGCGTTCTCTCGCGCGACGCTGCCCGAGGCGAATACGGCGATCGGCAGGGGGCGCTCTCGCCAGGGAGCGGACCCGCGCGGCGCGCCGGCCCAGACGATCGGCTCGAGCCGCACCCGTTTGCCGCGGATGCCTTTGACGCGCGTCATGCAGGCCAGATCGACCTTGTCCTCGTTCACGAGCGGAGCCAACGCGTGGCTGGGCAGCCCGATCACCTGGATTTCCACCTTGGGGTAGATCGCCGAAAACTTGCGCAGAACGGGCGGCAGCAGCGATGACGCGTAGTCGTCGGGCACGCCGATGACTACGCGCCCCTTCACGTCCGGATGCACGAGCGCGGCCCACGCTTCGTCGCGCAGCGCCAGCATGCGCCGCGCGTAATCGGCCAGCACGAGGCCCTCCTGCGTCGGCACGACGCTGCGTGGGTGCCGCTCGAACAGGGGCTTGCCGAGTGCCTGCTCGAGGGCTTTGACCTGCATGCTCACGGCCGACTGCGAGCGATGGACGAGGGCCGCGCCGCGCACGAAGCTGCCCGCATCGGCGACGGCCACGACCATCGACAGCACATCCAAATCGAGTGTTTTCACGATGTCGGAGGTTATGACTTTGTGCCATCAGAAAATCTGAAGGCCAAGATCAATATAACGCGTTTGTCTGAAGGCAGGGGAATCGTCATACTCGATCGCACCGGGCGGTTCGACCCTTTTCCACATTGGACGAGCGATGACGATGACTTACGAGGAATTCAAGGCGCAGCGCCTTTCGATCGATATGACGCGCGGCAAGCCCGCCCCCGAGCAACTCGATCTTTCGCAGGCGTTGATCGACGACGTGGGGCAGGCCGGGTATCGATCGCGCGACGGAATCGATTGCCGCAACTATGGTCACGTGCTCGGCTTGCCCGAAGCGCGAGAGCTGGGCGCGCAATTGCTCGGGCTGCCTGCGGATCAAGTCGTCGCGGCCGGTAATTCGAGCCTCGAGCTCATGCACGATGCACTCGCGTTCGCGATGCTGCGGGGCACTGCTCAGGGCGAGCCGTGGGCGCGCACCGCCGACGTCGCATTCTTGTGTCCGGTGCCTGGCTACGACCGGCACTTCGCGATCTGCGAAGCGCTCGGCATTCGCATGATCGCAGTGCCGACGAACGACGACGGTCCCGATATGGAGCGCGTCGAGGCGCTCGTCGCGGCAGACCCCGCGATCAAGGGCATCTGGTGCACGCCGCTCTACGGCAATCCCACGGGGGCGATCTATTCGCATGAAACGGTGCGGCGTCTTGCGCGCATGCGGGCGGCGGCGCCCGATTTTTTCCTGCTGTGGGATGACGCTTACCGCTTTCATCATTTGACGCAGGAGCGGTACGCCACACCCGACATCGTGGCTGCCTGCACCGAGGCTGGTCATCCCGACCGCGCGCTCGTCTTCGCTTCGACTTCGAAAGTGACGTTCGGAGGCGGCGGGCTTGCGTTTCTCGCCTCATCGCCGGGCAACATCGATTGGTGGCAGCGCTGCGTCTCCGTGCGCACCATCGGGCCCGATAAGCTGAACCAGCTGCGGCACGTCCATCATTTGCGGGACCGCGCCGGGCTCGAGCGGTTGATGCAGCGTCATCGGGCGATTTTGCAGCCGAAGTTCGAAGCGCTCGATGCGTCGTTGCGGGCGTTGCTCGGCGATGTCCCCGGCGTATCATGGACGAAGCCGAAAGGCGGCTATTTCGTGAGCTTGTTCGTGCCCGACGGCCATGCGAAGCGGACCGTCGAACTGGCTGCCCAAGCAGGCGTGGTGCTGACGCCCGCCGGCGCGGCGTTTCCGTATCGCGTCGATCCGCGTGATCGGCACTTGCGCATTGCGCCGAGCTGCCCGAGTCCGGCTCAGATCGAGCTGGCGGCGCTGGCCATCGGGCTCTCGTTGCGCCGCGCCTTGGAGGAGGGTGCTCGAGGCGCGCGCTGATGATGCGTATCGGAAGCAGTGCGCTACTGCTACGCTAGGCTACGCGTTGATGCGCGTGGCGATGAACTCGCCTTCGAGTCGCCAGGTCTTGCCGTCGGCGTCGAGCGCTTCGCCGATCCAATGAAAGCCGTTCGCTGTGATTTCCGTGAAGCGCCAGCGCGTCGCCTGACCATCGGCGCGGGCTCCCGTTTGCACGATTTCTTCGGCGATTCGCCGGCCGATCTGCGTTTCGCGATGGCCGGTCGCGGGATTGTTCCACGCAATGCGCCAAGCGCGCAGGGCCGGGTCCCACATGCGCAGCGTCGAGCCGTACATGTCGTTCAGCGGGTCACGCGCCATCCGGCCCGCGCGGCGATCCTCGCGGCAAGGCATAATCCAGACATCCTGTATGGCGCGTCCTTCGAGCACCCAGCCGGCGTGCACTTCGGCGGTCAAACGTTCGCTACGCACGTCGCATCCGCGATAATGCAGCACCTGTAGCGACCAACTGCCGACCAGCCAACCGTAGACGTCGTCGGCTTCCTCGATGCCGGCCGCGCGGCCGGGGGCGGCGAGGGCGGGCAGCAAGGCTTCGGGGGTGAGGCTTTCGATAGGGCTCATCGATGATCTCCTTGGCGAAGTGTCGTGACGCCGCGTGTCCCATGCTGCGGCACACGCGGAAGGTGCGATCACGATAGGGCGTTCAGCGAGGCGAATCTTGGCAAAAATTGCGCTGGATCTGGAACGCGCGCTCGTGCGGCGCGCGCGCGACGCGGCGGCCGGGACGACCGAGCCGCGTACCCTCGCGCGCGGCCGGGGCTGGGAAGTGGCCGACGTACTATGCACGTGCGGCCCCGGCGACCATGCGTTCGAGGAGCACCATGAGGCTTTCTGCATTGCGCTCGTTGCCGCCGGTGCATTCGAATACCGGTCGGAAACGGGCCGTGCGTTGATGACGCCCGGCGCGGTCATGCTCGGCCATGCCGGCGAATGTTTCGAATGCGGCCATCGCCATCGAGCCGGCGATCGCTGCATCGCGTTTCGCTATCGGCCGGAATACTTCGAGCGTTTGTTTGCCGACGCCGGTGGCGCCGGTCCCGCGCCTGCATTCGGCGCGGCCCGTATCGAGCCGTCGCAGGCGCTTGCGCCGTTCGTTGCCGCGGCGAGCACGGGCGCGACGGCCGCATCGGGGCTCGACCGACTCCCCGGCTTGGCATGGGACGAGATGGCGCAAGCGCTCGCGATCCGCGTCGTGCGGCTCACTGGGATCGTGCCGCGGACCGATGCGAAGCGCGTCGCGCCCGCCGCACTCGCGCGCGTCATCGAGACGGTGAGGCAGATCGAGGCGCGTCCTGACGGCGAGTTCGGCTTGGATACGCTGGCGGAGGACGCCGGGCTCAGCCCTTATCACTTCCTGCGCACGTTCGAGCGCGCGACGGGCGTGACACCGCATCAGTACGTTCTACGTTCGCGGTTGCGGGCCGCGGCGCAGCGGCTGGCCGATGCGCCCGGCAAGATCGTCGACGTCGCATTCGATTGCGGCTTCGCCGATCTGTCGAATTTCAACCGGGCGTTCAGAGCCGAGTTCGGCATTGCTCCGCGCGCGTACCGAGCGCGCTGGCAGTCATGAAGACGTGCGAGCGGGCCTTTCGTCCGCATTGCCCGAGCCTGAGCCCGAGCCCGAGCCGGCGACGCGCGGCGGCGCTTCGCGTCATCGCCTGTCTGCTGTCGTGCATCGTCGCGCAAGCCGGCACCGCGGCTCGGGCCTCGCCGTCGGAGGCACGCGCGGAAGACACCGCGCCCGCGACGATCGAGTCCGACGTGCACGTCTTCACCGTCGCGCGCGACGGCTCTGTCGTCGAAAACGACGAGACGACGCTGCGGGCCAACACCGTCGCGGGTGTGGACGACATCGCGCAGCGCTATGTCTGGTTCAACAAGGACATCGAGCGCATCGATGCGCTTTCCGCCGAATCGATCGATCCGCGAGGCGGGGTGCATCCGGTCGGCCCCGATGCGATCCGCGACGTGCAAGAGCCGCGCGCGGCTGGTGCGCCGACGTTCGAAGACGGCGTGCTGCGCACGGTCATCTTTCCGGGGATCGAGCCGGGCTGGCGCGAGCATCTGACGTTTCGCAAATCGCGCAAGGCGATGCAGCCCGGCGTATTCGAATATTTCGCGGTGCCGGCCCGGGACCCGGTGCTCGATCAGCGTCTCGTCTTCGATTTGCCTGCCGACATGCCGCTTTACGCCGATGCGCGCGGTTACGTCGCGCGCGATCCCGTCACCGATCGCGGGCGAACGCGATACGAGTTCGATTATCGCCATGGGCCGTTTGCGCGCATCGAGCACGGCGCCGTCGGCGAAGCGAACGATGGCGACCGGCTCATGGTGACGACGGTGCCGAGCTACGCCGCATTCGCGGCGCGATACCGCGCCGATGCGGCGGACCCGACCGCGAGCGACCCTCAGGTCGTCGCATTGGCGCGCGCACTGACGCACGATGCCCCCGACGAGTGGACGAAGGCCGCGCGCCTTTACGACTGGACACGGGCGAATATCCGCTACGTCGCGCTGTTTCTCGGCGAGACGGCAGCGAAACCGCATCGTGTCATCGACGTCCTGCACCACCGCTATGGCGACTGCAAGGATCATGTCGCGCTGTTCGGCGCGTTGCTCGCGGCGGTCGGCATTCGCAGCGAGCCCGCCTTGATCGGCCTTGGTCCGGTTTATACGTTGCCGGCCGTGCCCGGATACGGCGCGGGGGCGATCAATCACGTCATCGTCTGGATTCCCGAGCTTGGCCGTTTCGCCGATACGACGTCCGGCGGCGGCATTGCGTTCGGGTTCTTGCCCCCGAGCGTAATGGATCGGCCCGCGCTGCTCGTCGATGACGGCGTGTTGACGAGAACGCCCGCCACGCAGGTGCGCGGGCGCGATGCCCGCGTCGATCTCGAGATCGACGAGCGCGGCAATGCACGCTACGGCTATCGCGTGGAAGACGACGGCTTTACTGCCGAGCTCGAGCGCAACGTCTTTCGGCGTGCCACGCGTGCGCATGCTGCCGAAATCGCCTATGAGCGGCTGCGAAGGACAGGGTTGCGCGGGACCGCTTCGATCGAGACCGGCGACGCCGGTGCCACGAGCGGCCCGTTTGCCGTCGCGATGACGGGCACACTCGAGCACGTCGTCTGGAACGACGGCATGACGGCGCTGCCGGCGTTATCGAGCTTCGCGGGCGGGATCGGGTCGCAGGTAGGCGATTGGCTGGCCAATTCCACGCGCACGCAGTCGTACGTGTGCATCGGCGGCACGTTCGCCGAGCACGGAACGGTGACGTTGCCGCGCGACGTGAAGCTCGTCTATGTCCCTTCGGACGTCGCGATCGGCGCGGGGCCGATCGACTACAGCGCGCAGTACGTAGTCGATCCCGTTTCGCGCGTCGTTCAGATCTCGCGCCGGCTGCGGGCCGATTTCGGCGGGCAAGTCTGCACGCCGAAGGACTTCGATGCGATGCGCGATACGCTCGTGCGCGTTCAACGCGACACGTCGGCTCAAATCATCGTGCAGGCGATCGGCGCGCGAGCGATGCATTGAATCGCAGACGGCCGGTAGCAACTCGAGCGCCGTTCCGGCGCCACCCCGGCGCCACCCGAGAACGACGCGCGGCATGAGTGTTCCGTGCCGCGCGTCCCTTCTTCTACTGGGTGAGCCGGACGGTGTCGTTCAGGCCTCGGGGATCAGAACGGCGACCAACCCGCACCGCCTTGATGGCTCTGACCGTTGTCGTCACCGTCACCGTCGCCGTCGCCGTGATGCCGATGACCGAAGCGGAACGCGTCGAACAAGTCGCCGAGCGCAGGCGCATTGACCGGGACATACGGATTCCACGACGTTTGCACCGGGTTCGGCAGATTGTCGCGGCTGCGGTTCGTGATCGGCGTGAGCTGCCAGTTGCGCTCGATGAATTTCACGAGCGAAACGTGATCGCTGTACTGGTGCACGACGCGGCCCCCGCGCGAGTAGGGCGAGACGATGATCAGAGGAATGCGCGGGCCGTCGCCGAAGTAATCGACCGGCTGGATATAGCCCGAATCGTAGTAGCCGCCGCCTTCGTCGTTCGTGATGAAGATCGCCGTCGATGCCCACAGCTTCGGATTGCTGCGCACCGAATCGATGAGCTTGCGCGAAAATGCCTCGAACAGGCCGTACTTCGACGAAGCGGGGTGACCGTCGAGCAGACCGCCCGGCTTCACGAACGACACGGCCGGCAAGTTGCCGCTGGCGATGTCGGCATAGAGGTCGGTCGTGTCTTGCAAGTGGGCCTTGACGAGCGCGGGCTTCGTCATGATCGCCGTTTCATAGAGGAACGGATTGCAGATGTTGCAATACGGACTCTTCGGCGAATTGGCGACGAACGAGTTCCAGCCTTCCCCGTAGTACTTCCATGAAACGCCCTTGGCGAGCAGCGTGTCCGCGATCGTGCGCACGGGCGACGGCGGAATCGTGAAATTGCTCGCGTTGACCGTGCCGTCCCCGTTGTAGCCGGGATTGTAGTTGTTCAGCAGATAGTAGGCACCGGGTGCGCAGTTCGCCTTGGGGTGATACGGCAGCGCATTCAGATAGCTGTGGATCGCTCCGACGCCCGGCTGCGAGAGATCGGAGCAGTTGCTGTACGAGCCGCCCGAATAGCCGTCTTGCGCGTACCAGTTGTTCGTGCCGGCGCGCGGGCGCGGATCCTCGATTTCGTTCGAAGGCGGCGTCGTGGCGTGCCCATGTCCGTCCGTGTAGTAGAGCGCGTCGGCGGTGCCGATCATGATGCTGTTCGCGCCCGTGCCGCCCATGACGGGTTGGTGGTAGTTGTCGCTGATCGTGAACTTGCGGGCGAGTTCGGCGAAGTACGGCATGTCGCCCGTGTTCACGTTGTAAAAGCCGAGCGCCGTCGAGCCTTCACCGGTCGTTTGATCGTTGAAGTTGGCCGGCTGCGGCTTGCCGTTGCTGCCGGCGCCGATCGAGGTTTCGACCCACGGGAATAGATCCATCGCGCAGCCGCTCGGATTCTTCCAGCTTGCGCGCGTCATGCTGCAGTCGGCTTGTTGCCAAGCTTGATAGAAGCGATGCACGGGGCTTGCCACGTATTGGTCGTAGTTCGGGCCGACCCGCGAGATTTGATACGGGCCGTTCGGTAGATTGAACGTGTTCGCGCCGAAGCGCGTGTCGGGCACGCCGCTCGGCAGGCCCGTCGCGCCGGTCGTCAGTTGTGCGACGTCTTGCGGTTCGAGCACGGCGCCTTCGGCGGCTTGCGCCGCGGCGAGCGTCGCGAACGGCGGCGGGTTCGTATCGCTTGCGGCGGTCGGGGCGGAGCCGGTGTTGGGCGCGGGCAATACGCTATACGGCTTCTTGCCGCCAGGGTTCATTTCGAAGCGCGTCGGATCCACGGCTTGCGCGGTGTTCTGCGCGGCGAACGCAAAGTTCGGGCCCGGCCGGCCGTCGGCGGTGATGATGCCCTTCGAGAGCAGGTTGTCGATGCTCTGGCCGGCGCGTGGCTTATACGCGCCGAACACTTGGTCGAACGTGCGGTTTTCGCCGACGATGACGATCACGTGCTTGATCGGCGTCATCGTTGCCGTGGACGGATCGGCAGTCTGTTGCGGTTGGCTCGCGGCGAGCGCGGGCAGCAACGCGCCGGCAAGCGCGAGCGAAAGCGCGCTGACCGTCAAGCCGGCGCGCACGATTGCGGGACCACCTCTGACCTTCTCATGTCGCTTCATGTAAATCTCCGTTGACTAAGACAGACAACTGCGGGGATCGGAAGCGTAGCGGTGTGGTCTGGGCGCTTTTGCGCCTCGTCTTCGTCTGCTCGTGGTTGGGTCGAACGTGAATGCCGCGAGAGCGACTGCCGGCAACGATACCGGCCGACCGTGACGCATGTGGGAAGGGAATGTGACAGTCGCGAGTGACTGGGGGGGGGCTGAGCTGACCGGCGAGAGGGCGGCAAAAGGCCGCCTCGTCGTTGCGAGGCGGCGCTCGAATGCTCCTACGAATTCTTCAAATGCTCGCTGCGCTAAACGACGTTGCGCTCGACGACGGGACGGTTTTCCAGCACGCGCTCGAAGCCGAGCGGCGAGAGATCGAGCGAGACGAAGCGGCCCTGCAAGATCAGCTCTGCGACGCCGCGCCCCGTTGCGGGGCCTTGTTGCAGGCCGTGGCCGCTGAACCCGTTCGCGAACACGCAGTTTTCCACGTCGGGGTGGTAGCCGATGATCGCGTTGTGGTCGAACACGTTGTATTCGTAGTAACCGGACCAAGCGTGCTCGACGCGCAGCGCTTCGAATTGCGGCACGCGATGCGCCAGCGTCGGCCAAATGACGTCGTCGAACAGCGCGTGATCGACTTCGTCGAGCGGCAGATCGTCAGGGTCGCGATCGGCGCTCGGCGACGTCCCGCAGATGTAGGTCTTTCCCTCTGGCCGGAAGTAAACGCCGGTCGGATCGATCAGCAGCGGACAACGTTCCAGCTTGGCCGGCGAGCTCACGTTGAAGATGCTGCGACGGCGCGCATGGACGGGTAGCTCGATACCGAGCATGTCCGCTACGCGACGCGCCCAGGGGCCCGCCGCGTTGACCATCACGTCGCATTCGAGCGCGTCGCCGCTTGCCGTCATCACGTGCGTCACGCGTCGGCCCGCGCGCCGCACGCTCGTGGCATCGCTCGCGACGTAGCGCGCGCCCAGCGATTGCGCCTTCTTGCGCAATGCCTGCACGAGCCCATAGCCGTCGAACCAGCCTTCACCCGATACGCCGTAGGTGCCGGCCACGAGATCTTCCGTATTCAGCCACGGAAACGTCGTTTGCAGCTCGCCTTGCGGCAAGTAGCGGATCTGCGCGCCGAGCGACGTTTGCAGCGCATGGTTCGCCCGCAGGATCGATTCGCCGGCCGGCGTGGCGAGAAAGAGATAGCCGCCTTCATGCAAATCGATCGACGGTGCTTCACCGCCGACGGCGAGCCGCTCGCCGATCGAGCGCAGGAACTCGATGCCGTACAGCGACATTTGCACCGACAGCGGCGTCGAGAACTGTTGGCGGATCGAAGCTGCCGACAAGGCCGACGAGGCGCGCGCGTAGCTCGGATCGCGCTCGAGCACGGTCACGTCGACGCTCGGGTCGCTACTGCGCAGAAAGTACGCCACGGCGCTGCCGATGACGCCGCCCCCCACGACTACGATCTTCGAAACCATTGATACCTCGAACCAAAATGCGAGAAACGGACGTGCGAAAAAAGCGCGGTGCCCAATGGCACCGCGCCGAAGGTCCGGCCTGCCCGCGGATGCGGCGGACCGGCGAGGGCGATCAAAGACCGCTGACCGTCTTCACCGTTACCCACTGCCCGCCTTTGACTTGATAGACGGTGGACGAACCGTTCTTGAGCGAGCCGTTCGGATTGAACGCGATATGGCCCGTGATGCCGTCGAAGCTGATGCTTTGCAGCTTCGGGCGATAGTCGTCGGGCTTGGTCGAGTTCGCCGCCTGCATGGCCTTGATCGCCGCCCACGCGGCGTCATAGCCGAACGGCGCGTACGAGAGCACGTCCACGCCGAACTTTTGCTTGAAGCGTTCCGCGAACTTCGAGCCCACCGGCGTGCTGTCGAGCGGACGGCCATATTCCCACGCCATCGCGCCTTCCGACACGTCGCCCGCGAGCTTGATGAAGTCGATGTCCTTCACCCCGCCGCCGCCGACGAACTGCGCTTTGATCCCCAACTGGTTCATCTGTTTCATGATGCCGGCGGCCTGCGGATTGAGCGCGCCGACGAAGATCAGGTCGGGATTCTTGCCCTTGATGTTCGTCAATTGCGTCTTGAAGTCCGTTGCCTGATTCGTCGTGTACTCACGATCGACGATATCGCCGCCGGCGGCCTTCACGGCCTTCACGAATTCATCGGCTTCGCCTTGCCCGAATGCGGTGCGGTCGTCGATGACGGCGATGTGCTTGGCCTTGGTCGTCTTCACCGCGTAGGTGCCGGCCGTGCCCGCGTTTTGCGCGTCGCTCGAGATCACCATGAAGATATTCTTGAAACCGCGCCCGCTGATGGTCGGGTTCGTGGCCGCCGGGTCGATGTCCGGAATGCCGGCTTTTTCGTAGAGCTCGGAAGCCGGGATCGTCGTGCCCGAGTTGAAGTGGCCGACGACGACCGAAACGCCTTCATCCACGAGCTTTTGCGCGACTTGCACGCCCACGCGCGGGTCGGCTTGATCGTCTTCGGCGACGAGTTCGAACGAAACGGGCTGGCCGTTGATCTTGACGCCCTGCGCTTTGGCGTCGTCGAGCGCCATTTTTACGCCGTCTTCCAGGTCTTTGCCGTAGCTCGCATTAGGCCCGGTGAGCGGAGCGGCAAAACCGATTTTCACGACGGTGTCCGCGCGAGAGGCAAGCGGCGCGAGCGCGAGCAATGCTCCAACTGCAACTGCGATAGGGGAGAGGGTCTTCGCAAAACGCATGTTGTTTCCTTTGTCGGCAAGCATGAATTCACTGCGGTGGCGTGCATGCCGGCATCAAGCCTGCTCGTAGCGCTGGGCGCCTTCGGGGCAGCGGCCGGTGCACGGCTCTTGTTCGTCTTGACAGCTTCACGGCGTGTGGCGGTCACCTCCTGCAGGGCGTGTGTTGATCGGACCGCGCGACGCGAGAGGCGCCGCCGCGATCGTTTCGAGCGACTATAGAAAGCCAATATCGCTCCGTCTTGACCTTTCGCGACGATTCCTATGCGCATTTCGGCACAGCCGGATAAATCGAGGCGATCGCGAATCGATCGCAGCTCCCGCGCGCTGCCGCTTCCCGGTATTCACCGCTATTCGTAGCATTTTTTTGCGCTGCAGCGCGCAATCTCGCCGCCCGCCGTCGGGCGGTTCAAGCTCGACTGAAGTTCGACGCCGAGCGGTATCGATCGGACACGCGCCGAGCCGCTTTCGCGGCTAGGCGATTCATCGTGCGCCGTTGCGAGCGCGAGCGGGCCGTGACGTGCGGCCCGTGGGTAGGATATTCGATCGATCTTCACGATGGTTGCCGACAATGGATCGATTTTATGTATGATTTTTCACCAGCCGGTCAGTTATCGGGTCGTCTTTAGGCCACGAGTTGCGGCCGTTGATTGGAGATTCGGATGTAAAGAATCCTGTCATTTCAGTCGAGGTGCGCACCGTGAAACTCACCAAAGTCGCGTTCGTTTTTCTCGGTCTCCTGTGGGGATCGAACTTCATCTACATGAAATGGGCGACGGCGTGGATCAGCCCGGCTCAAGTGGCCTTGCTACGCGTATTCTTTGGTTTCCTTCCGCTTGCGTTCGCAGCTTGGCGCACTGGGGTGATTCATCGTAGCCAGGTGCGGCACCTGCCGCATTTCTTCGTGATGGCGGCAATCGCGACGGCCTTCTACTATGTGGCCGTCATCAAGGGCACGGCGTTACTACCCTCCGGTGTGGCGGGCGTGCTGGGCGGGTCGATCGCCATTTTTACCGCAATTGCGTCCGTTCTCTTCCTGCGCACCGAAAAGCTGAACGCCATGATGGGGCTCGGGGTTGCCGTGGGCTTTGCAGGCATCGTGTTGATTGCGCGGCCTTGGGAAGGGGCGAACAACCCGATAGATCTCGACGGCGTCTACTGGATGTTGGCGAGCGCGGTCGTTCTCGGCATTTCGTATGTTTATGTGCGTCGCTTTCTGGCGCCGCACAACTTGCCGCCCGTCGCGCTGGCCACTTGGCAGATGGGGCTCGCGTTGTCGATCCTGCTCGTGACGACGAACTATTCGGGTATGGGTCGGATTACCCACGATCCGCGCGCGGCTTTGAGCGTCGTGATCGGACTCGGCGTGCTCGGAACCGGGGCCGCGTTCCTGATCTATTACTACCTGCTTCAGGAACTTGGCGCGGTGGCGGCCTCGGGGGCGACCTATATTACGCCGACCGTCGCGCTGCTGATCGGCTGGATCGCGGGCGAGAAGGTCGGGATTTGGGAAGTGGCGGCCATCGTTTTGATCCTCGCCAGCATCGCGATGCTGCAGATAGGACGGCAACGCGCGGCTCGCGATACCGCTCCATCGGTTAGCGCCGCGATTCGAACGTAGCGGCCGAACATGGCTCCAACCCTTCAACCCGCGCCGATCGCCCACGCGCCGAGCCACTCGCGCGGCTTGGCGATATCGTCTTGCGCCGCGACGAGCTCGAGTTCGTAGCGGCCCGCGGCGTAAGTCGCTTTCAGGACGGCATGCACGGCGGAAACCGCGTGCTCGAACGCGGTGCGCAGCGAATCGCCGGTCAGGCGCCGCGCCACGAACGTTGCGCTCGTCAACTCGCCTACGCCGACGGGCTGGCGCGCGAACGGATAGCGCGGATGCTGCGTCATCCACGCTTCGCGCTCGGTCACGATGAGCAAGTTGACGCGGTCGGCCGGGCTATTGCGGTCGATGAGCTGCTTGACGAGCACGATCTGAGGCCCGCCGCGGATGATCTCCCGGCACGCCGCGACGGTTTCGTCGACCGTTTCGATCGTGCGGCCGACGAGCTTTTGCAGCGTGTCGTGCGTCGGCGAAAGTCCATCGGCGAGCGCGGGCATCGTCTCGAGCAGATAGGCGTCGACGCTCGCACCGGCACCGGCCCCGATGACGGGCGTGCAAAAGTGCCAGGCCTCGGGATTCGTCGCCTTGACGGTGCGCACGATGTCCGCGACGGCCTGCGCGTGGGCCTTCGAGCCGAGATAGCCGGAGACGATCGCATCGCAGCGCCGAAGCATGCCGATCGTGCCGATCCCTTCGACGAGCTCGGCCATCTGCGGCGGATCGATCGAGCTGCCGGCCCAGTGACCGTACTGCATGTGATTCGAGAACTGCATCGTATCGAGCGGCCAGACGTTCACGCCGAGCCGCTGCATCGGAAAGACGGCTGCGCTGTTGCCCGCGTGGCCGAAGACGACGTGCGGTTGAATGCTCAAGACGTTTTTCATGATGAGTGTGCTCGCATGAAGCGCCTATGGCTCGAAGCGGTGCGGTCCGTTCCGTCGATACGGCCCCGGCCCGCGGCTCGCCAGAGAAAGCCCCGCTATTTATGCAAGATACATGAATTGTTGCGTCGCGTCATCGGGCGCCGCCCGCACGTTCCGGGCCTGACCGCGTGCCGTTCGCCCGGCGGCATACCCGCATGATTCCGAAACGGCCCGGGAAATGCATGGAAAACCGCGGGCGGCGGTTCGGCGTTGCGCTCATCCGACGAAATAGCGCCGCATAGCGCCGGCGTTCAGCGTGTTGCCGCACGCACTGATACAATTGCCCGTTTCCAAAGATTACAAAGCGCGCCGGCAGCCGGTCGAGCGGTCGGTTTGACGCCCGAGCCGGGGTTCGGCGCGCTTCATGTTCGCTTTGCCAGCGTTTGACAATTAGAGCGCGCGCGTCGCGCGGTCCTCGAGCCGGCCCTGTGCCTTGTGCGCGCCACCGTTTCCGCGCGCTCCCGCTCATTGTCCTCACGCACGGCGCGCGAACATCCACGCGACGCGAAAGCGGCCGGCGCGCGAGCCCGGCGAAGCTTCGCACCGCACGTCGAGAAGAACGAAGGAGTTGCCAACGTGCCAGCAAGCGTCTCATCGAACCGTTCGTCCCGGCGCCGCGCGCGCGCGGCGGCCGGCGCACCGGTGCGCGTGGCCCGCGAAGGGGGCGTGCGATGACTCCGTTCTCGCCGACCTCCGCATGGGATTGGGTGCTCGTGGCGCTATGCTGCGTGGCGACGGCCTATGTCGTCGTGGCCGCGCTGGCGTTGCCGTCGGCGCGCGCGCTCATGCAGCGTTCGCCGCGGCAGGGCGCGCGTGGGAGCGGGATGCGCCTGCCGAGGGAACCCGTGAGCGTGCTCAAGCCGCTGTGCGGGGCGGAGCCGCGTCTTTACGAAAACCTTTCGACGTTCTGCGAGCAGACGCATCCGTGCTATCAGTTGCTGTTCGGCGTGTCGTCGTCGGCCGATCCCGCGATTGCCGTCGTGCGCCGGCTGCAGGCGGCGTTCCCCGAGCGCGACATTTCGCTCGTGATCGATTCTCGCGTGCACGGACACAACCTCAAGGTCAGCAATCTGATGAATCTGGCGGCGCGCGCAAAGCATCCGCTGATCGTGCTGGCCGATAGCGACATCGCCGTCGCGCCCGATTACCTCGAAGCCGTGACGGCGCCGCTCGCCGATCCGCAGGTGGGTATCGTCACGTGCCTTTATCACGCGAAGAGCGTCGGCGGATTCTGGACACGCGTGGGTGCGCAGTTCATCAACGAATGGTTCGCGCCGTCGGTGCGCATTGCGCACGCCGGCGGCTCGCGCAGCTTCGGATTCGGCGCGACGCTCGCGCTGCGCTCGAGCGTGCTGGCCGATATCGGCGGATTCGACGCGCTGAAGGACTGTCTGGCAGACGATTACTGGCTCGCCGAGTACACGCGCCAGCGCGGCATGGCGACGGTGCTGTCGGAAATCGTCGTCGACACCGACGTCATCGAGCCCGATTTCAATACGCTTTGGCAGCGCGAGACGCGCTGGCTGCGCACGATTCGCTCGATCAACCCGCTCGGCTTCGCGTTCCTGTTCATCACGTTCACCTCGCCGTGGCTGCTGGCCGGCGCGTTGCTCGCTGCTCACGGCGGAACCGGTCTGCGCGAGGCCGTGCTCGTCGTCTCGTCGGCGCTCGGCGCCGCCGCGCGCATCGGCTTGCATGCCCGCGCGGCGCGCGAGCGCGGCGAATTCTGGCGCGATCTGCCGCTCGTGCCGCTGCGCGACGCGCTACTCGCCGCGCAGTGGTTCGTCGCCGCATTCGGCTCGCACGTGGTTTGGCGCGGAGCGCGCATGCCCGTGGTTGCGCGGGTGGCCGAGGGGTCGGACGGGTCCTGACCGTACCGTACCGTGAATCATATTCGTCTTTCGCCGGTGGCCGCATGACGCGGCCGTCGTCTTACTAACATCAGCATTGCCCCAAAGGGGTGCCGGAGCATCATCCATGAAAACGCTATTCTTGCAGGCCCCGTCGTATGACGGTTTCGATGGCGGAGCCGGGTCGCGCTATCAGGCCAAGCGCGAAATCCGCTCGTTCTGGTATCCGACTTGGCTCGCGCAGCCCGCGGCGCTCGTGCCTGGCAGCCGCGTGCTCGATGCGCCGGCCGATGGCTTGTCCGTCGAAGAAACGTTGAAAATCTGCGACGGCTACGATCTCGTCATCATCCATACGAGCACGCCGTCGTTCCCGACCGATGCGCTCTTTGCGGAGGACCTCAAGAAGCGCAAGCCGTCCGTGCTCGTCGGCATGGTGGGCGCGAAGGTGATGGTCGATCCGCACAACTCGCTCACGGCCACCGAAGCGATCGATTTCGTTTGCCGCGAGGAGTTCGACTTCACCTGCAAGGAACTCGCCGAAGGCAAGCCGTTCGCCGAGATCAAGGGCCTCTCGTGGCGTGCGAAGGACGGCTCGATCGAGCACAACGAAGCGCGTCCTATCCTCGAGAACATGGACGAGTTGCCGTTCGTCGCGCCGATCTACAAGCGCGATCTGAAGATCGACAACTATTTCATCGGCTACCTGAACTACCCGTACGTGTCGATCTACACGGGCCGCGGCTGCAAGTCGCGCTGCACGTTCTGCCTGTGGCCGCAGACGGTCAGCGGCCACCGCTACCGGACGCGCTCGGTCGAGAACGTGCTCGAAGAGGCGAAGTGGATCCGCGACAACATGCCGGAAGTCAAGGAACTCATGTTCGATGACGACACGTTCACCGACGACTTGCCGCGTGCCGAAGCGATCGCGATCGGTCTCGGCAAGCTCGGCATGACGTGGTCGTGCAATGCGAAGGCGAACGTGCCGTACAAGACGCTCAAGGTCATGAAGGAAAACGGCCTGCGTCTTTTGCTCGTCGGCTTCGAATCGGGCGACGACCAGATCCTCGTGAACATCAAGAAGGGCGTGCGCACCGATTTCGCGCGCCGCTTCAGCGCGGACTGCAAGAAGCTCGGCATCAAGATCCACGGCACGTTCATCCTCGGCCTGCCGGGCGAAACGAAAGAGACGATCAAAAAGACGATCGAGTACGCGAAGGAAATCAACCCGCACACGATCCAGGTTTCGCTCGCCGCGCCTTATCCGGGCACGACGCTCTACAAGCAAGCCGTGGAGAACGGCTGGATGGAAGAGAACAAGACGATCAACCTCGTGAGCAAGGAAGGCGTGCAGCTCGCGGCGATCGGCTATGCGCATCTGTCGCGCGACGAGATCTATCACCATCTCGAGCAGTTCTATAAGCAGTTCTACTTCCGCCCGTCGAAGATCTGGGAGATCGTGCGCGAGATGCTGACGAGCTGGGACATGATGAAGCGCCGTCTGCGCGAAGGCGTCGAGTTCTTCCGCTTCCTGCGGGCGCACGAGGCGTAAGACCGTGACACGCTCGGGCCGTCGCGCCCTGATCGTCACGGCGGACGATTTCGGGCTGCATCCGCGCGTGAACGCCGGTATCGAGCGTGCGCATCGCGAGGGCGTGCTGAAGGCCGCGAGCCTCATGGTGGCCGCACCGGCGGTGCAAGACGCGGTGGCGCGTGCCCGTGCATTGCCGAGCCTGCGGGTCGGGCTGCACCTCGTCCTCGCCGATGGGCCGGCCATGCTGCCGGCCGATCGGATTCGCGCGCTCGTCGGGCCCGATGGGCGGTTCGGCGATGCGATGGTGCGCGACGGCTTTCGTTTCTTTTTTCTGCCGGGCGTGCGCCGCGCGCTCGCGCGCGAGATACGCGCCCAATTCGAAGCATTCGCCCGAACGGGTTTGCCGCTCGATCACGTCAACGCTCACAAGCACTTCCATTTGCATCCGACGGTTCTCTCGCTCGTGCTTTCGATCGGGCGGGAGTTCGGCCTGCGTGCCGTGCGGCTGCCGTTCGAGGCCAACGCGCCGTGGTGGCTGAAACCGTGGATCGGCCTCATGCGCGCGCGGCTCACGCGCGCCGGCATCGCTTACAACGACTACGTCGTGGGCATCGAGCACACGGGCGGGATGGACGAAGCCGCGATGCTCGACGCATTGGCGCGGATGCCGGCCGAGGGCATCGGCGAAATTTACAGTCACCCGGCGGAAGCGGGAGACGGCCCCATTACCGATTCGATGCACGCCTATCGCCACGTCGACGAACTCCATGCGCTGCTTTCGCCGCGCGTGGCCGAGGCGATCGCGAAGGCGGGGCTCGTGTGCGGCGGATTCGCCGATGTGTTCGGCGGCGGCTTCGATGCGCGAGGCACGGGCGATGCGAGTCATCGCCATGACGCCACACGAGGAGGCGCGCCGCTATGACGAAATGGCTGAAATGGGCCGGCTGGCCCATCGGTATTGCGCTCATCATCGCGCTCGTCGTGCGCAACGGTGCGGCCGACGTCGTCCACGTCATCGGCCAGGCCGGGTTCGCGCTGCTCTGGCTCGTGCCGTTTCATGCGATACCGCTGCTGTTCGACGCCTACGGCTGGCGCATTTTGCTGCGCGGCCGCGCGCCGCTCGCGTTTCTCTGGTGGATCGCCACGGTGCGCGAGGCCGTGAGCCGGTTGCTGCCCGTGCTTGCGGTGGGCGGCGAGATCGTCGGCATTCGGCTCGCGCGGTGGCGCGTGCGCGATGCGAGTGTCGTGAGCGCATCGGTGATCGTCGAAGTGCTCATCACGATTGCCGTGCAGTATGCTTTCTCGGCGCTCGGCGTTGTCCTGATTCTGGCGGCGACCGGAGGAGGGCACGCGAAGACGGTCGGGCTCGCGCTCGTGCTGTCGCTGCCGTTGCCCATTGTGGCGGCGCTGCTGTTGCGCCGCGGCGGCGTGTTTCACGCGATCGAACGATTCGCCGCGCGTGCGCTCGGCGGCGAGCATCGGTTCTTGCAAGGCATCGACGGCGCGCGGCTCGATGCCCAGATCGATGCGTTGATGACGCGCACCGGCGTGCTCGTCAGTGCATTCGTCTGGCAATTCGCCGGCTATCTCATCGGCGCGTTGGAAACCTACTGGGCGTTGGCGCTGCTGGGGCACCCGGTGTCGGCGGGCGGCGCGATTGCTATCGAAGCGCTGACGCAGGCCGTTCGGCATGCCGCATTCATGGTGCCCGCAGGCCTCGGCGTGCAGGAGGTGGCGGTGGTGCTGCTCGCCCAGATGTTCGGCATCGACCGCGAGGTGGGGCTCTCCCTTGCGCTCGTGAAACGGATGCGCGAGGTTATTTTTGGCTGCATCGCCCTCGGTTCTTGGCAACTCGCGGAGCTCGCGCGTGCCCGTCGCCGTTTGCCGGCCGCGGCTGCTTCTGCTTCTGCACTTGCCCGGCCGCCAGCCGGCGAACGCAGAGCCGGCGTGGGGGCGCCCGAGAACGGCAAAGCGCGTAATCCCGATTTCGTCGATTGAACCCCACATCGCTCGCGAGTGCCCATGACGGGTACCCGCGCTTCGGCTAGGGGTGACCGCCATGTGCGCTCCCACGTGCGCTCAATTCCTCGGGTAAAAGAAAATCGTGCTGTCGCTTTCATCGGCCGGGACCCACTCGTCCAGACAGGCATGAGCCCCGCAGATGGCGGCATACGGCGTTCCTGGCCTGGCGAATCGAGTGTTCAGTGCAATTCTCGTACGTCCATGCATTTCCATTTGGGGATCCAAGCTGTACAGCATCATATAACTCAGTGTGCGACCCGCTGCTCGAGTCGAAGTGATATTCCATACGACGTGTTTGGGTTCGTCCTGGCATCCCGAACGAAGGTTATCTCCAAAGGCCAATCTCACGTTTGCGGTTTCACCAGGGGGTAGAACGACAAAATCGGGTGTCACGGCGGCCACGCATTGGCGCTCACGAAGATGCTCGCTCAATGTCAGTGTTTCCATTCCTTCGGTGTTGTCGAGTTTGATCAGATGGCCGGTCGATTGTGCGGACGGTGAAAGCGTTTCAGCTTCGTCCGCGTGGAAAGCGCGCCGGGCTACCGGGCTTCCGGCGGCGGGCAAGCTCGCAGCGGCATGCGTCGCAGCTAGGCAGGCAAGCGCGAGGGCGATAATTGCCGGCGCGCAATTCGTTTTGAGTGATAGGCGGAATTTCACGATTCGTTCTCTCCCAGATAGCGTTTGCGTTCTGCGTCGCGTTAATTGATGCGACGATGAGGGCGACGGAAGCGGAAGCGTCGCATTTCGCGCGGCGAAGCGGTAGGTCATTCGGTCTGGTTTTTTATTGAACGTGCTGAAAGACCGATGGGTGTGCCGCACGAGTATGCCGTTTCGATGTCCGTTCGGCATCGCACGTTGTTCGAGAAACGGGTGTCGTGAGCTTCCCTATGAAGGTAAACACGCTTTGCGCTCGAGCGAAGTCTCGTCCTACATTACAGGCACCGGACACGTCATATCGAATTACATCGACACCGATTGAAGGCAGGACGACGCAGCGCAGCGCCGGCTACGGGGGGCGAACGAACGTCACGTGCATCGCACGGGCGGGCGGACGCGAGCCAAAGACGCAGCGCAAGGGACGACGTCGTTCCGCCGGTGCCCGGTCTTTTGCCGACCACTTTTGCGTCGCGCGCCATGATGATTGCCGGCCGTTCACTGCGCGTGACGGCCGGTTCTGTTTTTGGGGCGCCGATCTTTCCCGCCAGGCGCCGGGGTAACCGGTTCTCGAGTTCGCGCGACGGACGAAGCCCGCAACGCCGCGCATTCAAATATCGAAAAAGCGACGCGAAACTTGCGCAATCGCTTCGCCGCGCTCGCCGTGCCATGCGCACCGGATCTCGCCCAGCGGCGCATCAAGCGCCCGTTCAGGCGCATCCGTGTTGAATGCTGCATTGCAGCAATCGAACTTCCGGTGTTTGAAGAAAAGAATTTCGCTTGCGACTATCCGCCCGCTGCCGATGCTAGGCAATCACAATTGAAGAAGGAGACGCCCGTGTTTCTTTACGGCTTCGGCCCGATCCTCCTCGCCGGCACGATCAAGACGATCGAATTGTCGGTGCTCTCGCTTGCCGTATCGGTGCTGCTCGGGCTGGTGGGCGCGGTGGCCAAGCTCTCGCGCAATCGCGTCGTCTCGGGCACCGCCACGCTCTACACGACGCTGATCCGTTCGGTGCCCGATCTCGTGCTGATGCTGCTGCTGTTCTACAGCATCCAGATCGCCGTCAACCAGATGACCGATGCGCTCGGGATCGACCAGATCGACATCGATCCGTTCGCGGCTGGTGTCGTCACGCTCGGTTTCATCTATGGGGCGTATTTCACGGAGACGTTTCGGGGCGCGTTTCTCGCCGTCCCGCGCGGCCAATTGGAGGCCGGCAGCGCATATGGGATGAGCGGCATGCGCGTGTTTGCCCGCATCTTGTTTCCGCAGATGATGCGCTTCGCGCTGCCCGGCATCGGCAACAACTGGCAGGTGCTCGTGAAGGCGACGGCGCTCGTGTCGATCATCGGCTTGGCCGATGTCGTCAAGGCCGCGCAGGACGCCGGCAAGAGCACGTTCAACATGTTTTTCTTCATCCTCGTCGCGGCGCTGATTTATCTAGCTATCACCACGGTGTCGAACGTCGTGCTGCTGTGGCTCGACAAGCGCTACTCGATCGGCGTGCGTCACGCCGAACTTTGAGGAGAGCCCCGCTCATGATCGAAATTCTTTCGCAATACGGCCGCGCGTTCCTCTACTACGACGGGCAGGGGCCGTCGGGCCTCGCCGTGACGCTGTGGCTGCTCGTCGCCTCTCTTCTCATCGGCTTTTGCATGGCCGTGCCATTGGCCGTGGCCCGCGTGTCCAAGAACCGCTGGCTGTCGACGCCCGTGCGCTGCTATACGTATGTCTTTCGCGGCACACCGCTTTACGTGCAGTTGCTGCTGATTTACAG
Organism: Trinickia sp.; assembly: GCF_051953955.1. GTDB lineage: Bacteria > Pseudomonadota > Gammaproteobacteria > Burkholderiales > Burkholderiaceae > Trinickia. The sequence goes on along the minus strand of NZ_JBQCIF010000015.1, from coordinate 65,108 downwards.
CGGTGTCTACAGCCTAGCGTTCGTCCGCGCGCATGCCGTGCTCAACGAATTTTTCCGCAGCGGCCTGCATTGCGCGATTCTGGCGTTCGGGCTCAATACCGCGGCCTATACGACCGAAATTTTCGCCGGCGCGATCCGTTCGATCTCGCACGGCGAAGTGGAGGCGGCACGGGCCTACGGCATGGGCAAATGGACCATGTATCGCCGCATCATCTTGCCTTCGGCACTGCGCCGCGCATTGCCGTTGTACAGTAACGAGGTCATCTTGATGCTGCATGCGACGACGGTGGCCTTCACGGCGACGGTGCCCGACATCCTGAAGGTGGCGCGCGATGCCAATTCGGCCACCTACATGTCGTTCCAAGCCTTCGGGATCGCCGCGCTCATTTATCTTGCGGTATCGTTCGCACTCGTCGCGGCGTTCCGGCGGGCAGAGCGGCACTGGCTCGCGTACCTGGCCGTCGCTCGGCATTAGAGCGGCACTGCAAGCGGCATCGAAGCCGGCACGATTCAAACGCCATCGATTTATACGGGAGAGCATGGTGCTCCAAGCGACTTCTCAATCCGCCGCCGCCAAGCTCGCGGCGCTCGACATCCACAAGCGCTACGGCGACAACGAGGTGCTCAAAGGCGTGACGCTGACGGCGAAAGCCGGCGACGTCATCAGCATCATCGGCGCCAGCGGCTCGGGCAAGAGCACGTTTTTACGCTGCATCAACTTTCTCGAGCGGCCGAACGCGGGCAGCATCGTCGTCGACGGCGAAACGGTACGCACGAAAACCGACCGTGCGGGCAATCTCGAAGTGGCCGATCACAAGCAGTTGCAGCGTATCCGCACGAAGTTGTCGATGGTGTTCCAGCACTTCAATCTCTGGGCGCACATGAACGTGCTCGAGAACGTGGTCGAAGCGCCTGTGCACGTGCTCGGGCTCTCGAAGCGCGAGGCCGAGGAGCGCGCGCGCATGTATTTGGAGAAGGTCGGCCTAGCACCGCGCCTCGAAAAACAGTATCCGTCGCATCTGTCGGGCGGGCAGCAGCAACGCGTGGCCATTGCGCGTGCGCTGGCGATGAACCCGGACGTCATGCTGTTCGACGAGCCCACGTCGGCGCTCGATCCCGAACTCGTGGGCGAAGTGCTGAAGGTCATGCAGAAACTCGCCGAGGAAGGACGCACGATGATCGTCGTGACGCACGAGATGGGCTTCGCGCGCAACGTGTCGAACCATGTGATGTTCCTACATCAGGGCCGCACCGAGGAAGAGGGCGATCCGGCCGTCGTGCTGACCCAGCCCCGGAGCGAACGCTTGAAGCAGTTTCTCTCAGGCAGCCTGAAGTAACGGTAGCAGCATGCGAGGCAGGGCTGACACACTCAATCGGATCGGCGCATCGCGCGAGCGCTGCGTCGCGCACGGGGGCTGAGCGATGGCGCGCGTGCAAGCCGGCCCGGGCCGAACGACGCAAGTGGCGATCGTCGCATTGCCGCCCGTTTCGATGTCGGGCATCGCCCCGATCGTCGATGCGCTGCGCCTGGCCAACGATATCGACGCTCGTGCGCTCTACCGCTGGCAAATCCTGTCCTGGGACGGGCGTGCCGTTCCGCTTTCGGGCGGTGCCGCGTTGCCGGCCGACGAAGCGTTCGGCGATGGGGTGTCGTGTGATTGGCTCATCGTCGTCGCGGAACGGTTTCAGCAGTTCGCCGATTATCGGATGTTCCTCGCGTCGCTGGCGCGCGTGGGGCAGCGCACGCCGCTCGTCACCGGGATTCACCACGGCGTTTGGTGGCTCGCGATGGCGGGGCAGCTCTCGGGTTATCGCGTGAGCGTCAATTGGGAGACGTATCAGCAGTTCACCGAGCAATTCGAGCGCTCGATCGTCACGCAGCAGATCTTCGAGATCGATCGCGACCGCGCCACTTGCGCGGGCGGCATGGCGAGCGTCGATTTCATGCTGGCCATGATCGCGCGCGAGCATGGCCCCGAGCTTGCCGAGCGCATCGCGGACGCGTTCGGCGTGGGCGTGCTGCGCTCGGGCGAGGAACGCCAGCGCATTCCTTACGTCACCGCTCCGGGCGAGCGGCATCCGCGCTTGAACGATGCGCTGCAGTTGATGGAGGCGAATATCGAAGACCCATTGACGACCGACGACATCGCGGGCCTCGTCGGCGTCTCGCGGCGGCAACTCGAGCGGCTGTTTCGTCAGTATTTAGGGTCCATGCCGTCGAAGTATTACCTGGGCTTGAGGCTTGCCAAAGCGCGCATGCAATTGCAGCGCACGAGCAAATCGATCGTGCAAGTCAGCCTCGCCTGCGGGTTTTCGTCGGCTGCTCATTTTTCGAACGCCTACCGCGAGCGCTTCGGCGTGACCCCGCGCGAGGAACGGCGCAATTGGATCGCCAAGCAGCACGGAGCAGGCGTGGCTTATGCGGGCGAGCCGCGTGCGGGGGCGCTGATCGAGCCGCCGAGCGACGCAGATCGAAGCTGAACTGGGCTGCACTGGGCTGAACGGGCGCAGGGGCCGAACGTGGCTGGCGAACGCGATAGATCGCGTCGCGCCCAAGCAAGACGCCGTGCCGAAACGTTTTCTAAACTAACGCTTATTGCCCTTGCAAGGGGACCTGGCGCGAAGCGGCGGGTCCGAGGGCACCCACACACCCGAAGAGGACCCGCCATGAACGATTTCGCTGTGAACCGCCAGACTTTCGACGAAGTCATGGTGCCGGTATTTTCGCCGGCGTCTTTCGTGCCCGTTCGCGGCGAAGGCTCGCGCGTCTGGGATACGCAGGGCCGCGACTACGTCGATTTCACGGGCGGCATCGCCGTGACGGGCTTGGGTCATGCCCACCCGGCGCTCGTGCGCGTGTTGCGCGAGCAGGGCGAGACGCTTTGGCACGTCAGCAATGCCTACACGAACGAGCCCGTACTGCGCCTGGCCAAGCGGCTCGAATCGCTGACGTTCGCCGATCGCGCGTTCTTCGCCAATTCGGGCGCCGAAGCGAACGAAGCGGCGCTCAAGCTCGCGCGCCGCGTGGCGATCGAGCGCCATGGTCCCGAGAAGATCGAAATCGTCTCGTTCAAGCAGTCGTTCCACGGCCGCACGTTCTTCACGGTCAGCGTGGGCGGCCAGCCGAAGTACGCGGAAGGCTTCGGCCCGGTGCCGGCGGGCATCGTGCATCTGCCCTACAACGACATCGAGGCGGCACGCGCCGCGATCGGCCCGAAAACCTGTGCCGTCATCGTCGAGCCGATGCAGGGAGAAGGCGGCGTGATTCCGGGCGATCCGGCGTTTCTGCGCGCGCTGCGCGAGGCCTGCGATGCCCACGGCGCCCTGTTGATTTTTGATGAAGTCCAAACGGGCGTCGGCCGCACCGGTTCGTTCTACGCCTATATGGAGACGGGCGTGACGCCCGACATTCTGACGACGGCCAAGGCGCTCGGCAACGGCTTTCCGATCGGCGCGATGTTGACGACGAGCGATATCGCCGCGCACTTCAAGGTCGGCGTGCACGGCACCACCTACGGCGGCAACCCGCTGGGCGCGGCCGTTGCCGACAAAGTCGTCGAGCTCGTCAGCGATCCGGCGCTGCTCGAGGGCGTCAAGCAACGCGGCACGCGGATCCGCGCCAAGCTTGCCGCGCTCAATGAGCGCTTCAACTTGTTCAAGGAGGTTCGCGGCAAGGGGCTGTTGATCGGCGCCGAGTTGACGGCCGCGTACGAGGGCCGAGCCAAGGATTTCGTGAATGCCGCGGCCGCGCACGGCGTGATGCTGTTGATTGCAGGGCCCAACGTCTTGCGCTTCGCGCCTTCGCTCGTGATTCCGGACGCCGACCTCGACGAAGGCTTCGCACGGCTTGCGAAGGCGATCGGCGAAGTCGTCGGCGCCACGGCCGACGCGCAAGCGCGCTAAGCCTTCATCGTTCAAGGACCTACGATGCTCTTCGTTCGCCCAGGCAGGCTGTCCGATCTCGATGCGCTCGCCCAGATGGCGCTGGCGGCGCGCCCCGTGCTGCACTCGCTGCCGCACGATCGGCACGAGCTCGAAGCGCGCATCGCGCTGTCGGAAGACTCGTTTCGCGCCGATGTCGATTTTCCTGGCGAGGAGGTCTATCTCTTCGTGCTCGAGGACGGTGCGACCGGCAAGCTGCTCGGCACGGCCAGCATCGTGGCCGCCGCGGGCTACGCCGAGCCGTTCTACGTGTTTCGCAACGATGCACTGATTCACGCCTCGCGCGAACTGCACGTCAATCGCAAGATCCACGCGCTGACGATGTCGCACGAGCTCACGGGCATGAGCCGTCTCGCGGGTTTTTACCTCGATCGGTCGTCGACCGGCGCGGGCGATGCGGCGGCCCATCTGCTCGCGCGGGCGCGGATGATGTACATCGCGGCGAACCGTCGCCGCTTCACGCCGGAAGTGTTCTCGCTGCTGCTCGGCGTGACGGACGAAGCGGGCACCTCACCGTTCTGGGAGGCCGTGGGGCGTAAGTTCTTCGGCCGTGATTTCGCGCAGATCGAGATTGCCTCGGGCGGGCGCAGCCGCACGTTCATCGCCGAGGTCATGCCGACCTATCCGCTGTACGTGCCGCTGTTGCCCGAAGCGGCGCAGCGCGTGATCGGCGAGCCGAACGCGAAAGCGCTGCTTTCATACGACATTCACCTCGAAGAGGGTTTCGAGCCCGATCGCTTCGTCGACATCTTCGATGCGGGCCCCGTACTGACGGCGCAGGTCGATCGCAGCGCCTGCGTCACGTTCAACGAGGTGCGCACGGTGCGCGAGGCCGGCGCTCAGGCTGCCGCGGATTCGCGTGCGTATCTCGTCTCGAGCCACCGCGACGGCGATTTCCGCTGCGTCCTTGCCGAGCTGCCGCCCGATCGCGCGAGCGATGCGCCACTCTCCGGCGGCATACGCGCGGCGCTCGACGTCGTGCACGGCGATACGGTGCGCTGCGTGCCGCTGCACCGCGGCGCTTCGGCGTCGCAGCAGGCCGGCGCGGAAGCGCCGTATGACGGCGATGCCTACGTGCATGCCCGCGATGCGTCCGCCGGATCCTTTTCGAATCAACCATCGACACAACCGGGAGATCGGCGATGATCGTCGTTCGTGCCGTCAAGACAGACGACCTCGACGCGCTGGTGTCGCTCGCCCAGGAAACGGGCCCGGGGCTCACGACGTTCAAGCCCGACCGCGACGCGCTGGCGGCCCGGATCGAGCGCGCGCAGCGAACGATGCAAGGGCGCGCGCCGGCCCATGAGGCAGGCTACTTCTTCGTGATGGAGGACACCGCTACGGGCGACGTCGCGGGCGTGTGCGGCATCGAGGTGCAAGTCGGGCTCGAGCAGCCGTTCTACAACTACCGCGTGAGCACGGTCGTGCACGCGAGCCAGGAGCTCGGTGTCTGGACCAAGATGTCGTTGCTGAACATTTCGCACGATCTCACGGGGTATGCGGAGGTCTGCTCGCTGTTCCTATCGCCGCGTTATCGGGCCCACGGCGTGGGTGGCCTGCTGTCGCGCTCGCGCTTCATGTTCGTGGCGCAGTTCCGCGAGTGTTTCCCCGAGCGCCTGTGCGCCGAGCTGCGCGGCCACTTCGATGCCGACGGCACGTCGCCGTTCTGGCGCGCGGTCGGCAGCCACTTCTATCAGATCGACTTCAACGCAGCCGACTATCTCAGTGCGCACGGGCGCAAGTCGTTCCTCGCCGAGTTGATGCCGCGCTATCCGGTGTACGCCGACCTGCTGCCGAGCGAAGCGCAAGCGGTGATCGGGATCACGCATCGCGACACCGCGCCGGCGCGCAAGATGCTCGAAGCCGAGGGCCTGCGGTACCAGAACCACGTCGACATCTTCGATGCGGGCCCCGTCCTCGAATGCCACATCAACGACTTGCGCACCGTGCGCGAAAGCATGGTCGTGCCGGTCGTCATCGGTGAGGTCCAGGCGAGCGATGCCGGCGAGGGCGGCGGTGCGCGCTCGCTCGTGTCGAACACGTCGATGGAGGGCTTTCGCGTGGGGATCGCGCCAGGGGTAGTCGCGGACGGCGCCATGCGCCTGTCGCTCGACGACGCTGCCGCACTCGAAGTGCGTGAAGGCGATGTCGTCCGCGTATTCGGGCTGAGCAAAAAGAGTTGAAGGACAAGTGGATATGAGCGAACTTTTCATCGACGGACAGTGGCGTGAGGCTGGCGGCCCCGCGTTCGTATCGCGCAACCCGGGGACGGGTGCGGTGGTTTGGGAAGGCAAGAGCGCGTCGAGCGCCGATGTCGATCATGCCGTAGCGAGCGCGCGCCGTGCATTCGGCGCATGGTCGGCGTTGGCGCTCGAGGCGCGCATCGAGATCGTGCAGCGGTTCGCTGCGCGGTTGACCGAGCGCCGCGAGCAGATCGCTCATGCGATCGGGCGCGAAACGGGCAAGCCGCTTTGGGAGGCACGTACGGAAGTGGCGGCGATGGCGGCCAAGGTCGGCATTTCGGTCACGGCCTATCACGAGCGCACAGGCGAGAAGCGCGTGCCGATGGCGGACGGCACCGCGGTCCTGCGCCATCGTCCGCACGGGGTCGTGGCCGTGTTCGGCCCGTACAACTTTCCCGGTCATTTGCCGAACGGACATATCGTCCCGGCGTTGATCGCCGGCAACGCGGTGGTGTTCAAGCCGTCGGAGCTGGCCCCCGGCGTGGCGAGCGCGACCGTTGAAGTGTGGCGCGAGGCCGGGCTGCCGGCCGGTGTCCTCAACCTTGTGCAGGGCGAGCGGGATACGGGTGTCGCGCTCGCGAATCATCGGGGCATCGACGGGCTTTTCTTCACGGGTAGCTCCGATACGGGCACGTTGCTGCACAAGCAGTTCGGCGGCCGGCCCGAGATCATCCTCGCGCTCGAAATGGGAGGCAACAATCCGCTGATCGTGGCCGACGTCGACGATCTCGATGCTGCGGTTCACCATACGATCCAATCGGCCTATCTTTCGGCGGGCCAGCGCTGCACGTGCGCGCGCCGTATCTTCGTGCCGCGCGGCTCGTTCGGCGATCGCTTCCTTGCGCGCCTCACCGAGGTCACGTCGCGCATCGCCTACGGGCTCTACGACGCCGAGCCGCAGCCTTTCATGGGCGCCGTCGTTTCGGCGCGCGCGGCAGCGAAGCTCGTGGCCGCGCAGGCGCAGCTCGTTGGGGCCGGCGCACGGCCGCTTCTCGCAATGGAGCAGCGGGACGAGCGCCTCGGTTTCGTGAACCCCGCGATCCTCGACGTCACCGGCGTGCGCGAGTTGCCCGACGAAGAGCACTTCGGCCCGCTCGCGCAGATCGTGCGCTACGCCGATTTCGACGAAGCGATCGCACGCGCCAACGATACCGTGTATGGCTTGTCGGCCGGGTTGCTCGCGGACGACGAAGCGTTGTGGACGCAATTTCATCGCACGATTCGCGCGGGTATCGTCAACTGGAATCGGCCGACGAACGGGGCCTCGTCGGCGGCGCCGTTCGGCGGCACGGGCCGCTCGGGCAATCATCGCGCGAGCGCCTACTACGCAGCCGACTATTGCGCCTATCCGATGGCCTCCGTCGAAAGCGCTCAACTCACGATGCCCGGGAGCATTTCGCCGGGCCTTCAATTCTAAGGATCTAGCAAGGATCGACGATGCAAGCACGGGAAGCCAATTTCGACGGACTCGTAGGTCCGACGCACAACTACGCGGGCCTGTCGTTCGGGAACGTGGCGTCGCAGACGAACGAGAAATCGGTCGCCAATCCGCTCGCCGCCGCCAAGCAGGGTCTGCGCAAAATGAAGCAGTTGGCCGACCTCGGTTTCCTGCAAGGCGTGCTGCCGCCGCAGGAGCGCCCGTCGCTGCGCTTGCTGCGCGAGCTCGGGTTTTCAGGCTCCGATGCGGCCGTGATCGAGCGCGCGGCGAAGGATGCGCCCGAACTGCTGGCCGCGGCCAGTTCGGCCTCGGCAATGTGGACGGCCAATGCGGCGACGGTCAGCCCCTCGGCCGATACGCATGACGGCCGCGTGCATTTCACGCCGGCCAATCTCACGAGCAAGCTGCACCGCGCGATCGAGCACGAGGCGACGCGCCGCACGCTGTCGTCGATCTTCGCTGATCCGGCTCGCTTCGCGGTGCACGAGGCGCTGCCCGGTACGCCCGCGCTCGGCGACGAAGGCGCGGCGAACCATACGCGGTTTTGCGCGCAGTACGGTGAGCGCGGCGTCGAATTCTTCGTTTATGGGCGCAGCGAATATCGGCGCGGCTCCGAGCCCGTGCGCTATCCCGCGCGGCAAACGTTCGAGGCGAGCCGCGCCGTGGCGCAGCGGCACGGCTTGAGCGAAGAGGGGACGGTCTACGCACAGCAAAGCCCCGATGTCATCGACGCGGGCGTGTTCCACAATGACGTGATCGCGGTGGGCAATCGGCAAACGCTGTTTTGCCACGAGCGCGCGTTCGTGGCGCAAGCGGATGTCTACGATCAGTTGCGCTCACAACTATCTCGAACTGGCGCTCGGTTGAACGTCATCGAAGTGCCCGATGCGCGCGTGAGCGTGTCCGATGCGGTCTCATCGTATCTGTTCAACAGCCAGTTGCTCGCGCGCGCCGATGGCCGCGACATCCTCGTCGTGCCGCAGGAGTGCCGCGAGAACCCGCGAGTATCGGCCTATCTCGACGATCTCATGGCCGGCTCCGGGCCGATCGGGGAGGTGCTCGTGTTCGATTTGCGCGAAAGCATGAAGAACGGCGGCGGGCCTGCGTGCCTGCGCCTGCGCGTCGTGCTGAACGAAGCCGAGCGTCAGGCCGTGGCGGCGGGCGTGTGGATCGACGATGTGCTGTTCGCGCGGCTTGACGCCTGGATCGGCAAGCACTATCGCGATCGGCTGGCGCCGAGCGATCTCGCCGACCCGAAGCTGCTCGACGAATCGCGCACGGCGCTCGACGAGTTGACGCAAATTCTCGGCATCGGTTCGCTCTATGACTTCCAGCGCTGAATCGAAGCGGACCGCCGGCTCGCATTCGCCTGATGCTTCCCCCGCGGACGTGCGGCGCGCTGGAGGCGGCTCACCGCGGGCCGAGATGCCGGCGATGCTCGCCGATTTTTTGGCGTTCACGCTGGCCGGCTTGCGCCCGAGCATGGGGGATGCGCAGGGCGAGTGTGCCGGCGGCGTGCATTACCGGTGGCTCGAGGAGGGCGTGATGGAGTTCGCGCCCGCGTCTGCGGGCAGCCCCGATGCGAAGCCGGTCGGCAGCGTGTTGTTGTCCGCGGGCGTGCATGGCGACGAGACGGCTCCGATCGAGTTGCTGTCGCGGATGGTGGCCGATATCGCAAGCGGCGACGTGCCGCTTGCATGCCGAGTCGGTATCATCCTCGGCAACGTGACGGCGATGCGCGCAGGTTGCCGCTACGTCGATGATGATTTGAATCGGCTGTTCTGTGGCTGGTACGCGCAGTTGCCGCACAGCGGCGAGGCGGCGCGTGCGAGGCTGCTCGAGGCTGCGGCCAAGCACTTTTTCTCGGGCGCGGGCGATGTGGCGCATTCGCGCTGGCACATCGACATGCACACGGCGATTCGATCCTCGGTATTCGAGCGTTTCGCGTTGCTGCCGCACACGGGCAGGGCCCCTTCGCGAACGATGTTCGAATGGCTTGCCGATGCGCGCATCGAGGCCGTGTTGCTGCATACGGCAAAAGGCAATACGTATACGCATTTCACCGCCGAATCGTTCGGTGCGGACGCTTGCACGCTAGAACTCGGCAAGGTCATGCCGTTCGGCCGAAACGATCTGAGCCGTTTCAGCGGAGCTGATGCAGCGGTTCGTTCGTTGATCTCGGGTAACCGGTTCTCGGGCGCGCCGATGCCCCGGGTGTTCACGGTCATCGGGCAGATCACGAAGCAAAGCGAAGCATTCGCGTTGCACATGTCCGACGACGTCCCGAACTTCACGCCGTTTCGAAAAGGCACGGTGCTCGCGAGCGATGGGGATTATCGCTACGCCGTCACCCACGACGAAGAGCGGATCGTGTTTCCGAACCGGACGGTGAAGCCTGGCTTGCGCGCGGGGCTTGCCGTCGTCGAAACGACGCGGGAGACGATGGCTGGGTTGGCTCCGTAGAATGCGACGCCCCGATCTCCCCGCGAGAACCGCGGTTTACCGATCGTCGGGGATGACCGCCTGCCACCCTTCGGGGCAATCCGTCACGTACGGGTAGTACTGGCCTGCCGATTCGCAGTAATACCAGTATTGGCCGGGTTCGCTTGGCCCGTATTCGACGTCGCCCGGTGAAAACGGGTCCGGATAGGGGTACACGGGCTGCGGATAGAAGTACCAGAGACCTCCGACGACCCACCACCAGCCGAAACGCCCGCGATGATGATCGTGATGCCAGCGGCCGCCCCGCCAGACGCGTGCGTCTTGATCGACGAAACGATGGATGTTGCCGCGATAGGGGGCGGGAACGGCGCCGAATGCGCGCGGCGCGTGTTCGATGGGGGCGACCGGCGCGCGACGCGACATGTCGGGCGCGTGCCGCGGGCCGTGGTTCGGCACGCCGGTCGCCTCGTTGTTCGGACGCATCGGCACCCGCGGCGCTTGCTGCATCGGTCGTTGCGGGGCCGGCTGCGTTTGTCGCATGGGCGCTTGCTCGATCGGTCGTTGCCCGAGTGCTTGGCCTTGGGGTGCACGTCCTGGCGCGACCGATGGTCCTGGGCGTACGCTCGGTGCAGCCGGCACCCCGGGCGCAGGTCCGCCCTGGCGCATCGGACCCGGCGCGGCCTGACGACCTTCGCCCATTCGGCCTTCCCCCATTCCACCGGGGCCGTGCTCCGCGGAGTGAGGGCCGACCGCGGATTCATGCCCCAACTGGCGTTCCTGGGCCTGTGCTGTGACCGTCGACGTGACGGCGAGGCCCGCAACGGCCAGCGCGGCAAGGGTTCTTGCGATCATGGCGGCCTCCTGCATGCATCGTTGATGACTCCAGCATAGCCCTTCGAGCCGAAGCGTGATCGATCGCATCGGAGCGGTGATTTCGTCCGCGCTGCATGTCCTACCCCCGCAGCGCGATGACGAAACGCCTTTTCCTTAATGAGATGGGAGTCGATCGTCGTAAACGAATTGTCCCGACGCGACGCGAAATTGCGTCTTCACCGCCCCTAGTTGCCGGCGCAACCAGGGCCGACCCCTCGCCCGGCGTGCATAGCTAGCCGCGCCGCCGCACCCGCTCCCCGTACAATGCCGGTCCCGCTTGCCTTGTGCGCTGCACCAAGCGTACGGCGGGCAGTTGAGCGGCATTTTTGGCGCAGCCAGCATGCGCGCCAGGTTCTATCTCGGCACCCACTCTGTACAGGAAGCAAAACTGATGAAACTGAACTTGCGGAAAGTAGTGTCGCTCGCGCTCGTCGCGGCGGCGACGGCGGCAGCAGCCGGCAGCGTCTCGGCGGCGGATCCGAAGGAACTTCGCTTCGGTGTCGAAGCATCGTACGCGCCGTTCGAATCGAAGAGCGCCACGGGGCAGTTGCAAGGCTTCGACATCGACGTCGGCAATGCCGTTTGTGCGAAGCTGAACGTCAAGTGCGTCTGGGTCGAAAATGACTTCGACGGCCTGATTCCCGCCTTGCAAGCGCGCAAGTTCGACGCGATCAACTCCGACATGACGATCACCGAGCAGCGCAAGCAAGCGATCGCGTTCACCGATCCGATCTACACGATCCCGAACCAACTGATCGCGAAGAAGGGCAGCGGGTTGCAGCCGGTGGTCGCCTCGCTCAAGGGCAAGCACGTGGGCGTGCTGCAAGGCACGATCCAAGAAACGTATGCGAAGGCGAAATGGGCGCCCGCCGGCATCGACGTCGTCTCTTATCAAACGCAGGACCAAGTGTATGCCGACCTCTCCTCGGGCCGGCTCGACGCCGCGTTCCAGGATTCCGAAGCGGCCTCCAAAGGCTTCCTGAAGCGCCCGCAAGGCGCAGGCTTCGATTTCGCGGGCCCCACCGTTTCCGACCAGAAGCTGCTCGGCTCGGGGGTCGGTTATGGCGTGCGCAAGAGCGATAAGGCGTTGCTCGGGAAGTTGAACGGCGCGCTCGCGGCGCTCAAGGCCGATGGTACGATCGACAAGATCGCCGCCAAGTATTTCGACGTCAAGGTGGTCCTGAAGTAATGACTCAGCGCTCGCCGAAATAATCGCCGCCGAGCGCCGTTACCGGCGACGCTGGGTTCGCGCGACGCGGCGAACGTAGCGTCGCGCCGATGCCTGCCGTGGTGCGCGGGCGCGATTTTCGGGCAGGTGTTTGCAGTTATAATCGCCCCAACTTGCGCGCGAGAACGAGACGTCGAGACCAGCGTCGCGCCGCTAACCGTAAGAAGAAAAAGGAGAGGGGCGATGGGGACGGTGACCGACTCGGCGCAGCGCCCAGCCGAAGGCGAATCGGATTCCACCCGAGCCGGCCTCGTGCGATATCCCGCGCGGGCGCCGATCGTCGATGCCGAAGGCTTGCTGCGCGGCTTCGAATTGCATCTGCGCGCGCTGCCCGTCGCCGAAGCCGGCGAAGGCGATGAAGGCGGGGAAGCCGACGCAGCCGACGCCCGCAAAGAGGCCGATGCCGCTTGCGCGCATCTGCTCGAAGCATTGAGCGCAAGCGACGTCCGCACCGCACTGTCGGGCCACCCGGGGTACCTCAACCTAAGCCGCCCGCTGCTCTTCTCGGATGCCATCGCCCGCCTCAAGCCCGATCGTTTCTTCCTCGAAATTTCGCCCCAGCTCACCGTCGATGCCGAGTTGATCGCCCGGCTCGTGACGTTGCATGCGCGGCGCTATCGTTTCGTCATCGACGACGTGCGCCAGCCCGACGAGGCCTTCGCGAAACTGCTGCCTTATGCCCACGCGATCAAGATCGACCCGGCTCGATGCGAGCCCGAATTGCTGCAGCGGCTCGCGAAAGCGCTGAAATCGGCCGGCAAGCTGCTGATCGCGCTCAACATCGAGACGCACGATGCGTTCGAGCAGGCCAAGGCGTTGCACTTCGACCTGTTTCAAGGCTACTTCTTCGCGCGCGGCAGCAAGCTAAGCGCGCGCCGCGTCAATGCGCCGCGTCAGGCACTGCTCAATTTGCTGCGCTTGCTCTCGTCCGATCCGAGCGTCGCGCAGCTCGAAGCCGAACTGAAGCTCAATCCCGTGCTCGTCATGCATCTGATGCGCTTGGCCAACTCGGGCGAGGCCAGCATCGGCCGCAAGGTGGCGACGCTGCGCGACGCGATCAACGCGACGGGGACGAACCGCATCGCGCGCTGGACGCAGCTGCTGCTTTATGCCGATGGCCGCAAGGTTCCGCTCGAGGAAGATCCGCTCGTGCAGCTCGCCGCCACGCGTGCACGCTTCATGGAAATGGCGTCGACGCGGCTCGCGCATGCGAACCGCAAGGTCGTCGACGCTGCGTTCCTGACGGGGGTGTTCTCGCTCGTCGATGCGGTGTTCGGCGATACGCTCGAGAACACGCTCGAGGCGCTGACGCTCGCCAGCCACATTCGCGCCGCCATCTTGCGGCGCGAAGGCTCGCTCGGCACGCTGCTCTCCGCAATCGAAGCGCTGGAGCGCGCGGACTGGGAAGCGCTCGATCGAGCGAGTGCGGCGCTGGCGCCGCTCACGTCGGGCGAGCTCGCGCAACTCGCGATCACTGCGGCCGCATGGGCCAGCAAGGCCGATCAAGGCAAGGAAAACGAAGGGTTGGAGCGGATCGAGGAGGAGTGAGGCGGACGAGCGGCCTCATGATGGCCCGAGGCTCGCAGCCGCGACGGTTCGATTCGTCGCGGCTGCCGGCAGCGACTACAGCGTCTCGAGCTCGCGCGACGGCGCATGCGCGAAGAACCGCCCCAACTCGCGCGCGAGTTCGTTGAGCGCGCTCATTTGCGCTTGCGAAACCTTGCGCGGCTCCTGTGCGAGCGACCAATCGCCGTAGAGCAGTGCGACGGTCGATTGGTGCGCGACGACGGGCAGCAGTACGAACGAGCGGGCATCGTCGAATGCATGGCGATACCACGACGGCAAGCGGGCGATCATTTTCGGATCGCGCGCATTCTCGATGAAGATGCCGACCGAATTGGCGATGGCCAGGTGAAATACGTCGGGCTCGAACGCTTCCTTGAAGGCCAGCGAAGGTAGCGCGCGTTCGACGTCGCGGCCGAACCCGAGGCGCGCTTTGTACAAACCGGAGCCCTGTCGCACGAACACGATCGTCCGTGCGAAACTGAGCCCCGCCAGCACCGTTTCCGATGCCAGCGCCAGCACGGGCGCGAGCGCATTCTCGGCCGGCAGCGCGCGCAGATCTTCCACGCCGGCCGCGATCCGTGCTTCCGCGTCGACGCTTGCCCGGGCGATTGCGTCGGCATTCGCGCGCAGCTCGTCGATTTCGCGCATGAAGCCTTCTCCGGCTTCTTCACGCGCAAGCCTCACGGTCATCTGAGCCAATTCGTCGGGCTCGCTTCCGAGCGCGGAACCGTAGCGGTGAGCCAGCTCGGCGATCTGGGCGGCCCGTGCGTGGCCCGACGCATCGGCCGCGCTCAGCACATCCGCCACTTCGGTGGAATAGTTGGTCACGGCACGCAGCCACTGCAGCTGCGGCGGCCCTTCGGCATCGGGCTCGTAGGTGCCCATGCCCGCACGGATCGTATCGGGCAGGCGCCAGCGCAGCGCCGCTTCCTGCCCGAGTTCCTCGAAGGTCACGCCGAGCACGGCGGCGCAGGCCAGCGATTCATCGAGTTCGCCCGAGCTCGCTTTCTGCCGAATCTGTTCCCATTCGGCCTCGAGGTAGAAGACGACGAGCAGCTTGCCGACTTGCCGCATCAGCGTGCAGACGACGGCTTCCTCGCCCGCGCGCAAATCACCCTGCTCGGTGAGCTTGCGGGCCACACAGCCGGAGAGCATCGTGCGATTGAGCTCGAGCTTGGCATCGATCCGATGCGGCGCGCTGTGATGAAAGTGATCGACGATCTTCAAGCCGACGACGAGATGGCCGACGGCGTCCATGCCGAGCACCATCAAGGCGCGCGTCACCGTGGTGATGTTGCCGCCGAATGCCATGTACATGGCCGAGTTCGCCAGCCGCAGCACCTTCTGCGTGAGCGCGAAGTCCGACAGCACGACTTGCACGAGCCCCGTGAAATCGAGGTCATCGTTCGTCATGGCGGCCATCGTGGTGCGCAGCGACTGCGACAGCATCGGGAAGTCGCCGCGCTCGCTCATGCGCGCCCATAGCTTATCGAGCAGCGCCGCCTTCACCATGTCAATCCCGTTCGAACCATACGCCTATCTGTTTGTGATTGCCGCGCTTCCCCGGGGCGGCAATCGGCTTAAGCCGCCGCGGCCACCTCGTGCAGGTGAAGCACGCGTTCCTCGAACCTTCTGGCCAGCTCGTCGGACGGCAATGCTTTGCAAACCAGCCAACCCTGAATGTGGCCGCAGCCCATTGCGGTGAGCAACTCGCGTTGCGCCTCCGTCTCGACGCCTTCGGCGACGAGCTCGAGTTCCAACGTTTGGGCCAGGCCGACCACCGCTTGGACGATCGCCTGATCGTTGCGAGAGGTTAGCAGGTTCTCGACGAAACTGCGGTCGATCTTTAACTTGGCGAGCGGAAAGCGTTGTAGATATGCCAGCGAGGAGTAGCCTGTGCCGAAATCGTCGACGGCGAAGCGGATGCCGATGGTCGTCAGTTCCTCCAGCAGCACCTTGGCGTGCGCCGGGTCCTGCATCAGCAGCGATTCGGTGATTTCGAAGACGAGCCGGCTCGCATCGACGCCCGTGAGCGCCACGGCATCGCGCACGTTCTGGATGAAGCGCGGATCGCGGAACTGCTGGGGAGAGACGTTGACGGCTACGTATTGCAGCACGATGCCCTGCGCATCCCACTGCATCAGCTGCATGCAGGCGATCTTGAGCACCCAGTTGCCGAGGTAGTTGATGAGGCCGATCGATTCGGCGAGCGGAATGAACGTCGACGGGGGTATCCATCCGTGCACGGGGTGGTGCCAGCGGATCAACGCTTCGACGCCGACGACGCCCCCGGTCTGGCTGCTCGTGATCGGCTGGAAGTGCAGCGAGAACTCGCCGTTGCGCACGCCGTCGTAGAGGTCCGCTTCCAGTTTCAGGCGCTCGGCGTCGGCCGGATCGGCGTGCTCGGCATGGAATGCGAGCGTGTTGCTGCCGGAGGCCTTGGCCTGGGCGAGCGCCTGATCGGCACGGCGCAGCAATTGATCGTAGTAGCCGGGCGTGCCGCTGTCCTGTGCCGGATCGGGGTAGAGCGCAATCCCAACGCTGGCGGACAAGTGCACGGGCTGGCCGTCCACCGCATAGGGTTGCTGCACCGCGGTCATGAGCCGCCTGCCGAGCGCCTCGGCCGCTTGTGCGGCGAACTCGCGCGTGCCGGCCCGCACGAGCACGGCGAACTCGTCGCTCGTCACGCGCGCCAGCATGTCGTCGGCCGTGACGAGCGCTTCGAGCCGCCGCGCCGTTTCGCGCAGGAGCGCATCGCCGGCGTCGTAGCCGAGCGCCCGATTCACGCGCTGGTAGTCGTCCAGATCGACGAGCAGCAGGGCAGCGCCCGTATCGTTCGCGTCGGCCTCCTCGCGCGCGCGCTTCACGGCAGCCGATAGCGCGAGTCCATTTGCCAGGCCCGTCATGCGGTCACTGTGCAACTCGTAAGTCAGTCGCTCTTCATTGGCGCGCCAGGCCGAGACGTCGAAAGCGCTGATCGCGAAGCCAGCCGTACCGGCGTGCGTGCTGGCGACCACCCGCAGCTCGACCGCGATCGGGTAGGTCAGCGATTTCATAAGATGCAGCGTCGCGCGCTCCACGCGGCCCGTCTCCGCCGCCCGCGCAACGAGCGCGTCGAGCGCCGCGGCTTCGGCGCTCGGAACGAGTTCGTGCAGCGTCACCGTCTGCAGGTACTCGCGCCGATAGCCGATGAAGCGCAGGCTCGCATCGGATACGTAGAGAAAGCGCAGATGGTTGTCCACGTGCGCCAGGAAATCGATGGCGCCGAGGGTTTTTTCGAGTTGCAGGGTCGGCGCCGGGCTGACGAAATGGAAGGCACCCTGCCGAGGGAGCACTCTGCCTGCGCGGCTGCGCAAAAGATCCAGCGCCGCGCGCCAGGCGCTGCGCCAGGGCGCACCGATTGTTTTTGCTTCCATTCGTTCTCGCAAGCGACTGAACTCGATCGGGGCAGCGGGCATCCCGCCTCGGGCGCGCAATGGCACGCCAAGCCGCGCTCGCAAGTCACCATGCCACCCATCAGGCCGTGTTATCGGCACGGCGTAAGAATTCTTTAGGGATGACGAAGCCGGTTCGGGCGAAACTTGAGTCGGGATTGGCCCGGACATGCGCTCCCGCCGCTTTTTATGGACAATGGCCGGAGCCGCATTCGTTTTACCTTAAGCTGGATCAGTCATGGCCGAATTATCGATGATGCGCGCGGAGGCTGCGCCGCTGGGCGAGGCGCCCCCCCGCTGCGAAATCGACAGTCTCTACATCGGGCGTCAGCCGATTCTCACGCGAGACGGGGCGCTTCAGGCCTACGAGCTGTTGTTTCGCGAGAGCGAGGTGAATCGCGCGTTGATCTGCGACGACGCGCAGGCGACGGCGCGCGTGGTCGCCAATGCGATGTGCACGATGGGCATGTCCGCGACGCTCGGCCCGCATTGCGGCTACGTCAACGTGTGCCGCCAGATGCTGTTCGACGATATCGTCATGCTATTGCCGCCGGAGCGTTTCGTGCTCGAGGTGCTCGAAACCGTACGGATCGACGCCGCGCTGATCGAGCGCATCGGCAAGCTGCGTCGCGTCGGCTTCAGAATCGCGCTCGACGACGTCATCGAGCTGTCCGAAGAGTTGCGCGCGCTGTTGCCGCAGGTCGACATCGTCAAGGTCGATTTCTTGGCCGTCGATCGTGGGCGGCTGCCGGCGTTGGCCCGAGCCCTGAAAGCGCACGGCAAGACGCTCGTCGCGGAGAAGGTCGAGACGGGCGATGACTATGCGCTCGCGCAAGAACTAGGCTTCGAACTGTTCCAAGGCTATTACTTCGCGCGCCCGCAAGTGCTGTCGGCGCGGCGCGGCGATCCGTCGCGCCAGTCGCTGTTGCGGGTGCTCGCCTTGATCGCGTCGGAGGCGCCGTTGACCGAGCTCGAGCAAGAGCTCAAGCGCAGTCCCGACGTCGTGATGCAACTGCTGCGGCTCGTCAATTCGAGCGCTTACGGGCTCGACCGCCGCATCGCCTCCGTTCGCGAAGCGATCCTCGCGACGGGCACGCGGCAAATCGCGCGCTGGGCACAACTGCTGCTCTATGCGTCGAGCGGCGTGTCGTGGCGCTCCGATCCGCTCGCCCAACTGGTCGGGGCCCGCTCGCGTTTCATGGAGCTGGCGGCGGCCCGCGTGCGGCCCGGCAGCGAGCGGTTCGGCGACGCCGCTTTCATGACGGGCGTGTTCTCGCTCGTGCACGTCTTGCTCGGCGACGCCGAGCCGGCCGCTTCGCTCGAGCAGATCGGGCTCGTCGCCGAAATCGGCGATGCGATCATTCATCGCACCGGCTTGCTCGGCGTGCTGCTCACGCTGGCGGAAGCGGCCGAGGACGGCTTTCAGGACGAGGCGGCGCGCGAGATGCGGCTCGCCCATCCCGAACTGGCCGTGTTGACGCCGCCCGTGTTCGCCGAGATCAATCTCGGCGCCGCAATGTGGGCGCAAGCGCATAAGATGGCGTGATACGAACCGTCATCCAAGGAGTCGCAATGAAGCGATACATGAGCCGCGCCCTACGCGCGGCGGCTGCCTGCACGATCCTTTCCGTTTGCTCGCTCGATGCGCAGGCCGTCCTCAAGGCCGGCGACAAGGCGCCCGACTTCACGACCGAGGCGTCGCTCGGCGGCAATGCCTATCCGTATTCGCTTGCCGACGCGTTGAAGAAGGGACCCGTCGTGCTCTATTTCTACCCGGCCGCGTTCACGAAGGGATGCACGATCGAAGCGCACGAATTCGCCGACGCGGTCGATCGATACAAGCGCTACGGCGCCAGCGTCATCGGCGTGTCGCATGACGACATTGCCACGCTCAAGAAGTTTTCCGTCAGCGAGTGCCGTAGCAAATTCCCCGTGGCCGCCGATCCGCAGCGGCACATCATCGACGCCTACGACGCCGCCATGCCGCTCGTGAAGACGATGGCGAACCGCGTGTCGTACGTCATCGCGCCCGACGGCACGATCATCTACGAATACACGAGCCTGTCGCCCGACAAGCACGTCGAGAACACGTTGAACGCCGTCAAGCAGTGGGCGAAGGATCATCCGCAGCGCTGATCCAAGGGCCGATGCGCCTGCGCCGTCCGCTGCCTCGACTCAATAGCCGGGCGGTGGCGGCGGTGGCGGCGTGTAGTAATAGCGCCGCGGTGCGCTGTCGTAGCCGGCCGGCATCGGCACGCGCTCGCCCTGCGCGTACATGCACTGGACGTATGCGTAGTCGTAGCGCCGCTGGATGTCGTAGGCCGAGCCTTGGGCGGCTCCCATGCCGATCGCACCGCCCGTGAGCAGCCCGGCGCCCGCGCCGACGGCCGCGCCGCGTCCGCCGCCGAACGCCGCACCCGCCGCCGCACCCACGGCCGTTCCGAGCGCCGCGCTGCCGACCCCGGCCGTCGTGGCGGCTTGATTCGCGCTCACGCCGCCGACTTGCGCCAATGCGTACTGGCGGCAGTTGTAGTCGTCGGCGCGGAATTGGTCGAATGTCTTGCCGGTGCCGGGCAACGCCATGACGCTCGGGCCCGTCGGCATGACGGTACAGGCGCTCAGGGCCCCTAGCGCTGCTAGAGGCAGCCATATTACGCGCCGCTTGGCGCGCGTCAGCGTGATCAGCGTGGAATCGCTCATATCGTCACCGCTTCGGTGCGGGCGGGGTGGCTGGCACTTCGCGCCAGCCGCTCGCGCATTGTTTGACGTAGGGGTAGTAGGACTTCGTCCGGTCGCAATACCACCAGGTGCCCTGCTGCGGCCCGTCCTGGGCTTGGTCGTCCTGCCCCGGTTGCGGGCGCTCGACGTAGGTCGTATCCGGCTGGTCGGGCACGACGACGACTGGGGGCGGGTACGGCGGGTACGGCGAGTAGGGCGGGTAGTAGTAAGGCGCCGGCGCGACCGGCACCCCGTAGGGGTAGTAGTACGGTGCAGGCGCGCCCATGTAGACCCCGACGCGCCAATGCGCCGCATGCGCCGCGCCGGCGAAGCCGAGGCAGGCTGCGGCCGCCAGTGCAAGTGAAGCGTGAAACCGCCGCACGATGAACTCCTTGTGTCGATTGGATGCGCCGCCGCTTGCGGCGGCAGCCTACTCGACAAGGCTAGGCCATCGTGCGCGCGAGCGCTATAACGGGCCCGTTCACAATTGTTTCAGCGCCTTACCCGGCGCCGCGCGGCGACGCGTTCCGGCGGGCGCGGCGCTTCTCGCGCCAGACGCGCAGCCGGTCCATGTAGAGATAGACGACGGGCGTCGTATAAAGCGTCAGAACCTGGCTGACGAGCAAGCCCCCGACGATGGAAATGCCGAGCGGCGAGCGCAGCTCGGCGCCTTCGCCGCCGCCGAACGCAAGCGGCAGCGCGCCGAGCAGCGCGGCGCACGTCGTCATCATGATCGGCCGGAAGCGCAGCACGCACGCACGATGGATCGCATCGAACGAGGACAGGCCTTGACGGGAGGCCTCGATGGCGAAATCGACCATCATGATCGCGTTCTTTTTGACGATGCCGATCAGCAAAATGACGCCGATGAGTGCGATGATGCTGAACTCCGAATGAAACAGCAGCAGGGCCAGCAGCGCGCCGACGCCGGCAGACGGCAGGGTCGAGAGAATCGTGATCGGGTGGATGTAGCTCTCGTAGAGCATGCCGAGCACGATGTAGACGGCGGCGAGCGCGGCGAGGATCAAGAGCGGCATGTCACGCGTCGACTGCTGGAACGCCTGCGCCGTGCCCGAGAAGTTGCCGTGAATCGTCGCGGGCATGCCGATTTCGGCGGCCGTTTCGTCGATCGCCCGCGTCGCCTCCGACAGCGATTTCCCGGGCGGGAGATTGAACGAGATCGTCGAGGCGACGAACGGCCCTTGGTGATTGACGGCAATCGGCGTGCTGCCGGGCCCGAACGAGGCGATGGCCGACAGCGGAATCATCGTCTCTTGCGAGGTCGAAACCGCCGCGCCCGTCGATGCGCTCGACTTGCCGCTCGCGGCGATCGAGTTGTTCGCCAAGTTGCGCGCCGAATCGGCCGCAATGGCAGCGGCGCCGGCGTTTGCAGTGGTCGAGCGCGCCGCGCTCGTGGCGCTCGTCGTCGCCGCCGCGAACGTACCCGCTACCGCGTTCGTCGATTGCGAACCGCCCGCGCTGCCGCCCGAGGTGCTGATATAAACCTGATTCAGCATCGCCGGGTCTTGCCAATAGCGCGGTGCTACCTCCATGACGACGTGGTACTGGTTCAGCGCGTTGTAGATCGTCGAGACCTGTCGCTGCCCGAAGGCGTCGTAGAGCGTGTTGTCGATCTGCGAAGGCGTGATCTTGAGCCGTGCGGCGCTCTGGCGATTGATCGTCACGAACGATTCGAGCCCGCCTTGCTGCTGATCGGAGTTGACGTCGGCGAGTTCGGGGCGATGCTTGAGGGCCTCCGTCAGGCGCGGCGCCCACTTGTAGACCTCGGCGCTCGAATCGCCGAGCAGCGTGTATTGGTATTGCGCATTGGACTGCCGGCCGCCGACGCGGATGTCCTGCACGGCTTGCAGGAACGTCTGCGCGCCGGCGACGTGACCGAGCGGTTTGCGCAGTTGCGCGATGACCTGATCGGCGGATGCCTTGCGTTCGGTCTTCGGCTTGAGCGTGACGAACATGAAGCCCGAATTCGTCTGTCGGCCGCCCGTGAAGCCGATGACGTTGGCGACGTTCGGATTGTGCTGCACGATCGCCATCATTTCCGAGAACTTGACCTTCATCGCCTGGAACGAGGTCGCCTGATCGGCTTGGATGCCGCCGACGAGCCGTCCCGTGTCCTGCTGCGGAAAGAAGCCTTTCGGCACGACCACGTACAGATAGGCGTTCAGCGCGATCGTCGCAATCAGCGTCATGAGGATCAGCAGCGGATGCGACAGCGCCCATCCGAGCGTGCGTGCGTAGCCGGCCTGCAGCCGTGCGAATGCGCGCTCGAGCCGCTGTGCGAGCGGCCCCTCCTTCGGACGGTGCTCGGCATCCGCGAGCAGGCGCGAGCACATCATCGGCGTGACCGTCAGCGAAACCGCCAGCGAGACGGCGATCGCGAGCGAAAGCGTGACGGCGAATTCGCGGAAGAGCCGTCCGACGATGCCGCCCATCAGCAGGATCGGTAGAAACACCGCGACGAGCGAGATGCTGATCGACGTCACGGTGAAGCCGACCTCGCGCGCGCCGAGATAGGCCGCCCGCATGCGCGGCACGCCCTCCTCGATGTGGCGCGAGATGTTCTCCAGCACGACGATCGCGTCGTCGACGACGAAACCCGTGGCAACGATCAGCGCCATCAGCGAGAGATTGTCGATCGAGTAGTGCAGCAGATACATCGCCGCGAACGTGCCGATGATCGAGATCGGCACGGCCACGCTCGGGATCAGCGTCGCGCGCCAGTTGCGCAAGAACAGGAATACGACGGTGATGACGAGCACCACGGCGACGATCAGCGTGCGTTCGGTGTCCTTCAGCGAGGCGCGGATCGTCGTCGATCGATCGGCCACGGACGTGATGTCGATCGCGGCCGGCACCGACGCTTGCAGTTGAGGCAGCATGGCCAGCACGCGATCGATCGTCGAGACGATGTTCGCGCCAGGCTGCCGGTACAGAATCACGAGCACCGACCGCTGGCCGTTCATGAGGCCGAGGTTGCGCAGGTCCTCGACCGAATCCTGAACCTGCGCGACGTCGGAGAGCTTGACCGCCGCGCCGTGGCGATAGGCGATGACGAGATCCTTGTACTGCGCGGCGGCCTTGGCCTGATCGTTCGTATAAAGCTGAACGCGGTTCTCGCCGAAGTCGATCGAGCCCTTGGGGCTGTTCGCATTCGCGGCCGCGAGGGCCGCTCGGACGTCTTCGAGTCCGATGCCGTAGTGGAACAGGGCCTGCGGTTCGAGCTCGACGCGCACGGCCGGGTTCGCCGAGCCGCTGACGTCCACCTCGCCCACACCGTCGACTTGCGACAGCGCTTGCTGCAGGACGGTCGAGGCGGCGTCGTAGAGCTGGCCGGGCGGGACGGTCTTGGACGTCAGCGACAGAATCAGAATTGGCGCATCGGCCGGATTGACCTTGTGGTACGTCGGGTTGCTGCGCAGGCTCGTCGGCAGATCGGCGCGGGCGGCGTTGATGGCGGCTTGGACGTCGCGCGCGGCGCCGTCGATGTCGCGGTTCAAGCCGAACTGGAGCGTGATCCGCGTTTGGCCGACGCCGCTCATCGACGTCATTTCCGTAACGTCGGCAATCTGCCCCAGATGCCGCTCGAGCGGGCTGGCGACGCTCGTGGCCACGGTTTCGGGGCTCGCGCCGGGCAGTTGAGCCTGGACCGAGATGGTCGGGAAATCGACCTGCGGCAGCGGCGCGACGGGCAGTTTGACGAAGGCGAACACGCCGGAAAGCGCGACGCCGATCGCGAGCAGCGTCGTCGCGACGGGGCGCGAGATGAACGGGCGGGAGAGGTTCACGGGTTCACGTTCCCGCCGGCCGGCCGCCGGCCCGCGCCGAAGCGCTCGCGCAGGCGCCGCGCGAGCGAATCGAAGCCCAAGTAGATCACGGGCGTCGTAAACAGCGTCAGCAACTGGCTCACGATGAGCCCGCCCGCGATCGCGATGCCGAGCGGATGGCGCAGCTCGGAGCCCACGCCCGTGCCGAGCATCAGCGGCAATGCGCCGAGCAGCGCGGCCATCGTCGTCATCAGGATCGGCCTGAAGCGCAGCAGACACGCTTGATAGATCGCCTCCTCGGGGCGCTTGCCTTGTTCGCGCTCCGCTTCGAGCGCGAAGTCGATCATCATGATGGCGTTCTTTTTGACGATGCCGATCAAGAGCACGATGCCGATGATGCCGATGATGTCGAGGTCATGCCCGGAGACGATCAGCGCGAGCAGCGCGCCGACGCCGGCCGAAGGCAGCGTCGAGAGAATCGTGATCGGATGGATGAAACTCTCGTAGAGCACGCCGAGCACGATGTACATCGTCACGATGGCCGCGAGGATCAGGAACAGCTCGTTCGCGAGCGAAGCCTGGAATGCCAGGGCCGCCCCTTGGAAGCGCGTTTGGAACGAGGGCGGCAGGCCGACGTCGCGCTCGGCCTGCGCGATCGCCTTCACCGCGGCTCCGAGCGAGGCGCCCGGCGCGAGGTTGAACGATACGGTCGTGGCGGGAAACTGT
Source organism: Trinickia sp. (assembly GCF_051953955.1). Lineage (GTDB taxonomy): Bacteria > Pseudomonadota > Gammaproteobacteria > Burkholderiales > Burkholderiaceae > Trinickia. Next base: position 40,713 of record NZ_JBQCIF010000015.1, on the reverse strand, counting down.
CCCAGGTGCGAGACGAGCAGCGGCGCGGGGCGTTCGATGAACTTGGCGATCGCGGCGAGCGGCACTTGCTCGCCCGTGCCTTGCGACGAGGGGAGATAAATCGACTTCAGCGCATCGACGTAATGCTGCATGCGCGGATCGGTCTCGAGGATCACGCGGTACTGGTTCGACTGCGTGAAGATCGTCGAGATGATGCGCTGCCCGAACGCGTCGTAAAGCGCATTGTCGACGGTGGCCGGCGTGATCCCGAAGCGAGCGGCCGTGGCACGATCGATCTCGACGTAGACGGATCGGCCGCTCTGCTGGAGATCGGTGGCGACGTCGGCCAGCTCGGGCGCCTGCTGCAGTCGATCGACGAGCTTGGGCACCCAGGTCGCGAATTCGTCGGCGTTCGGGTCGGTCAGCATGAACTGATACTGCGTGGCGCTGACGGTCGAGTTGATCGTCAAGTCCTGCACCGGCTGCAGATAGAGCGTGATGCCGGCCACATTCGCCGTTTCGCTTTCGAGGTCGCGGATGATCTCGGTGGCGCTTTTCGAACGGTCGCCGTGCGGCTTCAGATTGATCAGCATGCGGCCGCTGTTGAGCGTGATGTTCGTGCCGTCGACGCCGATGAACGAGGTCAAGCTGTCGACGTTCGGATCCTTCAGGATCGCGCTCGCCAGCGCTTCCTGGCGCTCGGCCATCGCCCCGTACGAGATCGACTGCGGCGCTTGCGTGATCGCTTGGATGACGCCCGTGTCCTGCACGGGGAAGAAGCCTTTCGGAATGAGCACGTAAAGGAGTGCCGTCAGCACGAGCGTCAATACGGCGACGACGAGCGTGGCGCTTCGGCGCGCGAGCACCCAGCGCAAGGCAACGGCATAGCGCGCGATGACGGCATCGATGACGGCGTGAGCCTTCGCTTCGAACCGATGGCTTTCGAGCGGGGGCGTATGCCTCAGCAGCTTCGCGCACATCATCGGCACGAGCGTCAGCGAAACGACGGCCGAGATGACGATCGTGACGGCGAGCGTGATCGCGAATTCGTGAAAGAGCCGGCCCACGACGTCGCCCATGAACAACAGCGGAATCAGCACGGCGATCAGCGAGACCGTCAGCGAAATGATCGTGAAGCCGATCTGTTTCGAACCTTTGAGCGCGGCTTCGATCGCCGTGTCCCCTTGCTCGACGTAGCGTGCGATGTTCTCGATCATGACGATGGCGTCGTCGACGACGAATCCGGTGGCGATCGTCAACGCCATCAGCGAAAGGTTGTCGAGCGAAAACCCGCACAGGTACATGACGGCGAGCGTGCCGATCAGCGAAAGCGGCACCGACAAGCTCGGAATGATCGTCGCGTAGACGTTGGCAAGAAACAAGTACATCACGAGGACGACGAGCACGACCGACATCGCCAGCTCGAACTGGACGTCCCGCACGGAGGCGCGGATCGTCGTCGTGCGATCGGTGATCACGGCCACGTTGACGGCGGCCGGCAGCGAGGCCTGCAGTTGCGGCAGCAACGCCTTCACGCTGTCGACGACTTGAATCACGTTCGCGCCGGGCTGACGCTGAACGTTGAGCAAGATCGCCGGCGTGACTTTGCCTCCCGCACCGACCCATGCGCCGAGCTTCGTGTTCTGGGCGCCGTCGACGATCTTCGCCACGTCGGTGAGCATGACGGGGCGCCCGTTCTTGTAGGCGACGATGGCGTCATCGTACGCGCTCGCATCGGTGAGTTGGTCGTTGGCGTTGATCGTGAAGTTGCGTGTCGGGCCGTCGAAGTTGCCTTTCGGCGTGTTCACGTTCAGATTCGCGATGCTCGTGCGCAGATCGTCGAGATTCAAGCCGTACGAAGCCAGGGCGAGCGGATTCGCTTGGATGCGCACCGCCGGCCGCTGGCCGCCGCTGATGCTGACGAGGCCGACGCCGGCCACCTGCGAGATTTTCTCGGCAAGCCGCGTATCGGCGAGGTCCTCGACGTCGGTAAGCGGCGTCGTGTTCGACGTGATCGCGAGCGTGAGGATCGGCGCGTCGGCCGGATTGACCTTGGCGTAGATCGGCGGCGCGGGCAGATCGGCGGGCAGCAGGTTGCCCGCCGCGTTGATGGCGGCCTGCACCTCTTGCTCAGCGATGTCGAGCGGCAGATCGAGGCTGAACTGGAGCGTGATGACCGACGCGCCGGCCGAGCTTTGCGACGACATCTGATTGAGCGACGGCATTTGGCCGAACTGGCGCTCGAGCGGCGCGGTGACCGACGAGGTCATGACCTCGGGGCTCGCGCCGGGATAGAACGTTTGGACCTGGATCGTCGGGTAGTCCACCTCGGGCAGGGCCGAGATCGGCAGAAAGCGCAGCGCGACGAGCCCGACGAGCATGATGGCCGCCATCAAGAGGGCCGTGCCGACGGGGCGCAGGATGAAGGCGCGGGACGGATTCATGCGAGTGCAAGGCCGCCGTTACTGTGCGCCGGCGCTGCCGGAAGCGCTCTTGCGGTGATGAGCGCGTGCGCCCGAAGCCCCCGATGCGGGGGCGGCCGATGCATGTGCTCCCGATTCCGCATGCATGACGGTGGCGGCGTCGGGCGCGACCGTGATTTTCGCGCCTTCGCGCAGGCGGTCGGAGCCGTCGATGACGACGCGTTCGCCGAGCGCGAGCCCCGATGCGATGCTCGTGCGTTCGCCGTCGACCGGGCCGACCTTGAGCGGACGCACCGTGACGGTGTCGTCGGGCTTGACGACGTAGGCGAACGGGCCGTTGGCGCCGTTCAGCACGGCCGAGCTCGGCACGATCACCGCATCGTGGATCGTGTCGACCAGTAGGCGCGCGTTGACGAATTGATTCGGGAACAGCATCTGTCCCGTGTTCGGGAACATGGCGCGCAGCTTGACCGTGCCGGTCGCCGTGTCGATCTGATTGTCGATCGTGTCGAGATAGCCGGTTTCGAGCGGAATCGTATTGTTGCGGTCATAAGCAGTCGTCGACAGCTTCGCGCCTGCATGCATCTGCTTGAGAATGGCCGGCAGGTTGTCTTCCGAGGTCGTGAAGATCACGCTGATCGGCTGCAGTTGCGTGATGACGACGATCCCGTTCGCGTCGGACGGCGTGACGTAATTGCCGGGATCGACCTGGCGCAGGCCGACGCGGCCCGAGACCGGCGCCGTGATGCGGGCGTAGACGAGATCGAGCTTGTAGGTATCGATGGTCGCGCGATCGGATTGCACTTGGCCTTCGTACTGTTTCACGAGCGAGGCCTGGGTGTCCACTTGTTGGGATGCGATCGAATCCTGCGCGAGCAGCGTTTGGTAGCGCTTCAGATCGCGGCGCGCCGTTTGCAGCAGCGCGGTGTCCTTCGCGAGCGCGCCTTGGGCATTCTCGAGCGAGATCTGATAGGGGCGGGGGTCGATTTGCGCGAGCACCTCGCCGGCCTTCACGAGTTGGCCTTCCTTGAAGTTGACGCTCTGCAGCGTGCCCGCGAGCTGCGTCTTGACCGTTACCGTGGCCAGCGGCGTGACCGTGCCGAGCGCCGTCAACACGATCGGCATGTCGCCGGCGGTCGCAGCCGCTACGTGCACGGGTTGCGGCAGGTTGGCGAAGCCGGCGCGTCCACCGCGGCCGGGGCGGCCTGTCGTTGCGGCAGGCCCGGTGCCGTTGCCGCCGGTGCGGCTCCAGGGGTGCCACCAGAGCAGGGCGGCGACCAAGGCGACGAAGACGACGACGGCGATCGCGCGCCGCCGCCGGCTCGCGCTGTGCGGCTCCGAGGCGGTGTCGGGGACGTGGGGGGTACCGTTCTCATGCGAAGGGGGGCGGTTTTCTTGTTCGGCCATCGAATTGTGTCGAGCGGTTTTGAGCGGCAATGCCAATGCGGCGCGGGTAGGGAGGCGCGGCGCCGGGGCCGCGGCAACGAGGCCGGCGCTGCGGGCGCGGCCCGGAACGTTGCACCCGGGCGTCGCGCGCGAGTAACTCGGCGGGCCGCACGGCGCGGCGGCGATGCATGATGCTACGTCCCCGCGTATTGACCAGTCCAGTCGCGCATCTTTCGGTTTTTTACCGGGGTTACACGATCGGCGCGCGTGCGGGGCACGGCTTCGCATGCGCGCGTGAGCGCATCGAGGCGGCAAAGGAAGCGTTCCGGGCCTATGCGTCGCGCCAGCGCCGAGCCCTCGATGAGAACGGGCGAGCTGCCTATGGCAGCCCTTTGCACACCGAATTGGGTAATAATTACCGGAAGACCCAGATGAAATCGATACCAAACCGGGCACCCTGTTAACTTTTCGGAAAAAATTATCTTGACTTCGTCAGCCGAAAGGGAAAGAATGCAGTCTGATTTCGGAACGGCACACCCCTAGCGATGTGCGGATCGATCGGACCCAGCGTCCCATCAGAGATCTCAGCTCCGAAATACCGTCTCTCAGGTTCTAGCACGGCCCTCGGAATGGCTAGAACTTCTTTAAGGCGCCACGGCAACGTGGCGCCTTTTTTTTCGTGCGCCCGGCAGGGGCGCACTCATTTTGCACACCAGCGCGAGCCATTGCGCTTGGACGCTCGCGTCGGCGATGCGTTCCGTTGGGCTCGGCGGCAGCTTCGCCGCGCTTCTGCTATCGTCAGCGTCGATCCGGGGCCGGCGCATGTTGCGGGCGGCTCCGATCACATGGACAGCTGACGATGCAGACGATCCTTTCTATCTCAAATCTATCGAAGACCTACGCCTCGGGCTTCCAGGCGCTCAAGCGGGTGAATCTCGAGATCCGGCGCGGCGAAATTTTCGCTTTGCTCGGGCCCAACGGCGCAGGCAAGACGACGCTGATCGGCACCGTCTGCGGTCTCGTCAATCCTACGGAGGGAACGGTGCTCGTGAACGGGCACGACATCATCAAGGACTACCGCCGCGCGCGGGCGATGATCGGTCTCGTGCCGCAGGAATTGACGACGAACGCATTCGAAACGGTTTGGGCAACCGTCGCCTTCAGTCGCGGCCTGTTCGGCAAGCCGACGGATCCCGCGCATTTGGAAAAAGTCTTGCGCGCGCTCTCGCTGTGGGACAAACGCAACAACGCGATCATGACGCTCTCGGGCGGGATGAAGCGGCGCGTGCTGATCGCCAAGGCGCTCGCGCACGAGCCGCAAGTGCTGTTCCTGGACGAGCCGACGGCAGGCGTCGACGTGGAGTTGCGCCGCGACATGTGGGCGTTGATGCGCACGCTCAAGGAGACGGGCGTGACGATCATCCTCACGACGCACTACATCGACGAGGCCGAGGAAATGGCCGATCGCATCGGCATCATCAATCGCGGCGAAATCGTCCTCGTCGAGGAAAAGACGCAGCTTTTGAGGAAGCTGGGCAAGAAGCAATTGACGCTCCAGCTTGCGGAGCCGATCGAGCAGGTGCCGCAGGCATTGAACGGTTACGGGCTCGAGCTGTCCTCCGGCGGTGGTGCGCTCACGTACACCTACGACGATACCCAATCGGAGCGCGCAGGCATCGCGACGCTGCTCAAGGATCTAGAAGACGCACGCGTGCGGTTCAAGGATCTGCAGACGACCCAAAGCTCGCTCGAAGACATCTTCGTCGATCTCGTCAAGGAACGGTCATGAATTTCCATGCAATGCAGGCGATTTACCGCTTCGAAATGGCGCGCACTTGGCGCACGCTGATGCAAAGCGTCATATCGCCCGTCATTTCCACCTCGCTTTACTTCATCGTGTTCGGCGCGGCGATCGGATCGCGCATTCGCGAGATCGACGGCATCAGCTATGGCGCTTTCATCGTGCCGGGGCTCGTCATGTTGTCGCTGCTCACGCAAAGCATCAGCAACGCTTCGTTCGCGATTTATTTTCCGAAATTCACGGGCACGATTTACGAGCTGCTGACGGCGCCCGTGTCGTACTTCGAGCTCGTGCTGAGCTTCGTCGGCGCGGCCGCCACGAAATCGATCGGGCTCGGTCTCATCATCATGGCGACGGCCGCGTTCTTCGTCCCGCTTCGGATCGATCACCCGTTCTGGATGATCGTATTCCTCGTCCTGACGTCGATCACGTTCAGCCTGTTCGGATTCGTGATCGGCATCTGGGCCGACGGCTTCGAAAAGCTCCAGGTGATCCCGCTGCTCATCGTCACGCCGCTGACGTTTCTAGGCGGCAGCTTCTATTCGATCGGCATTTTGCCCCCCGTGTGGCGCACGATCGCGCTGGCGAACCCGGTCGTCTATCTGATCAGCGGTTTCAGATGGAGCTTTTATGGCATCGCCGACGTGCATGTGGGCGTGAGCCTCGGGATGACAGCCGTGTTTCTCGCGATTTTCACTGGCATCGTGGCATGGATTTTCAAAACGGGGTACCGTCTCAAAAATTAACGATGGCTTTGTCATTCTCTAAAAACGCCGACATAATGCGTCAATCTCCGGCGTGAAATTCGCCGGGCTTCCGAACCGCTCCGACCGCGCATGAGACTGACGACCAAAGGCTTGTTGCTGATCGCTATTCCGACGGCGGTCGAGCTCGCGTTGCTCTCCGGGCTCGTGAAGGCACAGAACGACGCCGAGCAGGCCGAGCAATGGGCGCTGCATAGCAAGGACGTTTTGCGGCAAACGAGCGCCATTCTCGAACCGGTGCTGATCGAGTCGGTCCGCATGCGCGGGGCCGTGCTCGAGAACGAGCGCACCTCGTCCACGCCCGTCACGCTCTGGATCGATCTCGATCGCCGGATCGATCACCTCGTCGATCTCGTGGCGGACAACCCCGTTCAAGTCGAGCGAGCCGCGCAGATCCGCCAGACGGTGCAGGCCTACCGGCAGTGGTCGGATCGTGTGCAGGACTTGCTGCGCACGGGCCGGCGAGGCGACGTGCTCGAACGGTTCCGCAATCAGGCCAACGTCGACGTCATCGATCGTTTCCGGGCTCAGCTCACGGCGTTCCAGAACGAAGAGCTGCGCACGGATGCGACGCGCTCGGCGCAAGCGGCCGAGGCGCTCGCCCAACAGCAGCAGCTGACGGCGGCCGTCGTCTTCGGCTCGCTCGCGATGACGGCGCTGGCGGTGTTCCTGTTTACACGCGGCTTGCGCGGGCGGATCGCGCGGCTTTCGGACAACGCGGCGCGGCTCGCCGAGAGCGCGCCGCTCGGGCCGCCCTCGGCCGGTAACGACGAAATTGCGGAGCTCGACGAAATCCTGCACGATACGAGCCGGCGCATGCTCGAATCGCAACGGCTCCAGGCGCGTTTCCAAAGCGATTTGGCGCGACGTGCCGACGAACTCGCCCGAACGAACGAAACGCTGCATCAGCAGACGCAGGAAAACGAGATGTTCATCTACAGCGTGTCGCACGATTTGCGCGCGCCGCTCGTCAACCTGCAGGGTTTTTCGAAGGAACTCACGCATGCGTGCGACGATCTTCGGCAAGCTGTCCGCGCATCGTCGTTCGAGCCCGAGGAGCGCGAACGCATCGAGCGGCTCATCGACGAAGACATCGGCGAGGCGCTGCGCTACCTGCAAAGCGCCGTGCTGCGCGCGGCGCACATCATCGATTCGCTGCTGCGCCTCTCGCGCGTCGGACGCGTGGAGTACCGGCGCCAAGAGGTCGACGTCGCCTCCGTCGTGCGCCACGTGCTCGACGCGATGCAAGCGTCGATCCGAGATTGCCATGCCGAGATCGTCGTCGAGGAACTGCCGCCCGTCTGGGGTGATCCCACGGCGCTCGAGCAGATTTTCGCCAATCTGATCGGCAACGCGATCAACTACCTCGATCCGGAGCGGCCCGGCCGCATCGAGATCGGTGTGTTGCCGGCGCCGCCCGGGGGCGTGCGCTCGCTGCGCATCTTTTATGTCAAGGACAATGGCCTCGGCATTCCCGCCGGTGCCATGCCGCGCCTGTTCAATGCGTTCCAGCGGCTGCACGGCAACATCGCCGCGGGCGAAGGCATCGGGCTCGCGCTCGTGCGCCGGATGGTGGAACGCCATGGCGGGCGCGTGTGGGCCGAGTCGACGGAGGGCGAGGGCACGACGTTTTATCTATCGCTACCGGAGGCGGCCAAACAGGTCGTCGCCGCATAACGAACCGAGGAAGCGAACACAATGCAAACGCCAACAGGGCCCGCGGGCCAGCCCGGCATGGGCCAGTCCCACGTGGGCCAATCGGTCGGCATCATCCTGATCGAAGACGACGACGGGCATGCCACGCTGATCGAGCGCAACTTGAGGCGGGCCGGCTTGACGAATGGCTTCACGCGCTTCGCCGACGGTCAGCAGGCGCTCGACTATTTCTTCAGCGAACCGTCGCAGTTCCTGCGCGAGGAGTTGCCGCCGACGGTGATCCTGCTCGATCTGAAGATGCCGCGCATCGACGGGCTCGAGGTGCTGCGGCGGCTCAAGGCCGACCGGCGCACCGCGTCGCTGCCCGTCATCGTGTTGACGACGACCGATGATCCGCGGGAAATCGAGCGCTGCTACGAGCTCGGCTGCAACGTCTACGTCACCAAGCCCGTCGAGTACGACGCGTTCATCGAGGCCGTGCGGCGCCTCGGCTTCTTCTTGCAGGTAGTCAAGCTGCCAGCCAGCGCTCGATGAGCGCTCACGCGCTGTTCATCGACGACGATGAAGGCTTGTTGCGGCTCGCCTCGCGCTCTCTGACGCGCGCCGGCTACCGCGTGACGGCGTGCGCGGACACCCGATCCGCCCGTCGGGCGATCGATCTCGAACGCCCCGACGTGATCGTCGTCGATTATTCGCTCGGTGGCGCCGAGACCGGGCTCGACTTCCTACGCGCGCTGCGCGCGCAAGAGTTCGTTCTGCCCGCCATCCTCTGCACGGGGTTTGCGGACGAAGCGCGCGTGATCGAGGCGCTGCGCTCGGGCGTCGCGGACGTCGTGCCGAAGAGCGAAGGCTATCTCGAGTACTTGCCCGAAGCGATCGAGCGCGTGTTGCGCGAGCGGCGCATCGAGCGCGAGCTGGCTCGAGCGCAGCGTTCGCAGGAGCGCGAGGCGCATTTTCGAGCGTTGGCCGAGGAGCGCGAGGCACTGCTCGCCGCCGAACGCGCGGCCCGCGCGGAGGCCGAGCGCGCTTCGCGGATGAAGGACGAGTTCGTGGCGACGCTGTCGCACGAGTTGCGCACGCCGCTGAATGCGATCGTCGGTTGGACGCAGTTTCTGCTGCGCGATGCGAGCGTCTCCGAATCGCTGCGCAAGGGGCTCGACGTCATCGACCGCAATGCGCGCGCCCAGACGCGCATGGTCGACGACCTGCTCGACTTCTCGCGCATTCTTGCCGGCAAGCTGCGGCTCGAGACCGAGCGCGTCGATTTGGGAGATGTCGTCGAATATGTGATCCGCTCGGTCGGCCCGGCCGCGCAAGCGAAGGACATCCAGTTCGTCGCATCGCTCGATGCAGCGGGCGCCGTGCTTGGCGATCCGTCGCGCCTGCAGCAGATCGTCTGGAATCTGCTGTCGAACGCCGTCAAGTTCACCGGCCGCGGCGGCCGCGTCGAGGTCACGCTGCAGCGGCGCGAGAACGAAGTCGAGCTGATCGTCGCCGACAACGGGCAAGGCATCAAGCCCGAGTTCCTACCGCACGTTTTCGAGCGCTTCTGCCAGGAGGATGCAGGGATTGCGCGGCACCACGGCGGCTTGGGGCTCGGCCTTTCGATCGCGCGGCAGCTCGTCGAGATGCATGGCGGACAGATCGTCGCGCGCAGCGACGGCACCGGTCGCGGCGCGACGTTCGCGGTGGCGCTGCCGGCGGCGGGTGCCGAGCTCACGCGCGAGCTCGAGAGCGGCGCGATCGAGCTCGATGCGCCGCCCGCCTTGGCGGGCCTGCGTGTCCTAGTGCTGGAAGACGAGCCCGATGCGCGCGAGCTCGTCGAGCGGGTGTTGCAAGAGCGCGGTGCGGCGACGCTTGCATTTGCTTCCGCGCTCGAGGCTTTGGACGCCTGCACGGCGCAGGCGCCCGACGTCATCGTCAGCGACATCGGCTTGCCCGGCATCGACGGCTATGAGTTCATCCGACGCTTGCGCACGTCGGAAGGGCAGCGCGGGCGCAACACGCCGGCCGCGGCATTGACGGCCTTTGCTCGCAGCGAAGACCGGCGCCGCGCGCTGCTTGCCGGCTTCCAAACGCATGTGGCGAAGCCGGTCGATCCGCTCGAGCTCGTCGTCGTCGTGGCCGCGCTGGCGGGGCGAACGACATCGTTCGTCAGCGATGCCTAAAGCTCGATGCGCGTGCCTAGCAAGACGAGGAATTGGCGCAGCCACTCGGGGTGGGCCGGCCAGGCGGGCGCCGTGACGAACGGCGCGTCGGTGACCGCGGCGTCGACTGGAATGTCGGCATATTCGCCGCCGGCGAGCCGAACCTCGGGCGCGCAGGCCGGATAGGCCGAGATGCGCTTGCCGCGAATCACGTCGGCGGCGGCCAGCAGTTGCGCCGCGTGGCAGATGGCGGCGATCGGCTTGCCCTGTTGCGCGAAATGGCGCACGAGCTCGATCACCTTCGGATCGAGGCGCAGATACTCGGGCGCCCTGCCGCCGGCGATCGCCAGTGCGTCATACCCGACGGCGTCGATTTCGTCGAAGGAAGCATTCAGCGCGAATTGATGGCCCGGCTTTTCGGTATAGGTTTGGTCGCCTTCGAAATCGTGAATCGCCGTTTTCACCTTCTGGCCGGCCCGCTTGCCGGGGCAGACGGCGTCGACCGTGTGCCCGACCGCCTGCAGTGCCTGGAACGGCACCATCGTTTCGTAGTCTTCTGCGAAATCACCGGTCAAAAACAGAATCTTCTTCGCGGCCATGGCCTTTCTCCTTCGCAACGTGAGGGGATAGACGACTCTTGGGACGAACGGGAAAGTGTACTCCTTGCGGACGATAGGGATGCGAATGGCATCGCTTCGCCGTGTGAACGCTGAGGCGGCCGTGCTGATTTCGATCGGGCTTGCGCTCTGCATGAAATGTAATTACACTGGTTACAGTTTTGAGTTCTGCCCCTTGCGATGAATACGAGCAGCCGTTTCGCCTATGCCGTTCATATCCTGGCGCTGCTTTCGTTGCAGCAGGGCGTGCCGTTGTCGTCGGATATCATCGCCGGCAGCGTCAACACGAATCCGGCGTTGATCCGTCGCTTGTTGTCGATGCTGGCGCAGGCGGGGCTCACCACGTCGCAGTTGGGCGCGGGCGGCGGGGCGCTGCTGGCGCGCGAGCCTGACACGATTCGGCTCGTCGATGTTTATCGCGCGGTGGACGAGGCTCGCCTGTTTGGCCTGCATCGCGAGGCGCCGAATCCGGCGTGCATGGTGGGCCGGCACATCCAGCAGGTGCTCGAGGGCATCGTGGACGACGCGCAACGGGCCATGGAGGCATCGCTCGGCGCGCGCACGCTGGCGGACGTCACGGCCGGCGTCATCGAGGCCGAGAACGCGGCAGGCACGGGGCGGTAGCTGCGCGGCGAAAGCGCTTTGCGTGGGCGCGCGAGGGCGTTGTGGTAAAGGGTAGGCAGAGCGGGTCGAGAGCAGGTCGTGGTGTTCGTGAGAGGGTTGCCTCTCTTTTTTCGGTTCTTAAGTGTAACTATCTAGGTTACACATTAACTCGATGGGAGTCTTGATATGGAACGACGCTTGAAAATCGCACTCTTCGGTGCAACGGGGATGATCGGATCGCGGATCGCGGCGGAAGCGCTTGCGCGCGGTCACGAAGTGACGGCGATCGCTCGGCGCCCGAGGCCGGTGGATGGCTTGCCACAGTTGAAGGTCGTCGCCGGCGATCTGTTCGATGCGCAGGCGAGCGCGGCGCTCGTGGCCGGCTTCGACGTGATCGCCAGCGCCTACGGGCCGTCGCAAGAGGACCCGTCGAAAGTCATCGAGGCCACGCGCTCGCTCGTCGCGATCGCGCGGGAGGCGGGCATCAAGCGGCTCGTGGCCGTCGGGGGGGCCGGCTCGCTCGAAGTGGCGCCCGGCAAACAACTCGTGGATACGGAAGGATTTCCCGCAGCCTACAAGGCGGTTGCGCTCGCGCATCGGGAGGCCCTGGGCGTGTACCGAACGGTTGCCGACGTCGACTGGACGTTCTTCTCGCCGGCCGCGATGATCGCACCGGGAACGAAGACCGGCACGTTCCGCACGGGTGCCGACGCGCTGATCGTCGATGCCGAGGGCAACAGCAAGATCTCGGCCGAGGACTATGCCGTGGCGTTCGTCGACGAGATCGAGCAAGGCCGTTTCATCCGCCGCCTCGCGACCGTCGCGTATTGAACGTCGGCCATCGATTGTCGAATTCTCGATTTTCGCTTTTCGATGGCGGATCTTCCCTATAATTCCACGATGGCGCTCACGCGTAGAAAAAAATGCTATCTAGGAATTGAAATGGGAATGGATGCCATCGATCGCAAATTGGTCGAACTGCTGCAGGCCGATGCGACGCTGCCGATTGCCGAACTCGCGAGCCGCGTCAATCTTTCGCAGACGCCGTGCTGGAAGCGCGTGCAGCGGCTCAAGGAAGAAGGCGTCATCCGCGCGCAAGTGGCGTTGTGCGACGCGCGCAAGCTCGGGGTCGGCACGACCGTGTTCGTGGCCGTGCGCACGAACCAGCATACGGAGGAGTGGGCGCGCCAGTTCGTGCAGGTCGTGCGCGATATCCCGGAGGTGGTGGAAACGTATCGGATGAGCGGCGAGATCGACTATCTGCTGCGGATCGTCGCTTCCGACATCGAAGACTACGATCGCGTCTACAAGCAGTTGATCCGGGCCGTGCCGCTATTCGATGTGAGTTCGAGCTTCGCGATGGAGCAGATCAAGTACTCTACGGCGCTGCCGGTGCGGCCCTAGCGTTAGCGGGCGCTGTTCTCGCTCAGGGCGCGTTTTCCTGACTAGCTGACGAGCTTGAGCAGGCCGACGATGAGGCCCGTCATGGCGAACATCGTGCCGATGTACCACTTGACGAGCTCGGCCTTCGTTGCGACGAGCTTGGCCTCTACACTGGCGTCCAGCACTGCCACGTCTCGTTTCGTCGCGATCTGGTCGTGGATGATCTCGCGCATGGCGTGCGCTTGCCCCTTGGCCTGCTCGGGTGTAAAGCCAGCTGCCTGGAGTTTTTCTGCGTAGGAGAGAGTGTCGAAAACGATAGCGGACATAGGGTGTCGATGAAGGTCGTCGATGCGAGGCATCATAGCTCCGCCCGAGAACAAATGCAGCATCATGGCCGATCGGCAGATAAAACGTGCATGTTCCGCCATCACCCCCTCACCCATCTCGATATTGGCGGGCGCCCCATCCGTTTTCAATCGCGCCAATGCGCGTAGAATGCGCGCTTTCGTCTCATTTTTTTTGCTCGGCGGTTCGTCCTTCGCACCGCAGGCCTTCCCTCCATGAACGATCCGCGCCATTCGAAATCATTGAACCCGACGACACGCGTCGCCATCCTCATCGTCGTCGTCGTGCTGATCGTGATCGCGACGTTCGTCTTCAACGCGATCAAGGGCAAGCGAGAGTACGACGAACAAAACGCGGCCGCGCAGCCGGCGGCATCGGCCGTGGCGGCGAGCGGTGTTGCCGCCGCTAGCGCGAGCGGCGCGTCGCAGTAAGCCGGGCGGTGCGGCGCGAACGCGCGCATTGCTTTTCCCGCGCGGGCACTCAGGCGTCGGGCAGGTGGATCGCCCCCGCGTCCTTTCGAATCAGAAACGAGGCGGCCAGCATCTGCTTGCATTGCAGCGCGAGCAGCTTCAGTTCGCCAACGGATTCGGACGGCTGCGTGCCGGTCCGCTCGGCCTCGACCACCATCGCATCGAGTTCGCGCGTGAGTTGCTTCGTCGCTTCCGCTTGATCGACGAGCGCCGTTTCGCCCGTTTGCGCCAGCGTCAAATTCTCCCGCACCGCCGATAGCGCGCGCTGCAGCGCCGGGGCACCCTCGGGCTCGCGCTGCGCCGCGCCGCGCAGCAGCGGTGCGGCCGCCGTGATATGCGCGGTCAGCACGTGGGTTTGCACGAGCAGGTCGTTCAGTTCCGCCACGAACCGCTGTTGCGCCTTCGGTTCGAGCATCATGCGCCGAAACGCCTGCGCCAGATTCGCGAACGCGATATGGACGTTCTTGCGAGCGAGGCGATAGCGGAAATCGCGATCGCCTGCGCCGGGCGGTTCCGCGCGCGCACCGTTAGGCCGTTCCTCGGCTGCCCCATCGGCGGCACCTCTGCCTGCGCGCGGCGCGTTCCCCCACCACCAGGCGCTCTCGAGATACTGTCGCGTGGCGGCCAGCATTTCCATGACGAGCTTGCCCATGAGCCGGTATTCCCAGTACGGGAACAGATGACTCGCCGCGATGGCAAGCGCGCAGCCGATGACCGTATCGATCGCTCGCTCGCCGATGATCCGCATGCCGCCCGGCGCGAGCAGATGAAACAGCAGCAGCACATACGACGACGTGAAGACGACGCTCGCCGCGTAGTTGAACAGCAGCAGGCTGTAGCTCATCACCATCGAGGCGAACATGAAGACGAGCAGCACGACCGGCGACTTCACGAAGCCGATCAACGCCAGGCTCGCCGCGCAGCCGATCGCCGTGCCGATGATCCGCTGCGTGTTGCGCTGCTTCGTCAGCGAGTAGCCTGGCTTCATGATGATGAGTGTCGTCATCACGATCCAATAAGCATTCGTCAGCGGCAGCAGGCGCCCGAGCCAAAACCCGACGCCGACGGCGATCGTCACGCGCAGCGCGTGGCGGAAGCTCGGCGAGGCCATCGATAGATTCGAAAAAATCTGCCGCAACGGGACGCGCCGGGTCGATAGGAACCGCATCAGCGTGTGGTCGATGCGCACTTCGGTCTGCACGCTCGACGCTTCGCCGCCCACGCTCTTCTTCATTTTGTCGATGAGCCGGACGGCGCTCCAGATGCGCCGGAACGTGGCCGATGCGGCTGCATAGGCTTCGGCGCCGCGCTCCGGCAGGCCTTGCTTGCGCATGAGCTCGATCTCGTACTCGATCGCGCGCATTTCCGCCTTCACGTTCACGCGCGAATCGGGGCGGCGATTCTGCAACACCGCTAGGCCGATCTCCTCCAGATCGCTCGCCGCTTTGCGGATCAGATCGCGGAAGAACAGCATCAGATCGGCATTGCCGAACGTCGCGCGCATGAGCGGATAGTCGGTGTGCGCGCCGACGAACAGTTCATGCAGGTCGACGGTGTTGATGAACAGATTGAACAGCGTGACGCGCTGCGCATCGAGCTTGCCGCGCCTGAGCTTCGGCAGGTTGCGCAGAACGATGGCGCGCGCGGCATCCTGCATTTCGACGGCCGCCGTCTGTTTTTCGACGAGCCGGCTGTAGCACTCGTCGAGATTCGCGTCCACGTCGTAAAAATCTGCCCGTGCAAGCAGGTAGTCGGCGCAGGCGAATACGTTCTCCGCGAGCGCCTGCTTCTCCATTCGGTGCGCCTGCCATTGCGAGATCAGCGTCGCCCAATAGGTGTACCAGAGCCCACCCAGCAGGATCCAACTCGCGTTGATCAGCGCCCGCAGCGGCGTGAAGTGGTCCTCGAGCGTCATCACCATCATGAACAGCGTCGCGAAGCTGATTTGCGGCCAGCGGTTGCCGTAGACGACCGTGAGCGATAGCGCGAACGTCAGTGCGACGACGGTGGCCCATAGCGCGATGGTGTTGAACGTGGCGAGCCCCGTCGCGAGCGCGGAGACGAAGCCGAGGACGCTGCATATGAGCATCTCGTTGTGCTTGTATTTGAGCGGGCCCGGCATATCGACGACGCAGGCGCCGAGCGCACCGGTCGCGATCGTGAAGCCTAGGTCCGCCTTGTGGAACACGACGAGGCATAGGACGGCCGGCAGCGAAACGCCGATGGCGGCGCGCAGCCCACCGAAAAAATATTGACCGTACAGAAATTTTTCTATTTCTATCGAGTAGCGCATCGATCTCGAGGCGGGCAGCGGAAGGAGGCCGGATGGGGTTCGCGAGGAGTCTATCGCATTTCATGCCCGGCGGGCATGGCCCGCCCGGGCCCGCGCCTTGCGGGGCGCGCACGGTCCGGCTGGGAAGCGGGTGCGGCGTCCCGCGCCTTTGCTATGCTGACGTTTTTCATGGCTCGCCGCCGCGTGGGTGTCAGGCGCGGGCCCAACCCGAACGGTTCATGCTCCAGCTCTTCTATTCGAATCGGTACGAAACGCTCGTGCAAGCGCTCGTCGACGATCTCGCCGCCATGCCCACCGATCCGTGGACGAGCGAGCAGATCGTCGTGCCCAGCGCGGCGGTGCGCCGCCGGCTCGAGCTCGAGTTGGCCGCGCGCCGCGGCATCTGTGCGAACGTCGATTTCAGCTACCTCGCGCAGTGGCTCTGGACGCAGATCGGCGGCGTCATCGACGTGCCCGCGCATTCCCCGCTCGGCGCCGAGCGGCTCGCATGGCGCTGCTATCGGCTGTTCGCGCAAGGTGCACAAGAAGCTGGCCGAGATCGAGCGCCCGAGCCGGGCGCCTGGCTGGCTTCGCCGCGGCTGCGCAGCTACCTCGCGGCAGCCGATGCGCCGATGCGCTACGAACTCGCGAGCCGCGTGGCGACGGTCTTCGACCACTATCTGACCTACCGCCCCGAATGGCTCGCGCGATGGCAGCGCGGGCAGTCGATCTTCGAGCCCGGCCCGGGCGGTGTGCCGCCGTCGAAAATCGCCGTTGCGACGGTGGCCGCGCGCGAAGACGAGCGCTGGCAGTCGGCGCTGTGGCGTGCGGTGCTCGCCGAGTTGGCCGAGGCCGGCGGTACCGCCGATGCATCCCCGCCCGCTCACCGCTTTTTGCAGCTCGTGCGCACGCTCGATCTCGATGCCGTGATGCGCGCACGTTGGCCGCAGTCCGTCAGCGTATTCGCGTTGCCGACGATCGCCCCGCTCCATATCGCGCTGCTGCGCGAGCTCTCGCGCTGGATCGACGTGCGGCTTTACGTGATGAACCCGTGCCGGCAGTTTTGGTTCGACATCGTCACGGAGAAAACCGCGCTCGCGCTCGAGGCGGCCGACGCGCTCGATTTTCACGAGGTCGGTCACCCGCTGCTCGCGGAGTGGGGGCGGCAAACGCAGGCGCAGTTGCACCTGCTGCACGAATTGACCGAAGGCGCGGCGGCGGGCGAGGCGACGCGCTTCGCCGAGAACGAGGCGTCGAACTGGCTCGCCCGCGTGCAGAACGCCATGCTCGACCTGGCGCCGGAGGTACCTGGCGACGATGCCGATGCCGGCGGGGAGGCTGCGGCGTTCCCCCGTGAACGGGGCACGGCACGGGGTATCGAAGTTCACGTCTGCCATAGCTTGTCGCGCCAGCTCGAAGTGCTGCATGACCGGCTGTTCGGATGGTTCGACGATGCGCGCATGGAGAGCGGCGACGCACTGCCGGGGCTGCGGCCGTCCGATGTGCTCGTAGTCTGCCCCGACCTTGCCGCCGCCGCGCCGCTGATCGACGCCGTCTTCGGCACGACGCAAGGCGACGAGCGCGGCCGCATTCCCTATCGGATCACGGGACTGCCGCCGTCGCAGGCCAATCCGATCGCCCGCGTGCTGCTCGATTGGCTCGCGCTCGCCGATCGCGGCGTATCGGCGCCCGAGCTCGTCGAATGGCTGCGCGTCGATGCGGTAGCCGCGCGCTATGGCATCGACGCCGTCGCGCTCGATACCGTGCAAGGATGGCTGGCCGCGGCCGGCGCGCGGCGCGGGCTCGCAAGCGAGTCCCCGGCGGGCGGCGACGAGCGCGCAGCGCACGCCGTGACCGGCGCGCGTCACACGTTCGCCGATGCACTGACGCGGCTCTTTCTAGGCTACGCGATGCCCGACGGCGGCGAGCCCGTCGATGCGTGGTTGCCCATTTCGGGCGCACGCGGCGCCGATGCGGAATTGCTCGGGCGCCTCGCGCGCTTCGTCGACGATCTGTACGGCTTCGTGCGGCGCTCGCGCGAGGCGCTCGATTGCGACGAGTGGGGCGCGCTCTTGGCCGATGCGCTCGCGCGCTTGTTCGATGCGGCGCCGCCTTTCGCCGACGCGCTGGCGAACGTGCGCGACGCGGTCGAGAAGGCGCTCGAGGCCATGCGCGACGGTGCCCGCGAAGAGCGGGCACCGGCTGCGGTCGTGCGCGCGGCGCTGACGGTCGCGCTCGACGATGCGGCGCACGGCGGCGTGCCGTGGGGCGGCGTGACGTTCTCGTCGCTCACGAGCCTGCGCGGCCTGCCGTACCGCGCGATCTGCTTGGTCGGCATGGATGACGGCGTCTTGCCGAGCCTTGCACGCGCCGACGAATTCGATTTGATGGCGGCATTTCCGCAACTTGGCGACCGCGCGCGCCGGGCCGACGAGCGCAATCTGTTCCTCGACCTGCTGCTTGCGGCGCGCGAGCGCTTCTTCATCAGCTACACCGGGCGCAGCATCCGTGACAATGCGCCGTTGCCGCCTGCCTCGCTCGTCGACGAATTGCTCGATCACCTGGCCCGCGCGAAGGCGGGCGAGTATGCTGCGCCGGCCGAGCTCGAGGCGGCGCGTGCCTCGTTCATCGTCGAGCATCCGCTCCAGCCGTTTTCGGCGGCGTACTTCGACGGTACGCGATCGCTGTTCTCCTATGACCCCGAGCGCGCTCGCCTGGCCGCACGATTGGCCGCCGACGGCGAGCCGGTCGTGGCGCCATTCTTCGCCGCGCCGTTGCCGCCCGAAGCAGCGCAGCCCATTTCGTTCGCCGATTTCCAACGCTTTTGGCAGCACCCGGCGCGCGCGCTGCTGAGGGAGCGGCTTGGCGTGGTGCTCGAAAAGACGCAAGGCGAACTGCTCGAGATCGAGCCGTTCGAGCTCGACTACGCGGGTCGCGACGCGCTCGCCGATCGACTGCTGCCGCGGCTCATCGATCGCGACGACGAAACGGTGCGCACACGCGCCTGGCGCATCGCACAGACGAGCCCGGAGCTGCCGGCGGGGGCGACCGGCGATGTGCTCAAGCGGCGCGAACTCGGCGCGTTGGCTCGTCTGGCCACGGAGGTGCGCACCGCGCTGGCGGGCGGCGTGGCGCGCTTGCCGTTCACGCTGCACGTGCCGCCACGCTGGCCGGATACCGATGGCGTCGCGCTGTTCGGCGCGCACGACGCGGCCCTTCGCGAAGCGCTGCGCGATGCAGCCCTTGTGCCGTTGCAAGGCACGCTGAACCGTGTGACCGATGCAGGGCAAGTGCTCTACCGTTATGCGAGCCCGAACCCGCGCGAATATCTGAGCGCCTGGCTGGCTCATCTCGTCTATTGCGCCGCGCAGCCCGACGGGCCGTGCCGCACCGTCTGGCATGGCGCATCCGAGCGTTTCGCGTTCTCGCGCGTCGAGGCGCCGCTTGACCACCTTGCTCCGCTCGTTGCGCTCTTCGTCGCGGGCCGCCGGCTGCCGTTACGGTTTTTTCCGCGCAGCGCGTGGGCCAAGGCGAACGGCGGCGATGCCGAAGCGCTCGGCGTATGGATCAGCGACCGCGTGCGCGGTGAATCGGATGACCCCGCATTGACGATTGCCTGGCGCGGCCTCGACCTGACGCTCGACGAACCGTTCGGCGCGCTTTCGCGCATCGTCTTCGAGCCGTTGCTCGCGCATTTGACTCATTCGACGGGAGCCGACGCATGAGCGAGCACGATCGAAGAACGGCCGACGCCATGCCGCCGCAGCCGCTCGACGTCTTCACCTGTGCGCTTGCGGGCGTCAATCAGATCGAAGCTTCGGCCGGCACGGGTAAGACCTGGAACATCTGTGCGCTCTATGTGCGCTTGCTGCTCGAACGCGATCTGAACGCGGATCAGATTCTCGTCGTCACGTTCACGAAAGCCGCCACGGCCGAGCTCCACGAGCGGATCCGCGGGCGGCTGGCCGAACTCGCCCGCGCGATCGAGATCGGCGATGACGGCGGCGACCCTTTCGTCGCGCAATTGCTCGAGATGACGCTCGGCCCCGGCGGGATCGATGGCGAGTTGGCCGGCAGGCGTATCCGGCGCGCGCTCTCCACGTTCGATCAGGCGGCGATACACACGATCCACGCGTTTTGCCAGCGTGCGTTGCAAGAGGCGCCATTCGCCGCCGCCATGCCGTTCGCGTTCGACATGGAGGCCGACGACGCATCGCTGCGCTTCGAATTGGCCGCGCAGTTTTGGCGCGAGCGCGTGGAGCCCGTCGCGGCCGCCTATCCGGCGTTTGCGGCGTGGCTCGTCGCGCGCGCTGCGAGCCCGCTCGAGCTCGATGCGCAGCTTGCGCGGCGCCTCAAGAAACCGCTTGCGCAATTGCGCTGGGGCACGTCAGGTACGACACCGCCCGCCGTGGAGTCGCAAGGAGAAGACGATGCGAGGGCCCGTTTCGATGAGGCTCGTGCGCTTTGGCATGCCGAGCGCGAGTCGATCGAGCGTTTGCTCGACGAGGCGCAGGCTGCGCTGAAGCAGACGACGCACAAGCGCGAAGCCGTGCGCGCGGCGCTCGATGCATGGGAGCGGTACTTTGCCGAAGGCGATTGCCACGCCGTGCCGGCACGCGAGGCGTTGAAGCTGAGCGCGAGCGCGCTCGCGAAAGCAACCAAAGTCAAATTCGTGCCGCCCGAGCATCCGTTCTTCACGCTGGCCGACACGCTTGCCGCGGCGGCCGAGGCCGCGCAAGCCGCGCACCGGATGCGTTGGCTCGCGCTGCTTGCGCTGTGGCTCGACGAGGCGCCGCAGGCCCTTGCAGCGATGAAGCGAACGCGCCGGCTCGCATCGTTCGACGATTTGCTCTCGAACCTGCACGGCGCACTGGCCGCACATCCCTGGCTGGCCGAGACGCTGCGAGCGAGATATCCCGCGGCGCTCATCGACGAATTCCAAGACACGGATCCGCTGCAGTTCGCGATCTTCGAGCGCATCTTCGCGGGGCCGGGCAGCGACGGCGAGCCGGGGCCGCTGTTCCTCGTCGGCGATCCCAAGCAGGCGATCTACAGCTTCCGTGCGGCCGATCTGCATACCTATCTGGCTGCACGCCATGCGGCCACGGCGCGTTACACGCTCGCCGTCAACCAGCGTTCGACGGCACCGCTCGTTGCGGCCTGTAATCGCATCTTCAGTGCGAACCCGCGCGCATTCGTGCTCGATGGGCTCGACTACATGCCCGTGCAAGCCGCCGCGCGATCGCGCGCACCGTTGATCGACGACGCCGATCCCGCAAGCGGACAGGGAGAGGATGGCGCGTTGCGCGTTTGGATGTTGCCTTCGGGCGAGGCGACGCTGATCAAGCGCGAGGCGCACAGGCAAGCCGCCGAAGCCTGTGCGCAAGAGATCGTGCGCCTGCTGCGCGGCGCGCGCGAGGGCAGCGTGGCGCTCGGCCGCGAACCGCTGGCGCCGGCCGACGTCGCCGTGCTCGTGCGCACGCACAAGCAGGGCAGCCTCATGAAACGCGTCCTTGCCGCCTGGGGTGTAGGCAGCGTCGAACTTGCGCAATCGTCGGTATTCGCCACGCTCGATGCGGAGCAGCTGGAGCGCGTCCTGGCGGCCGTCGACGCGCCCGGCGACTTGCGGCGCCTCAGGGCAGCGCTGGCGGCCGATTGGTTCGGGCTCGATGCGCATGCGCTCGCGCGGCTCGCGCAACTGGCGGATGCCCCCGCGCTCGCGCATGCCGACGAAGCGACGGCATGGGTCGAGCGATTCGCGCGCTATCGATCGCTATGGCTCGATCGGGGCTTCGCGACGATGTGGCGAACGCTGATGCGCGAGCTGCGCATCGGCGAGCGGCTCATCGCGGGGCAAGAGGGCGAGCGTCGGCTCACCGACGTCAACCATCTGGCGGAACTGGCCCAGGCGCGCGCGGCCGTGCATCCCGGCATCGCGCCGACCTTGCGCTGGCTCGCGGCCGAGCGTGCGCGCGGCGGCGGCGAGGACGCCCAGTTGCGTCTGGAGTCGGACCGCGATCTCGTGCAGATCGTCACCGTCCACAAGTCGAAGGGGCTCGAATATGCGATCGTCTTCTGTCCGTTTCTCGGCGATGGGGCGCGCATGGCCGGCATCAACACGGGCTTGCCCGATGCCAGCGAGTATCACGAAGATGCGCGAGCGGGCGCGCGCGCCGTGCTCCACTACGGTTGCGAAGGCCTCGATGCCGAGCGTGCGGCGGCTGAAGCCGCGCGCGATGAAGCGGCCGAGCGTGCCCGGCTCGTCTACGTAGCGCTGACGCGGGCCGTGCATCGCTGCTATTTGGTTGCCGGTGCCTACCTTTCGTCGCGCTCGACCAAAGAATCGCGCCGCAGCGTGCTCAATTGGCTCGTGGCGGGCGATGACCGTCCGTTCGAAGCCTGGGCCGACGATCCGCCCGGCGACGACTCGATAGAGGCAGCGTGGGCTGCTCTGGCCGACGACGCGATTACGCTCGCGCCGCTGCCGGCACCGGCTAGACGTGCCCCGCTCGCGCGCGAGTCCGCGCCCGGACGCGCGCTGACGGCGCGCGCCCTGCAGCGAACGCTGACCGAAAGCTGGCGCATCGCGAGCTTCAGCTCGCTCGCGGCTGCCGGCGCGCGTCACGCGAGCGAGACCATCGACGAGGAGCCGCGACCCGATCACGATGCGCTCGCCGCCGCGCAAGAGGCGCAGGAAGCGCGCGCGCCCGAGGAGCCCGCCTGGTTGCCGGCGCCCGCGCAGAGGGCACCGACACCGGCGGAACTGCTCGCGGCAGAGGACATCCTGGCGTTTCCTCGCGGCGCGGCGGCCGGCGAATGTCTGCATCGCATGTTCGAGCTGGCGGACTTCTCCGAGTCCGCGACGTGGCCGGCGGCCATTGAGCGGGCGCTGCTCGAGCGGCCCGTCGCCACCGATGCCGAGACGGCAGTGCGCCTGCCCGCGATGATGGCGCGGCTGATGGCAGACGTGACGGCGACCGAATTCGCTCCCGGTGTGACGCTCGCGGCGCTCGATCCCACGCGCAGGCTGACCGAGTGGCCGTTCCTGTTCGCCTCGCCGGCGCTCGAATTGTCTGCCTTGCGTAGCTTGCTCGCGCGGCACGGGTATCCCGACGTGGCGCTGGAGGCCGGGATGCTCGCCGGCTACGTGAAGGGGTTCGTCGACATGGTGGTGGAGCACGAGGGCCGGTTTTGGATCATCGATTGGAAGTCGAATCATCTCGGTGCAAGCCCAGCGGACTATGGCGCATCGGCGCTCGAAGCCGCGATGGCGCACCATGCGTACCATCTGCAGGCGCTGCTTTACATCGTCGCGCTGCATCGCTATTTGAAGATGCGCTGGCCGCGCTACGACTACGATACCCACATGGGCGGTTACAGCTATTTGTTCGTGCGCGGCGTGCGGCCGCACTGGCGCGACGGGGCGCTGCCGGCCGGCGTGCACGCGCGCCGGCCGGCACGCGAGTTGATCGAGGCGCTCGATGCACTGATGAGCGGCGGGCGGACATCATGACGGCTGAACCTTTCCTTCACTCTTCTCTCGGCTGGCCGGCATGAGTGCGCCGATGCAACCCTTTGTGCCCGCGCCGGCACCGGCGCGGCCGAGCGGCGATCTCGGCATCGCATTGGCCGAAGGCTTCGCCCGGCGGATCGGCGCACTGGCGCAACGTCTGGGCGCCGATCCCGCCTCCGTGTCGTGGGCGCGTCGAGCGGCCTTCGCCGCGAGCCGTGCGACGAGCGCGGGCCACGTCTGCGTCTCGCTCGCTCGGCTGGCCCATCGCTATGGCGAAACGCTCGATACGGCCGCCGCGTCGCTGCACTCGAGCGGTGTGGTCTCGGACGGCACGGAGGAGGCCGCCGCATTGAAGCCGCTCGTCGTCGACGACGACGGCCGGCTCTATCTCGCACGTTATTACGACGATGAGCGGCGCCTCGCGCATGCCGTCGTCGGCCATGCCGCAGCGAACGCACGCGAGGCGACGAGCGCGCTCGACGGCAGCGCCGGGCTGCTCGCGGCGCGCCTCGCGCTTTTTTTCGGACCGTCCGATGCGGGTGGCGTCGATTGGCAGCGTGCCGCCGCGGCGCTGTCGTTGTCGAGCCGGTTGACCGTGGTGAGCGGCGGCCCTGGCACGGGCAAGACGACGACGGTTGTCGGCATGCTGGCATGTCTGCTCGACGCGCAACCCGAGCTGACGATCGCGCTTGCCGCGCCGACGGGCAAGGCGGCGCAGCGGATGCAGGAAGCATTGCTTGCGCGCGCGGCGAGTTTGCCCGAGCCGATTGCGGCGCGGCTGCCGCGCACCTCGCATACGCTGCATCGGCTACTCGGTCTCGGGCAAGGGATGCGTGCGCGCCATGGGCCCGACAATCCGTTGCCCTATGACGTGCTCGTCGTCGACGAGGCGTCCATGATCGACGTTGCGCTGGCGGCGCAGTTGTTCGACGCGCTTTCGCCCGAGACGCGGCTCGTGCTGCTCGGCGACAAGGACCAGCTCGCGGCCGTCGAAGCCGGGGCCGTCTTTGCGGAGCTCAGCGCGCGCCCGTCGTTCAGTGCGGCGGGTATCGCCCGCATCGCCGATGCCACGGGTGCGGATGCGGCGCGCGTTCGCGCGGCGCTGCCTCGCCCGGAGCGCGACCCGGCAGCGAGCGCTGAATCACGGATGCTCGAATCGCTATCCTTGGGCGACGACGCGTTTTCGCTATTCGACGAATTCGAGCCTCCGGCATCGATCGATTCGATCGACGACGGCAAGGATTGGACGGGGCTCGACGAGCCCGATGTCTCATATGCGGGCGACGGTAGCCAGCTGCAGCGCGACGAGCTCGCTTTCGCGGCGCCGGCGCGGGTCCCGGGCGGACAGACGCATGCATCTGCCGGCAGGCCGCGCGCGATGGCGTCCGCTGACGCCTCTCACGAAGCGGGCCCGCTAGTCGATTGCGTCGTTTGGCTCGAGCGCAACTATCGCTTCGGGCTCGATTCGGCCATCGGGCGCCTGTCGTTGGCGATTCGGCGTGGCGATGTGGAGGCCGCGCTCGATGCGCTCGGCGCGAGCAAGCCGTTCGAACCCGATCTGTTCGGTGCGGCCGGCGACGATGCGGGAACGGCCGGCCAAGACCTGCCGGCCGTGCTCGACGAAGATGCCGGTGCGACCTTGTCGCCGCGCACGATCGAGCGTTTGGCGCGGGGCTTCGAGCCTTACGTGCACGCGCTGACGACGGCTCTTGCGCAAGAAGCGCCCAATTGCGTGCCGCTCTTCGACGCATTGAACGCTTTTCGCATCCTCTGCGCGACGCGGCTGGGCGCCCGCGGGGTCGAGGCGCTCAATGCGCAGATGGCCGAGCACGTCCGCCGCGCCGCGCGCGTGCCCCTCGTCGTCGGCACGAATTGGTTCGCCGGGCGGGCGGTCATGGTGGCGCGCAACGATTACGCGCTGGGCCTCTTCAACGGCGACATCGGCATTGCGCTACCCACGCGCGAGGGACAGTTGCGCGTCCATTTCCGCACGGCCGACGGTGGCGTACGGGCCGTCACACCGGCTGCGTTGCCGCCGCACGATACGGCGTTCGCGCTGACGGTCCATAAGTCGCAAGGTTCCGAGTTCGATCATGCGGCGCTCGTGCTGCCGGCTTCGCAGCGCCGCGTGCTGGCGCGCGAGCTCGTCTACACGGCGATCACGCGTGCGCGCAAGACCATCCGGATCGTCGGCGCACGCGACGTGCTGGCTGCTGCGCTCGCCACGCCGACGCGTCGCGATTCCGGTTTGTTCGCCCGCATGCGGGAGTTGCGATGACACTGCGGTACGAGGTGCGCCCCGAAGAAGTCGAGTTGACCGCCGTGCGCGCGCAAGGGGCGGGCGGACAGAACGTCAACAAGGTATCGAGCGCGATTCATCTGCGCTTCGATATCCGGGCTTCGTCGCTGCCGGAGGCACTGAAGATGCGCTTGCTCGCGCTCGACGATCGCCGTGTCACGCGCGAGGGCATCATCGTCATCAAGGCGCAGGAATACCGGACGCAGGAGATGAACCGAACGGCGGCGCTCGCAAGGCTCGAGGAAATGATCGCGGGGGTCAGCGTCACGCGCCGGCCACGCATTCCGACGAAGCCGACGCGCGCGTCGGCCGTGCGCCGCCTCGAGGGCAAGACGCGCAGATCGAGCGTGAAGGCAGGCCGCGGCCGCGTCGTGGAATGAGGGGCCGCGGCGAATCGGGCGAAGGGCCGGCAAGCCGTCCGTAGCCTTGACGTGGCTTTCAGCCGTCGCCGCGGGCGGGTGCGTGTCCGGTGGCGACGAAGTCCACGCAAAACACTTCCAATTCGCCGCTTCGTTCGAGCGTGACGGCAGCCGTGTAGCAGTCTTTGCCGTCCGTCAGCGAATAGTGCGGCCCCATGATCGCGACGCGCCCCGGCGCCGCCAACGCGCGCTTGAAATAGGCGCGCCGCGACCAATTGCTCTGCGTATCGGGAAAGAGCGGCGCTAGGCGCGCCGATTGCACCTGCGCTCCGGCCGCAATCGACGCTTGCCGTTGATCGCCATGACGATCGACGACGAACACGCGCCGTGCCCAGGGACTGCGAAAGGTGTGCTGCGCCGCCGCCTGCAAATCGCCGGTGGCCTTGTAGATGCGTGCGCCCCCGAGCACTGTTTCCTCGATGCGTCCAAATTCGACGGGCATGTCCGGCGAACCGATCGACGATGCGCGAAATCGCTGCCACATGGAATCGATCCGAGCCGGCGCTTCACGGCTGGCCGATTCGATCGACGCATGCGGCCTACCGAGCCAGAAGCCCTGAACGAAATCGACGTCGGCCTCCATCAGCGTCATCAGCTCTTCCTCCGATTCGACGCCTTCACCGAGCACCATGGTGCCGGCGCGATGGAGCATCGTCACGAGTTGCGTGGCGAATTGATGGTCGGCGGCAGGCGATGCAATCCGAGCGATGAGCGAGCGGTCGAGCTTGACGATGTCGGGGCGCATGCGCCAAATGCGATCGAAATTCGAAAATCCGGTGCCGAAGTCGTCGATGGCGATCAGCAAATCGCGCTCGCGCAGCGCTTCGACGGTTCGATCGAAGTTGGACTCGTCGTTGCTCGGCTGTTCGATGATTTCGACGACGAGGCGATGATGCGGTACACCGAAGTAGTCGCACAGCTCATCGGTGAATGCGCGGTGATTGGGGCTGATGCGCAGCAGTTGCGGCAATGCGTTGATGAACAGCCAGCCTGTTTCGGCGCCTTGCTCGGCGAAGTTCGCGAAATGCACGCAGCGCGCGAGCCGTTCGAGCGCGAGCGCGGGGCCCGTGGCTTTGGCGCGGGCGAACAGCTGATCGGGCGCGATGGCTTGCCCGTTCGCGTGCGTGGCCCGCAGCAGCGCCTCATAGCCGACGATGCGCTTGTGCGTGATCGAGACCACAGGCTGAAAGGCGCTGCGCAGCGTCACACCTTGATAGACGATATGCCAGCCGCCGGAATCGCGGGCCAGATGCGGCAGGATGCCGGCGAGCGTCAGATCGCGCTTGGACGACATGGCGAGCGACGCGCGTCCGCGTGCCCCGGCCGAGTGCGGCGGGCGCCGTGCGAGGCGCGGAAAGAGATCGTGCCGGTCGCGCACGACGAGCCGCTCGACCGGCAGCGAACGGAAAGACCTGGCATGTCGCGCGTAGTCCATATGACGAAAAGGGAGTGTAACGCAGTGTGGGCCGAAGAAAATGAGCCCAGCGTAAAACCGTGCCAGGGAGAGCGAACGTTCGCTGTCAGACAGTCGGGAAGAAGTGGGCGTGCGCGAAAGGCGCCGCGCGTGGGGCGCCGAACGCTAGTGCATGGAAGGACCGAGCCGGTCGGACGTCGAGAGCGTGACGGCGGCGGCCGCCGCCACGCGGGCAGGCGCTAGGCCTGCCGCTGCCGCAGGCCGGGAATGCGCTTGATGGCGCCCGTGGCGAGCGCGGTACCCACGAGGACGATGGCGCAGCCTTCGAGCATGCCCGCCGTGACCGGCTCGTTCAGGAACAAGGCACCCCATAGGATGCCGAAGACCGGGATGACGAACGTGACCGTGATCGCCCGCGCGGGTCCCGCCACCGTGATCAGATGGAAGAAGATCAGATAGGCAATGCCCGTGCAGGCGACCCCGAGGCTCAGCACGGCACCCCATGCGTGCATGGACACGGCCGCGGTTGGCCAAGTCGCGATCGCGAACGGAATCAGCGCGACGCTGCCGCCGATCATGCTCCCGGTGGCGATCGTCAGCGAATCGACGCCGGTGAGATAGCGCTTCGTGAAATTCGCGGCGATGCCGTAAAGCAGCGCGGCGCAAGTGGCAGCGAGCGCAGCCAGCGCGGTGGCCAAGGCCGACGGGGCGAGCGCGCCATGGGGGGCGGCGATTTGGCCCCAGACGAGCGATACCACGCCGGAAAACCCGATCAGCATCCCCAGCGTGCGCAAAGGCGTGAGCCGGTCCTTGAGCCAAATGAAGGCGACGAGCGCGCCCCAGAGCGGCGTCGTGGCATTGATGACCGACGTGAGGCCCGCCGTCAACGTCAGTTCGGCGAACGCGAACAGGCAGAACGGCGCGGCCGAATTGAGCACGCCGACGACGAACAGCGGCAGCGCCCGCGCGCGCAGCAGCGCCATGGAGGCGCGCGGCGTCCCGCGCAGCGCGAGCATGATGGCCAGCACGACGGCACCGATCGACACGCGCAGTGCCATCAACGGCGCCACGCCGAATTCGGCGACGCCTACGCGAATGAATAGGAACGATGCGCCCCATAGTGCGGCGAGGACGAGCAACTGGACGACGTGGCTAGGTTTCATGAGGGTCTCGAGGCCGATGCGGATCGTTTGACGATTTGCTTTTGATCAATCGAAACGCATCGTAGCACCGGCTGCCCGAACGATATTTCAGCGCGAGATGAAACAGCAACAATCGACAACGAACGAGAGACAAATGGCAGGAATTGATCGATCGGAGATCGAGAGCTGGGAGCGAGCGGCCGATGCAGACGTATCGCCGGCCATCCGGCAATGAGAAAAGGGCGCGGTTGAGAACAACCGGCGCCCCTTGGGTGCATCCACGTAGCACGGTCACGGCTCGCGGTGAGCGCGTCGCTCACCGTTCACCGCACCGCTTAGCGCCCCGTAGCCTAGCTCATTGCTTCTGATAGATCTGCGCGCCGCCTTTGACGAATTCGACGGCTTTTTCCTCCATCCCTTTTTTCAGGGCGGCCTCGTCGGTGACGCCCTGCGCGGCGGCGAAGTCGCGCACGTCCTGCGTGATCTTCATCGAGCAGAAATGCGGCCCGCACATCGAGCAGAAGTGAGCGACCTTCGCCGAATCCTTCGGCAAGGTTTCGTCGTGGAATTCGCGCGCCTTGTCGGGATCCAGGCCGAGGTTGAACTGATCCTCCCAGCGGAACTCGAAGCGAGCCTTCGACAGCGCGTTGTCGCGCACCTGAGCGCCCGGGTGCCCCTTGGCCAGATCGGCCGCGTGCGCCGCGAGCTTGTAGGTGATGATGCCTTCCTTGACGTCGTCCTTGTTCGGCAGCCCGAGGTGCTCCTTCGGCGTGACATAGAACAGCATCGCCGTGCCGAACCAGCCGATCATCGCCGCGCCGATGCCCGACGTGATGTGATCGTAGCCGGGGGCGATGTCGGTCGTCAGCGGCCCGAGCGTGTAGAACGGGGCCTCGTCGCACCATTGCAGCTGCAAGTCCATGTTCTCTTTGATGAGCTGCATCGGCACGTGCCCGGGACCCTCGATCATCACCTGCACGTCGTGCTTCCACGCCGTTTGCGTGAGCTCGCCGAGCGTCTTCAATTCGCCGAGCTGGGCTTCGTCGTTGGCATCGTAGATCGAGCCGGGGCGCAAGCCGTCGCCGAGCGAGAAGCTGACGTCGTAGGCCTTCATGATTTCGCAGATTTCCTCGAAGTGCTCGTAGAGGAAGCTCTCCTTATGGTGTGCGAGGCACCACTTGGCCATGATCGAGCCGCCGCGCGAGACGATGCCCGTCATCCGGTTCGCCGTGAGCGGCACGTAGCGCAGCAGCACGCCGGCATGGATCGTGAAGTAGTCGACGCCTTGCTCGGCTTGCTCGATGAGCGTGTCGCGGAAAATTTCCCACGTGAGGTCTTCGGCCTTGCCGTTCACCTTCTCGAGCGCCTGGTAGATCGGCACCGTGCCGATCGGCACGGGGCTGTTGCGGATGATCCACTCGCGCGTTTCGTGGATGTGCTTGCCCGTCGACAGATCCATGACGGTATCGCCGCCCCAGCGGATCGCCCACGTCATTTTGTCGACTTCCTCGCCGATCGACGACGTCACGGCCGAGTTGCCGATGTTCGCGTTGATTTTCACGAGGAAGTTGCGGCCGATGATCATCGGCTCGCTTTCGGGGTGGTTGATGTTCGCGGGGATGATCGCACGGCCGCGAGCGACTTCCTCTCGAACGAATTCGGGCGTGATCTCGTGTGCGGCATTCGGGCCGAATGCGGCTGCACCGAACGCTTGGCCCGCGTGCTGGCGGCCCATCATCTGCGCGAGCTTGGCACCGTTCGGGCCGCTCGCGCGCAGGCTTTCGAGGTATTCGGCGCGGCGCTGGTTCTCCCGGATCGCGATGAATTCCATTTCGGGCGTGATGATGCCCTGGCGCGCGTAGTGCATTTGCGTCACGTTCGCGCCGGCCTTGGCGCGGCGCGGCGTGCGGTGCAACCCCGGAAAGCGCAGTGAGGCCGTGGCCGCATCGGCGGCGCGCTCGCGGCCGTACTGGCTCGTGAGGCCGGCGAGCGGCTCGGTGTCGCCGCGCTCTTCGATCCAGCGCTGGCGCAGCGCGGGCAGGCCCGCGCGGATGTCGATCTTCGCCTGCGGGTCGGTGTAGGGGCCCGAGGTGTCGTAGACGTAGATCGGCGGGTTCTTCTCGCCGCCGAAGCCCGTGGGCGTATCGGCTTGCGTGATCTCGCGCATCGGCACGCGGATGTCGGGGCGCGAGCCCGTCACATGGATCTTCTGCGAATTGGGCAGCGGCGCGACGGCGGCGGCGTCGACGTGCGCTTCGGATGAAATGAACTTCGGGTTGGCACTCATGCGGATCTCCTGACTTAGGGCGCTAATGCAGGAGACGAGAGGGCGGATGAGAGAAATGCGCAGGGCTTGCTTCGCCCGTACGCTTCCCTGCGCTGGCATTATCCAGATCAGGTTCAAAGGGTATTTCTCACCCGCGCGTGCCGAGTGCGACGGCACGACGCAGGACCCCCGCGTTAGCACCGCAGAAGATACACCGGGCAGGCCGCCTTTGGCAACCGGCGGCGACGGCGAATCGCGGCGTTCCAGGTGAGCAGTGGCCCGTGCCGCGGGCGGTCCGTGGCTGCAAACGCCGATCGGCGGCGCATCGGCACGGGGCTTGCCGCCGCGTTCTCATCCCGGACCGTTGCATAATGACGACGTGTCCCCGAAATCGCACCGTTGCGCCCGCGCCCGCTTCCGAGCCTGTCGACCGAAATGCCGTCCCGCATCCCCCGTTTTGCCCGTACCGTGTCGCTCGACGTCCTCATGCGCATCCGTCTGCCGCGCACGCGCGGGGGGCGCATCGCGCTGGCGCTGACCGTCGTATACCTCGCATGGGGTTCGTCCTACCTGGCCGTGCACGTCGCGCTCGAATCGTTTCCGCCGCTGCTGCTCTCGGGCCTGCGCAACGTGATCGCCGGTATCGGCCTGTTCTTTCTCGCGACGCGCCGCCAATTCATTTGGCCGACACCGACTGAAATCCGCAACGCCGGCATCGTCGGCACGATGCTCGTCGGTTTTTCCAGCGGCTTGCTCGCATTCGGCATGCGCAGCGTCGGCACGGGCACGGCGGCCGTCATGGTCGCGACGGTGCCGCTGTTCGCGACGATCATCTCGGCCATCGCCGGCCGGCCCATTGCAAAAGGAGAGTGGGTGGCCGTGGCGCTCGGGCTGCTCGGCATCTTCATTCTCAACCACGGCGACGCGTCGGCCTCTTCGATGAGCGGGACGATCATCATCCTGTGCGCCGCATTGTTCTGGGCCGCCGGCGCGCATCTTGCGAGCCGGCTCGCGCTGCCCACCGATTTATTCTTGTCGACCGCGCTGCAGATCGGTCTTGGCGGTGCGATCTCGACGTTGATCGCATTGATTGGCGGCGAGCGCGTGACCTCGCTCGGCTTCGGTCCGCTGTTCGCGTTCCTGTATCTGATGCTGGTCGCGACGATGGCCGCGTACGTTGCCTACGGCTTCTTGATCCGGCATACGAGCCCGATCGTCGCCAGCAGCTGCATGTACGTGAATCCGATCGTGGCGGTCGCACTCGGGGCCGTCACGCTCGGCGAGCCCGTGACCAGCGCGACGTTCATATCGACGGGGGTGATCCTCGTCAGCGTGGCGCTGTCGTTCTGGTTCGATCGACGGCGCGCGCCATAGGCGCACGCGAGCGCCGATTTTCTCGGCGCTGCCTTGACCGGACCGTGCCCGCACGGCACGCGTTCGTGCCGACAGCGGTCAGTGCGATGTGTCCGCGCGTGCCGCCGGTGCACTCAAGTGCCGCGCCGCCGCCGCGCAGGCGAACAGCAGGCCTGCCGCGCAAACGCCGGTCCACCCGTACGCCCGCCATGCGTATGCGCCCACGGCCGATCCCGTCGCACCGCCGATGAAGTAGCAGACCATGAAGACGGTGTTGACGCGGCTGCGCGCCTCGGGCTTGAGCGCATAGATCCGCGATTGATTCGAAATCTGCGCGG
Organism: Trinickia sp.; assembly: GCF_051953955.1. Lineage (GTDB taxonomy): Bacteria > Pseudomonadota > Gammaproteobacteria > Burkholderiales > Burkholderiaceae > Trinickia. The sequence goes on along the minus strand of NZ_JBQCIF010000015.1, from coordinate 8,123 downwards.
CCTGCACGCCGACGTCGAGCACGATCACCCCGAGCACTAGACCGGCGAGGCTCGTCGACGACAGCGCGAAAATCACGAACGCGAGGGCCACGAGCACGATCGACAGCGTGATGACGGCATGCGGGCCGCGCTTATCGGCGGTGCGTCCCGCAATGGGCGCGGCGAGCGCGCCGGCCGCGCCGACGATGCCGAACAGTCCCGCCGCTTGCGGCCCCAGGTGGAACGGCGCGCCGGCCAGCAGCAGCGTGAGGACCGACCAGAATGCGCTGAATGCGGCGAACAGCGCCGCGCCCGTTACCGAGGCATCGCGCAGCCCGCGCAACTCGAGCGCGAGATGCCACATCGAGCCGAGCAGCTTGCCGTAAGGCAGCGTCGACGTCGGGCGGCTGTTCGGCAAGCGCGCGATCACGACGAGCGCAAGCAGCGCGAGTGCACCGACCGACGCGCCGAATACGGTGCGCCAGCCGAAATACTGCGCGACGAAGCCGGCTGCCGTTCGCGCGAGCAAGATGCCGAGCAGCAAGCCGCTCATGACGGTCCCGACCGCGTGGCCGCGCTCGGCCGGCGGCGCGAGCTCGGCGGCGAAGGGCACGGCTTGCTGCGCGATCGTCGAAAGGATGCCGATGGCGAGACTCATCGCCGCCAGGACGCCGAGCGAGGGGGCTGCCGCGGCGGCCGTCAGCGCGAGCGCGAGCCCCAGCGTTTGCAGCAGGATCAGCCGTTTGCGGTCGAAGCGATCGCCGAGCGGCGCGAGCAGGAACATCCCTGCCGCGTAGCCGAGCTGTGTGGAGGCGGGAACCGCGCCGACCCACGACGCTCCTTCGGGAAACGTCTCGCGAAAGCGATCGAGCAGCGGCTGGTTGTAATAGATGTTCGCGACCGATACGCCTGCGATCGTCGCGAGCAACAGCAACAGCGGGCGCGAATACGGGCTCGCTCGATGAGGGTGGCCGCTCTCGTTCGTCGAATCGGACGCCGGCATCGTCAATCGATCAGTGTGCCGTCCGTTTCGTAGAACGGGAACGGTCCCTCGCCCTCGTCGACGTAGGCGTGATGCGTGACGATACCGGTTTCGGGCGTATAGCGATGCAGTGCGAAGGCCGGCGGCTCGAGCCGAAATGCGGACGGGGCGTTCTCGCGTAGATCGAGCGCGACCTGGTGCGCCGGCGCCGGTACGGTCGATGCGATGGTGCCCGCGAAGCGTGTGAAGATCGGCCGGTGCACGTGGCCGCAGATCACGCGCTCGACGTTCGGATAGCGGCTGACGATCGCAGCGAGCCGCTCGGCCGAGTGCGGATCGAGCCGTTGCTCGTCCATGTGGCCGATGCCGGAAACGAACGGCGGATGATGCAGCGCGAGCACGACCGGCTTGCCTTGCGCCTGTGCCAACTGCGCGTCGGCCCAGGCGAGCCTTGCTTCGCACAACTGGCCGCCGCTTAGCCCCGGCATTTGCGAATCGAGCGCGACGAGCCGCAGCGGCCCGACGTCCACGGCGTAATGCACGAATTCGCCGCCGGCGTGCAGATACTCATGATCGTCGAACACTTCGCGCAAAGCGGCACGGTCGTCGTGATTGCCGACCAGCAGAAACACGGGCATCGTGATCGTGAGCGGCGCGAGCAGCTCCTTGAGCACCTCGTATTCTACGAGATTGCCCGAATCGACGAGGTCGCCCGTGACGACCACGGCGTCCGGCTTTGGCTCGAGCGCATTGAGCCGTGCGACACAGCGCTCCAAGGCGGCTGCCGTGTCGACGCGCCGGTAGGCAAGGGCGCCGGGGCGCTTGATGTGCAGGTCGCTGATCTGAGCCAATAGCATGGGTGAATCCTGTATCGATGTTGAGGTGACCGGTGGTGCCCGATCACGGTAGCGCGATCAGCCCCTCGGGCGCAATCTCGATCCCGACCGCCGCGCCGGGCGCCCACTCGCTGCGCCCCGCCACGTCGATCACGAGCGGCTCTGGCGCCGCGCCCGTCACCGTCACGCGCGTGCGTTCGCCGAGAAACGAAACGGTCTCGACGACGCCGCGCAGCGGCGCGGCGTCGGGCGCCACGAGCCGCCCATCTTCGGGGCGGAAGAACAACTCGGTCGGCTCGCCAGGACCGCCACCCCGCCATTGTCCCGCGAGGCGATTGATCGTGCCGACGAACTGCGCAACGGCGCGATTCGCCGGACGATAGTAAATGTCGCGCGGGGTACCGATCTGCTCGATGCGTCCCGCACTCATGACGACGATGCGATCGCCGAGTTCCATCGCTTCGGCCTGATCATGTGTGACGTAAATCGTCGTCACGCCCAGCGAGCGCAGCAGCGTGTTCATCTCGTGCCGCAGCGCGTCGCGCAGTCGCGCATCGAGCGCCGTGAGCGGCTCGTCGAGCAGCAGCACCCGCGGCTCGCGCGCCAGCGCCCGTGCCAACGCCACGCGTTGCCGCTGGCCGCCCGACAACTGAGCGATCGGTTTGTCGGCATGCGCCTCGAGCCGCATCATCGCGAGCAGTTCGTCGACGCGCCTGCGCGCGAGCGCGGGCTCCGTCTTGGCGATTTTGAGCCCATAGCCGACATTGCCCCGCACCGTGAGGTTAGGGAACAACGCATAGCTTTGAAACACCATGCCGACTTGGCGTCGCTCGATCGGCGCACGCGTGACGTCGTCGTCGCCGAAGCGAACCGTGCCGCCCGCGTCGGGCGCCTCGAGGCCGGCGATGATCCGCAGCGTCGTCGTCTTGCCGCAACCCGAAGGTCCGAGCAGAACGAGAGTCTCGCCGGCACCGATGGCGAGATCGAGCGGTTCGAGCACACGCGTGCCGTGAAATGTCTTCGCGCACTGCGTGAGGGTGATGGGAACCGGAGTGAATTTCATGGTGGCGACCGAAACGAAAGTTATTCCATCTTGCCGGGAGCGCCGCGTGCGGCGTCCGCGCGGCGCATGAGCTCGACTTGTCCGCCGCTCAAGCGCTGCATCGCGACGAGCAACGGCATCGTCATCGCGAAAAACAGAATCGTGTAGGCGCTGCCGACTTCGATGCGCAGCGACGCATAGGTATCGGCGAGCCCGACGGGCAGCGTCTTCGTTTCGGGCGTATGCAGCATCCACGTCAGGTTGAATTCGCCGACGGACAGCGTGACGACGGCGAGCGCGCCCGCGACGATGCCCGGTTTCAGATTCGGCAGCACCACGGTGAAGAAGCGTTGCGCGAACGTGGCGCCGAGACTGGCTGCGCCTTCCTCGAGCGTGCGCAAATCGGCGCTTGCGGCGACGGCCGCCACGGCACGCACCATGAACGGCAGCGTGAAGACGACGTGGCCGACGACGATGAACGCGACGCTCATGCGAAACGCCGTGATGCCACCGTAGACGACGATCAGTGCCAGTGCCGACGCTAGCCCGGGCAGCGCGATGGGCAGCACGATCAGCTCTTCGACGAGGCGCGCCCACCGCGTTTTGCTGCGCGCGAGGGCGTAGGCCGCGGGAACCCCTGTGACGAGCGTGACGGCGAGCGTGGCTGCGGCGACTTCGAGCGAAAGGAACACGGAGCCGTGATACTGCGACCAAACCTGCGCGAGCCAGCGCAGCGTGAGGCCGCTCGACACGCCGCGAAAATAGTTGACCGTGAGCCCAGCCAAGATCGACATGACGACGGGCACGACGAGAAATGCACAAAGGCCGAACGTGACGAGCCACTGGCCGAGCGCGAGCAGCGTGCGCAGCCGGAGCCGTTCGGCAACCGAGGCGGGGTGGCGATCGAAGGTGGCGCCGCCGGCAACCTGATTCATGTCGTACCTCACGCGGTGGCGGCGACGGCCGAGCCCGTCGCGCTGCGCGCGATTGCGAGCACGAGCCAGGTGACGATGCCGAGGATCACGGACAATCCCGCCGCGGTGATCATGTTCGCGTTCAGCGTGAATGCCGTATAGATCGTCATGGGCAGCACGTCGATATCGGTGGCGAGCGTGAACGCGGTGCCGAATGCGCCCATCGACGTGGCGAAGCAGATCGCCCCGGCCGCGACGAGCCCTGGGGCGAGCCCGGGCAACACGACGTCGCGCATGATTTGCCACGGCGATGCGCCGAGCGAGCGGGCCGCTTCCTCGAGCGAGGGATCGAGCTTCGTCGCCGATGCCATGACCGTGACGATCACACGCGGAATCGAAAAGTACAGATAGCCGAGGAACAGCCCGCTCATCGAATAGGCGAAGACCCATCGATCCCCCGTGAGCGCTTGGCTGAGTGTGCCGATGAGCCCTTGCCGGCCGGCGAGCATGATGACCATGAAGCCGACGACCACGCCGGGGAACGCGAGCGGAAACGTGAGCAGCGCGACGAGCGTGCGTTTGCCCGGAAATTCCCGCCGGGCGAGCAGCAGGCCCGAGATGACCGAGAGCACGAGCGTCGCGAGCGTGACGGTGGCGGAGAGCACGACCGTAGCAATGAGACTGCTCATGTAGCGCTCGTTCGTGAGCAGTGCGCGATAGGTGGCGATTGCATGACCATTGCCGCTCACGTTCACGAGCACCGCCATCGGCAGCAGCCAAAACGCGATGAAAACGGCAAGGGCCGGCGCGATCAGTGCGATGCGCCAGCGTAGCGGAAAGGTGATGTCGTGCATGATGATGACCGCTCGTCGAGAGGCCGTGTCGGGGCGGGGCCGTGGGCGAACGCTGCGAAACGCGCGCTCGCCCGCGGCCGGGGAGATGCCGATCGTGCCGATGGTTTAATGCATGACCTGCAGATATTGCTCGCCGAATGCCTGCTGCTTCGCCGCCATCTTCGCGAAGTCGACGGGCTTGGCGCGTGCATATTCGCTTGCGGGCAAGAACTTGGCCGCGGCTTCCTTGGTCATCGCACTCGCGCGCACGGGGCGCAGGAAAGCGTTCGCCCAGATCTTCTGGCCTTCGTCCGACAGCACGAAATCGAGCACCTTCTTGCCGTTCGCCTCATGGGGCGCGCCTTTGACGAGGCTCATCACGTAAGGCACCGAGATCGTGCCCTCGGTGGGGATCACGAATTCGACGTTCGCATGATCCTTGTACTTCGCGCGATAGGCGTCGAAGTCGTAGTCGAGCAGGATCGGAATTTCACCCGAGAGCACGCGCGCATACGCCGTTTGCTTCGGCACGATCGGGGCATTGGCCTTGAGCTTCGCGAACCAGTCGAGGGCCGGCTTGAAGTTGTCGAAAGAACCGCCGAGCGCCTGATTGACGGCAACCGCGCCGGCATAGCCGACGAACGCGCTCGACGGATCGAGGTAGCCGATCATCCCTTTGTATTCGGGCTTGAGCAGATCGGCCCATGAGCGGGGCACGGGCTTGCCTTCGAGCGCGTCCTTGTTGACGAAGAAGCCGAGCGTGCCCGAGTGGATCGCGAACCAATAGCCTTGCGGATCCTTCAGGCCGGCGGGGATGTCGTCCCAGTGCTCGGGCTTGTACGGCTGGATCACGCCTTTGTCCTTCGCTTGGAATGCCGAAGACACGCCGAGATAGACGACATCCGCGACGGGGCTCTTTTGCTCCGCGATCAGCTGAGCGATCGCCTGGCCCGAGTTCTTATTGTCGGACGGGACGTGAATGCCCGTCTTGTCTTGAATCGCCTTCAGTTCGCTGGCCCAATCGGCCCATTCGGGGGGGCAGTTGTAGCAGATGGCCGTTTGCTGGGCATGCGCGACGGGTGCGAAGACACCGGCAAGTGCGACCAGGGCCGCGGCGGCACCGGCGAAGCGCGCGACGCGGGCGCGAAGGCTGGATGTGCGACGTATCACTTTTGAGGTCTCCTAACGGGACGAGAAAGAGTTGATTTCGGACGTCGTGGGAATGCCGCGCCGGCCCTCGAGGCCAGCGCGGGAACTGCGGGATGCTGCGCGGCTTATGCGGCCGGATGGGCAGGCAGGGCAGTGCCCGCCGCGCTCGAGAGCGCGGCGATCGTGCCGCCCTTGCGCAGCATGTGAGGCAACGTGAGGGAAAGTGATTCGCCGTCGTCGGCGCCTTCGATGCGTGCCATGAGACGTCGCCACGCGGCGCAGCCGATCTCGCGATTCGGCGTGCCGATGCTCGCGAGCGGCGGAGAGAGCAGCTCCCCCATCGCGAGGCCGTCGAAGCCGAGGATGGACATGTCTTGCGGCACGTCGAAGCGCGCGCGGCGCAGGCCGCGCATGACGACCATCGCGAGCAGATCGTTGCTGCAAAAGAGCGCGGTGGGGCGGGACGGGCCCGACGTGAGATGCGCGAGCACGGAAGGCGCGAGCTCGTCGGCATTGAAGTCGACCTCGAGCGCCGGCGCCGGGGCGAGCCCCGCCTGCTGCATCGCTTCGGAGTATCCGCGATAGCGCAGGCGCGCTCGATCGGATTCGGCGAGCGTGCCGGCCAGCATCATCACGCGTTGGTGACCGTGCTCGATCAGCATGCGCACGCCGTCGTAGGCCGCGCGGCGATTGTCGACCGACACCGACGGGCGGCGCACCGTGTCGTTGTGCATGAGCACGTAGAGCTTGCCGTCGCGGTCGAGCTCATCGAGCAGCGGGTGTGTATCCGCATCGGCCACCGTCAGAATCAGCCCCTCGACGCGTTGTGCGAGCAGCGTCTCGATCGCGTGCCGCTCGCGCGCCGCGTCGTATTGGGTCGTCATCAGCATGAGCCGGTAGCCTTGGGCGGCCGCCAATTCGTCGATGCCTTGCAGGCACTCGGCGAAGACGGGGTTCGCGAGCGTCGGCAGGACAACGCCGATGAGGCGAGTGCGTTCGCCGCGCAGTTGCCGGCCGAGCGGACTTGGGCTGAACTGCAGCGCCGCGATGGCCTCGCGGATTTTCGCGAGCGTGACGCGATTCACCGTATGGGGCGCGTTGATGGCGCGAGAGACCGTCGCGATGGAAAAGCCGGCATACGCGGCTACATCCTTGATCGTATGTTTCATTGCTGTCTGTACAGTCCGGTAGTGCTGGGCCTGAAAACGTTTACGCCGCAACGATTATCCGGGTCGATTATGACTGAGCCATGACGCTTTTGCTCGATATTTGGGCTGAAAAAATTGTTTTCTTAGCTTGGCTCATCTCCCGGCGCTAGGCATAATCGGTCGCGATCCGAGGGCCGGCGGCCCCCGGGACCCTTCTCATCATCCCCGAACTCGGAAAGGATCGACGCGTGAGTCTTTGGTTTTTGATATTTTTGAGCGTCCTGCAGGGCGTCACGGAGCTTTTTCCCGTCAGCAGCCTGGGTCACACGCTGCTCGCGCCGGCGCTGCTCGGTATCCATATCGACAAGCATGCCCCGCAACTGATCCCGTTCCTCGTGGCGCTGCATCTTGGCACGGCGCTTGCTCTGCTGTGGTACTTCCGCAAACGCTGGATCGCTCTGATTGGGGGCTGGTTCGGCTCGCTGGCCGGTCGGCGCAGCGAAGAGGGCCACATGATGTGGGCGCTCATCATCGGGACGATTCCGGCCGGGCTGGTCGGGCTCGTGCTCGAGAAGCGGCTCGAACGGCTCTTTCACGATTTGCGCATCGTCGCGCTGGCGCTCGTGGTGAACGGCGTCTTGCTGTGGTTCGGCGATCGCCTGCAGCGTTCGCGCGCGCATCGCCCCCCTGAGAACCTGACGTTCAAACAGGCGTTCTTGGTCGGGCTTGCGCAGATCGGCGCCTTGATCCCGGGATTTTCGCGCAGCGGGCTGACGATGATCGCCGGCAACGCCGCGGGCCTCACGGCCGAGAGCGCCGCCGAGTTCGCCTTCCTGCTCGGCACGCCGATCATCTTCGCGGCCGGGCTGCTCGAGATTCCGAAGCTCTTCCATACGCCGGGGCAGTTGGGCACCGCGTTGGCCGGCGGCGTGCTGACTGCGATCGCCGCCTATTTGAGCGTGCGCTTCCTGATGCGCTATTTCGAAGGGCGCGGCCGCTTGGCTTCATTCGGCGTGTATTGCGTGCTCGCGGGCATCGCTTGCTTCGCGTGGTTCGTGACGCACGGGCAGCCCGCCTGACGCCGCGCCGCGTCGCGCGCGGCGATCGGGTATAATTTCGGCCCCCGGCTCAGGTGTCCGGGGCGTCGTACAATCACGCCTTCGCCTCCCCATAGTTCAACGGATAGAACACGGGTCTTCTAAACCTGAAATCGAGGTTCGATTCCTCGTGGGGGGGCCAA
>NZ_JBQCIF010000014.1:0-13932 GCF_051953955.1 Trinickia sp. | reverse complement strand
GGCGATCGATCGCGCGATGGCCGGCATGGAGCGCAAGAGCCGGGTCATGAACGAGCAGGAGAAGATCACCATCGCATACCACGAAGCGGGGCATGCGTTGATTGCGCAAAGCCGTGCCCATTGCGACCCGGTCAAGAAGGTGTCGATCATTCCGCGCGGCGTGGCCGCGCTCGGCTATACGCAGCAGGTGCCGGCTGAAGACCGCTATGTGCTGCGCGAAAGTGAGCTGCTCGACCGGCTCGACGCGCTGCTGGGCGGCCGCGTGGCGGAGGAACTCGTGTTCGGCGACGTATCGACCGGCGCGGCCAACGATCTCGATCGCGCTAGTGCGCTGGCGCGCCACATGGTGACGCGCTGCGGGATGAGCGAGCCGCTCGAGCGCATTGCAAAGCGGCTGCTCGAAAGCGAGGTGGTCGATCACGACACGTTGCTGCAACTGATCGATGGTGGGGCGGTATCGGCGGCGTCAACAACATCCGGTGTGCGCGAACCGCAGCAGACATATTTGTTTGACACGAAACCGAAAGCCCCATATAATTTATTTCTCTGACGCGGGGTGGAGCAGTCTGGCAGCTCGTCGGGCTCATAACCCGAAGGTCGTAGGTTCAAATCCTACCCCCGCAACCAAGTATGTTTAGAAAAGCCTGATTTCTTGCGAAGTCGGGCTTTTTGTTTTTTGGCGTCCGTTGACGCGGTTGATGGTGCAACGCTGCATTGAAGCTGGTCTTCGCGGCTCTGTATGCGATCGGCCTGCCTATGGGTACGGCAGTCCTGGCGTTTTCGTTGGCAATGTAATAACATTGTGGTGACGGGCTACGCTCGACGGCATAACATTGTAAATACGGTGGGCCTATGAAAACGGCGATTCGCAGGATGGGTAACTCGCAAGGTGTGCTGATTCCCAAGCCCGTCCTCGCGCAGTTGGGATTGGAGAACGAAGTGGAAATGGAAGTCGAAAACGACGCGATTGTGCTGCGCCGCCCCCGGCACAAGGCCCGCGAAGGATGGGCCGAGGCGAGCCGGGTGCTTTCGGAGAGCGGCGACGATGCACTGGTGATGGGTGAGTTCGCCAATGCCGACGATGCGGAGCTTGCGTGGTAGTGCGCGGAGACGTCTGGTTGGTTGCACTCGATCCGGCGCTGGGCAGCGAAATTCAGAAAACGCGCCCCTGCGTCGTGATTTCGCCTCCCGAAATGCATGACCATCTGCGGACGGTTCTCGTCGCGCCGATGACGTCAAAAGGTCGCAAAGCGCCTTTTCGAATTCCTGTGACGTTCAAGCGAAAACATGGTTTGATCCTCCTCGACCAGATTCGAGCGGTGGACAAGGTGCGACTGGTCAAGAAAGAAGGCGCAGTGGCCGATAAAACGTTGTTGGACACCCTGTGCACGTTGCAGGAAGTCTTCGCGGAATAAGCCGTACCGCGTGGCGCCAAGAAGGGCATCGGGCTGACGGCCGGAGAAATGGTCAAGCCGCTGAGGACCATTCGCGTTGTCAGCGCTAGCGCCGAACTGCTGTCGGCCGTGACGGAGGATCCCGTACGGCTTCGTTAGGTGCACCCCACCGGCGTAAAGACGCTCGGTGACGACGGAAAACAGGATGAACCTTTAACGCAGTAGCCGCGCCCCTTGAAATGAGCACTGTGCTTTTGTACAGTATCGCTCACCTTGAGCACGCCCGATTCGTCCGTTTCTCCGACCCTTCCCGCGCCGGCCGGCGCGACGGTCGCGCTCGCGCGCAAAATCATCCACTGCGATTGCGACTGTTTTTATGCCTCGGTCGAGATGCGCGACGATCCGAGCCTGCGCGGCCGCCCACTCGCGGTCGGTGGAAAACCCGAGCATCGCGGCGTGATCGCCACCTGTAACTACGAAGCGCGCCGCTTCGGCGTGCATTCGGCGATGTCGTCGGCCACCGCGATGCGCAAGTGCCCCGATCTCTTGATCATCCCGCCGTCGATGGAGAAGTACCGCATCGCGTCGCGGCAGATCATGGCGATTTATCGCGATTACACACCGATCGTCGAACCGCTCTCGCTCGACGAAGCGTATCTCGATGTCACCGCGGCCTCGCGTTGCAAGGGCAGCGCCACCTTGATGGCGGATGAAATCCGCGAGCGCGTGCGCGAGACCGTCGGCGTCACAGTATCGGCCGGCGTCGCGCCGAACAAGTTCGTCGCCAAGATCGCGTCCGATTGGAACAAGCCCGACGGCCTCTTCGTCGTCCGTCCGCATGAGGTCGACGGATTCGTCGCTGCCTTGCCCGTTCGCAAGATCTTCGGCGTTGGGAAAGTCACGGCCGCGAAGCTAGAAAAACTGGGCATCGTCACCTGCGCCGATCTGCGCGCATGGTCGCTCGTCGATCTTCATCAACGCTTCGGCGCGTTCGGGCGCCGGCTCTACGACCTATCGCGCGGCATCGATCACCGCGCCGTGGAGCCCGATCAGGAGCGCAAATCGATCAGTGTCGAGACGACCTACGTAACGGACCTACGTACGCTCGATGCTTGCGCGGCCGAAATCCGCCAGCTCGCCGAGCAACTCGACGCGCGCATCGAGCGCGCCTGCGCCGGCGCTGCTATACGCAAGCTCTACGTCAAGATCCGCTTCGCGGATTTCCAAAGGACGACAGTCGAATGCGTGGCCGGCGCGACCGATCTTCCCACGTTCCTCGCGTTGCTGGAGAAGGGCTTCGCCCGCCGCAATCGGCCCGTGCGGCTGCTCGGCGTCGGCGTGCGTCTCGAAGAGGATGACGCGATAAGCCGCGGTCAGTTTCCGTTGTTCGACAACGAACCTGGTTAGCAAAGCAGCGCAGACCGCCAAGGCAGGTTCGCCAGCCTGAAACGAGCGCGTACACCCGTACAATGAGCGGTCGGCACGGGCCGATCGCACCGCATCGCACGCACGATCCCGCGCACCGCATTCGGTCAGCCGAGCCGGCATTGAGCGCCGGCCATCATCCAGCATCCGAGGAGCCCTCGATGGATCTCATCATCCGCCGCGCCACGTTGCCTACCCACGTCGCCGGACGCGATGCGCCGGTCGACATCGCGATCGATGCCGGGCGCATCATCGACGTGGCGCCACATCTCGCGGCAACGGCCGAGCAGGAGATCGATGCGGACGGTGCGCTCGTCACCCCACCGTTCGTCGACGCGCATTTCCATCTCGACGCCACGCTCTCATACGGCCTGCCGCGCGTGAATGCATCCGGCACATTGCTCGAAGGCATCGCGCTGTGGGGCGAGCTCAAGCCGCAATTAACGCAAGAGGCCCTGATCGAGCGCGCGCTGCGGTACTGCGATTGGGCCGTCGCACGCGGACTGCTCGCAATCCGCTCGCATGTCGACGTCTGCGACTCGCGTTTGTTGGCTGTCGAAGCGTTGCTCGAGGTGAAGCGCCGCGTGGCCCCCTATCTGGACTTGAAGCTCGTGGCCTTCCCGCAGGATGGCCTGCTGCGCTCGGCCGGCGCCTTCGAAAATCTGAAGCGGGCCGTAGCCATGGGCGTCGACGTCGTCGGCGGCATTCCGCATTTCGAGCGGACGATGGCCGACGGTGCGGAATCGATTCGGCTGCTCTGTGAGTTCGCCGCCGAAAAAGGCCTGCCCGTCGATATGCATTGCGATGAAACGGACGATCCCCTATCGCGCCACATCGAGACGCTCTGCGCGCAGGCGCATCGCCTAGGGCTAGGCGGGCGCGTTGCCGGCTCGCATCTGACGTCGATGCATTCGATGGACAACTACTATGTCAGCAAGCTGCTGCCGCTGATGCGTGAATCCGGCGTGGCGGCGATCGCCAATCCGCTCATCAACATCACGCTGCAAGGGCGCGCCGATACTTATCCGAAGCGGCGCGGCATGACGCGCGTGCCCGAGATGCTGGCCGCCGGCATCGACGTCGCCTTCGGCCATGATTGCGTGATGGACCCGTGGTACAGCCTCGGTTCGGCCGACATGCTCGAAGTGGCGCACATGGGTTGCATGTGGCCCAAATGACGGGTGTCGATGCCATGCGTGCCGCGTTCGACGCGGTCACCGTGAACGCGGCGCGGATCATCGGCTTGGAAGGTTACGGAATCGCGCCGGGGTGCCGTGCCGACTGCGTCGTGCTCGACGCGCGCGATCCGATCGAGGCGATCCGGTTGCGGGCCACGCGGCTGGCCGTCGTGCACGGCGGCAAAATCGTCGCGCGCACGCCACCGGCGCGCGCGACGCTAGCGCTCGGAGGGCGGCCGCCTGAAGTGGACTTCAAGCTGCACCGCTAAGCCTCCGTGAACGCCGTCAATGCGCCGGTGCCGGCGCCATGCCGTTGTGACGGAGCAGGGCGTCGATCGACGGCGTCCGGCCTCGGAACGCCTTGAACGATTCCATCGCCGGGCGCGAGCCTCCGACTTCGAGAATCTCCTTGCGATAGCGCGTGCCCGTCTGCACATCGAGCACGCTGCCTTGCGAGGCCTTCGCTGCATCTTCGAATGCGGCGTACGCATCGGCCGACAGCACTTCAGCCCACTTGTAGCTGTAGTAGCCTGCCGCATAGCCGCCCGCGAAGATATGGCTGAACGTATTGGGCCAGCGCGAGAAGCTCGCTTGCGGAATGACGTGATAGCGCTCGTTCAGCTCGCGTGCGAGATCGTTCGCGCTTAGCGCGCCTTGCGGATCGAAGCTCGTATGCAGTTGCATGTCGTACATCGAGAAGACGATCTGGCGCAGCATGCCGAGCCCGCTTTGGAAATTCTTCGCGGCGATCATCTTGTCGAAGAGCTCGCGGGGCAGCTTCGCGCCCGTGTCGACGTGCGACGACATATCGGCAAGCACGTCCCACTCCCAGCAGAAGTTCTCCAGGAACTGCGACGGCAGTTCGACGGCATCCCACTCGACGCCGTTGATGCCCGAGATGCCAAGCTCATCGACGCGCGTGAGCATGTGGTGCAACCCGTGACCGAACTCGTGGAACAGCGTGATGACTTCATCGTGCGTGAAGCAGGCGCTCTTGCCGCCGACCGGCGCGGAAAAGTTGCAGGTCAGGTAGGCGACTGGCGTTTGCACCGTGCCGTCGCTGCGCAGGTGACGCGAGCGCGCATCGTCCATCCACGCGCCGCCGCGCTTGCCCTCGCGCGCGTAGAGGTCGAGATAGAACTGCGCACGCAGCGCGCCTGCATCGTCCTCGATGCGGAAGAAACGCACGTCGGGATGCCATACGGGCGCTTCATCGGGGCGAATCTTCACGCCGAAGAGCGTTTGCGCGACCTTGAACAACCCGTTGATCACGGCTTCTTCGGGGAAATATTGCTTGACCTCGTTTTCCGAGAACGCATAGCGTTTTTCGCGCAGGCGCTCACCCGCGAATGCGACGTCCCACGGTTCGAGCGCGGTGAGGCCGAGTTCCTCGGCCGCGAACGTGCGCAACTCCTCCCAGTCTTTCTCCGCGTACGGACGTGCACGCTTAGCGAGGTCTTCCAGAAACGCGACGACCTGCTCGGGCGTGTCGGCCATCTTCGGCACGAGCGAGACTTCGGCGAAGTTGCGGTAGCCGAGCATCTGCGCCTCTTCCTTGCGCAGCTTCAGCAGTGCCGCGACGTTCGCGGTGTTGTCCCACTCGCGCTTGCCGCCGCCGTAGGCGTCGCCGAGTTCGGACGCGCGCGTCACGTAGGCGCGATACATCGCCTCGCGCATCGGGCGGTGCGTCGCGTATTGCATGACGGGGAAGTACGACGGGAAGTGCAGCGTGAACTTCCAGCCCTCGATGCCGGCTTCCTGCGCGGCTTCGCGTGCGGCCTGCACGACGTCGGGGGGCAAGCCGGCGAGCTCCGCTTCGGTCTTCGCCACGTAGGCGTAAGCGTTCGTCGCGTCGAGCACGTGATCGGAGAAAGCCTTGGCCAGCGCCGCTTGATGCTCTTGCAACTCGGAGAAGCGCGGTTTTTGATCCTCGGGCAATTCGGCGCCCGAGAGGCGGAAATCTCGCAGCGCGTTCTGCAGGATCTTCTGACGTTCCTCGGAGAGCCCGGCGTATTCGGGACTCGCGACGATGGCCTTGTACTTTTCGAACAGCGCGAGGTTTTGCCCCACGCTCGACCAGAATTCGGTCACGCGAGGCAGGTTCTGGCCGTAGGCCGCGCGCAATTCGGGCGTATCGGCAACGGCGTTCAGGTGGCCGGCGATGCCCCACGCGCGAGAGAGCGGTTCGGTCGCGGCTTCCGTCGCTTCCACGACGTCGGCCCAAGCGGCCGGCGTGGCCGGATCCGTCGCGTGGTCGATGGCCGCTTGGGCTCGCTCGAGCAGGAGGTCGAGCGCGGGCGTGATGTGCTCGGGGCGGATCTGTCCGAAACGCGGCAGGCCGGAGAAATCGAGCAGTGGGTTGTCGTCTTGGATGCGCTTGTCGGACGAGAGGGACGAATCGGACGTATTCGAGGCCATAGCGCTGTTCCTGTCTGTTGGTTCGAGAAGAGGGGCGCACGCGGCGCCCGATATCGCCATTATTGGGGCGCCGCGTGCCGATTCCAATCGGCGGCCCGCATTTTCATCCGCATTTTCATCCTCCGTACCGCCTCGCCCCACGGCCGGCGAGGCCGCGATCAGCCGCGCGCCGCGGCGCGCTCGGCTGCTTCGATCGTATTGACGAGCAGCATCGTGATCGTCATGGGGCCGACGCCGCCGGGCACCGGCGTGATATGGCCGGCGACGGCCGAGACGCCCGCGAAATCGACGTCGCCGCAGAGCTTGCCTGCTTCGTCGCGGTTCATGCCGACGTCGATCACGGTCGCGCCCGGCTTGACCATGTCGCCCGTCAGCAGATTGCGGCGGCCCGTGGCGGCGACGACGATGTCGGCCGTACGCGTATGGGCGCCGAGATCGCGCGTCTTGCTGTTGCAGATCGTGACGGTGGCGCCGGCCTCGAGCAGCATCATCGCCATCGGCTTGCCGACGATGTTCGAGCGCCCGATGACGACGGCGTTCGCGCCTTGCAACTCGATGCCGTAGGCATCGAACATCTTCATGACCCCGTAGGGCGTGCAAGGACGAAACAGCGGCTTGCCCGTCATCAAGGCGCCTGCATTGGCGATGTGAAAGCCGTCGACGTCCTTCTCGGGCGCGATGGCTTCGATGACCTTATGGCTGTCGATGTGTTGCGGCAACGGCAACTGAACGAGGATGCCGTGGATGCGCGGGTCGCGGTTGAGGGCGTCGATCCGTGCGAGCAGATCCGCTTCCGAGAGCGTGGCCGGGTAGCGGTCGTACGACGAGTACAGGCCGTTGTCCTCGCAGGCCTTCACCTTGTTGCGCACGTACACTTCGCTGGCTGGATTGTCGCCGACGAGCACCACGGCTAGCCCCGGCTGGTGGCCGCGCGCGGCGAGCGCTTGTGCGCGGGCCGCGACGTCGGCGCGAAGAGTCTTGGAAAGGGCTAGGCCGTCGATCAGTTTGGCTGTCATGGTGGTCGGTCGAGAATGAAACGATGAATGCTGCGGTCGCGCGCGGGGCTGGCCTCGGACGTGGCAAGCCGAAGACGATTGAGCCGGCGTGGCGCTCGCACGGCGGCGCGCCATGCCCGACGGCAAGGCCGCCGGCAGGCACGGGAAAGCGGCCCGCGGAAAATGCGCGACAAAAGCGCAATTATAGCCTCTGGCGCAAGGCCGAAGAGGCGGGCAGCCCGGGCGCGAATGCGGTCCGGGGCAGGGCAGGCTGCCGCTCGAGCAGGCGCCGCGAAGCGGCACCTGCTGCGCGCGTCAAGCCTGATTGGCGGGCTTGTTCGACAACGCGAGGCGCAGCAGGTCGGCCACCGTGTTGACGCTGAGCTTTTCCATGATGTTGGCGCGGTGCGCCTCGACCGTCTTGATGCTGATGCCGAGGTCGTCGGCGATCTGCTTGTTGAGCCGGCCGGCGATGATGCGCTCGAGCACCTGGTGCTCGCGCGCCGTCAGCTTGCCGAGGCGCTCGGCCGCGGCCCGCTGCTGCTGCACCGTGCTGCTTTCGCTGCGGGCTTTGTCGAGCATGCGCTCCACGAGCTTGCGCAACTCGGCTTCGTCGAACGGCTTCTCGATGAAATCCATCGCGCCTTTCTTCATCGTCGAGACCGCCATCGGCACGTCGCCGTGGCCCGTCACGAAGATGATCGGCAGCGACGCGTTTTCGGCGATAAGGCGCTCTTGAAGCTCGAGCCCGCTCATGCCCGACATCCGCACGTCGAGAATGAGGCAAGCGATCTGGCCGGCGTGCTGCGCCGGCTGATACGCTTCGAGGAATTGCTCGGCGCTCGAGAAGCACTGCACGCGATAGCCGTTCGCTTCCAATAGCCAGCGCAGCGAATCTCGCACGGCTTCGTCATCGTCGACCACGAAGACGGTTTCTTGATTACTGGTGACTGGGCTGCTCATAGCTCTCCCGTTGTGACGGTTTGTGGTCTCGGCGCGTCGACCGTGCCGCTGTGGGCCGGATCGCTAGGTTCGCCGATCGGCAGACTACAGTGAAACGTGGCGCCTGTGATCTTGCCGTCCCCATCGACGTTGTTTACAACCCACAGACGACCGCGATGCGATTCGATGATGGAACGGCAGATGTTGAGCCCCATGCCCATGCCGTCCGATTTGGTGCTGTAGAACGGCTCGAACAGCCGTTCGATCGCCGCTTCGTCGACGCCGGGGCCTTGGTCTATCACGCTGATGCAGACGAAGCCCGACTCCAGGCGCACGAGCACGCGGATCACCGGGTCCACGGCGTTCGGCTTCGCGTCGTGCATCGCTTCGGCGGCGTTCTTGAGCAGGTTCACGAGCACCTGCTCGATGAGAACCGGGTCGACGTAGATGACGGGCAGCCGCGAGCGGATTTCCGTCAGGATTCGAATGCGCCGCTTCCTGACTTCGATTTCCGCCAAGCCGACGGCATCGGCCACGATGTCGGAGACGCGCGCCGCCTGGCGCTTCGGCTCGCTGCGCTTCACGAACTCGCGGATGCGCTTGATGATCATGCCCGCCCGCACCGCTTGCTGGGCCGTTTTTTCGAGCACGGGCAGCAGCGTGTCTTGCGTCGTTCGGCCTGCCTTGACGAGCGCCACCGTGCCCGAGCAGTAATTGTTGATCGCGGCGAGCGGCTGATTGAGCTCGTGCGCGAGCGAGGAGGCCATCTCGCCCATCGTCATCAAGCGGCTCGTGAAGTGCAGCTTTTCTTCCTGCTGGCGCGCGAGCTCCTGCGCTTGCTTGCGCGTCGTGATGTCCGTGGCGATCTGCATCTGCGCCAAGTGGCCGTCGACCCACTGGATGTACTGGCGCCGCACCTCGAACCACTTCTGGATGCTCTGCACGTAGATTTCCTGGGCGTCGGCCGCGCTTTCGGTCAGCGCGGCGGCCGGCAACCCCGCGTAGGTATCGACCATGTCGATCGAGTCCGACGACGCCTGCGCACTGTCGAAGCCGCCGCCGGCCAATTCCAGATGGCCGTCGGGGCGGATGCCGAACAGGTGCCGGTAGTAGCGGTTCGCGAACAGCAGCTCGGCTTCGTCGGCGGCGAGCACGGAAACGGCGGCGTCGAGGCTTTCGAGCACCGTCGTGAAGCGCTCGTGGGCCGCGGCGAGCTCTTCGCGCGCGCGCTTGGGCTCGGTGATGTCGGTCATCGACGACATCCAGCCCGTTTGGCGCCCGGAGCTATCGATGAGCGGCGACACGTACAGCCGCGCATGGAACAGCGAGCCGTCCTTGCGCCGCACGCGCAGCTCGAAGCCGGAGGAGGGCGCCTTGCCGCGCAGCGTCATGTCGAGCTGGCGCTGCATCTCGGGGTACGAATCGCGCGGCCAGTACGGGAACGGCGCGGTTTTGCCGACGAGATCGCTCTCGTCCCAGCCCGTCATGCGGCAGAACGCCGGGTTCACGTGCGTGATGCGCCCGTGCATGTCGAGCACGCGCATGCCGATCAGCACCGAGTTCTCCATCGCGCGGCGGAAGAATGCTTCGGCATACAGCGCCTGCTGCGCCTCGAAGCGCTGGCGCGTATGCTTCCACAGGCTCCAGAGGCTCCACAGCACGAAGCACGAAAGGCCGGCCACGAGCCAGACGAGCGTATTGTTCGTGAAGTTCGTGATCTGCGGGAACGCATAGACGCGTACGGTGACGCCTTGACCGGGCGGATCGAGCGGCAAGTCGTAGAAGATGTCGCGCGGCAGGCGCGGGCGCGTGGAGGTCGTCGCCAACTCGCGGTTGTTCGCGTCGGTGATCGAGATCTTGTACTTCGCCGACAGCTCGGGCGGGATGTCGTGCTTCAGGATCCCTTCGATCGAAAAGACGGCCGCGATCGAGCCGAGGAAGTCCCGGTCGCGATAGATCGGCGTCTGCAGCGTCAGATAGCCGTTGCCGACGTCGTCGTAGATCAGCGGCGAGTAGACTTGGCGCCGCGAGCTGCGCGCTTCGCCGAACGCGGCCTTGACCGCCTCGTCCATCTGCGCGTCGGTCAGCCGCGCGAAGCGTTGGCCCGCGAGCGGCAGCGGCGTGTCGGGCCAGCGCGGCACCTTCTGCACCGTGTACCAGTTCAGATAGAGAATCTCGGGATGCGCCTGCATGATGTCGGCCGTCGACATCTCGAACGCGTGCTGATCGGAATGGCCCGCCGCGATGTCGCGCGCGAGCGCTTGCAACTGCTCCTGCGCGCCCGTCATCGACAGGCGGATTTGTTGCTGCGCCCAGGCTACGTTCCGATAGAGTGTGTCTTCCTGCTGCTGCTGCTCGCGCCGGTTCAGGCTCCAGAGGATGAGGCTCATCACCACCAGGAACACCAGGATGGAAAGCAATGGCGTGAGCAAATACGAATTGGACCACCACGGTCCGTGGTGCCAGCGAGACGGCGCCGAATCCGCCCGGTTGCCCGACGGCCGCGCCGAGCGTGCGAAAAGCCGATCGGTCAACATGGCTCGAATTGTAGCGCAGCGCGCCCGGGCCAATTGGCGGAAAACGAGGGTTATCCCGTGCCGTTCGATGCAACTGACGTCAGATTGACGCCCGATTGCCGTCTATTTTGGGTGCGTCGCAGCAATATTCCGCATTATGAGAAATGATCTCGTCATTCGAAAAATTGATTGCTAAGGGCCGGGAAGCCTCTTTACAATCCCGTCAGCTGCCGCGGTCCGACCCGGTCTGCGTCGTTCATTCGTAGCGCATCCCCATATCAGGAGACGAGAATGTCCGCTGTGCCCGACGAAGTCATGAAATATGTCGCCGCCGATAAAGACGACGACCCCCAGGAAACCGGCGAATGGCTCGACGCGCTCGAAGGGGTCATTTCTGCCGTCGGTCCCGATCGCGCGCATTACCTGATCGAAAAGCAGATCGAATTCGCGCGCGTGCACGGCGAGCACCTTCCGTTCTCCGCCAAGACGCCCTACATCAATACGATTCCCGTTGCGCGCCAAGCCAAGATCCCCGGCGACCAGGACATCGAGCACCGCATTCGCTCGTACACGCGCTGGAACGCGATTGCGATGGTGCTGCGTGCCGGCAAGGACACGAACGTCGGCGGCCACATCGCCTCGTTTGCGTCGGCCGCGACGCTCTATGACGTCGGCTTCAACCATTTCTGGCATGCGCCGTCGCCCGAACACGGCGGCGATCTCGTGTTCGTGCAAGGTCACTCGTCGCCGGGCGTCTACTCGCGCGCGTTCCTGCTCGGCCGCCTCACCGAGAACCAGCTCGACAACTTCCGCCAGGAAGTCGGCGGCGAGGGCATCTCGTCGTATCCGCACCCGTGGCTGATGCCCGACTTCTGGCAATTCCCGACCGTCTCGATGGGCCTCGGCCCGATCATGGCGATCTACCAGGCGCGCTTCATGAAGTACATGCAGGCGCGCGGCATCGCGAAGACGGAGGGCCGCAAGGTCTGGGCGTTCCTCGGCGACGGCGAAACGGACGAGCCGGAATCGCTCGGCGCGATCGGCATGGCCGGCCGCGAACGGCTGAACAATCTCGTCTTCGTCATCAACTGCAACTTGCAGCGTTTGGACGGCCCCGTGCGCGGCAACGGCAAGATCATCCAGGAGCTCGAATCGGAGTTCCGCGGCGCCGGCTGGAACGTCATCAAGGTCATCTGGGGCAGCCGCTGGGACGCGCTGTTCGCACGCGACAAGACGGGCGCGCTGATGCGCCGGATGATGGAAGTCGTCGACGGTGAATATCAGACGTACAAGTCGGAATCGGGCGCATTCGTGCGCGAGCATTTCTTCAATACGCCCGAACTGAAGGCGCTCGTCGCGGATTGGTCCGACGAAGACATCTGGAACCTGAACCGCGGCGGCCACGATCCGCACAAGATCTACGCGGCGTTCCATGAAGCGCAGCACGCGAAGGATCAGCCGACCGTCATTCTCGCGAAGACGATCAAGGGCTATGGCATGGGCGAGGCCGGCCAGGCCATGAACATCACCCACCAGCAAAAGAAGATGCAGGTGGATCAGCTGAAGGTGTTCCGCGATCAATTCCGCTTGCCGATCTCCGATGAACAGATCGTCGACGTGCCGTACCTGAAGTTCGAAGAGGGCTCGAAGGAGCTCGAGTACATGCGCGCGCGCCGCCAAGAGCTCGGCGGCTATCTCCCGGCACGCCGGGAAAAGGCCGAGTCGCTGCCGGTGCCCGAGCTCGCCGCGTTCGAGCCGCTGCTCAAGGGCACGGGCGAGGGCCGCGAAATCTCGACGACGATGGCGTTCGTGCGGATCCTGAACATCCTGCTCAAGGACAAGGCGCTCGGCAAGCGCGTCGTGCCGATCGTGCCCGACGAGTCGCGCACGTTCGGCATGGAAGGCTTGTTCCGTCAGATCGGCATTTGGAACCAGGACGGCCAGAAGTACGTGCCCGAGGATTCCGATCAGCTGATGTTCTACAAGGAATCGGAGACGGGCCAGATTCTGCAGGAAGGCATCAACGAAGCGGGTGGCATGTGTGACTGGATCGCGGCCGCGACGTCGTACTCGACGCACGGCGAGATCATGATCCCGTTCTACATCTTCTACTCGATGTTCGGCCTGCAGCGGATCGGCGATCTCGTCTGGGCGGCCGGCGACATGCGCTCGCGCGGCTTCCTGCTCGGCGGCACGGCGGGGCGCACGACGCTGAACGGCGAAGGCTTGCAACACGAAGACGGCCACTCGCTGCTGTGGGCGCAGTCGGTGCCGAACTGCGTGAGCTACGACCCGACGTTCGGCTTCGAGCTTGCCGTGATCATGCAAGACGGCCTGCGCCGCATGGTGCAGAACCAGGAGGACGTCTTCTATTACATCACCGTGATGAACGAGAACTACGAGCACCCGGCCATGCCGCAGGGCGAGCACGTGGCGCGCGACATCATCAAGGGGATGTACTCGTTCAAGAAGACCGACGCGACATCGAAGCGCCCCCGCGTGCAACTGATGGGTGCCGGCACGATCATGAACGAAGTGATCGCCGCGGCCGATCTGCTCAAGAACGACTGGGGCGTCGACGCCGACATCTGGGGCGTGCCGAGCTTCACGGAGCTCGCTCGCGAAGGCCAGGACGTGGCGCGCTGGAACCTGCTGCATCCGGCCGAGCCGCGCAAGCTCTCGCACGTCGAGACGCTGCTCAAGGACGCGAAGGGTCCGGTCATCGCCTCGACCGACTACGTCCGCGCGCTGGCCGATCAGATCCGCGCCTACGTGCCGAACCGCTTCGTCGTGCTCGGCACCGACGGCTTCGGCCGCTCGGATACGCGTGAGAAACTGCGTCACTTCTTCGAAGTCGATCGTTACTGGGTCACGGTCGCCGCGCTCAATGCGCTGGCCGACGAGGGCACCGTCGAGCGTAAGGTGGTTGCCGATGCATTGGCCAAGTACAGTCTCGATCCCAACAAACCCAACCCGATGACCGTTTAAGGTAACGCCTTCGCGTGACGTCGCGGGGGCCCCCCAGGGGAAAAAAAAGGGTGCCCCCTCGGGTGATCAGGTGACA
>NZ_JBQCIF010000013.1:0-27787 GCF_051953955.1 Trinickia sp. | reverse complement strand
GTTTTACGAAATGTCGTGGCATAAAAAGTTCCAGTTCCGCGGCAGGTGATTGCGTGTAAGATACTGTATAGATATACAGGTTTCAAGTTGCCGATGCTCGCTACCTCCGTTCGTGCCGAAGAGATTCATCCGTCGCTCTGGCGGGCCTCGCAGCTTGCGCGAGGCCGCACGCGCGTGGTGGAAACGGGATATCCGGCCTTGTCGGCCGAATTGCCCGGCGGCGGCTGGCCGCTCGGCGCATTGGTCGATCTGCTCGTCCAGCAGCCGGGAATCGGTGAAATGCGGCTGCTGCAGCCGGCGCTCAGCGCGCTCGGGCGTCCGGTCGCGCTGTTGCGGCCGCCGCAGGTGCCCAATGGCTTGGGGCTCGGCTATATCGGGTTGCCGCTCGAGCAGCTGCTTTACGTCAAGGCGCCGAAGACGGCCGATGCGTTATGGTCCGCCGAGCAGATTCTGCGGGCGGGCACCTGCGGGGCCTTGATTTTTTGGGCGTCGTCCGCACAACCGTCGTCGCTGCGGCGCTTGCATCTGGCGGCGCAGTCCGCCGAAACGCTGTTCGTGATGGTGCGGCCTCTAACGGTCGCTCAAGAGGCGTCGCCGGCCTTGCTGCGGATGGCGCTGCGGCCATCGGCCGAAGGATTGATGGTCGATATCGTGAAGCGACGAGGGCCCCTGCGCGCGGAGCCTTTGCCGATTCCTCTTCAACCTACTCCTGTTTTGCTGTCTCGCCATGCGCGTCTTTCTCGCCGTTCACTTGCCGAAACTGCCGTTGGAAGTATTCCGGCCGAAGTGGCTGCCTGAGTCGGGGGCCGGCCATCCGGGGGCCGGCAGCGTCGTGCTCGAGAAGGACAAGGTGGTCATCGCCGATGCGGCCGCCCGCGCAGCCGGCATCCGGCTCGGCATGAAACGCGGCGGGGCGCTCACGTTGTCGGCCGATGTGCTCATGTATGAGCGTGACGCGGCGCGTGAAGCGGCGGCGCTGCGCGAAGTCGGTGTGGCGCTGATGCGGTTTTCTCCCGACGTGGCGCTGGCCGAGGAGGTAACGGTCATTGCCGAAATCGGTGCGAGCCTGAAGCTGTTCGGCGGCATGAGGGCGTTGTGCAGGCAGGCGCGCGCGATTCTCGAGGCGTTGGGCTTTACGGCACGTATCGGCGTCGCGCCGACGGGGCAGGGCGCATGGCTGCTCGCGCGCTACCGCGGCCGGCGTGTGATGCGGCTCGCCTCGCTCGAGCGCGTCTTGTCGCCGTTGCCGATGATTGCGGTGCCCGAAGTGCGGCCGTTCGCCGATTGGTTCGGAGGGCTGGGCTGCGCGACGATCGGCGACGTTCGCCGCTTGCCGCGTGCAGGGCTGCGGCGCCGCTGCGGCGAGCACGTGCTCGACTCGCTCGATCGCGCATTCGGCACGGCACCGGAGTTGTTCGATTGGCTGACGCTGCCGCCCACGTTTTCGGCGCATCTCGAATTGCCCGATCGCATCGAGCATGCGGACGGTGCGCTGCATGCCGGGCATCGGTTGATCGTACAGTTGTGCGGCTGGCTCAGCGCCAAGCAACTAGCGGTGACGGCCATCACGCTTTCGCTCGAGCACGAGCGAGGCAGGCAAGCGGTGGCGCCGACATCGATCGAAATCGCGCTCGGCGAACCGGCGTGGCAGGAAGGGCATCTGCTGCGCTTGCTGAAAGAGCGGCTGCACCGCATCGAGCTGGCCGCGCCGATGATAGCGGTGCGGCTCGACGCCACGAAGGTGGAGGCGGCCGAGGCGCCGGCCGAGCAGCTTTTTCCCGAGCCCGGCGGCTCGGCGCAAAGCCATGCGCGCCTGCTCGAATTGCTGGTGGCCCGGCTCGGCGAAGAGAACGTGCTGCGCTGCGCGCCTTGTGCCGATTACCGGCCCGAGATCGCCAATCGATGGGTACCGCTTCGCGAGAGCGCCACGAAAAGTGCGTTGCCCGAAGGCTTGCCTCGGCCGGCGTGGATGCTTGCCACGCCAGTGCGTTTGCTAATGAGGGCACATCGGCCGTTTTACGGTTCGCCGCTGCGCGTCGTGTCGCCGGCCGAGCGTATCGAGGCGGGCTGGTTCGACGGCGAACTCGTCGCGCGCGATTACTTCGTCGCCGAGGCCGACGACAAAAGCTATTACTGGATTTATCGCGAACGCGTGAGCAGCCGCGATGCGGACGAAGGACCGTGCTGGTTCCTTCACGGCTTATTCGGATAATGCGATGGTTCCCGGTTTCAATGGGCTGCCGGCGTATGCCGAGCTTTTTTGCTTTTCCAACTTCACGTTTCTGCGCGGTGCGTCGCATGCGCAAGAGCTCGTCGCGCGCGCGGCGCAACTCGGTTATGCGGGCATTGCGATCACCGATGAATGTTCGCTCGCGGGCGTCGTGCGGGCGCACGATGCCGCGAAGGAAGTCGGCTTGCCGCTCGTCATCGGTTCGTACTTCCGCTTGTGCCATGCCGACGGCTCGCCGTCGTTCGGGCTCGTCTTGGTCGCGCAAAATCGCGAAGGGTACGGCAATCTGTCGGAGCTCGTCACGCTTGCGCGCACGCGCTCGCCGAAGGGCGAGTACCGGCTGACGCCTTACGATCTCTCACGGCCGGAGCCCGGCTACGCGCATCTGCGTGGGATGCCCGATTGCTTGGCGATTCTCGTGCCGGATTTTCCGGCCAAGGAAGAGGCGCTCGCCGCTCAGCTCGAATGGCTCGACGAAACGTTTCCCGGCCGTGCTTGGGCCGGGCTCGTGCTGCTTCAAAGGGCGATGGACGACATTCACCGCGGCGCGATCGAGCACGTCGCGCGGCAACGGGGCGTGCCGGTCGTCGCGCTCGGCCACGTCGTCATGCATGTGCGTTCGCGCAAGTCGCTGCAAGACACGATGACGGCCATTCGCGTCGGCAAGAGCGTGCACGAATGCGGCTACGAGCTCGCGCCCAATGCCGAGCAGCATCTTCGCTCGCGTTTGCGTCTCGTCAATCTTTATCCCGACGAAGCGTTGCGCGAAACGGTCAATATTTTGTCGCGCTGCACCTTCTCGCTCGACGAGCTGCGCTACGAGTATCCCGACGAGCTCGTGCCCGAGGGTGTCACGCCTACCGCTTATCTGCGGCAGGAAACTTACGCGGGGGCGCGGCGGCGTTTTCCCGACGGCATTGCGCATGCGGTGCAGCAACAGATCGAACACGAGCTCGCGTTGATCGCCGAGTTGCGGTACGAGCCGTATTTTTTGACGGTCTACGATATCGTCCGTTATGCGCGCAGCCAGAACATCCTGTGCCAAGGGCGCGGATCGGCCGCCAATTCGGCCGTTTGCTATTGCCTCGGCATCACCGAAGTGGACCCGGCGCGCGGCAACATGCTGTTCGAGCGATTCATCAGCAAGGAACGGGGTGAGCCGCCCGACATCGACGTCGACTTCGAGCATCAGCGGCGCGAGCTCGTCATGCAGTACATCTACCGTAAATACGGCCGGCATCGCGCGGCGATCGCGGCGGCCGTCTCCACCTATCGTCCGCGTGGCGCGCTGCGCGAAACGGGCAAGGCGCTCGGCGTCGATCCGCAGATCGTCGATGCCGTCGCGAAATCGCATCATTGGTTCGATACGAGCCGCGATCTGCTCGCGCGCTTCGAAGAGTCGGGGCTCGATCCCAACCAGCCGCTGATTCAGGCTTGGGCGCGGCTGGCCGCTCAACTGCTCAATTTCCCGCGTCATCTCTCGCAGCATTCGGGCGGTTTCGTCATCAGCCGCGGCAAGCTGACGCGGCTCGTGCCGGTGGAGAATGCGGCGATGGCCGATCGATCCGTCATTCAATGGGACAAAGACGATCTCGAGTCGTTGGGATTGCTCAAGGTCGATGTCTTGGCGCTCGGCATGCTGTCGGTGATACGGCGAGCGCTCGAATTCGTTTCCGAGCGGCGCGGCGAGCGCTTCGACATGCAGGACGTGCCGTCCGAAGACGAGCAGACGTACCAAATGATCTCGCGCGCCGATACGGTCGGCGTTTTTCAGATCGAGTCGCGTGCGCAGATGAGCATGTTGCCGCGTTTGCGGCCCAAGACGTTCTACGATCTCGTGATCGAAGTGGCGATCGTGCGTCCCGGACCGATTCAAGGCGGCGCCGTGCATCCTTACTTGCGCCGGCGTCAAGGGCTCGAGCCCGTGACGTATCCGAGCGAAGCATTGAAGGCAGCCTTGGGCCGCACCGAGGGGGTGCCGATTTTTCAAGAGCAGGTGATGCAAGTTGCGATCATCGCGGCCGGCTTCACGCCGGGCGAAGCCGATGAGTTGCGGCGTGCGATGGCGGCGTGGAAGCGCAAAGGCAATTTGCAGAAGTACTACGACCGCATCGTGAGCGGGATGCGCGAGCGTGGATATGAGCAAAGCTTCGCCGATGCGATCTTCGAGCAGATCAAGGGCTTCGGCGAATACGGTTTCCCCGAAAGCCATGCGGCGAGCTTCGCATTGCTCGTCTATGCGAGCAGCTGGCTCAAGTGCCATGAACCCGAGGCCTTTCTTGCTGCGCTGCTGAATAGCCAGCCGATGGGGTTTTATTCTCCGTCTCAACTCGTGCAGGATGCCCGGCGCCATGGCGTGAAGGTGTTGCCGGCCGACGTGACCGTCAGCGGGTGGAACGCCGTGCTCGAATCGATCGAAGGTGCGGCGCGTCCGGCCGTGCGCCTCGGCTTGTCGTTGTTGCGCGGCATGAAAGAAGAGGTGGCCGAGCGGATCGAAAACGCAAGAGCCGTGCGCTCGTTCGAGAGCGTCCACGATCTTGCGCGCCGTGCGCAGCTCGATCGCCAGGCTCTGCACGTGCTGGCCGATGCGAATGCGCTATCGACGCTCGTCGGCAATCGGCGTGAGGCGCTTTGGCATTCGGTGGCCGCGGTGCCCGAAAGGGACATGCTGGTCGCGGCCGCGAGGGCGGACGACACCCCTTTGCTCGGTGCACCGACGGAAGGGCAGGACATCGTGGCCGATTACCGCTCGGCGGGGCTGACGTTGCGGCGCCATCCGCTCTCGCTGCTGCGCGAGCATCTCCTCGAAAAGCGGCTGATGCCGGCATCGAAGCTGAACGGCTATCGCAACGGCCAACCTGCACGCGGCTGCGGCATCGTCACGGTGCGTCAGCGGCCGGGCACGGCCAAAGGCGTGATATTCATGACGCTCGAAGACGAAACAGGCAACGTCAACGTCATCATTTGGCCCAGCCTGCTGGAAAAGCAGCGCAGGGAAGTGCTCGGCGCCTCGCTGCTCGCGGTGTACGGCATCTGGCAGTGCCAGGGAGAAGTGCGGCATCTCGTGGCCAAGCGGCTCGTGGATCTGTCGCATCTTCTCGGCGGCTTGCAATCGGAAAGCCGCAATTTCCACTGAGCGGGTGAGGTGCGGCCGCGATGCTCAGCCGCTCGGCAGCGCTTGCGGCGCGCCGGCGAGCACCTTCGCGATCGCGACGTCGAACGGCGTGCGCCGGCCGATTCCGAGCGCTTCGAGCCGGCTCGAGTCGAGATGGCAGTCGCGTGGACGGGCAGTGGCCTCGCTGCTCGTAGCTTGCGCCTCGAGCCTGGCATCGACGCCGAGATGACGCGCGATGCGAGAGGCGATCTCGAATTTGGTCATCGGCTCGTCGCCGGACCACTGAGCGATACCGCAGACGGCCTTGCCTTCGGCCTGCCGTTCGAGCATGCCGTGGATCACGCAAGCGACATCGGGCGTGTACGTCGGATACCGTGTCGCCCAAGCGTCCATCGGCGCCGGCGATGCGCCCGGGGCACTCGACGCGGCGATGGCCGGAACGAGGCTCGTCACGGCCGACTCCGACCACTCGAGGATCGGGCCGTACAGCAGCGGGAGCCTCAGCACGCAGCCGAAATCGGTCGATTCCGCGAGCGCACGTTCGCCTTCGAGTTTGCTGCGTCCGTAGGCGTTGAGCGGTGCGGGCCGATCGTCGATTCGATAGGGTGGCGCGCTGCCGTCGAACACGTAATCGGTCGAGATCGACAACACCCATGCGCCGCATTCCCGAGCCGCCGATGCGATCGTCCGAACCGCATCGACGTTCAGCGCATGCGCGGCCTGCGGATCGCGTTCGCAGACATCGGGCCGACGCTCGGCGGCTGCGATGACGATCGCATCCGGGCGAATGCGATCGACGAACGAGCGGACCGCCGAAGCGTCTCGAATGTCGAGTGCGGTGGTATCGGCTTGCGCGCGCCGGTGCGCCGTAGGGACGACGCGCCAGCGCCCGCTTGCGCCGAGCTCGTGCGTGAGCGCGCGCCCGAGCAACCCCGACGCGCCGATGACGGCAACCGTGAACATCGCCTCGCGCGGACCATCAAGCATCGACGATCGTGCGGGTGCCTGCAACGGTGTACCCGGCCTCGACGATGGCGCTGCCGAGCTTATCCGCATTCTCGCTGGACTGGACGCGCACGCGCCCCACATCGAGATCGACATCGACGTGCGCCCCGGCGTCGAGCGAGCGGATCGCCTTCGTTACGGCGCCCACGCAGTGCTGACAGCTCATGCCTTCAACTTGGAATTCGATCATTGCAAGGTTCCTTTTCGAAAGGGGGAGAGGGATGCCGACAGGGACACGGCGACTCAGCGCGCCGGCCCGCTTCCCTGAAGCGTATACCTTCCCGTGATGGGAAGGTATACGCTTTCCATCGTCAACTCGGAGGATGTGATGAATATTGGGGAAGCCGCTCGCGAATCGGGCGTGACAGCCAAAATGATCCGCTATTACGAAAGCGTCGACCTGCTCGCGCCGAAAGGCCGCACGGACGCGGGGTATCGCGTCTATGGCGAGCAGGAAGTCCATACCCTACGCTTTATCCGCCAGGCGCGGCACCTCGGCTTTTCGGTCGACGATATCCGCAAGCTCTTGGGACTTTGGCAGGACCGCTCGCGCGCGAGCGCGGAAGTGAAGGCGATCGCCCTTCAACACGTAGCCGATCTAGAGCGCCGCATCGCCGAACTGTCGGAAATGCGCGACACGCTGACTCATCTCGCCCACCACTGTCACGGCGATGCGCGTCCCGATTGTCCGATTCTCGACAGCTTGGCCAACGCCGATCCATGGCACGACGGCGGGCGAAGCCACCACGCGCACGGGGAGTGAGCGACATCGGCAAATGCACACTCTTGGTGCATTCTGGACGCCAAAACGACTTCTGCGCACCATTCCATTTCGGAATGCACATCATTCGAGCATTTCACTCGCAATTTCAGCCAAGGTCTTTATAATCCGGGTTAACCCTTTTACGGGAAATCCCTGATCGCGATCCGCCGGGGACGTGGCCCGACCCTTGGAGAACATCATGTTTGCGTACCTCATCGAAAAGCTCAGCAACTGGTTTGAATCGGCCGAACGTACTCGCCGCGAAGAGTACCTCGCATCGTCGACGGACATTGAGGACTTGGAGCGCCGCCTGCGCTCGCTCGAAGCACAGGGCTACTAATGCCTGAGCCGAGCAAAGCTCGGCTGCGCTAGAGCCCCAGCGCTGGCGCCCGCGCGTCCACGCGCGACGAAGTGACCATTGCAAGCCTCGCGATTTCCGCGAGGCTTTGTCGTATGGAGCGCTTGTGCGGACAATGTCTCCTTCCGATGCGATCGAATGCTATCAAGGCGCCGGCGCATCGGTGTCGAGGGGCGAGGGGGGGGCAAGGCGACTAGCGCGAAGATCGCCGCCGCGCTAAGGTGTGACTATTCGCCACGCACCTATCGCCGCATGCCGTCGGCCCTAGCGGCGCGGTGCATTTTCTCGGACCGTTCCATGCGTTTCCACGCTTCGACCTGCCTGCGCCTCCTCGCGTGTGCGACGGCCTACCTCGCGCTCATCGGCGTCGCGTCGCCAGCCGCGGCCGGAGGGCAACCGATCGAGCTCGGGACGCAGACGGGCATCCATGACGGCCAAAGCGGGATCGTGCTCGATACGCAGACGGGCATCCACGATGGCCAAAGTGGCGTCGTGCTGCAAAACGCCCCGTTGTCGCGAGCGCCGATGGTGCCCGCGCAGCAACTACCGACGCTCGAGCAGCCAGACGCGGCAGGCGGGCAGCCTCCCATCGTCGTCGCCCCTTATATCGCGCTTCCAGGCGCCAAGGCGGCGACGCCCGGTGCCGGCGCGGCGTATCGCGCGTCCTCCGGGAATCGGCAATAGTCCCGCGGCGATCGCGGTGGCACCGCGGCCGGGCGCTCGCCGCCCGAGTGCCGCCGATGACACTCGATACCCGGTACCTGTGCCCTCCCGCAGTGCCACGCTACGCCACCGCGATCAAGCGATGCGCGACTCCAGCTTGAACTGTGCCGTTTCGTCTTGGCCTAGCGCTCGGACGAGATACGGCAGCGTTTCCTTCAGCGCCCCGGCGAGCGTGTAGGGCGGGTTCAGGATGAACATTCCGCTGCCGAAGAGTCCGTAGCCATCCTCCGGCGGTTTGCTGACCGTCAACGTGGCGTGCAGCCAGTTGGTCTGCTGCAGCTGTTTCAACTGCTCGGGAAAGCGCTGCGATTCGACGCGCGAGACTTGCGGATACCAGATCGCGTAGACGCCCGTCGCGAACCGTTTCAAGCTTTCCTCGAGGCAGGTGATCGTGCGCGCGTAGTCGCGCTTGTCCTCGAACGACGGATCGACGAGCACGAGCGCGCGCCGCGGCGGGGGCGGCAGCAATGCTTTGATGCCGTCGAAGCCATCTCCCGCATAGAGCATCGCGCGACGGCCCGCATCGCGGAAATTGTGGCGCAGGACATCGATCTCGGTGCTGTGCAGTTCGAACAACCGCATCCGATCCTGCTCCCGCATCAAGCGCCAAGCGAGATAGGGCGAGCCGGGGTAGTAGCGCAACTGACCGTCCGCGTTCAACGCACCGACTTGCTCGACGTAATCTTGTAGCGCGGCCGGCAGGTCGCTGCGCTTCCAGAGCTTGGCGATGCCCGTTTCGAACTCCGCCGTCTTCTGCGCGTAGCCCTCGGCCAAGGAATACACGCCCGCGCCCGCGTGTGTGTCGATATACCAGTAGGCTTTGTCCTTTTGGCCGAGGTAGCGCAGCAACTGCACGACGACGGCATGTTTGAGGACATCGGCGTGATTGCCTGCGTGGAAGGCGTGGCGGTAGCTGAGCATACGGGCGGTGAGCGGTTCAGGCCAAGGTAGGTTCGCGGAACAAGCGCGGGCAGTTGCGTTCGGCGCGGCGGCGCTCGCGTGTCCGTTCGAGCCTAGCTTGCGCTCGGCGCGAACGGGGCGCGTATTGTACGGCACCACGGCACCACGGCACCACGGCACCACACGGCGTGCCAGCACGGCACGCACCAACGATGTCGCGCGCCGCCGCATCAATCACCGGTGCTCGTCGCCTGCGATCTCCTCGATTCTTTGACGAATTTCTGGTGTGCTGCGCGCAGCAACGTCCGCCGCTTTCATGTTTTCCGCGATTTGCTCGACTCGGGAGGCGCCGGTGATCACGGTGCTGACGTTCGGGTTCTTCAGCACCCAGGCGATCGCCAACTGACCGATGCTGCACCCGAGCTCCTGCGCGACCGCTTCGAGCCGGGCCACGCGTTCGTTCTTCTCGGCGTCGGTCAGATGCGCGCGCAACCAATCGTAGCCTTGCAATTGCGCGCGGCTGCCGGACGGCACGCCGCCTCGGTATTTTCCGGTCAGCAGCCCCGACGCGAGCGGGCTCCATGTGGTCAGGCCGAGCCCGATGTCTTCGTAAAGCCGCTTGTATTCCTGCTCGACACGCTTACGGCAAAAAAGGTTGTACTGCGGCTGCTCCATCACGGGTTTGTGCAGATGATGCCGTTCCGCGATTTCATAGGCGGCGCGGATTTCGTCCGCGCTCCATTCCGAGGTGCCCCAATAAAGCGCCTTGCCGCGCGTGATCATGTCGCTCATCGCCCACACGGTTTCTTCGATCGGCGTATTCGGATCGGGACGGTGGCAGAACACGAGATCGACGTAGTCGAGTTGCAGACGCGCGAGCGAACCGTCGATGGCGTTGTGCAGGTACTTGCGATTGAGCGTGTGATATTGATTGGGCGCCTCGCGCAAGCCCCAATAGAATTTCGTGGAGATCACGTAGCTCACGCGCGGCCACGCGAGTTCCTTCAACGCATGCCCCATGATTTCCTCGGATTTGCCACCCGCGTAGACTTCGGCGTTGTCGAAGAAATTCACGCCCGCGTCGCGTGCCGCGGCGAGCGATTCGCGCGCGAGGCCGCGGTCCACTTGATTGCCGTACGTGACCCACGAGCCCAAAGACAGCTCGCTGACTTGCAGGCCGGAACGGCCGAGTCGCCGGTAGTTCATGCATCCTCCAGGAAGTTCGAAGCAGGGTGATCGACAGCGAGAGCTTAATCCGATTCGCGATGGGTCGCGCGCAGGCTGGCCGTTGGGGCACAATAGCGCAGTCGGCGGTGGCGCCCAATTCGGCCGAAAGTTATATGAAATCGTGCCGGCTTGCCGCGCGTCATGCGCCATGGTCTCATTGTCCACGCACGCTTGAGAGGTGACGAATGTCGTCGTTGAATACGAATCTGAACGGAAAGGCCGCGGTGGTGACGGGCGCGGCAAGCGGGATCGGCAAGGAAATTGCCCGGACGCTCGCGGCGCAAGGCGCGGCCGTGGCGATCGCCGATCTGAATTTGGCCGGCGCGCAGGCCGTCGCGGAAGAGATTCGCGCCCAGGGAGGCAAGGCAATCGGCATTGCGATGGACGTCACCGATGAAGACGCCGTCAATCGCGGCGTCGACGAAGCGGCGGCGCAGCTCGGCTCCGTCGACATTCTCGTGTCGAATGCGGGCATCCAGATCGTCAACCCGATCGAAAGCTATAGCTTCTCCGATTGGAAGAAGATGCAAGCGATTCACGTCGATGGCGCCTTCCTCACGACGAAGGCCGCACTCAAGCACATGTACAAGGGCGATCGCGGCGGCGTGGTCATCTATATGGGATCGGTGCACTCGCACGAGGCGTCGCCTTTGAAATCGGCCTACGTCGCGGCCAAGCATGCGCTGCTCGGCCTCGCGCGCGTCCTTGCGAAGGAGGGGGCCGCGCATAACGTGCGCTCGCACGTCGTCTGCCCCGGCTTCGTGCGCACGCCCCTAGTGGACAAGCAAATCCCCGAGCAGGCGAAGGAACTCGGCTTGACCGAACAAGAAGTGATCAAGCGCGTCATGCTGGGCCAGACGGTCGACGGCGTGTTCACCACCGTCGAAGACGTGGCGCAAACCGTGCTGTTCCTCTGCACGTTCCCGAGCGCCGCGCTGACGGGCCAGTCGTTCATCGTCTCGCACGGTTGGTGCATGAAATAAGGAGGAAGCATGGGGGAGCGCAAGGCAACCCGTATTCGCGCGAACGCTGCATCGGCGGATACCGGACATGCAGCGGGCGCAGCGCACGGCGGCACGGCACGAGCCGCGCCGTCCCTCTCCTTGCCTCCCTATCAGACGGTGGCGCTGGTCCTTCAAGGCGGAGGGGCGCTCGGCGCCTATCAGGCGGGCGTCTACGAAGGCCTGCACGAAGCCGGCGTCTTGCCCAATTGGATCGCCGGCATTTCGATCGGCGCGATCAACACGGCGATCATCGCCGGCAATGCTCCCGAGCACCGTGTCGCCAAGCTGAAGACGTTCTGGAATATGGTGTGCCAGCCCGCCTACGGCTTCCCGGTGCCGCCGGCCGTCGAACACGCGTTTTTCGATTCTTCCGCGCCCGTGCGCACGGCCTTTACGACGATGCAGGCGTTGAGCGCGCTCGTCGACGGTCAAAAGGGCTTCTTCGTGCCGCGCATGCCGCCGCCGCTGCCGTTCACGCAAGGCACGCCGGGCACCGCGAGCTGGTACGACACCGGGCCGCTGAAGTCGACGCTCGAACGCTTATGCGACTTCGACCGCATCAATTCGGGCGAAACGCGTGTATCGATCGCGGCGGTCAATGTCGGCACAGGCAATTTCGCCTACTTCGACAATCAGCATACGACGCTGCGGGTCGAGCACTTCATCGCGTCCGGTTCGCTGCCGCCGGGCTTCGCAGCGACGGAGATCGACGGCGAGTACTACTGGGACGGCGGGTTGATGTCGAATACGCCGCTGTCCGAAGTCGTTCAGGCCACCCCGCGCCGCGACACGCTGGCGTTCCAAGTCGATCTGTGGAGCGCCCGAGGGCCCGTGCCGACGAACCTGACGGACGTGCAAGGGCGCATGAAGGACATCCAGTACTCGAGCCGCACGCGCCTAGTGACGGACATGCTGCAGCATTCGCAGCGATTCCGGCATGTGCTGCGCGAGGTGCTCGCGCGCGTTGCACCGGGCCATCGGGACGATCAGTGGTGCAAATTGGCCGAGGAACTGTCGTCGTCGCACCGGTACAACGTGTTTCAGTTGGTCTACCGCGACAAGGAATTCGACGGCAATTTCAAGGATTATCAATTCGGCTTGTCGACGATGAACGCGCATTGGACATGCGGGCTACGCGATATCCGCGACAGCTTGGCGCAACCGGGCTGGCTCGACATGCCCGATAACGACGCCGGGTTCGTCACGCACGATATCCATCGCGATCAGCGTTGAATGAAATAGCGCCCCCGAAGGGGCGCTATTTCATTCACGTGTGGGATGCCGCGTGCGGAACGCGGCTCACGCGCGCGTTGCTTGCGCGTGTTTCCCTTACTTCAGCACGTGCGCGACGGCGTTTGCCACGACATCGATGTTGCGCGTGTTCAGTGCCGCCACGCAGATCCGGCCCGTACCGACGGCATAGATGCCGAACTCTTCGCGCAGGCGGTCGACTTGGGCCGAGGTCAAGCCCGAGTACGAGAACATGCCGCGCTGCGCATTCACGAAGCTGAAATCGCGCGTGACGCCGGCGCTCTTCAGGCGCTCGACGAGGCCGCCGCGCATTGCCCGAATGCGGTCGCGCATCTCTCCGAGCTCTTGCTCCCACATCGTGCGCAGCGCGGGCGTGCCGAGCACCGTCGCCACGATTGCGCCGCCGTGCGTGGGCGGGTTCGAATAGTTCGTGCGGATCACTCGTTTCACCTGCGACAGCACGCGCGCGCCTTCGTCCTTGCTGTCGGTGATGATGGACAGCGCGCCCACGCGCTCGCCGTACAGCGAGAACGATTTCGAGAACGACGACGAGACGAACACGTTCAGTTCGGCCGCGGCGAACAGGCGCACAGCGGCGGCGTCGGCATCGATGCCGTCGCCGAAGCCTTGGTAGGCGATGTCGAGGAACGGCACGAGGTTACGTGCCTTCACCACTTCGACGATCCGCTGCCATTGCGCCTCGGTGAGGTCGACGCCCGTCGGGTTGTGGCAGCAGGCGTGCAGCACGACGATCGTGCCTGCCGCGTAGCTCGTCAGCGCGCCGAGCATCGCTTCGAAATTGACGCCGTGCGTTTGCGCGTCGTAGTACGGGTAGGCGACGACTTCGAAGCCGGCGCTTTCGAACAGCGCACGGTGGTTTTCCCAGCTCGGATCGCTGATCGCGACCTTCGCGTTCGGGTTGAGGCGCTTCAGGAAATCGGCGCCGATCTTCAGCGCGCCCGTCCCGCCGAGCGCCTGCGCCGTCACGACGCGGCCTGCCGCGATCAGCGGCGATGCGTCGCCGAGCAGCAGCTTTTGAACGGCGGCATCGTAAGCGGCAATCCCTTCGATCGGCAGGTAGCCGCGCGGCAGCGACTGCTCGACGCGCGCTTTTTCAGCTTCGCGAACGGCGCGCAGCAGCGGGATCTTGCCTTCCTCGTTCGTGTAGACGCCAACGCCGAGGTTGACTTTGGTCGGGCGCGGATCGGCGTTGAAGGCCTCGTTGAGGCCGAGGATCGGGTCGCGGGGGGCGAGTTCGACGGAGGAGAACAGGGACATGGTGTCTTTCGGCGGTAGTAAGGAACTGAAACTGGCACGCACTGCATGCGCCGTTCGAATCCGCCGATGGATGCCACGGCGGACGGCAGCCGGAGCGAGTCGGTTCGGCGGGCGCGGAATACGTGATTGTAACGAATCCTGCCCCCGCGTTCGCACGCTTTTGATGCACGGTGGCGGATAGGCATGAACGATCGTGCACTTTTTGCCGGACCAAGTGCACCGATGTGGGCGTCCGGCGGCCGAAGCGGTCGCGCGACGGCCCTGCGCGGGGAGCGCTGCCCGGCCGCACGCGAAACGCTAGAATGGTTGTTTTGTCGGCGAAGGAAGCCCCTTTCCATGCCCGAAGCTCAGATTCATGCCGCCGAAGCCCTCGACGAATCGAAGTTCGTCGAGTACGAGGGCTCGCCGTTTCATTTGTATCAGCCGTATCCGCCGGCTGGGGACCAGCCGAATGCCATCGCTCAGCTCGTCGAAGGCATCGAGGACGGTCTCTCGTACCAGACGCTGCTCGGCGTGACGGGCTCGGGCAAGACGTTCACGATGGCCAACCTGATTGCCCGGCTCGGGCGGCCGGCGATCGTCTTCGCGCCGAACAAGACGCTCGCCGCGCAGTTGTATTCGGAATTTCGCGAGTTCTTTCCGCGCAATGCCGTCGAGTACTTCGTTTCGTACTACGACTATTACCAGCCCGAGGCGTATGTCCCGCAGCGCGACTTGTTCATCGAGAAGGATTCGTCGATCAACGAGCACATCGAGCAAATGCGTCTATCGGCCACCAAGAGCCTGATGGAGCGGCGCGACGTGGTGATCGTGGCAACCGTGTCGGCGATTTACGGCATCGGTAACCCGAGCGAATATCACAAGATGATCTTGACGCTGCGCACGGGCGACAAGATCGGTCAGCGCGACGTGATCGCGCGCCTGATCGCGATGCAATACAACCGCAACGAAGCCGATTTCCAGCGCGGCGCGTTCCGTGTGCGCGGCGATACGATCGACGTCTTTCCGGCCGAGCATGCGGAGATGGCGTTGCGCATAGAGCTGTTCGACGACGAAGTGGAGTCGCTGCAACTGTTCGATCCGCTGACGGGGCGGGTGCGGCAAAAGATCCTGCGCTTCACGGTCTATCCGTCCTCGCATTACGTGACGCCGCGCGAAACGGTCATGCGCGCCGTGGAGACGATCAAGGAGGAGTTGCGCGAGCGCCTCGAATTCTTCCATACCGAGGGCAAGCTCGTCGAGGCACAGCGCCTCGAGCAGCGCACGCGCTTCGATTTGGAGATGCTGCAGGAGCTCGGCTTTTGCAAAGGCATCGAGAATTACACGCGGCATTTTTCGGGCGCGGCGCCGGGCGAGCCGCCGCCGACGCTCGTCGACTACCTGCCGAGCGACGCCCTGATGCTGCTCGACGAATCGCACGTGCTGATCGGACAGCTCAATGCAATGTACAACGGCGACCGTTCGCGCAAGGAAAACCTCGTCCAGTACGGGTTCCGGCTGCCTTCGGCGCTCGATAACCGGCCGCTGAAATTTCCCGAGTTCGAGCGCAAGATGCGCCAGGCCGTTTTCGTCTCGGCCACGCCGGCCGATTATGAAAAGAAGAAGACGGGGCAGGTCGTGGAGCAGGTGGTGCGGCCGACGGGCCTCGTCGATCCGGCCGTGCAGGTGCGCCCCGCGCGCACGCAGGTGGACGACGTGCTCAGCGAGATCAACGTGCGCGTCGGCGTGAACGAGCGCGTGCTCGTGACCGTCCTCACGAAACGGATGGCGGAGCAGCTCACGGAGTTTCTGGCCGATCACGGTGTCAAGGTGCGCTACCTGCATAGCGATATCGACACCGTCGAGCGTGTCGAAATCATTCGCGACTTGCGGCTCGGCGCATTCGACGTGCTCGTGGGCATCAACTTGCTGCGCGAGGGGCTCGACATCCCGGAGGTGTCGCTCGTGGCGATTCTCGATGCGGACAAGGAAGGCTTCTTGCGCGCCGAGCGTTCGCTGATTCAGACGATCGGCCGCGCCGCGCGCAACGTGAACGGCACGGCCATTCTGTACGCGGACACCATCACCGATTCGATGCGGCGGGCCATCGACGAAACCGAGCGGCGGCGCGCAAAGCAGATCGCCCACAACGAGGCGATGGGCATCACGCCGCGCGGCGTCGTCAAGAAGGTCAAGGACATCATCGACGGGGTCTACAACGCGGACGAAGCGCGCGCGGAGCTCAAGGAGATGCAGCAGCGCGCGAAATTCGAGGACATGTCCGAGCGCGATCTCGCCAAGGAGATCAAGCGCCTCGAGAAACAGATGATGGAACACGCCAAGAATCTCGAGTTCGAAAAGGCGGCGGCGGCGCGCGATCAGTTGGCGGTGCTGCGCGAGCGTGCGTTCGGCGCGAACGTCGGCGATTCCGTCGCCGGGCCCAACTGAGGAGGGCTCGTCGCTCGTCGTCCCTCGTCCCTTGCTCCTTGCCTGGGCGACCCTATGCGCGCAAGGGTCGCTTGGTCCCCGCGGGGCATTCGTGTACACTTACTGCTGATTGATAATCGTTCGCATTTGCGTTTGTGTTCGTGTTAAGACAAAAACAGGAGTTTTCGATGCAGCGTTCCACCTGGATCATGAGCGGCGTGGCGGCCGTGGCGGCGATGACCGCAATCGCGGCTTCGGCGGCCGAGTATCCGATCGGCAAACCTCAGGTGCAGGGCGGCATGGAGATCGGCGCGGTCTATCTGCAGCCGGTCACGATGGATCCCGAAGGGATGATGC
This sequence comes from Trinickia sp., assembly GCF_051953955.1. Taxonomy (GTDB): domain Bacteria; phylum Pseudomonadota; class Gammaproteobacteria; order Burkholderiales; family Burkholderiaceae; genus Trinickia. The sequence goes on along the minus strand of NZ_JBQCIF010000013.1, from coordinate 11,170 downwards.
GCAAGGCGTCGGATTCCGACATTCACCTCGAAGCCGACATTCACGCGGTCAAGAACAATCCCACCGGTTTTGCCGAAGGCGATTGGATGCCTTATCTGCAAGTCCACTACGAACTGAAGAAGGTGGGCGGCACGCAAACGATCAAGGGCGATCTGATGCCGATGGTGGCGAGCGATGGCCCGCACTATGGCGACAACGTCAAGCTGTTCGGCCCGGGCAAGTACCACCTGACGCTCGTGATCGAGCCGCCGATGCAAACGGGGCATATGGCGTTCGGCCGCCACGTCGACAAGGAAACGGGGGTCGGCCCGTGGTTCAAGCCGATCACGCTGCAATACGATTTCCCGTTCGCCGGCATCGGCAAGAAGGGCGGCTATTGAGTCGTCCGGCTCGGCATAGGAGAGCAACAGCATGAAATTGCATTGGAAAGCCGCATTGGCAGGTTTGGTTGCCGTCGCCGCCATGGCCGCGCACGCCGACGATGCGGTGACGGTCAAGCTCGAGATGGCCGACGGCAAGCTGACGCCCGCGCGAATCGAAGTGCCGGCGGGCAAGCGCATCCGCATCGAGGTGCACAACGCAGGCAAGGGCGCCGCCGAGTTCGAAAGCGTCGAGCTGCGCAAGGAAAAGGTCCTTGCGCCGGGCGCGGAGTCGGTGGTCGTCATCGCCCCTCAATCGCCCGGCGAATATAAGTTCTTCGACGATTTCCACCAGTCGGCGCGTGGCGTCATCGTCGTCAAGTAAGGGTTTTCGCGCGCGGCGGTGGAATGCCGCGCGCTCGGAGAATAAGAGATGGGCCAGATATTGTTCGTCGTGTGGCGTGAAAGCGTCGAGGCTCTGCTCGTCGTGGGCATTCTTTACGCGTGGCTGAAGAATGGCGACGCCGACGCGCGGCGCGGGTTGCCGTATCTGTGGGCGGGCGTAGGGGCCGGCGTGCTGGCAGCCATCGCGCTCGGCGCGGCACTCGTGGGCTTCAGCGAAGTCTTGTCGGGCGATGCGGCCGACTACTTCCAGACGGGCATGGTGCTGGTCGCATGCGTGCTGATCGTTCAAATGGTCTTGTGGATGAAGCGTCACGGGCGCACGCTGAAACGCGACATGGAGCGCACGCTGCAACAGAGCACGCGCAACGGCAATGGCTGGGGCGTCGCGGTCCTCGTCGCGCTGGCGATCGCGCGCGAGGGCAGTGAAACGGTCATCTTTCTCTACGGGCTCGGCCTCGGGCAATCGGGCCACGTGAACCACGGCGACATCCTCGCGATCGTGCTCGGCCTTGGCTTGGCCTTCCTGACGTTCTACGTGCTGCAACTGGGTGGCCGCGTGTTTTCCTGGCGCCATTTCTTCCGCGTCACAGAGATCATGTTGCTGTTGCTGGGCGCGGGTCTGCTGCAGACGGGCGTCGACAAGCTCATCGACAAAGAGATATTGCCGCTCGGCATCTCGCAGGTGTGGGATAGCTCGAGGCTGCTCGACGATTCGAGCACCGTCGGCTCGTTGGTTGCCGCATTGACGGGCTACCGCGCTCACCCGGCGCTGACCAATCTCGTTGCCTACGCACTGTATTGGCTCGTCGTCGGATGGCTCGCTCGGCGCGCCGGCCGCGTGCCGAGCGCCGCAGCCGGGCGCACCGCATGAGCTCGCCGGCGCTTTCCGCCGCCGTCGATCAGGGAAGGCTCGCGCGCGTCGGCGCGTGGATGCAGCGCAATGGTGCGGTCATTCGCGCGATTCAATGGGTCGTCGTCGCGGTCTACGCTTTTTTGATCATCGTGCCGGCCTGCCTGCCGCTGCCCGGCGATTCGGCGCATCTTTGGAACAATCTGACATTGGCCGCCCAGTTCGTCTTTTGGGGTATTTGGTGGCCGTTCGTCTTGCTGTCGATGGTCCTGCTCGGCCGCGTCTGGTGCGGCGTGCTGTGCCCCGAGGGCGCGCTGGCCGAGTTCGCCAGCCGCCACGGGCGCGGACGGGCGATTCCGCGCTGGATGCGGTGGGGCGGGTGGCCATTCGTCGCATTCGGCCTCACGACCATTTACGGCCAGATGGTCAGCGTCTACCAATATCCGCTTGCCGTGCTGCTCGTGCTGGGGGGGTCGACGGTAGGGGCCATGATCATCGGCTTTCTCTATGGGCGCGAGAAGCGCGTCTGGTGCCGCTACCTGTGCCCCGTGAACGGGGTGTTTTCGCTATTGTCGCGGCTGGCGCCGTTTCACTTCCGCGTCGACGAGGCGGCCTGGCGGCGCTCATATACGTCGGGCGAGCGCGGTCATCGCGTGATTCCGATCAACTGTGCGCCCTTGGTGCCGTTGCGGAGCATGAAGGGCGCGGCGCCGTGCCACATGTGCGGCCGGTGCAGCGGCCATCGCGACGCGATCGCGCTGACATGGCGTTCGCCCGCGCAGGAGGTCGTCGAACTGGGCCGCGATGCGGGCAACGGCTGGGACACCGCGCTGATCCTGTACGGCTTGCTGGGTGTTGCGATCGGCGCGTTTCACTGGACGGCGAGCCCATGGTTCGTCCAAATCAAGCAATACCTTGCGGCTTGGCTGATCGACCACGACTTCACGTGGATGCTCGACACCAACGCCCCGTGGTTCCTGTTCACGCATTACCCGGAGCAGAACGACGTCTTTTCCTGGCTCGACGGCACGCTGCTGATCGCCTACATCCTCGCGACGGCACTCGTTTACGGCACGGCGCTGCTCGTGCTCGTCGCCGCCGCCACGCGCATGCTGGGCCGGTTCGATCGAGCGCGTTTGCACCATCTGACGCAGGCGCTCATTCCTCTGGCGGGCGCAGGCGTGTTCTTGGGGCTATCGGCCACCACGTTGTCGCTGCTGCGCGCCGAGCACGTGCCGCTCGATTGGGCCTCGACGGTTCGCATTGCGGTGCTAGCGATCGCCAACGCGTGGAGCGCATGGCTCGCATGGCGCGTCACGGGCCGCTATACCGCGAACATCGCCTCGAGAGCGGGCGCGATGGCGTTCTTCATCGCGGCTTTGGCTGCGGCCGATAGCGCATGGTGGCTCATGTTCTGGGGCTTTGCGCAGTAACGATCGAACTCAACGCGAATGCAGCGAGAACGGAGCGAAAAAGGGAGCGACGGAATAGGGAAACCTAGCTCGACAAAACGCGAAACTCGCGGCGATTGCCCGTGCACTCGCGTTCGCTAGATGCGAAATGCCGAACGTGTGTCCGGCATTTCATATCTCGTATTTCAAGAGAGAGGCGAAGGGAAGCGAAAGGAAGTAACGAGAAGCAACGAAGGGGCGCAAAAAAAGCGGCATGGCTGGCTGCAACGCTGCTGAAGGAGGAGGCACGAAGGGGTCTAGACTTACGTGCTTGACGTTGCGCTGGCTACTGCCTAACACCTCTTAGGGAGGTGGTCCCCACAATACACGGTACTTACTTCGTCAGGATCAGCTTCCCGAGACGGGTTGCTCGTAACTGGTATCGCTCGCCATTGTGAGCGATGAAAACGTGGCTACGCCCTTGCAATAAGTGGTCGCTCGACAGCGTGCGTTCGGTCGCACCCTCGTTGCCTTCTTGCCGAGAATCGACACGGCGTGTGGCCGCAGCGGCTGCTGCGTCATTCGAACGGGAGCGAGCTAAGGGACTCATGGACGTTCTCAACGTTAGCGTACGCTGGCGCGTGGGTTCACTCATGCTTGGGGCATTGCTTGTTCGATTCGATAAGACGAATTATAAATGAGAATCATTATCGATTGTAAAAAACAAATTCATTGAGATAGGTGGCTGATAGGGGCCGACCATCGTGGCGTCGATGGTCGGCTTGGGCCGAGCGTGAGGGCGTGCGGTGGGTTGCCGCCGCCGCTCACTCGCTCAATGAAGCGGGTTCGACTGCGTCGGTTGACGCGCGTACTCGCGGATGAGCCGCACGGTATCGATGTCTGCCTCGCGGTAAGCCGACTTCACGATCTCGCTCGTTTGCCGATCGTCTTCGGTATCGGGTGTAGGCAGTGTCGTGGCGTACTCGAACCGCAGAAAGAGCTGTAGTTCATCGGGCTGCTCGATCGTCATCGTGAGCGAGCCGCCCACGTGCGTTTCCGTCGCGAGGATGTCGTAGCGCACGCTTTCGTGCGGCATCAGCGTCACACGATCGCGCACCGTTGCATGACCGTAGTGCAATTCCCGCTCGAGCGTATCGGCGGTGCGCGAGACGATCGTGCAGCTGTCTAGCCCCAGCACGAAAAGCTGCGGCTGTTCGGCGCGAAGGACGAGTCCTTCCCATAACTGGGCGCGCGTGAGCACTTCGACGAGCGGGTTCAGTGGATCGTTGACCTGGACGAGATGTTCGAAATTCAAGGGGCGTTCCTTCGGCTTCAAGTGCGGCGGTCGGGTACTTTACGCCTCGTCGGGCGTGGCCGGCAACGTTGCGACGAGCCCCGTATCGATCGCGATCGGGCGCGTCAATATCTTATGGACGGGGCAGGCGTTGGCCACCTGCAGCAACCGCTCGCGTTGCTCGTCGCTCAACTCGCCGTGCAAGACGATTTTGCGGTCGATCTTGGAGCCTTGATCGCCGGTCTGCATAGAAAGCGATACCTGAACGTCTTCAAGCGGCCAACCCTTGCGCTGCGCATACATTTTCAACGTAATGGACGTGCATGCTCCCAGTCCTGATAGCAAGAGCGATACCGGAGTGGGTGCGCGGTCGCCGCCGCCGAGCGACACGGGTTCGTCGGCGTGCCACAAATGATGGGCGCCGTCATCGAACGTGACTTGATAGTTCGGTGTGCCGATGGTTGCCGTAACAACGCGCTCGCTCATGCCTGTCCTCCTGGTGGGGGCAATGGAGCGGCTATTGTGACGCAATTCGCCGCCATACGTGGTGAACGGTATGGGCACATCGTCGGCGGTCGAGGCGCCTGAGCAAACCTGGGATGACCGGGAACGGACCTGAGGCGCAAGAGCGGCCGCTATCGAGCCGCCCCGGCGCCTGCTTAGGTTCAACGAGCGATTTCGCCCATCCGCCCGGCTTGGTAGTCGACGATCGCTTGCCGGATTTCGTCTTCCGTGTTCATGACGAACGGCCCGTGCCGGACGATTGGCTCATTGAGCGGCACGCCGCCGATGAGCAGCACGTCGAGCGGCTCGGTGCCGGCGGCCAACGTCACCGCGTCGCCGTCGTCGCCAAAAATCACCATCCGTTGCGCGCCGATTTCGCGCTGTTCGTCGCCGTACCGTCCTGCACCGCTCAGCGCGTAGGCGAAGACGCGATAGGCGGCCGGCACCGGCTGCACGATCGATGCACCCGGCTCCAGCGTAAAGTGCTGATAGAGAATCGGCGTGCGCGTTTCGATCGCCGCCGCCACGCCGAGCGCTTCGCCCGCGATGACCTTGACCCGAACCTTGCCGTCGCTCGTCGTGGCTGTCGGGATGCGCTCCGATGGAATTTCCTGGTAGCGTGGCGCAATCATCTTGTCGCGGCGGGGCAGATTCACCCACAGTTGCAGCCCGTGCACGCGGCCACCTGTGCGGGCGAAGGCGGGATCGGGCATTTCGCTGTGCACGACGCCCCTGCCTGCGGTCATCCACTGCACGTCGCCGGGGCGAAGCACTCCCGAGTGGCCCGCCGAGTCTTCGTGCGCGAAGCTGCCTTCGAGCGCATACGTTACGGTCTCGAAGCCGCGATGGGGATGATCGGGCGCACCTTTGGCCGCGCCGGGCGCGTAATCGACAGGGCCCATTTCGTCGAGCAGCAAAAACGGATCGAAGTCCATTAACATGCGTGTCGGGAACGGCCGATGAACGATGAAGCCGCCGCCTTCCACCGTGCGGACGGCCGCGATCGTGTTGCGGATCGTGCGGGAGGTAGTCATGAAAAGTGCCTCTGAAGGACGCACTCTGTGCGTCGCATGGGAATGTGAGGTCTATTATATGGACGGCTCCGCGCCCCTTTTAGCCGTCCCCAGAGCAATGGATTGTCCTACCGTTGGAACGATGAGATGCAACTCGATTCGCAGAATCTGAACGACCTCATGTACTTTGCGCAGGTCGTCGAGCACGATGGCTTTTCGGCGGCGGAGCGCGCGCTCGGCGTGTCGAAGTCCCGGTTGTCGCGGCGCGTCGCCGAGCTCGAAACCTCGCTCGGTGTGCGGCTGCTGCAGCGCTCCACGCGCAAGCTCGCCTTGACCGAGGCCGGCGAGCGTTTCTATCGGCATTGCCAAGTGATGCTCTCCGAGGCGCAGGCCGCGATGAACGCGGTGCAGGAGCTGCGCGCCTCGCCGCGCGGCACGGTGCGCGTGAGCGTCCCGGTCACGGTCTCGCAGACGATTCTCTCGGGCATCCTCCCCGAGTTTTTGCTGCAATATCCCGAGGTGCGCGTATCGATTCGTGTGACCAATCGCGTCATCGATCTCTATGAGGATTCGGTCGACGTCGCGCTGCGCGTGCGCTCGGACCCGCCCGACAATGCGAACATCGTCGTGCGGCCGCTGTGGCGCACGCATCAGATGCTCGTCGGTGCGCCGAGCTTGCTTGCGCAAAACGCGCCGCCCGTTGCGCCAGCCGATCTCGCGCGCTTCCAGACGCTTGATACGCCGAGCGCCGACGGCCGGCACGTTTTTCATTTGACGGCGCCCGATGGTCGCAAATATGTTCACGAGCACGAGCCGCGTCTCATCACGGCCGATTTGGCGTCCATACGCGAAGCGGTGCTGGAAGGGGTAGGGATCGCCGCGCTCCCGCAGATGATGTATGGCGCCGCGCTGCGCACGGGGCAACTTTCGCCGGTCATGCCGGGCTGGAGTTTGCCGACTCCGCAGTTGTCCGCTGCGTTCATTTCGCGGCAGGGGATGGTGCCGGCCGTGCGCGCATTCGTCGATTTCCTCGTCGAGAAACTCGACGAGGCCGATCATACGACGATGGAATGCCCGACTCACCAGCAGGTGCTGGCGCTGCAAATGGCGAATGCCGAAAGCCGCGAAACACCCGCAGTCGTGATCGAGCCGGCTCGCTGATGAGACGCATGACGCACGCGCGCCGCCTCGCGCGGCCGGCGCGATAAGGCGGCGGCCGAATCGCTTTTGACATTGGGAGTGGCCGGGGCGATCGGTAGTTTCAATGGCCGGTGTCTTGAAGCGTCGGGCTTCGGAGCCTATATTGAAGTGCCTTTCGCGTTGGGGCGTCCAGCGCGAAACCAAACGGCTGCTCTTATAGCAAGCCGGATAGGGCCGACCGCGAGGTCCGTGCACGGCACGGCGATCGCATGCGGTGCTCGAACCAGTCCGATGGGATGTGAGCCCGCCGCCCGAAGGCGCCGCGTGCGCACGAAAAAAGGCCCTCATCGCCCGATGAGGGCCTTTTACTTAAGTAAGCGATGTTTTTCCTCAATGCGGACGCGGTTCCGTCACGAACCCGATCTGCGTCAGCCCGCTTTCTTGTGCCGCCGACATCACCTCGGCCACTCGCTCGTAGGGCACCTTTCGATCGGCGCGCAACCTGAGCTGGGGCTGCGGATTCGTCTTTGCCGCGCGCTCGAGCGCCGCGTGCAAATCGGCATCGTCGACGTTCTTGCCGTCCCAAGCGAGGGAGCCGTCGGCTCGCACGGCCACGTCGACATGCGCCGGCTTGATGTCTTGTTGCACGCTGCCGACGTGGGGCAGATCGAGCTTGATCGCGTGCTCGATAGCGGGAATCGCAATGAGAAAAACGATCAGCAGCACCAACATGACGTCGATCAATGGCGTCATGTTGATTTCGCCCATCAGCGCTTCATCTGTATCGTCTTCGAATAACGGCATCGCCATGTTTCGCTCCCGGGCGATCAGTTCGCGCGCGTTGCCACGCGCAGCGTCGGCGCCGTCACCGGCGCAACGCGTGCGCCCGTGACGAAGTAGGCGTGCAGGCTATGCGCGAAGCGGCGCAAGCTGCCGACGATCGCTCGGTTCGATCGCGTGAGCGCGTTGTAGCCCAACACCGCCGGAACGGCGACGACGAGCCCGAACGCCGTCATGATCAGCGCTTCGCCGATGGGGCCTGCGATGCGGTCGATCGATGCCTGGCCGCTTTCGCCGATGGCGATCAGCGCGTGATAAATGCCCCAAACGGTGCCGAACAAGCCGACGAAAGGCGCCGTGCCGCCAATCGACGCGAGCACCGCAAGGCCGCGCTGCATTTGCGCGATGCCATCGTCCATCGTGTCTTTCAGGCAACGCGTGATCCAGTCCGACACGTCGAGCCGATCGTGCAGATGCGGGCGCGTGCGTTGGTGGTGATCCGCCGCTTCTTGACCCGACAGCGCTAGCGCGAGGAACGGATTGCGTTCCCGAGCGGGTAGTGCGCGTGTCAGCGTATCGATGCCCGTTGCGAAATCGTCCGAATGCCAGAACTCGCGCTCGGCGTTTTTCGTCAATCGGCCGAGGCGGACGATGTTCCAGCCTTTGATGACGATGACCGTCCATGACAATACCGACATCGTCAGCAGCGTGAGCGCGATGGCGCGCGTGACGAGATCGCCTTGAGCCCAAGCGTGGGCCAGACCGTAGCTTTGCATGTGTACGTCCTCTTCTTTTCGCTAAAGTGAGTTCAGTCGTCGTCGAGCCCGAACGTGAATGCTTGCGTATAGGAAACGCGCAGGGGTGAGCCGTTTTCGACGTAGGGCTGGCATGCGCTTTGGCGCAGCGCCGCGACGGCGGCGTCGTCGAGCCGGGGAAAGCCGCTGCTCTTGACGAGCGTGACGGCTTCGATGGCGCCCGTCGTGCCGATGACGAACCGCACGGCGGCCGTTCCGGTCTCCTCGCGACGTCGCGACAGTTCCGGATAGGCCGGTTTGACGATGCGGCAATCAGCATGCTGGACGTGCTTCGGTGCCGCGATCGCCAGCGTTTCACGCGCGGCGGGGGCCGCGGTTGCCGATGCGCTTGCGGCGGCGGCTGCCTGCGCTGCTGTGGTTTGTGCGCTGGGGGCTGCCTGCGTTGGCTGAGCCGCTGCTGCCGCAACTGTGGGGCTAGGCGCCAATGCAGGGGGCACGGCAGGGGCCGGTGTGGCGGGGCGCAACGGTGGGCGCGGGACAGGCGGCGCAGTTTTTACGTGCTGCTTCAGGGGCTCGGACTTCACGGACTCGGGCTTCACGGGCGGCGCGGGCACGGATTGCGCGGCAGTGGGGGGCGCATCCGACTGCTGACTGAGCAACTTCGCGACGATAGCCGTCGACTGAACGGCGCGCGGCGCCGGCTCGTGCTTCGTCGTCATGAAGACGGCGATCAGCGCGACGTGAGCGAGCGCGACGGCGAGCAAAGTGGGGACGATACGCGAACGCGGCATGCCGAGCGGTGTTGCCGGACCCGCGCCGGCGACGACAGGAGACGAAGCTTGCATCTTAGCGTGGAGCGGATGCGCTGCGTTCAGCGCGTTGAGTGACACGCTGCCGCTTCATGGGCGGCAGACCAGCAAAGAGATACACAGTGTCGCGACAAAACCAATGAGCAATTCCATCTCGGGCTCCACGAGCGAAACGAGCGGCTGCTGGCTGAAGCGAACTGGCGTGCCGACCAAAAAGACGGGAAGGGCGAAGGACGCCGGAAACTCAGGCGGCCTTGCGCTCGTAGAACGTGACCTGCATGGGTTGCGACGGAACGTGGCGCTCGACGCCGCATTGGCTTTCACAGACGCCGCACTGCGCCATGACCTCGCGCACGGACTCTTCGCATTTGCCGCAGCAGGTGGCAACCGCGAGCTCGAACTGCAACTCTTCGAACGTGTCCGCGCCTTCCGCGATGGCAGCGCGGATCTTGCGGTCGGAAACGGACTTGCACACGCAGACGATCATGACTGAAGCGAAGCTAAAACGTTAATGCGAACTATTATCATTACGTTTTGCGTACTTGGCAAGCAGGGCGTCCGATTTTTTGTAACAGACGGCGCGTTCGATCGCGTCCTAATTCTTGAATGAAATGGGGCAGCCGCAAGGCGGCCTGTGTTTCACGCGACGTACGAGCAGCCGGGCGACGTGCCGTGTGTCGTGATCGACACTTTTTCCACCGGGGCATCGAGGCCGAGCAGCGTGGACGCCAGTTGGCGCATGTGGCGGCCTTCGTCCGTCGAGCAAAGCCGCGGCGCCGCGGGCTGCCGATCAGGCGGCGCGCGCAGGCCCTGAGCCTCCAGCACACGTTCGAGCTGTTTCGCGATGGCCGCGCTCGTATCGACGAGGGCCAGGCGTCCCCCGGCAAGCTCGCGGATCGCGGCGTCGAGAAATGGGTAGTGCGTGCAGCCCAGCACGAGGGTGTCGGCACCGGCGGCAAGCATCGGGTCGATATAGCGCGCGAGCAGGGCGCGCACTTCCAACGTGTCTATCTCGCACCGCTCCACGGCTTCCACGAGCCCATGGCCCGGCTGGCAGATGAAGCGGCAATCGGCCGCATGGCGTTCGATCAACGATCGGAACCGTTCGCTGCGAAGGGTCACCTGCGTAGCGAGCACGCCCGCGATGCGCGACTTCGACTGGCTGGCCGCGGGCTTGATGCCGGGCTCCACGCCGATGATCGGAATCGCCAACCGCTCGCGCGCGAGCGCGATCGATTCGGCCGTTGCCGTGTTGCAGGCGACGACGAGCGCCTTCGCCCCTTGCGAGACGAGCCATGCACCGATCGCGAGCGTGCGCTCGGAGATGAATGCGTTATCGCGCAGGCCGTAGGGCGCATGCAGCGAATCCGCGACGTACACCAGCGCTTCGTGCGGCAACTGCGCGCTGATTGCCCGCAGCACCGACAATCCGCCGAGCCCCGAATCGAAGATGCCGATCGGGGCCCGGTTGCCGCCCGGCGCGGTGGATACCGTGGAGCGCTCGGATTCTGGCGAGGGCGCGTCGTGCGATAGGGTCATGGCCGGCTAGGCGAGAGACAGAGGCGGCGTGGAGCGGGGAGCGTCGAAGCGTCCGCGCGATCAGGAGCCCGAGGGCGCGCCCATCGCCGACTGCTGATAGTTCTGGATGCCGACCTTATCGATGAGATCGAGCTGCGTCTCGAGCCAATCGATGTGCTCTTCGGTGTCGTCCAGGATCGTCGAGAAGATCCCGCGCGAGACGTAATCTCGCACCGACTCGCAATAGGCGATCGCCTCTTTGCAGGTCGCTTGCGAGCCTTGCTCGAGCTTGAGATCGCATTCGAGGATTTCTTTCGTTTCCTCGCCGATCAAGAGCTTGTGCAGATCTTGC
>NZ_JBQCIF010000012.1:0-31875 GCF_051953955.1 Trinickia sp. | reverse complement strand
ACCTTGCTTGGTAGCAAGCGGGACTTTTTATGTTGAGCATGGAAGCTTTGTGCAATCAAAAGGGTGTTAAATATCAGCATCCTTTGCCGCATGTGTTTTGGGGGCAGGGGTGCGGCGATCGATTTTGCTCGCCGCACTCGTAAAATGGCCGAGCAGCTTCGGTGTGAGTGCCCGTTTGTTAAGCTAAGCGTGCAGATCATGTTGCCTGGCGAAAATACGATCTTCGGATTCACCTTTATGAGTAAAGCATCTGTCTGCCACGGCGATCCGACCACTACGGGTGGGAAGGTCATCGCAACAGCATCGACCATGTTCGACGGGGATCGACGTATCGCACTCGATGGAGAGATGGCTACTTGTGGCAATTGCCCTGGCGAGCACCCAATCCAAGGGACCGGCACGGACATGGACGAAGACGGGCGAGCCAGTGTGCAGGACAACGACCCCGTGCAGTGCCCATGCGGTAAAAACCACGTCAAGGCTGGATCGGACGCTGGATGCTCGACTGGCTAAGATACAGCTGCTATATGGCCGCTCTATTGTCGGACCGGTTGTGCGATGTCAATCGAGTCTTGATGTTCCATCACAGATCCATGAGGCCCGTTGGCTCGCGCAGAAGGCGGCCCGCACCAACGGTATTCAACGCCCCTGCGCTCGCCGCCGCTCCGCGATTCGATATTCGGTCGGCGAAATAGAAAGCCGTTTGCGGAACATCTTGGCCAATCCGTCGCCGCTGCCGATGCCGCAGCGGCGCGCGATCTTATCCACGGGCAGATCCGTGCCGACGAGCAGCGTGCAGCTCGCGTCGAGCCGTGCCCGCAGCAAATACTCCGACGGCGTGATGCCGATCTGCGATTTGAAGCGCCGCAAGAAACTGCGTTCGCTCATCGCCGCAACCTCGGCGGCCTTGGCCACCGAGATCGGTTGGCCGTAGTTTTCGAGGATCCAGCGCGCGGCAGTATCGATCTTCTCGCGCGCGCCCCCGTCGTCGAGTTCGCCGAGCACGGCGCCGAGCCGGCGGCGTGTTCCCGGCGCCACCCGGTCGGCGACCGCGCGCGCCGCCGGAGCACCACGATCACGCTTCACGATCGATAGCGCAACGGCCACCGGGCCGAGCGGATCGTCCAGCGCAACGGAGCGCTCCATGTACGGTGCCGCTTGCGGTGCATGGGAGCCGGCCTGAGTGAAGGCCGTGGAAGTCGCACTCGAAGCACCGTATCCTTGGCCCGCGCCCGATGCACTCGATGCGGCGCCACCCGGCACGTTCACCGTTGCGGCAGCGAGAATCGCGGCACCGTCCCCGATCGCCTTGACCACGTCGGTGCGCTCCATGAGTGCGCGCAGGCGACGCAGGAACGATTCGTCCGCCGCGAGCCGTGCGGCGCTGCGTCCGCTGGGAATGAAGAGCGCATGCAAGCCCGCGGCCACGTAGGCATCGAGATTGTCGGACCAAACGCGCATCGTGGCGCTGCTCGGGATGCTGCCGCCCGTGCTCGAGACGACGACCAGCGAGTAGCGTTGAGCCGCTTCCGGTGCACCGGGCGCCGGCTTCGAGGAGCCCGGCATCGGGCTCATGCTCGCGGGCGCGCCCGCGCCCGATCCGCCAGACTCGCCAGACTCGCCGAGCATCGGCAAGCCGCTCGCCGGCGGTATCGAGGGGCCGGGCGCGGGCTCCACGCGCAGGCGCTCGCCTTCGACGTCGTCGGCGAGCCGGAACACTTCCGCGATGGAACTCGCTTCGACGAGAGAAAAGCCATCGAAGATGAGGATAGCGATGCGCTGGGCCATGGGAGGGCGGGCAAGGCGGGCTGCTCGCAGCGCAAGCGCGGCGCGAGCCTAATGCGTCGCATGGTATGCGCGAGCGGCGCGCTCGCTGCAAGCGAGTCGGAAAAACGCGAGATGTTGTCGAATCGCTTCGATAGACGGTTTAGTGGACGAGTGAGCCGGCGGGCGCGATGACGTTCGCCTTCGCGATCGCGGCGTTCGTGGAGACGACGTAGATCGGCGATTCGCTCAATGCCAGCGCGACGCGGCCGTTGCGGTAGGCCAGTTCGGCCGCATTGCCCATCGCATCGAGCACGGTGACGCGCCCCGACGTTCCGTTTGCATCGACTTGCAGCGCGTAGGGTACGCTGTACGTCGCGCTGTATCCCGCAGCCGCGTTCCAATGCGCGTTGTCGTGTGTCCACAGCGCCGTGACGACTTTGCCGCCGTTCAGCCGTTGGAACGCATAGCCATAGATGCCGGCCGGCGTATTGCCAAGGCGGCCGAGCGTCGTCGTGCCATCGACGATGCGCGTCATCGCGCAGACGACCATCGCCGCGGGCTTGGGGCTGATGTCGCTCGCCCCATAGGCGCCGTTCGCATGTTCGAGATCGAAGAACAACCCGTATCCCGCAGGTGATTCGGGTATGTCCGACGAATAGAACACATACGTCATATCGGCCCCTTCGCCGAGCAGGATCAGATGCGTGCGTGCCACGACGGCACTTTGCGCGAACAGGACGTTTTGCGTGGGGAAATCCGTGCCGTATTGGCTGCCTACGTCATAGCTGATTCCCGTTTCCGTCGCGAATAGCTTGGCACCACGCGGCAGATGATGCGTCATCCAAGCGCGCAACGCACGCATCGACGCCGGCAATGCATTCGCCGCCTTGGCCGGATCGGGATCGGTGGCGAGCCGTTCCGGTGGGTGCGAAGGCGAGGTGCCGGCGTCGTAGTAGCCGTGAATCGTCAGACCGTCGAGGTAGCGGCCGATGCCGAGCGGCGTGAGGCGCTCGAGCCAACGCAGGTTTTCGCGCACGGAGGCATTGGTCGGACCCATCACGATCGCACGCGGGTCGGCTGCGTGAAGCGCCTCGTAGGTCGCGCGGTACAAGTCGACGAAATGAGCATCGGTGTCGCGCCATGGTAGCCCGCCGTCATAGTCGGGCTCCCAGGTGACTTGGTAGTAATCGTTCGATTGATTCGGAAAATACGCGGCGCGGATGCGCGCCGAATCGATGCCGACGCGGCTCAGATAGCTTCGGTAGGCCGTGTCCGATAGCGGCGCGTAGCTGTGTGTCGGCGCGCCCGTGGGGCTTGCCCATCCGGGAATGCCGTCGAGCTGGATCAGCCGCATGATGTCGCCGGGCCTGAAATACGACGCGAGCGTGGCGGGGCCCGGCTTGAACGTATCCGGACGCTCGGGCTCCTCGATGTACCAGTTGCGCGTGTCGTTGGCCCAGGACAACCCGAGCACGCCGTAGAGCGGGTGATAGCCGTCTCCTTCGCAGCAGCGCTCGCCCGCCCGCAGATAATTCGCGCCCTGGCCGCCGAATCGATGCTGATCCTGGTGTGCATACGATACGGGCGGCAGCGCGGCCGATACGTCGGGCAACACGCCGAACGTCGCGATGCCGCTCGGCCGCGTGCCGCGCCGGAGCAGTCGCTGGCCACCGTGAACGAGCGAGGCGAGCAGCGCGAAGTAGCCGGCGCGCGACGACGTGCAGCGCAAGGCGAACGTCTGCGCCCCGGCCTGCACGTTCATGCGCCCCGCGGCGCGAACGACGTTCCAGGCGTCGCGTATCTGCCATTCGACGACATCGGCCTTCGGCGTTTGCGTGGCGATCATCACGGTGATCGGGGCACCGAGCGCAAAGAGGCGCGTGCCGTCGCTGCTCGGCGTGTCGGCAACGATGCCCTCGTTGGGGACGTGCGCGGGCGGATCGGCGCGATTCGCTGCCATCGCGGCGGAAGCGGCGCAGTTCAGCGTCCCCGCCGTGGGCGGCACGACGACGAGCGCCGAGGCGGCAGCAGCGTCCGACGACGGCGCGTCGGCACTTCCCGTATGGGGGTCGGTGCGTCCGCAAGCCGCGAGCGAGACGCAGATCAGCGGGATTGTGCCGATGGTCAGCCATCGGCGCGCTCGGCTCGCCTTCGCGGTTCGTGCGTGGCTTCGCGCATGGGCCGCACACGACGCACGGCGGGGGCCGGGTTCGTCGTGTGCGCGGGCGGCGGCGGGAGCGTCGGGCATGAGTCGACCCGGGCCGACAAGCGGCCCCGGGTTGCATAGGTCAGCAGGCCCTCGACTTCATCACGCTGTGTTCACGATGTCCGTGGCCGATCGAACCAACCGGCGCGAAACGGCAAGAGCGCGTCGCCGACACGGTACGACACGACACGGCAAGCCAAGCCAAGCCAAGCCAAGCCAATGGATAGGCTGCGCGCTCGTTCATCCTGAGCCGCGCCGCGGTCATTGGCCGACGTAGCCCGCCGGTGCGGTGACGTGCGCTTTCATCACGGAGGCGTTCGTCGAGACGACGTAGATCGGCGATTCGCTGAGCGTCAGTTCGATTCTGCCGTCGCGATAAGGCAGCGTCGCGGCATTGCCCATCGCGTCGAGCACCGTCACGTGCCCCGACGTCCCCGCGTCATCGACCTGCAGCGCATAGGGCACGCTGTAGGTCGTGCTGAAGCCCGACGCCGCACTCCAGTGTGCGTTGTCGTGCGTCCATAGCGCGGTCACGACTTTGCCGCCGCCCAGCTTTTGGAACGCGTAGCCGTAGACGCCTGCCGGTACGCCGTTCAGATAGCCGAGCGTCGTCGTGCCGTCGACGATGCGCGTCATGGCGGCGATTTCCATCGCAGCCGGTTTCGGGCTGATGTTGCTGGCGCCGTAGGTGCCGTTCGCATCGTTCAGATCGAAGAACATGCCGTAGCCGGGCGGCGAATCGGGCGTGTCCGACGAATAGAAGACGTAGCTCATGTCGGCGCCTTCACCGAGCAAGATCAACTGCGTGCGCGCGACGACGGCGCCGTGCGCGAACAGCACGTTCGGCGTCGGATAGTTCGGTCCGTAGGACGTGCCCGCGTCGTAGCTGATCCCCGTTTCGGTGACGAACAGCTTGGCGCCGGGGCGAAGCAGGCTCGTCATCGTCCCGCGCAATTCGCGCATCGACGCGGGCAGTGCGTTCGCGGCCGTGGCCGGATCGGGATCGGTTGCCAGGCGTTCGGGCGGATGCGAGGGCGACGTGCCGGCATCGTAGTAGCCGTGAATCGTCAGGCCGTCGAGATACTGCGCGAGGCCGAGCGGCGCGAGCCGCTTGAGCCACGCGTTGTTCGAACGCACCATCGCTGCGGTTACGCCCATCACGACGGCTTTGGGATCGGTCGAATGCAAGCCGTTGTACGCGGCCCGATACATGGCGACGAAGTTCGCGTCCGTGTCGGCCCATTGGGTGGGGCCGCCGCCGTCGGGTTCCCAGGTGATCTGGTAGTAGTCGTTCGCCTGATTCGGAAAGTAAGCGGCCCGGATCTGCGCCGAGTCGGTGCCGACGCGGCTCGCATAGTTCTGAAAGGCCGCTTCCGACGCCGGCGCATGCCCTTCCGTTTGCACGCCCGTGGGGCTGGCCCAGCCCGGGATGCCGTCGAGCTGGATGAGCCGCATGATGTCGCCCTGCTTGAAGTACGGTGCGAGCGTGTTCGCGCCTGGGACGAAGGTGTTCGGCCCGTTGGGCTCTTCGACGTACCAGTTGCGCGTGTCGTTGGCCCACGACAAGCCCAAGTCCGTGTCGAGCGGGCGATAGCCGTCGCCGCTGCAGCACGTTTGGCCCGGCTGCAGATAATCGGTGCCCTGGCCGCCGAAGCGGTGCTGATCTTCATGCGCATAGGCAACGGCCGGCAATACGGCCGATACGTCGGGACGCACGCCGAACGTCGCCATGCCGCCCGGGCGCGTGCCCTGCGAGGCCAATGAAGCGCCCGCCGCGGCGAGCGAGGCCGATACCGAGAAGTACCCCGCGAGCGTCGACGAGCAGCGCAGCGTCACCGTCTGGGCGGCGGGGCCAACGGGAAAGCGGCCGCTTGCGCGCACGACGTTCCAATCGTCGAGCACCTGCCACGATACGGTGTCGTTTCGCGCGGCGCGCGTCGTGATGGCCAGTTCGAACGCGCTCCTCAGCGCGAACGTGCGCGTGCCGTCGCTGCCCGGCGTATCGGCCTCGATCGCCGCGCCGGTGCCGGCGGCGCTCGCGGGTGCCGAGGGCTGGCCGCACGTCAACGCCTCGCCGCCGGCCGCGACGATCGGCGTGGCGCTCGATTGCCCTGAAATGGCCGCGTTCTGCGTGGTGGGACCACTGCCGGCTGCGGCGCTCGCGCTACTGCTGCCGCCCGTGTTGCCTCCGCCGCCGCAGGCAGTCGCGAGCGAAACAATGGCAACGGCCGCGCAGCGGTGCAGGCCCGCAGGGCGAGCGTGAAAAATGAGGTTGCGTATCATCGGTCGGTCGTATGGGGCGCCGGTACACGCTTGGTCTAATGAATCCAAGCGTCACACGAATCGCGAGGCGGGAGCAGCGAGACTACAAGTTTTGCGGCGGATTTTGGAGCGCTCGATCTAGTCGATTTGCGCAGCGTGCGCTGGCGGATTTTTACGTTCGACGTTCGAAGCACATGGCCGCGTAGGGTCGCGCTACCTTATATCGGCCGACGAATGAAGGGGATGGGTGCTCTTGCCGAGCAGTAACCGTTACCGGTTGCAGCGACGCGGTTTCGTGCGGCGGCGTGCGGTGGACGGACACCGCCGTGCCCCGTCCGGCGCGGGCGCAATGTTGCGTTGCCGCGCAACGGCCGTCTCGCGCACGTCGGACATTGCTGCATCTCGCATGAACATTGGATGAAAAAAAGGCAATGAGATGCTTCATAAAAAATGAATCGGCGATTGCTTGATTCGCGTAATCGGAAAATGAATCGCCGATGAAACATCGCGCGCATTTATTGCAATGAATATTCCATCGACGGAAAAGATGAAGGCGGTCGCGATCGCTGCCCGATCCGCCAAGTCCCCGTCATTATCTGTCGGCCAATGTGGCCTCAATAACACACCGGCATCGGGATAACCCGTATCGTCCCCTCTGTGCGTTCGCACGCAAACGGCAGCCGCTAGTCCAGGGCGAAACCGGCGCGAACGCTGGGCGAGCGGGCGATTGCGCGCTTCGCCCAGACCGGCTCGTTCGAAGCCGGCATCTTTCTAGCATCAGGTTGGCCACCTCAAGCGAAGCGAGGAGTTTCAGCGTCGAGCATGCGTGTGCCCGGCATGGGTTTTGCCGAGGCGGCTTGGCGTTTTTCGGCTAAATGCCGAGTGAAAGAGACGGTTTTCGTATCGATTTGTCCGATTTGCCCTGGCATGGGCGACAGGCTGTAAACATCGGCTAAAGCGGTGGCGAGTATGCGTTGGATTCAATCCGACAAGATGTCGCCGAATTACGTCACGGTATCGGCAACGCTTACCGGCACTGCCTACGATGCACTGCACTGCGAGAGGATTCGAGCCATGCCGCCGATGATTCATGAGGGATACGTCATGCCTTACGCGAGTACCGAACCCGCACTCATGGGATGGTGGCGCGCCAGCGCGGAAAACGCGCCGAGCGCGACGCGGCACGTCGCGATCGTGCTGTTCGACGGCTTTTCGCTGCTCGGCGCCGGTCTTGTCGCCGAGGTCTTCCACGTCGCCAACGAACTGGCCTCGGCGCTGACCCAGCGTACCCCGGCCTACGACATCGCATTTCTGTCGGCCGACGGCGGCAACGTGCGTTGCGCCTCGTCGGTGCGCGTCTGGACCGATGGCCTCGATGCGCGCCATTACACGGGCTTCGACGCGCTGTTCATCGCGGGCGGCAAGGGCGCGCGGGCGGCTGCGAGCGACGAGCGGCTGATCGGCTGGCTGCGCCGTGTGCAGACGAAGACGGCCAACATCCGCTCGATCGGCGAGGGCAGCGTGTTGCTCGAGGCGGCCGGCATGGGCGGTCTCGGCAAGGCCTATCACTTCGGCTCCTATCTGCGTCAATCGAATCAGGCTCGAGACGACGAATCGCTCGATGCGGACGAGCGGCTCGAACCGCTGAAAGGCGCGCTCTCGATGGTCAAGCGCGACCTGGGCCTCGACGTCGCGCGCGGCATTGCGGAGCGCTTGATGCCAGGATCGAGCGCGCGCTTCGTGCCGCTGCTCGGAGACGGCGGCGCGGCCAGCGCGGGGGAAAAGATTCGTGCGGCGGCGCGCTGGCTGCAGGAGAACTGCGAGCGGCCGATTTCGATCGCCGACGCGGCGCAGGTAGCCGCCATGAGCGAGCGCAATTTCCTGCGCCGCTTCAAGCTCGAGCTCGGCATGACGCCGTCGGATTATTTGCTGCAGGCGCGCCTGGCCATTACCTGCAGCCTCCTGATCGATTCGGAACTGCCCGTCGATAAGATCGCACGCCGCAGCGGCATGGGCAACGGCGATCGTCTCGCGAAGATTTTTCGGAAGCGGATGATGATTTCGCCGACGGAATTCCGCATGCAAAGCCGTCGCGGAACCGGTGGTTGAAGAGGATGCCGATCATGCGATTCGATCCGCGACGATTCGATCTCGCCCGCTCGGTGGGCAGCATGGCCGTGCGGCCGCGTCCCGCCGCGGCATCCTGCAGGCGCTTGGTGCCCGTCGTGCTGGCCGGGGGCTCGGGCACGCGGTTATGGCCGATGTCGCGCGAGCATTATCCCAAGCAACTGATCGACGTGATCGGCACCGATTCGCTGCTGCAAGCCACGGTGCGCCGCATGGCCGGCTTTCCCGGCGACTGGGACTTGGCCGATGCGCCGCTCGTCGTCTGCGGCGACGAGCACGCCTTCATGATCGACGAACAGTTGCGCGCGAGTGGCGTGACGCCGCATCTGATCGTCGAGCCCGCGCGCCGCGATACGGCTCCCGCATTGACGCTGGCCGCCGCGCTCACCTGCCGCGGCGGCAGCGACGCGATCCTCGTCGTGATGCCCGCCGACCATGCGATCGCGGACGTCCCGGCCCTGCAGCGCGCCGTTCATTTGGCGGCCCGGCATGCGCAGCGCGGCGCGATTGCGACGCTGGGCGTGCCGCCCACTCGCGCGGACACGGGCTTCGGCTATGTACGCATCGGCGAGCCGCTCGGCGAGGGCGCCCACGCGATCGGCCGTTTCGTCGAAAAGCCGCCCGCGGAACTGGCTCGGCAATACGTCGCGAGCGGCATCTACTGGTGGAACAGCGGCATCTTCGTGATGCGCGCTTCGGTCTGGCTCGACGCCGTGCGGCGTATTCGCCCCGAGATGCATGCCGCCTGCGACGCGGCAGTGGCGGAAGGCGCCGCGTGCGGCGAGCGCTTCGATCCGGCGGCGGCCGCGTTCGAGCGGGCGCCGGCCGATTCGATCGACTATGCGGTGATGGAGCGCATGGGCTCCCCCGACGCGCCGTGCCCGGGTGTCGTCGTGCCGCTCGATGCGGGCTGGTCCGACCTCGGCTCGTGGGACGCCGTTTGGGATGCGTTGAAGAAGGACACCGACGGCAACGTCGCGCGCGGGCGCGTCGTGCTCGAGGGTGCCACTTCGACGTTCGTTCACGCCGAGAGCCGCCTCGTCGCCTGCGTCGGCACGACGAACGTGGTCGTCGTGGAAACGCCCGATGCGGTGCTCGTGGCGGACCGCGCGCAGGTGCAATGCGTCAAGGGGCTCGTCGCGCGCATCAAGGCCGAGCACGCGCCCGAGGCCGAGACGCACCGCAAGGTGCGGCGCCCGTGGGGCTTTTACGATTCGATCGATCACGGTGACCGCTTTCAGGTCAAGCGCATCGTCGTTGCGCCGGGCGCGCGTCTGTCCCTGCAGATGCATCACCACCGAGCCGAGCATTGGGTCGTCGTGCGCGGCACGGCGCTCGTGACGCGCGGGGACGACGAGTTCTTGCTGAGCGAGAACGAATCGGCGTTCATTCCGCTCGGCGTGCGGCATCGGCTCGGCAATCCCGGCAAGGTGCCGCTCGAAATCATCGAAGTGCAGTCGGGCGCCTATCTCGGCGAAGACGACATCGTGCGCTTCGAAGACAACTACGGCCGTTGCGGTGCGAGCGATAGGACAGGTCCGTGATGGGCACGTGCTGCCCCTCGTTTCGGAGAATGCAGATGCGAGAGATTCAGGGTTTCTTGGCGCGGCTCGCCGACATCGCGATCGTGCTCGCGGCGGCGACGCTCGCATCGAAAATTCGCTTTGCCGATGCGGGGTCGCACGACTTCATCGCATTGTTCGTCGCATTGACCGCCGCCTGCGTGCTTGTGCTGTTTCCTGCCTTCGGCGTCTACGATTCCTGGCGCGGCCGGGCGAAGCGCATGCTGGCCGGCCAGGTCGCGCTCGCGTGGCTCGTCGTGCAGGCGTGCGCGTTGACGGCCATGTTCTCGCTACACGAGATCGACCGCGTCTCGCGGCTGTGGTTCATCTACTGGGTTGCGCTCGCGGCTGCGCTTTTGATCGCCTATCGGCTCGCCGCGCATGGCGTGCTTGCGCGCTTGCGGCATGCCGGCATCAACTTGCATCAGGTTGCGATCGTCGGCGCGGGCTCCCACGCCGAGGCCATGCTGCGGCGGATCGAAGACGCGCCGGCCACGGGCTTTCGTGCGGCGGCCGTGTATGTCCCGAGCGGGCATGAGCCTGCGCTCGCCGAAGCGTTTGCCGGTGTCCATCCCCGGCGCTTTTACGATATGGCGGCGTTCGCGCGCTGCGTGCGCGAGCAAGACCTGCACGAAGTTTGGCTTGCGTTGCCGCTGCAGGAGGAGCGCACGATTTTGCGCGTCGTCGGCGAGTTTCGCGACGATCTCGTCAACATCCGGTTCATGCCGGACGTGCGCTCGCTCGCATTGTTCGAGAGCGGCGGCGTCATCGACTTGCTCGGGGTGCCGGCCATCAATCTCGTCGCATCGCCGCTATCGCCGAGCGCGTTGCTCGTGAAGGCCATCTTCGATCGTGTCTTCGCTGCCTGGGCGCTGATCGGGCTCGCGCCGATCCTGCTCGCGATCGCGGTAGCCGTGAAGCTGTCCTCGCCGGGCCCCGTCTTCTTCAAGCAAAAGCGCAAGGGCGCCGACGGACGCGTGTTCACGATGTACAAGTTCCGCTCGATGCGCGTGCACCGCGAAGCACCCGGCGTGCTGCACCAGGCCGTGCGGAACGACCCGCGCGTGACGAAGCTCGGCGCGTTCTTGCGGCATACGAGTCTCGACGAGCTGCCGCAGTTCTTCAACGTGCTGTGCGGCGACATGTCGGTGGTCGGCCCGCGGCCGCATGCGCTCGAGCACGACGATCTCTACCGCAAGCTCGTGGCCGGCTACATCCATCGCTACCGGATCAAGCCGGGCATCACGGGATGGGCACAGATCAACGGCTATCGCGGCGAGACCGACCGCCTCGAGAAAATGGAGCGGCGCGTCGAGCACGATTTGTACTACCTCGGAAACTGGTCGTTCGGTCTCGACATGCGCATCATCGCGGCGACGATCGTGAAGGGGTTCGTCCACGGCAACGCCTATTAGCGGTCAAAAACCAAGCCACGCACTAAGCCACGAATAACCGGCACGGAGGACACCATGTCTGCCCCGATCCTGCGCGTTCGCAGTCTGTTCTCGTTAGTAGTCCTTAATTGTATCGCCGCGCTTTCCGCTTGCTCGATCGTGCCGGGCCAGCGCATGGTGACGCCGCCGACGGTCGCCGAGACGGGCGGCGAGTACAGCGCCGAGCCGGCCCGGAACGTTCAGGTGCCGATTACCGACATCAACCTGAAGCTGATTCGGACGATGAACGATCAGGCCGCGCAGCATCCGATCTCGGGACCGACGCTGGCGCTGTTCGGCACGCCCACGCCTTATCGCGTCGGCCCTGGCGACGTGCTGCAGATCACGGTCTGGGATCACCCCGAGCTTGCCGCCGCGCTCGGGCAGCCCACGCCGAGCACACGCACCGACGACGCTGCCCCGGGCTTCGTCGTCGACGAGCAGGGCAACGTTCAGTTTCCCTATGCGGGCACCGTGCACGTCGCCGGCGACAGCGTCGCGCAGATTCAGCGCAAGATCGTTTCGCGCATCAGCAAGGTGTTCAAAGGCCCCGAAGTGACGGTGCGGGTCGCGTCGTTCCGCGCCACGGAGGTCTTCATCGACGGCGACGTCGGCAAGCCCGGCTCCGTCCAGATCAACGACATCCCGATGACGCTGACGGAAGCGATCGGCCGCGCGGGCGGATTCACGGCCGCCGCGGATCAGAGCCGCGTCACGCTCGTGCGCGACGGTAAGCGCTACCCGATCAGCTTCGTCGAGCTAGAGCGGGGCGGGCACAGCCCATCGGAGATCGTGCTGCGGCCCGGCGACATGGTGCACGTCGGCTCGCGCGACGAAAACGGTGTCTACGTCATGGGCGAAGTGAACAAGCCCGCGACCGTCATGCCGATGCGCGACGGCCGGCTCACGCTAGCCGAGGCACTGTCGCAGGCGGGCAGCTTGAACCCCGGAACGGCCGAGGCGAAGCAGCTGTTCGTCATCCGCGGCTCGACGAGCAGCGACCCGCAAATCTATCACCTCGATGCGACATCACCCGTTTCGATGGTGCTTGCAAATCAGTTCGAGCTGCAGCCGAAGGACGTCGTCTACGTCGATAACGGGGCGCTCGTGAAATTCAACCGGGTCCTGAGCCTATTCCTGCCGGCGATCAACGCGGGCCTGACGGCTGCGATCGTCACGAAGTGACCAACCGGCGCGCACCGCCCGTGCGGAGCATCGCGGCTCCTGCACGGCGCGGCAGCGCGCAAACGATGCGAGCGACGACCATGGCAACCCATTTAGAGCATCGCTACACCGACTTCGCGCCCGGCGACGAATTGCGCCTTGCCGACTATCTGCAGGCGATGGCGGCGAATTGGCGGCTCATCGCCACGATTGCGCTGATCGTGACGGCGCTCGGCTCGGCCTACGCGTTCCTTGCGCGGCCCGTCTACAAGGCCGATGCGATCATTCAGGTAGAGGAGATGCCGAACGCCGGCAACGGCGGCGCCGATGATCTGCGCCAGAGGATCGAACCGCTCTCGCGCATGTTCGAGACCAAGGCGACGACCGCCGCCCAGATCGAACTGCTCAAGTCCCGGCTCGTGACCGAGGCCACCGTCCGCGATCTGCATCTCGACATCGACGCACAGCCGCACACGCTGCCGGTCGCGGGCTACTTCCTGACCGCGCTGACGACGGGCAAGTTCGGCTTCACCATGCCCGCGTTCACGGATCTCGGCGGGTTCGCCTGGGGCAACGAGCAGATCGAGGTCTCGCGCATGGAGACGCCGAGTGCGCTGTTCGGCAAGGCGTTCACGCTGAGGAAGGACGCCGACGGTACTTTCACGTTGAGCGACCCCGACGGCATCGCGATTGCGAGCGGCCGTGTCGGCGAGGACGTCGCGGGTTCGACCGCGGCCGGCCCCGTGCGCGTGCGCGTCGATCGGCTGACGGGCCGCCCCGGCACGCGGTTCGATTTGACGCGCACCTCGACGCTCGATACGGTGGAGCGGTTGCAAAAAGAGCTGAGCGTCAAAGAGACGGCGCTGCAATCGGGCGTCATCGCGCTGACCTTGCAAGGGGCGAATCCGTCGCTGACGGCCGACGTCGTCAACGGCATCGCACGGTACTTCATCAAGCAGGACGTGGACCGCCGCTCGGCCGAAGCCGAGCATACGCTCGCGTTCCTCGACGAACAACTGCCGCAGTTGCGCCGGGAGCTCGATGCCGCCGAGCAGCGCTACAACGCGTTCCGCAATGCGCACGGCACCGTCGATCTGAGCGAGGAGAGCCGGCTGCTGTTGCAGCAAGTCGTCGACAACAAAACGAAGCTCGCCGATCTCGAACGGCAGCGCGCCGATCTTTCGCAGCGCTTCACCTCGAGCCATCCCGCCGTTGCGGCACTCGACGCGCAAATCGCGCAGCTCAGGGGCGCGCAGTCGGAAATGGCCAAGAGCGTGGCCGAGCTGCCCGACACCGAGCAGACGGCGCTGCGCTTGCTGCGCGACGTGCGCGTCGATACCGAGCTTTACACGAACCTGCTCAACAGCGCGCAGCAGTTGCGCGTGGCGAAGGCGGGGCAGGTCGGCAACGTGCGCGTGGTCGATTTCGCCGAGACGCCCGACACGCCGATCTGGCCCAAGCGCTTCCTGATCATCCTGATCGCGTTCGGGGGCGGTCTATTCATCGGCATCGTCGCGGCATTCGTGCGCAAATCGCTTTACGGCGGCGTCGAACGGGCCGAAGAAATCGAAAGCGCGCTCGGCGTGCCCGTGTTCGCCGTGGTGCCGCGCAGCGGCTTGCAGTTGCGGCTGCAGCAGAACGTGATGATGCGCCGACGAGGATTGCACGTGCTGGCCGCGCAATCGCCGCAGGATATCGCCGTGGAAGGCGTGCGCAGCCTGCGCACGACGCTGCAGCTTTCGCTCGATCAAGCGCCGAACAACATCGTCATGCTGACGGGCTCGCGCCCCGATGCGGGCAAGTCGTTCCTATCGGTCAATCTCGCGGCGCTCGTCGCATCGGCCGGCAAGCGCGTGCTCGTCATCGACGGCGACATGCGGCGCGGCGAAGTGCATTCCCACTTCGGCGTGCGCCATCAACCGGGATTGTCCGACGTGCTGCTCGGCGCCGACGTGCAGGCCTCGATTCAGCGCGACGTGCTGCCCGGGCTCGACGTGCTGACCAAGGGCGCGCTGCCGACGCATCCCTCCGAGCTCTTGATGAGCGACCGCTTCGGCGACGTACTGCACGCGCTCGCGCGCGGCTACGACCTCGTCATCATCGACACGCCGCCCGTGCTCGCCGTGACCGATTCGACGCTGATCGGCAAATACGCGGGCACGGCGCTCGTCGTCGTGCGCTACGGCAAGCATCCGATCGGCGAGATCGCGGAGACGGCCAAGCGGCTCGAGACGGGCGGCGTGAATCTGAAGGGCGTGCTGCTGACCGACGTACCGCCCGCGACGCCGATGCTCGGCGGCTCGTACAAAGGCGGGTACTACGGCTACGACAGCATCGCCGAATGACTACGACGACCCACACGAGGATCGGAACATGAAGCGCAAAGTGGCATTGATCACGGGCGTGACGGGGCAGGACGGGGCGTATCTCGCCGAGTTGCTGCTCGACAAGGGCTATGAGGTGCATGGCTTGAAGCGCCGCACGTCGCTCTTCAACACGGATCGCATCGATCATCTCTATCACGACCCGCATGAGGTCGGCGATGCGGACAGGCAGTTGCATCTGCATTACGGCGATCTGACGGATTCGACGAGCCTCGTGCGCGTGATTCAGAACGTCGAGCCCGACGAAATCTACAACTTGGCGGCACAGAGCCATGTCGCCGTTTCGTTCGACGAACCCGAGTACACGGCCAATGCCGACGGCCTCGGCGCGCTGCGCATCCTCGAAGCGATCCGCATGCTGGGCCGCCACGAGCAGACGCGGTTCTATCAGGCGTCGACCTCCGAGCTCTACGGTTTGGTGCGGGAATCGCCGCAGCGCGAGAGCACGCCGTTCTATCCGCGCAGCCCCTACGCGGTGGCGAAGCTATTCGCTTATTGGACCACGGTCAACTACCGCGAGGCGTATGGCTTGTACGCCTGCAACGGCATCCTCTTCAACCATGAATCGCCCGTGCGCGGCGAAACGTTCGTGACGCGCAAGATTACGCGCGCGCTGGCACGTATTGCCGTCGGGTTGCAGCGCGAACTTTATCTCGGCAACTTGTCGGCGCTGCGAGACTGGGGGCATGCGCGCGATTACGTCGAGATGCAATGGCTGATGCTGCAGCAGGCGGCGCCCGACGATTTCGTCATCGCGACGGGCGAGCAATACAGCGTGCGCGAATTCGTTCAGCACGCGGCGCTCGAACTCGGCATGACGATCGGTTTCGAGGGCAGGGGGCTCGATGAAGTCGGTTTCGTCGAACAAGTGAAAAGCCGCGAGACGCGGGTATCGCCCGGTGACGTCATCGTGCGCGTCGATCCGCGCTATTTCCGCCCGACCGAAGTCGAAACGTTGCTCGGCGATTGCTCGAAAGCGCGCGAGAAGCTCGGTTGGGAGCCGCGCACGCCTTTCACGGCACTGGTGCGAGAGATGGCGTTGGCCGATTATCAGATCGCGCGACGCGATGCGCTGGTGACGATGGCCGGCTTCAAGACGCTCGAGCATCACGAGTGACGAATGACCGACCACCGACCACCGACGACGGCCGCCACGCAAAGCGGGGGGACTATGAATCCGCAGTCACGCATCTACATCGCAGGGCATCGCGGCATGGTGGGCTCGGCGCTCGTGCGCGAGTTCGAGGCGCACGGCTATCGCAATCTCGTCACGCGAGCGCACGACTTGCTCGATTTGACCGATCAGCATGCGGTGCGGGCCTTTTTCGCCGAGGAGCGGATCGATGTGGTGCTGCTCGCGGCTGCGCGCGTCGGCGGCATCCTCGCCAATTCGACGAAGCCCGCGACGTTCATCTACGAGAACCTCGCGATCGAGACGAACGTGATCGACGCCGCTTATCGCGCGGGTGTCGAGCGGCTCGTGTTCTACGGCTCGTCGTGCATCTATCCGAAGCTGTGCCCGCAGCCGATCCGCGAATCGTATTTGATGAGCGGCTCGCTCGAGCCGACCAACGAGCTTTATGCGATCGCGAAGATCGCGGGACTCAAGCTGTGCGAGGCGTACAACCGCCAATACGGCACGCGCTACGTCGCGTTGATGCCGACGAATCTCTACGGCCCGAACGACAACTACGACCCCGCCGGCAGTCACGTGCTGCCCGCGCTGATTCGCAAGGCGCACGAAGCGAAGCTCTCGAACGCGCAAGCCCTGACGATTTGGGGGACCGGTGTGCCGCGCCGCGAGTTCATGCACGTCGACGACCTCGCGAGCGCGACGCGCTTCGTGCTCGAACACGATTTGAACGACGGCATCTACAACGTGGGTGTCGGCATCGACCTGACGATATACGAGCTCGCGCAGATGATCGCGGACGTCGTCGGCTTCGACGGCGAATTGATTTTCGATCGACTGAAACCCGACGGCACCCCGCGCAAGCTGCTCGACGTATCGCGGCTCGCGCAGCGGGGCTGGCGCGCCACGGTCGGGCTTGGCGACGGGCTGCGCGCCGTCTACGCGCACTATGCCGCGCAGCATCGCGCGCTCGGTGCGGCTTCGAACGGGTGAGAGAGCATGACAGCCACAGTGACCATCTTTCACAACGTCGTCTGGTCGCGCCACAAGGGTGCCGTTTTTTCCGCGCTCTACACCTTGTCGGCCTCCGGCGCGATTCGTTACTCGATGGTGCAGATTGCCGAGACGGAGACGGATCGCATCGGCTTTTCCGACGTCGACTATTCGTACCATCGCTATCCGATGCACAAGCTGTTCGACGGCTGCTACGAAGACGTGCCGGCCTGGAAGATGATCGCGCGGCTCACGCGGGAGGTGCTGAAGACGAAGGCGGAGCTCGTCGTGCTGCCGGGCTACCATCGCCCCGAATATTGGGCGATGCTCGCCGCGTGCGTCGTCACGCGCAAGCGCCGCGCGGTGTTTTGCGATTCGACGGCGTTCGATCGGCCGCGGCGGCTCCTGACTTCGATCCCGAAGCGGATCTTCTTTTCGCTCTGCGATGGCTACTTCGGCTTCGGCGAACGCAGCCGCGAGTACTTGATGTCGCTGGGGGCCAAGCGCGAGCGAATTTTCGTGCCTTGCCAGGCGGCGGCGCTGCCGCAATCGTTCTCGCCCGAGCGGGCGCTCCACGAGCGTTTGTCGGCACGCAGGCTGGGGCATCCCGTCCTGCTGTATGTCGGCAGGCTATCCGAGGAGAAAGCGATCGATACGCTGCTCGATGCGTTCGCGCGTGCTCGCGAACTCGTGCCCGAGGCGACGCTGCGGATCGTCGGCACGGGCGGGCTGCATGATCGGTTGACGTTGCGGGTGGAGGCGCTGGCGCTGGACGGCGCCGTGCAATTCGTCGGCAGCTTGCAGGACGAGCCGCTCTCGCGCGAGTATTTCGGCGCGACGTGCCTCGTGCTGCCGAGTCATAGCGAGCCGTGGGGGCTGGTCGTCAACGAGGCGTTGAATCACGGATGCCCGGCCGTGGTCAGCGACCGATGCGGCTGCGTGCCCGAATTGGTCGTCGAAGGCGAAACCGGACTGTCGTTCCCTGCTGGCGATGTCGACGCACTCACCCGGACCCTGATTGCCGCGATCGGCTGTTTCGACGATGCCGAGCGCACCGCCCATGCGTGCATGTCGCGCATCGCCCGCTTCGACCCGCGCTCGGCCGCATTGAACATCGAGCGCGGCTGCGTCGCGATGCTGCGCGCGTCGGGGAGTGGGCGCGCGGCGTCACGGGCGAGCGGGGCCGGGCGATGAAGCTGCTCGTCTATGGCCTGAACTACGCGCCTGAGTTGACGGGCGCGGGCAAGTACACGGCGGAAATGGCGGAAGCGCTTGCCTCGCTCGGGCACGAGGTGCGTGTCGTTTGCGCTCCGCCGTATTACCCGGCTTGGCGCGTGGCGCCCGGGTGGTCGGCATGGCGATATGGGTGCGAAATTCGGGCGGGCGTGACGGTGCGGCGTGCGCCGCTTTGGGTGCCGTCTCATCCGCGCGGCGTGACGCGCGTGGTGCACTTGGCGTCGTTCGCGTTATCGTCGGTCGGGCCGATGCTCGCGCAGTGGCATTGGCGGCCCGACGTCGTCATGGCGATTGCGCCGACGCTGCTCTGTGCGCCCGTGGCGCTGGCCCTGGCGCGTGTGGCGGGCGCCACGGCTTGGCTGCACGTTCAAGACTTCGAAGTGGACGCGGCGTTCCGGCTCGGCTTGCTGAAACGCTCGCATGCCGCGCGCGCCGCGCATTCCTTCGAGCGCGCAATGCTGCGGCGGTTCGACGTCGTTTCGTCGATTTCGGGAAGAATGGTGGAACGGTTGGTGGCGCTGGGCGTGCAAGCCGAGCGCACGCTTTGCTTGCCCAATTGGGTCGACGTCGACGTGATTCGTCCGCTCGTGCGGCGCAGCCGGTACCGTGACTGGCTCGGTCTCGAGGAAGGTGAAAAAGTCGTGCTCTATGCGGGCAACATGGGGGCCAAGCAAGGGCTCGATGATCTGGTTGCCGCGGCCGAGCGACTCGTCGAGCGTGCGGATATCCGATTCGTGTTGTGCGGCGATGGGCTCGCGCGCGATGACGTGGCACGGCGGTGTGCGCGGCTTCCCAATTGCGTGGTGATCGGGCTGCAGCGCGCCGACGCGCTCAACGAGCTGCTCAACGTTGCGGATTTGCATGTGTTGCCACAGCGCGCCGATGCGGCCGATCTCGTGATGCCGTCGAAGCTGACGGGCATGATGGCGAGCGGGCGTGCAATCGTGGCGATGGCGCGCGAGGGAACGGAGATTTTTGGCGTGCTGGCGGGGCGTGGAGTCATCGTCGAGCCGGAGGACGCGACGGCATTGGCGCGCGCGATCGAGGCATTGGCGGACGATGCGCCTAGGAGAGCGCAGTTAGGTGCCGCCGCGAGGCAATATGCGGTGGAAATGTTGGCCGAAGAGGTAGTGATGGCGCGGCTCGAGGAGCGGTTGTATGCGTGCGGGGCCGGGCGCGGCGACGTGAAGGACACAGGAGCGATCGAGGCCGATGATTCGGGCGCAGGCTCGGATATCGCCGGGCCGATACTCGGTACGATCGTCACCTCGACTAAGAGTGGCCATCATGCCGCGCGTTGGCCTATTGATAGAACTGCGCTTGCGCCCGGAACATCTGAGCATACTTTCCGCCGGCCGCTATGAGCTCATCGTGCGTGCCGGTTTCGACGATACGGCCGTCCTGTAGAACGACGATGCGATCGACGAAACGCGTGAGCGCGAGGCGATGACTGACGATGACCGTTGTCTTGCCGGCTGTAAAGCGAAGCCCCAGATGTTTCGAACCCGCCGTTACATTCGGCTATTTGGTTTCGGCCGCTACCACGGCATCTTATAAACCTGCCCGACGGCCTTTCCCACATCGCCCGGTCCGTGGTAGATCGAGAGCGCCGATTCCGTCGGCGATTGCGTGCCAGGATCTGCTTTACCGGCTCCAGCCCTGCGCTCCGCTTTATTGGCGAGCATGCCCGGCGCCGGCGCCGGCGGCTGCTCCACCGGCCGAGTCGCGTACCGGCCTTCCGTCAGCGCGCCGCGCGGCACGCGCTCGGTGCCGATCAACGCACGCTCGCTGCGCTCGGTCGCATCGAAAGCCGAGCCGTAAGGATCACCCGGTCGCGCAGGCGCTCCCAACAGTGCCTCCGGCTCACCGCCAAGCGCTTCCAGCCGATCGGCCGCCTCCCGCGCCGCCGCATCCCGGTCTTCTGGCGCGATTCGTTGTGCCTGCGTATCCGCATTCACGCGATCACCCGCATCCTGTCGCACTTGGGCATGGGCCGTCCCCGACGCACCGAGCAACGCGCCCAGCAACGCCCCGACCCACACCGCGCACATCCGTCGACGACCGATACCCACGGCGGCCTCCATGGCTCCGATTGGTTCGACGTTCATACTCACGCGCAAGCGCCGACGCGCCCCGCCAAAACACCATCGGCTAACGCCATAAGAAGCCACGGCGAGACGCAATGCTCCAGCGGCGCACGATAATCGTCGCTGAAGTCGCTCGAACGCTTCGCTCCCCGAACTGAAATGGATCGCCCCATCGAACCCGCCGAGCCCACTGCGCTACACGCGCAGCGGGACGCGTTCGCGGGTGCTTCCGGCTCATCGGATACGGCGAGTGCCCGCGGCGCGTCCGCTCCAGCCCCGGCCGCGATTCTCACCCATCGGGCGTCCGCACGCGGCTGCGACGTCCCCGTCATCGATTTGAGCCGCGCCGGCAAAGGCAACTACGTAGCCAAGCGCAGCCTCTTGGTGCAGGCCCTCTGGTTCGTCATCGAGGCGAGCCTCATCAACAACAAACTCAATCCGAGCTCCGCATTGCGCGTCACGCTGCTGCGCCTCTTCGGCGCAAAAATCGGCACGGGCTGCCGGCTCGTCCATCCGCTGCGCGTCAAGGCCCCGTGGAATCTCGAAGTCGGCGATCACTGCTGGTTCGGCATCGACGTTTGGCTCTACAACCAGGCGCAGATCCGTATCGGCTCGCACGTCTGCTTGTCTCAAGGCACGTTCTTGACCACGGGATCGCACGACGCGCAAAAGACGATGGAGCTGCGCGTCGCACCCATCGTCATCGAAGACGGCGTCTGGATCACGTCCAAATGCGTCGTCCAAATGGGTGTGCGGATCGGCCGTTCGGCACTCGTGGCACCGCTGTCCGTCGTGCATCGTTCGCTCTCGCCCGGCGGCGTCTACGGCGGCAATCCGTGCCGCTTCATTCGCCCGCGTTTTCCCTCGGAACGGTGACCGTTGCTTGCGCAACGAGCGCCAGCAGTGCATCACCGAATGGATCACCGCGCCCGCCCGCGAGCTCGGTACGCGCCCGCACGGCCGTGGCGGTAGCCGCCGAAGTCTTGGCGGGAAGACGCCCCTCGCTGACCTGAAGATTAGGGAAAAAGGAGAGGGCCATGTTCATCGATACGCGCGGGGCGGACGAAGGTAAAGAGATCGAAACGACGGTATGCATCGTCGGCGCGGGTGTCGCCGGCATCACGCTCGCGCTCGAGCTTCAGCGCTACGGCATCGACACCTGCCTGCTCGAAAGCGGCGGCTTTCGGCCCGACGACGAGACGCGAGATCTCTATCGCGGAGAGAACGTAGGCTTGCCGTACGCGTTCGCCGACGGCAGCCGCAGCCGCTACCTGGGCGGCAGCAGCAATTGCTGGGGCGGGTGGTGCAGGCCACTCGATCCGTGGGACTTCGAGCAGCGCGACTGGGTGCCCGGCAGCGGCTGGCCGTTCGGCATCGAAGAGCTCGCGCCGTTTTATGCGCGAACCCACACGCTGCTCAAGCTCGGCCCGAACAATTTCGATCCGTCGTTTTGGGAGCACGCCATCGGGCGCACGGACGTCAAGCGCATTCCGCTCGTCACCGGCTACGTGCGCGACACGGTCGCGCAATTCAGCCCGCCCGCGCGTTTCGGCAAACTCTATCGCGGCGACCTCGAACGCTCGCCGCGCATCCGCGTCTTCCTTCACGCCAACGTCGTGCACGTCGATACCGATGCAGATGCCGCACATGTCACGCGCGTCCAAGTCGCCACGCTGACAGGGCGACGACTGAGCGTCACGGCCAAGCGCTTCGTGCTCGCCGCGGGCGGCATCGAAAACGCGCGCCTGCTGCTTGCTTCGAATCGCGTGCAAACGGCCGGTCTCGGCAATGCCTACGACAACGTCGGCCGATACTTCATGGATCATCCGCGGATCATGTCGGGCAGCGTGCGGTTTTCGAAGGCGTGGGCGCGCAACAAGCTCTACGACATCAAGTTCCACTATCAAAACGCGGCCGTTTCGGCGCACGGCACGCCGATCTCGTCGCAGTTCGCGCTGCCCCCCGACGTTCTACGTCGCGAGCGACTGCTCAATTCGCGCGTTTGGTTCTTCTCGACGTTCTACGGAGAAGGAAGCGCAGGCGCCGAGGCATTGATCCGCTGCAAGCAGGCGCTGCTGCGTAAAGATCAACCCGGCTGGCGCCTGAGTGACGACCTCGCGACGATGCTCGAGCATCCATTCGACACGGCAGGCTTCGGATTGACGCGTCTGTTGCAGCCGCGCATGTTGATTAGCGACGTCAAGCTTCAAGCGATCGTCGAGCCGCAGCCGAATCGCGATAGCCGCGTGACGCTCGGCGACGTATGCGATCGTCTCGGCATGCCGCGCGTCAAGGTCGCTTGGCAGTTGACGGAACTGGCGCAGCGCACGTTCGACCGCACGTTCGAATTGCTGGCCGACGAGCTGCGCGCGAGCGGCGTGGCACAGGTGAAGCTCGACACGCCGCTCGAAGGCCGCCCGTGGCCGGCGACGCTCGAAGGCACATGGCATCACATGGGCACGACGCGCATGCACGATCGTCCGCGCGAAGGGGTCGTCGATCGCCAGTGCAAGGTATTCGGGATCGACAACCTCTATATCGCAGGAAGTTCGGTGTTTCCCACCGTCGGCGCGAATTTCCCCACGATCACGATCACGGCACTCGCATTGCGGTTGGGCGGCCATCTCGCGCAATCGTTGAAGGGGGGCGACGCGCTCGTGGTGTCGAAGCCGGCTCGCGACCCCGAAAAAGATGAGGTGCGCTCGGCGGCACCGGTGCCGCTGGCCTCCGTGTTCGGACGATACTTCCGGCATTGAGGCAAAGTGGAAGCGCTGACTAAACGTGGCGGTATACCCCGCTAGCCGATCGGCTCAGCTCGAGACGGTCTTCTTGCAGGACGTGAAGCAGTCTGCGCACGTGCGCCTCGATCGTGAACCGCATGACGAACGCGGCATGCGCTCGCGCGCGCATTTGCGCGCGTGACGCGGCATCGAGCGCCAGCCATTGGCGCAGGTTGGCAACGGTGCCGTCCACCGTATCCGCCGAGACGAAGCCGGCGCCGTCGGCATCGACTTCACGCCAGATGTTGACCTTGTCGGAGATGAGCGCGGGCGTGCCGCTCGCGAGTGCCTCGACGACGGCGACGCCGAAGTTCTCTTGATGCGACGGCAGCACGAACGCATCGCTCGCGCACAGTGCGCCCCATTTGAGTTCGGCTTGCAGCAGCCCCGTCCACGTCATGCGCTCGGCGATCTCCAACTCGAGCGCGAGCGCGCGGAGCCGCGCAACCGCCTCTCCATCACCGGTGCCGGCCATCACGAGATGGAGCTGCGGCTCGGCCTTCGCGATGCGCGCGAAGGCATGAAGCAGCATATCGCAGCCCTTCTTCGGATGGATCCTGCCGAGAAAGAGCAGCAAGCGCCGCGAGGCGAGCGCCGGGTAAGCGGACAGGAAGCCGGCGCATAGCCGCGCCGGATCGCCGGGCGGCTCGACGGCGCCATACGACACCACGCGTTCGCGCGCACGATAGAGCCGAAACGATTGCCGGGCACGCAAGCGCTCTTCCTCGGTCGTGAACAACACGGCACGCGCGTCGCGCAGCACGCGATATTCGCCCCAGGGCCAGTAGAGGCATTTTTTCAAATGCTTGAGAGGAAACGTGTGCTTGAACCAGGGATCGAGCATGCCGTGCGCGAACACGTAATAGGGGATCGGCAGGCCGCGCAAAGCATGTCGCGTCGCCAGGCCATGGTATTGCCAGAGGCCGTCGACGATCACCGCGTCGAATCGCGGCGCATGCTCGCGCAGCCAAACGGCCGCGTGCGGCGCGAACCCGTACTTCGTTCGTCCGGGACCGAGCGCGGCGAGAGGCACGGGCGATGTCGCGAGATACGGTGCGTCGGGCGCATCGAGGGTGGCAAGTTCGACGGCATGCCCGAGCTTGACGAGCGCAACGGCGCTTTGGCGCACGCCTTCCACCGGGCCGCCGGCAGCCGGATCGAAGGTCGGCAGGACGTGCAGGAGCTTCACGAGGCCATCGCATCGAAGCGTTCGCTGCGTGGGCGCTCGGCCTTTGCACGCAGGGCGGCGTGCGCCGCACGCCGATCGAGTTGCGCGTACATGGCCACCATCAATCCTAGGCCGACGCCGAAGACGAGCCCGGAAAACCGCGGCCCGAGCGGATTGCCGCCGATCGATGCGGCGGGCAGGGCCGCCGTGAGCAAGATCGCGCGGCCCAGCACGGGCAGTTGCGGCGCATCGGGGGCATGCGCGCGCCAGTGCCGATAGGTGATCGTGCAGCGGACGAGCGCATAGAGGAGGGCAAGCGGGAAGGCGAGGCCGAACAACAGCCCGCCTGCAAAGAGCTGATAGACCCAGAAGTTGTGTCCGGCGGCCCAATCGTGCTCGGCGTAGAACGCCTTCTTGCTCATCTGCCCCGCCAGATCCGGGAGATAGGCCGGCGAGTAGCGATAGTCGTGGCCGTAGCCCTTGCCGACGAGCAGCGAGACGGGCGACGAGACGACCTGATCGTATTGATCGCGCATTTCGGCGAGGCGCGTGATCGTCGTCGGGTCCATGCCCGTCTCCGTGCCCATCTTTGCGAAGCCGATCCGTTGAACCCAATGTTCGGCTGCGTTCGGAAACCATGCGGCGGCCGCGAGCGCCATGGCGCCGATCATGACGGCGGCGAAGACCGCCCGCAGCACGGCGCGTGCGCGGTTGCGCGTGCCTGCCGCGCTCATCCAGACGGCGAGCACGAAGAGCAATGCGGTGCCGACGAGCAACGAGCGCGTCACGCTCAACAATTCGATGACGACCGTCGCCATGAACAGACAAAGCGTGAGCGCCGTGTACCGCTTGGCGATCACGAACTCGTGCAGCAGGACGCCTTGTAGTGCAAGGAACGTGACGGAGACGATCCGATAGCGGACGTCGGCCAGCGGCCCGGCAACGAGTATTCCGTATAGGCAGGTGAACGCGAGACTAACGACGTTGGCCCAGAATAGCGCTTTTTCGAATTGCTCCAAGCGTGACTCTTGCCAGGGCCGGCAAGCCGCGACGAAGCCCAACTGGAACAAGGCGAACGGCAGCAGCACGCGCAGATATTGGCCGACGTCGTTCTCCTGCAGCCATTGCGTGAAGGCGCTCGCAGGCACAGCGAGCATCAGCGACACGGTCATCAACGTGCGCAGCGCGCAGCGTTCGCGCTGCCTTGGTCCGATCAGCGCGAGCGCGGCGCCGGCGGCGGCAACGGGGATGACGAGCAGAATCTGCGCGAGGTGGCTGTCGCTCGCAGCGGCCGCTTTGTAGTCCATCGCGAGTGGAAACACGAACAGCCAGATCCAAAGATGCGCATAGGGATTCGATGCCGTTTGGCGCACCCCCGCTGCGAACCCGTATCGCGCCTCTCTCATGACGGATCGGCTCCTTTTCGTTGGCGGGACGGCCCGACGACGCGCTCAGGCCGATTCACGAGGCGACTATACTGCGCGCGCCTGCGGCCGAGCATTCGCTTGGCGGCGCCTGCCTATCGTTCGGCGGAGATGGACGGGTGTGCGCCCGAGAGGCCGGCGGCGCTGCCCGCCCGCGGCGTCGCCGCGCTGTGAGGTCCAACTGCGAGGTCCAACTTGTCGGTTGCCGCCGGGATATTGGCGGGTCCGTGCGCATGCCGCGACCGAAGATCGAAGGGCCGAATCGTAGCCGCCAGCACCGAAGAAGGAAGCCGATGATGACGAATCCGTTTGGAGGGGCGAAGTCGATCGTTCGCGACCGGGCGATCGAGCTCGATTTCCTGCGCGGGATCGCAATCATCGCCGTGATGGGGTATCACTTCCGCTCCGTCGATCCCGGCTTGGCGATCGTATCGATCCTGCAGTATCCGTTCACGCACTTCGGCAGGGAGGGCGTGAACCTGTTCTTTACGCTGAGCGGTTTTCTCGTCGGCGGCCTGTTGCTCAGGCAATACGCAGAGCGCGGATCGATCGACGCGCACCGCTTCATCGTGCGGCGCATCTTCAAGATCTGGCCGGCCTACTATGTCCTCATCGCGTTCCATGCGATCGTTCATCGCCATCCGCCGAGCAGCTTTCTCGTGCAGAACCTCACGCACTTGCAGAACTATCTCGGCACGTCGATTTCGCAGACATGGAGCCTTGCCGTCGAAGAGCACTTCTATCTCTTCCTGCCTGCGGTGCTGCTCTTGTTTGCGCGATGGCGCCTCGGCGCGCGAGCGATTCTCGCGGCGCTCGGGCTCGTCTGCCTGCTCGTGCTCGCCGTCAGGTCGATGGCTGTCGCGCAAGGCCATCTCGAGGCTGCGTTCGCTTATACGCAGTATCGCATCGACAGCCTGCTCGCCGGAGTGATGCTGGCCGTCGTCTACTGGATGGCGCCCTGCACCTATCGTCGGCTGGCCCGGCGAACGCCGCTGCTCGCCGCCCTCGTCATCGGTCTCGTGGCGTGGCTCGGCTTCGGCACGCCGCACGACGCGCTCGACGAAAGCATCGGCTACACGATCCAGGCGATCGGCTTCGTCGCGCTGATCGTGCTCATGCTCGAGCATGCGGCAGTCATCCGAAAGACGTGGTGGTTTCGCGCGATCGCGTGGGTGGGCGTTTATTCGTATGGGATCTACTTGTGGCATTCGATCGCGTTGGCACCGGGCGAGGCGTTCATTGCCAAAGCCACGGCGGCCGGCGTGCCGCGCATGCTGATCTGGGCTGGCGCGCTCGTCTTGCAGGCTGCGATAGCGATCGGCGTCGGATACGTCACTACCCGCGCGATCGAGTTTCCGTTTTTGAAACTACGCAACGCGTTGTTTCCGGCCGGGCGCGGCGCGGCGAGCTATGCATCGAGCGGGCTCGCCGAGTCGCATGCTGCTCCGGCCGCCGCCTCGCGCAACGTGCGCTTGAATCCGCTGAGCGTGTTGCGCGCGAGCAATGCACCATGGCTGCCCGCGTTGGTTCGGCCGCCCTCGAACGCCGTTCCGCCCAATGCGCCCGGTGCGCCCATTGCGCCCAATGCCGTCTCGATGCCGCGCGCGATGGCTTCGGGCGAAAGATCATCGAGCACGGGGCCGAGCGCGCCGCCCGCACAGAACCAGCCGATCAATCCCTCGGAGGTCGCGACGACGCGCTTGCCGAACCGGTAGGCCTGCACGAGGACGCCGCTCATCCCGTAGTGGCCTTTGTAGCCGAGCCAGACGACATCGCATGCGGAAAACAGATCGCGCTCGAGCTCGTTCGTAATGAACCGATCGACGATGACGGGCTCGGGCGACACGCGCGACGCGTGCATCTGTAAGAAGGCGCGCGTCGCGGCGTCCTGTTCGCCTGCGACCACGAGCGTCGGTGGCTGCTCCATGCGCTCGAGCGCGGCGACGAGTTCGCGAATGCCCTTTCGATCGGTGATCGATCCATAGACGAGCAGGTGCGGCCCCGCGCCGAAGTGCAGGCGCGAGCGCGCCGCGGCCGGGTCGTCGGGGCATGCATCGGGGAAGGGGTCGGCGAGATAGGCGATCGATGCCCGCGAACATGTTCCGGCCTTTGTACGCGCGAGCGCGCGCGCACTCCACTCGGGCAGCGTGGGATCGATCGAGAGCAACGTGCGCAGCCCGCGGGCGCGCGCGGCATGTCGAAACAGCCGTGCCTTGACTGCATTGACGAGCCGGCGATCGGGCGCCTTCACGCCGACTTGGCGATGATGAAAGGTCGCGCGCATCGTAATGCCGATCCAAGCCGTATCCGCGAACGGCGACCCTAGAAACGGCACGGCATAGAGAAAATAGTCGACGTAAGGCACGACGACGAGCGAGACAGGCGTGCGTGCGGCAACGCGCTCGAACGCGTGAGCGAAGTAGCGGTGGTAGCGCACATAGGGAATGCGCTCGGCATGGACCGCTACAGCGCGTGCGGGCGAAGGCATGTCGACGAATGCAATGTCGAGCCCCGGTTTGCGCGCTTGAACGATGTCGCGAGCCAACGGATGCCCCTCGTTCGCCGGCATCGTTGCGATGATGCATGAGAAGCCTGCCTCTTCGAATGCTTGCGCAGCCCACTGCGCATAGCGCCATCGATGACCGGTGAAGTCCGGTTCGATGATGAGCACGGTGGCCGAGCATGGAGCGGTGGGGCCGGGGATCATAGGGAAGGACGCGCGGCATTCCGGTGCCTGCGCGTACGCGGCATCGTGCAGCGATACGGGCGCAGACGATGTGCAATCCGCTGAGCCTGTGGTCGTGGAGCGGGACACCTGCGGCATCGTCGATGAGTCCATGTGCAGCGTACGGTACGCCTTTCGCGGGAACGTTAGCACCGCGCGTTAGGCGCCGCGCGCCAATCTATCGCCGGCGTGCGCAAACGCGCACGGCGCGGCGGACGCTGGCGGAACGGCACTACTAGATGGCGTTTCCCGCCGCCGTGGGCGCGCTACTTTGCCCTTTGCGCCATGCGTTGCAATCAGGTGCGCGATTCGTTCAACGACCCGGGCGGTCCAACGTGAACACAGTGCGCGGCAACCGAGCCAGCTCGATGCGGTCGGCGGCATCGTCGATGCGGGCGGGGCTCGCGCCGAGCGCCGCCACCTGGGTACTCGCGCAGCAGATCGCCGTGCGCGGCCTCGTTGCGATCAAGTTTCTCGCGATCGGCCGCATCCTCGGACCGGCCGCGATCGGCAGCGTCAGCGTGGCGCTGCTGGCCGTCGCCGTCGCCGAATCGCTTTCGGACACGGGCCTCGCGCAGGCCATCGTGCAAGGCAAGGACACACCTACGCAAGGCGAGCTCGGCGCGGTTTTGACGACGCTCGTTGTGCGCGGGATCGGCGTCGCGCTCGTGCTGCTCGCCTTGGCGCCGTTCATGGCGCATCAATTTCACTTGGGCCAGGCGTTGCTGCCGCAGATGGCCGCGGCGCTGCCGCTCGTGCGCGGCCTGGCGTCGCCGGGCTATTACGTGGCGCAGCGCGAACGCCGGTTTTCCCGTATCGCCGCGATCGAGATCGGCGCCGCGCTGGCCGATTGCAGCGTCGGCCTCGCGTTCGCGCTGTCGGGTGCGGGCGCCTACTCGGTCCTCGTCGGCATGCTGCTCGGCGAAGCGCTCAAGAGCACGCTGACGTGGACGATGGTGAGGCCACGCCCGCCGCTTGCGCCGCGGTGGTCCGGCATCGGCCATTACGTCGGGTTCTCGCGCTGGATCTGGGCGGGCAGCGTCGTCAACCTGATGCTCAATCAGTTCGACAAGATCGTCGTCGGCCGGATGCTCGGGCCTGTGCCACTCGGCGCCTATCAGATGTCGTCGCGCTTGGCGCAACTGCTGCTCGCCGACGCGGCGATCGCGCTATCGCAATACTTGTTTCCCACTTTCGCCGCGCAGTATCGCGCCGATGCGGGGCGCGCGGCGCGGTCGTTCAAGCGCTGGCTGCTGTTCGGTGCATGCGCTTGCGCGCTCGTCGTGCTCGCATTGCGCTCGCTCGCAGGGTGGCTGTTCGCGCTCGTGCTCGGCCCGCAATGGCAGCCGGCCGTGCCGTTGTTTCGCGTCTTCGTCGTCAATATGGCGCTCGGTGCACTGATCGCCGTGCTCGTCGCTTATCTGCGAGCGCGCGGCGATGCGCGCGCGCCGGCGCAAGCCTCGGCGATGCAGGTCGTCGTGCTCGTCGGCATCGTGCCGCTCGCGATGCACGAATGGGGGGTGATGGGCGTCGCGCGCGGCATGACGGCGGGGCTCGCAACGGCTGCCCTGTGGATGCTCTATCGAGCCGTCAAGCCGCGATAGCTCGCTGTTCACAGGTACCGTTCCAGCAACTGTCCGCAACGGGCCTTCAGGCCGGGGTCCCGGCTCACCGCCCCTGAAGGCCGGGGTTTCAACCCGGAGCCAGGTTGACGATGAACGCCTTAGGCCCAAACGAGCCGCACGCCGACGAGCACGAGAACGACGGCGAGCAGGTTGCGCAGCAGCGCTTCGGGCGAGCGCGAGGAAAGGTGGCTGCCGAGCGCGATGCCCGGCACCGAGCCGATCAGTAGAGAGAGCAGCATGGCGACGTCGACGGAGCCGAGCAGCCAATGGCCCATGCCTGCCACGAGCGTGAGCGGCACGGCATGCGCGATGTCGGAGCCGACGATGCGCGAAGTGGACAAAGCCGGGTAGAGCAGCAGCAAGACCGTCACGCCGATTGCGCCGGCGCCGACGGACGTGAGCGAGACGAGCGCACCGAGCACGGCGCCGGTCAAGACCGTCAGCAGCATCGTGCGCGCCGGTCCGGCTTCGCGCGGCTTGCGCGTCGCCAGCGCCACGAGCTTGGGCCTGAACACGAGCGCGACCGACGTGATCAAGAGCGCCGCGCCGAGGACGTGCTGGATCAGCGACATCGTCGCTTTGGACTGCATGCCGTAGCGCTGGAGCAGCCACAACGTGATTGCCGCGGCCGGAACGCTGCCGGCGGCGAGCCGGCCCGTCACGCGCCAATCGATCGAGCCTTTCAGGCCATGCACGAGCGTGCCCGTCGCTTTCGTGACGGCGGCGTAGAGCAAGTCGGTGCCGACGGCCGTGGCCGGATGCACGCCGAAAATCAGGACGAGCAGCGGAGTCATCAACGAGCCGCCCCCTACGCCCGTCAAGCCGACGAGAAGCCCGACGCCTAGGCCGGAAGCGGAGTACAGCAAGTTGATGTGAGGTATGACCATCGGTTACGACTCGGAATCGGCGGCGCGGCCGCGGGGATGAGTGCCAGATTGTACGGGCGGGCCGTCGGCTTCGTTAGAATGATCGGCCATATCGTTAGAACCCACGACGATAAAGACGGGGCATCGTTAGCAGATTCCGAGATAACCACGGCGGCCGAAGACGGCTAGAAGATGGCGCACGCGGGCCACCGCCGGCGCGCTACCGTGTGCCGTGGCGCTCGCGCGTTCGCACGGCCCGGCAACCGGGGGCGCGCGGCGAGCGAGACCCAGCCCCTGCCCTCGTCTGTTTGCGCCCGGAACGTCATGCGGATCCTTCAGTTGGTGCTCGCGCCGCGTCTGTCCGGCGCGGAAATGATCGTCAAAGGCATCGCGATCGCTCATCGGGGCGCAGGTCACGACGTCGGCATGGCATCGCTGCTGCCGGCGGAAGCCGACTTCGCCGATGCGGCGCGGGAACTCGCCGCGCATCGCGTGCCGTGCCTCTTCCCGCGCGTCCGGTACGCCCCTCTCGCTCGGCTCGGCTTCCTCTACGGTGCGATCCGGCGCTTCGCACCGGACATCGTGTTCGCGCACACGACGCTCCCCGCACTTTATGCGCGGGCGCTGCCGATCACGGCGCCGATTATCTTCGTCATGCACTCGGGAACGAACGACTTCGCCGAGGATCGCCGGCTATGGTGCGCGGAGCGTCTGCTCTCGCACCGAGCGCGTGCGGTCATCGGCGTCGCACAGCGCAACGTCGAGCAGTACGCGGGGACGATCGGGCCGCCCCGCTAAGCGTGGGTGGGGCCCACCGGCGGCGCCGTGACGCGGTGCGGGGGGGGTCCGGTAGGGCGCGAGCCCGGGGGGGGGGGCGGGGGGGGGTAGGCGGGGGGGGAGGAGGACGCTAAGCGGCGACGCCCCAACCGAATCG
>NZ_JBQCIF010000011.1:0-12733 GCF_051953955.1 Trinickia sp. | reverse complement strand
TTGACGCGCCTCCTCGGTCCGCTGCAGCACGAATTGCAATTCGGTGGCCAACGCGTAGCGCGGCATGTCGCCGTAAAAACGCGTGAGAAACGGATTGGCTTCGGGCCGCTCCAGCACGGTGCGCATCGGCCAGCGTTCGGCAAGGCGCTGCGCCAAGGAGGTCTTGCCGGCGCCGATCGGCCCTTCTATCGCGATATAGCGGTGCGGGGCGCGCAGATCCGGCGCCGTTACCGTCACGGGCGGGGCGTTGGCCGACATCAGGATTTACCGCCGTGCGCCGCTGCATTTGCGAGCGCATCGGCCATTGCGCAGCGGCAGGTCTTTACTTTCTCGATCCGTTGATGGGCGACGCCGGGCAATAGCCCATCGGCGCGGCCATGGCCAGGAATCGAGATATCGGGATCGATCTCGACGAGCGGCACGAGCACGAACGCGCGCTCGAAGGCACGCGGATGCGGGATGACGAGGTCGGGCTCGTCGACGCGCGTGTCGCCGTATAGGACGATGTCGAGATCGAGCGTGCGCGGCGCGTTGCGAAAGGGCCGCTCGCGGCCGAAGTGATGCTCGACCCGATGGCAGAGCGCGAGCAAGGCGCGCGCGCTCATCGACGTTTCGAGCTTCACGACGAGGTTGTAGTAGTCCTCGCCGCCGGCATCGATCGGCGCCGTGCGATACAGGCTCGATTTCGCAAGCACGGTGATGGCGTGCTGCTGGGCGAGGCAGACGACCGCATCCTTCAGGGATTGGCGAGCGTCCCCGAGATTCGCGCCTAGACCGAGATAAGCAACCGTCATGGCATGGCTTCCTACGACTTCACGACTTCCATTCGACGGCGCTTAGCCGTCCGTTCAGTCCTCTTGCGTGCTTGGCGCATCCGCCGCGCCGGCGCTTGGCGCCTCACCGCTCTTGCGGCTGCGTCCACCGCGGCGGCGCCGCTTGCGCGGGGCAGCCGCGCGGCCGCCTTCCGACAGCAGCGCCTCGCGCTCGGCCGGGCTGCCTTCGAGGAAGGCGGTCCACCATGCGCCGATCGCGGGGTCTAGCTCGCCCGATTCGCACCGTAACAGGAGGAAATCATAACCCGCTCTAAATCTTTGGTGTTCGATGAGCTTCAGCGCGCTGCGGCCCGAGCGTTTCTCGAGACGCGACTGCAACCCCCAGATCTCACGCATGTCGGCCGAAAAGCGCTTGTGGATCGCGAGCTTTTCGGTCTGCATCTCGAGCACGTCGTCCATCGCATGATGGAGCGCGGGCACCGGATATTCGCCGCTCGCTTCGTATTGCTGCGCCCGCTGCTGTACGTCGTGCCAGAGCAGCGTCGCGAACAGGAACCCGGGCGATACGCCCTTGCCCGCTCTCACGCGCGCGTCGGTGCTGTTCAACGCGAGCGTAATGAACGATTCGCCATGCGGCTGCTCGAGCACGACGTCGAGCAGCGGCAGCAACCCGTGATGCAGGCCTTGCTTGCGAAGCTGCGTCAGGCAGGCCAGCGCGTGACCCGAGAGCAGCAGCTTGAGCATTTCGTCGAACAGCCGCGCCGCCGGCACGTTGTGGATCAGCTCCGCGAGCGGTTTGATCGGCTCGCGCGTGGCATCGTCGATCTCGAAGCCGAGCTTGGCCGCGAAACGCACGACGCGCAGCATCCGTACCGGGTCCTCTCGGTAGCGCGTGGCCGGATCGCCGATCATGCGCAACAGGCGCGCGCGGACGTCGCCCATGCCGTTGTGGTAGTCGAGGACGGTCTGCGTGGCCGGATCGTAGTACATCGCGTTGATCGTGAAGTCGCGCCGCGTCGCGTCCTCATGCTGCTCGCCCCACACGTTGTCGCGCAGCACGCGCCCGCTCGCGTCGACGGCATGCGTGCGCCGATCGAGTTCGTCGCGGCGCAGCCGCTTGGCGGGCG
This sequence comes from Trinickia sp., assembly GCF_051953955.1. Lineage (GTDB taxonomy): Bacteria > Pseudomonadota > Gammaproteobacteria > Burkholderiales > Burkholderiaceae > Trinickia. The sequence goes on along the minus strand of NZ_JBQCIF010000011.1, from coordinate 10,833 downwards.
CTTCGCTGGCCGGAGGCGCATCCACGAGGGCGCGGAACGTCGAGACTTCGATGATCTCTTGCCCGAATTGGACGTGCACGATCTGGAAGCGCCGGCCGATCAGCCGAGCGCGGCGGAACAGCCGCTGCACTTGTTCGGGCGTGGCGTCGGTGGCGACGTCGAAATCCTTCGGGGCGATGCCGAGCAGCAAATCGCGCACGGCGCCGCCGACGATGAATGCGCGGAAGCCGGCTTGCTGCAAGGTATCGGTGACTCGCACGGCGTTGCGCGAGATCAGCGACGGGTCGATGCCATGGATGTCGGACGACAGGATCACGGGCGCATCGGGCCCGCTGGCGGCAGCCGCGGCCCGCGGCTTCTTGCGGCGTGGCTTGGCGGCGGCCTCGTCGGCTGCCGCGTCGAGCACGGCGGCCTCTTCGGCGAGGGAGTCATCCCCGGTGGGGGCGGCCATTTCCGTGTCTTGGCCGAACAGCTTGCGGATGAGTTTCTTGATCACGACGGTTGGAATAGGTCGAAGATGCGCCAGCCTTTTGCTTGCGCGTGGGCACGCAGCGTGGCGTCGGGATTCGTCGCGATCGGGTCCGTGACTTTCTCGAGCAGCGGAATGTCGTTGTGCGAATCGCTGTAGAAGTAGCTGTGCTCGAAGTCGGCCCAGGTCTTGCCGAGCGAGGCGAGCCACGACTCGACGCGCACGATCTTGCCTTCGCGGTAGCTCGGGGTCCCCCTGCCGCGCCCCGTGAACGGCGAATGCGGTTGGCCGTCGGTGGTTTCCACCTCGCAGGCGATCAGCATCTCGACGCCGAACGCATCGGCGATCGGGCGCGTGACGAATTCGTTCGTCGCCGTGACGATGCAGCACAGATCGCCCTTGTCCTGATGCTCTCGCACGAGCCGCAGTGCGACGGGCGTAAGCGCGGGCTTGATGACTTCGTGCATGAACTGCGCGTGCCACGCGGCGAGCTCGTCGCGCGAGCGATGCGCGAGCGGCGCGAGAATCGTCTCGAGGTACGCATGGATGTCGAGCTGTCCGCGCTTGTAGTCGGCGTAGAAGCGGTCGATGTCACGCAAATACGTTTCGGCATCGACGATGCCGAGCTTCACGATGAAGCGGCCCCATTCGTGGTCGCTGTCGGTCGGGATGAGCGTGTGATCGAGGTCGAAGAGTGCGAGATTCGTCATGAGTGCGCATTTTACTTGAACCGGCTCGCCGGGGCGGGCGAGCCTTCGGAGGGGGCGTCGGACGCCGGCAAAGCGAGCATCGTGCGCAGCAGCGGCAGCGTGATCGCGCGTTTTTGCTCGAGCGAGAAACGATCGAGGGCATCGAGCAAGGCCATGAGGCTCGGCATGTCGCGCCGAAAGTGCGTGAGCAGATAGGCCGGCACGTCGTCGGCCAGCGCGATGCCGCGCTCTTTCGCTGCGAGCTTGAGCACGGCGCCCTTGCGGTCGTCGGGCAGGGGCGCCAAATGGTACACGAGCCCCCACCCCAGGCGCGTGCGCAGGTCTTCGCGCACGGCGAGCCCGAGCGGCGCGGCGTTCCCGGTGGCCACGAGCGCGCTCGTCGGATGCGCGCGCACCTCGTTGAACAGGTTGAACAGCGCGATCTGCTGCGCGCCCGAGAGCTTGTCGCAGTCGTCCACGGCGTAGATCGCCACGCCGGGGTCGAACGCGAACGCCGCCAGCGCGCTTTGCGGGCCCAGGAACGAAGCCCGGCCGGGCGCGGCGCTATGCACGAGCGCGGACAGCAGATGGCTGCGGCCGCTGCCGCTCTCGCCCCAGACGTAGAACGTGCGGTCGGCGAGCGGGCCCGCCGCCAGCGCGCCGTCGAGCTCGGCCAGCCGCGCGACGAGCTCGGCGTTGGCGCCGGCGAAGAAGTTATCGAACGTCGACGGCGGCGGCGTGCCGAGATCGAGCGTCAGTTGACGATGCACAGTCACGATAAAAAGCGATCAATTCTTGTAGAGCGTGCTCGCGAGGTAGCCGCGCCGCACCTCGCGCAGAGCCGTGGACAGGATCGCGCTGACGGGCAGCGCGAGCAGCACGCCGAAGAAGCCGAACAGCTGGCCGAACGCCAGCAAGGCGAAGATCACGGCGAGCGGGTGCAGGCCGATGCGCTCGCCGACGAGGCGCGGCGTGAGGAACATGCTTTCGAGGATCTGCCCGATTCCATACACGACGGCGACGGCGACGAAACCGTAGACGCTGCCGAACTGCAGCAGCGCCGCGAGCAGCGCGAGCGCGAGGCCCGTCGCGAAGCCGGCGTAGGGAATGAACACGGCGAGACCCGTGAAGATGCCGACCGGCAGGGCGATCTCGAAGCCGGCGATCGTCAGCGCGAGGCCGTAAAAGGCGGCCAGCACGCCCATCACGAGCAATTGGCCGCGCAGATACTGCGACAGCGTGCGATCCATCTCGACGGCGAGCTCGAGCGTCTTGGGCAGCCAGCGCCGCGGGACGATCGAGGCGAGCCGCGCGAGCATCGTATTCCAGTCGTAGAGCAGGTAGTAGAGCACGAGCGGCACCATGACGACGTCGCCGATCACGGTGATCATGACGTTGCCGCTCGTGCGCAGCGACTTCCAGGCCGCGAGCGCGACCGTTTGAGCGCTGCCTTCGAGCTGCGAAGTGAGCATGTCGCGCAGGCTCGAGAAATCGAAGACGTCGCCGTAGCCGAGCAGCGTGAGCTTCGGTTGCAGCCAATCATGCAGATGCGAGATGAGCCCCGGAATCTGCGCTTTCAACTGGGGCCCTTCCTTTTGCACGACCGCGAAGACGAGCAGGGCGAGCAGCGAGACGACGATCGCGAACACGAGCATCATCAGCAGCGCCGCAATGCCGCGGGGCACGCGATGGCGCACGAGCCAGGCGACGCCCGGCTGCAGGATGTAGGCGAGGATCGCGCCGAGCAGGAACGGCGTCAGCACGGGGCTGAGCAGCCATAGCAGAATGCCTAGGCCCAGCGCGACGGCGCTCCAGAAGAGCGCTTGGCGTTGGTAGGGTGTGAGAATCGGAGAATTCTGCGACAAAGGCGTATCCCAGTCAGCATCGGTTAAAATCGCATTTTACCGACCTTCTCGCCCTTCCCCATGAATCAACCGAAATCCGCGCCGGACGCCCATGCTGGCGCCCAGGGTCTGTCGTATCGCGACGCGGGCGTCGACATCGACGCCGGCGATGCGCTCGTCGACGCCATCAAGCCCTTTGCGAAAAAGACGCTGCGCGAAGGCGTGCTAGCCGGCATCGGCGGGTTCGGCGCGCTGTTCGAGGTCCCCAAGAAATATCGCGAGCCCGTGCTCGTGTCGGGCACCGACGGCGTCGGCACGAAGCTCAAGCTCGCGTTTCATCTGAATAAACACGACACGGTCGGCCAGGATCTCGTCGCGATGAGCGTGAACGACATCCTCGTGCAAGGCGCCGAGCCGTTGTTCTTCCTCGATTACTTCGCCTGCGGCAAGCTCGACGTCGGCACGGCGGCCACGGTGGTGAAGGGCATCGCGCAAGGCTGCGAGCTGTCGGGCTGCGCGCTGATCGGCGGCGAAACGGCCGAGATGCCGGGCATGTATCCTGACGGCGAATACGACCTGGCGGGCTTCGCCGTCGGCGCCGTCGAAAAGAGCAAGATCATCGACGGCAGCACGATCGTCCCGGGCGACGTCGTGCTGGGCCTGGCGTCCAGCGGCATCCATTCGAACGGGTTCTCGCTCGTGCGCAAGATCATCGAGCGCGCGAATCCCGACCTCTCGGCCGATTTCCACGGCCGCTCGCTGGCCGACACGCTGATGGCGCCCACGCGCATCTACGTGAAGCCGCTGCTCGCGCTGATGAGCAAGATCACCGTGAAGGGGATGGCCCACATCACGGGCGGCGGGCTCGTCGAGAACATTCCGCGCGTGCTGCGCGAAGGGCTCACGGCCGAGCTGCAGCAGTCGGCCTGGCCGATGCCGCCGCTGTTCACGTGGCTGCAGCAGCATGGCGGCGTCGCCGATGCCGAGATGCATCGCGTCTTCAACTGCGGGATCGGAATGGCGGTCATCGTGGCGGCGGACATGGCCGACGATGCCGTGCGCGAACTGACGGCGGCGGGCGAGCAGGTCTGGAAGATCGGCGTCGTGCGCGCGAGCAAGGAAGGCGAGGCGCAGACGGTCGTGGTGTGAAGCGCACGCGCTGCGGTGCGGGTTTTTTCGCACCGTCGGCGAGAGCGCCGCTACGCTTAGCGGCGCGTGCCGTCCTCGGTGGCACGAGCGATCGCCTCCACCGCGCGCACCGCGTCATCGGTCGCGCTCGGCGCACAGCAATCGATGACGATGCGCTCGGGCATCGAGCGCAGCCACGTGAGTTGCCGCTTGCAGAGCTGGCGCGTGGCGAACACGCCTTTGTCGCGCATCGTCGCGTAATCGATTGCCCCGTCCAAATATTCCCACGCCTGCCGGTAGCCGACGCAGCGCATCGAGGGGAGGCCCGGGTCCAAATCGCCGCGTGAGCGAAGAGCCCTGACTTCATCGACGAAACCGGCCTCCAGCATGGCATCGAAGCGCCGCTCGATGCGCGCATGCAGCACCGACCGATCACTCGGTTCGAGCGCAACCGGCACGAAACGGTACGGCGCTTCGTTTTCGTCTCTGCGCTCGGGTGCCGCCAGCAACGCCGACATCGGCTGTCCCGTCAGCATGAAGACTTCGAGCGCCCGTTGGATGCGCTGAGCGTCGTTCGGCGCCAAGCGTGCCGCGGTGACCGGATCGACGCTCGCGAGCCGTGCATGCAGCGCGGGCCATCCCTCGCGGGCCGCGTCCGCGTCCAATGACGCGCGCACGTCGGCATCGGCGCTCGGCAAGTCGTTCAGGCCCTGCGTCAACGCCTTGTAGTAGAGCATCGTCCCGCCGACGAGCAGCGGCACGCGGCCGCGTGCGAGGATCTCGCCGATCGCGTGCAGCGCATCGGCGCGAAAATCGGCCGCCGAGTAGGCTTCGGCCGGGTCCCGGACGTCGATGAGATGATGCGGCACGCGCTCGCGCTCATCGGGTGTCGGCTTCGCCGTGCCGATGTCCATGCCGCGGTAGACGAGCGCCGAATCGATGCTGACGATCTCCGACGGGTGCTTCGCCGCGAACGCGAGCGCCGCCGCGGTCTTGCCCGACGCGGTCGGGCCCAGCAGGCAAGCGATGGCGATGCGATTCGATGCGGATGCGTTCACGCGCCTACTGCCCGCGCAAGAAAAGGCGATCGAGATCGGCGAGCGTCAGCTGGTACCACGTCGGCCGGCCGTGATTGCACTGATCGGCGCGCTCGGTCGCCTCCATCTGGCGCAGCAGCGCGTTCATCTCGTCGAGCGTCAGCCGCCGGTTCGCGCGCACGGCATGATGGCAGGCCAGCGTGCCCAGCAACTCGTGCTGGCGCTCGGTCAGCACGCGCGAGCCGCCGTATGCGTGCAGATCGGCCAGCACGGCGCGCGCGAGCGCGGGGAGATCGGCGTCTTTGAGCAGTGCCGGCACGGCTCGGATGGCGAGCGTGGTCGGCGAGAGTGCGGCGAGATCGAAGCCGAGCGCCGCGAGCGATTCGCGTTCCTCCTCCACCGTGCCGATTTCGACCGCATCGGCCGTCATCGAGACGGGAATCAGCAGCGGCTGCACCGCTACGGCGCGCTCGGCCAGCGCGCGTTTGAATTGCTCGTACAAGATGCGCTCGTGCGCCGCGTGCATGTCGACGATGACGAGCCCGCGCGCGTTCTGCGCGAGCACGTAGACACCGTGAATCTGGCCGAGCGCGAAGCCGAGCGGCTGTTCGAGATCGGCGGCCATCGGCGCGGCATGCGATCCGGCGAATGCTGGGCCGGGCGCTTGCGCCGCGCCATCTCGTGCTTCGAACGGCGACGAAGCAGGCGTGGGCAGCCAGGGCGCGCCATCGATGCGCTCGAGGGCCGCGGCATCGCCGGCTGCGCTGCCGTCCGCACGAGCGGCATCCTTGCGCCCGAACAGCGCGTCGTAGAGCGCGAGCGGCTGCGCGACGGGCAGCGTGCCCTGCGTCATCCGCGAATCGCGCATCCAGGTCGTGCCACCGCGGCTCGCGGCCGAAAGCGCTACGCCGCCCGGCGCCGAACCGTTGCCGGTCATGCCGCCGATGCCTGCACCAGCGCGCGGCTCGATCTGCGCCGCATGGCCGAGCGCCGTCGTCTCGGGCGAAGCGCCGGCATGGCGGGCGAGCGCGCGCTGCAGCGCATGGAACACGAATTGATGGACCGCGCGCGAATCGCGGAAACGGACTTCGATCTTCGACGGGTGCACGTTCACGTCGACCGCCTCGGGCGGCAGGTCGAGGAACAGCACGTAGGACGGATAGCGATCGCCGTGCAGGACGTCTTCGTAGGCTGCGCGCACCGCGTGCGTGAGCAGCTTGTCGCGCACGAAGCGACCATTGACGAAAAAGTATTGCTGGTCGGCGCGGCCGCGGCTCGCCGTCGGCAATCCGGCGCAGCCGTACACTGCGATTTCTCCCGCGGCTTCCTCGAGCGGCAAGTGCGCACTCGCGAACGCTTCGCCCAGGATCTTCGAGACGCGCACGGGCGGTTCGCTCGCATTCCAATGCTCGAGCGCGCGGCCGTTGTGCATCACCGAGATCGCCACGTCGGGCCGCGCGAGCGCCGCGCGCTTGATCATCTCGACGCAATGGCCGAGCTCGGTTTGTTCGCTTTTGAGGAACTTCCGGCGCGCCGGCGTGTTGAAGTAAAGCTCGCGTACTTCGATCGTGGTGCCCACCGCGCCCGCGGCCGGCGTCAGCGCGCCCGTTTGCGCGTCGATGCGCGTGGCGTGCGCGGTGTCGGGCGTGCGGCTCGTGATGAACATCTCGGCCACCGAGGCGATCGAGGCGAGCGCTTCGCCGCGAAACCCGAGCGTGGCCACCGCCTCGAGCTCGGCCAGCGAGCGGATCTTGCTCGTCGCGTGGCGCATCAAGGCGAGCGGCAATTCGCTCGGCGGGATGCCGCAGCCGTCGTCGGCGATCGAAATGCGTTTGATGCCGCCCGCATCGAGCAGGATGCGCAGCGTTGTGGCCCCCGCATCGAGCGCGTTTTCGAGCAGTTCCTTGACGACCGAGGCCGGGCGCTCGACGACCTCACCGGCGGCGATTTGGCTGATCAGCTGATCGGGCAGCGGGGCGATCGCACGGCGCGCGCTCGCCGTCGGGGGCGTGGCGCGCTCGGCGTCGGCCGGCGATTCGGGAAATTGGGACATGCGGCGATTATAGCGATTTGCCGCAGGCCGATTCCCTCGATCTGCCAGGGTCGCCGGGCTGTTTCGAGATCGGTCATGCAGTTTCGGTATCATGGCGCGGTGATCGCGCGCACGGCGCGCAGGTGGCGCTCGAGCTGCGTGCCGCTTCGGTCGTTTTGTTTTCTAGGAAGGAATGCCTTTGGACACGCTGCTTCATCTTCTCACGCTGATTCTGCACATCGACAAGTTCCTCGGCGACTTCGTCCATCAGTACGGCGCGTGGGTGTACGCCGTCTTGTTTCTGATTGTTTTTTGCGAAACGGGTCTCGTCGTCTTGCCGTTCCTTCCCGGCGATTCCCTGCTTTTCATCGGCGGGGCGTTCTGCGCGACGGGGGAAATGAACCTCGCGTCGTTGATCGTGCTGCTGCTCGTGGCGTCGGTCACCGGCAACACCGTCAACTATCTGATCGGCCGCGCGATCGGGCCTAAAGTGTTCAATACGCATATCCCGTTCTTGGAGCGCTTTCTCGATCGGGCCGCGCTCCAAAAGACGCACGACTTTTACGAGCGGCATGGCGGCAAGACGATCGTGCTCGCGCGCTTCATTCCCGTCGTGCGCACGTTCGCGCCGTTCGTGGCCGGCGTTTCCGACATGCCGGCGGGACGGTTCCAGCTGTTCAACGTGACCGGCGCCGCATTGTGGGTCTTGTTGCTCGTGCTGGCCGGTTATTTCTTCGGCAATATCCCGTTCATTCGTCAGTACCTGAACTTGATCGTGCTGGTCGGCGTCGGCGCGGCGATCGTGCCCGTCGCATTGGCCGCACTCTACAAGCTCATGAAGAAGAAATCGTCGACGGGCGTGACCTCGAACAGCGGCGGCCGTTGAGCGTCCGCGCCGGCTCGGCGCGCACGGGCGCTCGTTGGGGCCGCTCGTTGAGGCAATCGGCGCGCGGTCGGCGCAGTGAACGCCATGACGCCGAGAAACGGAAACAACGCACACACCACGAGAAAGGGGGTGACCATGCAAGGTCCGACGGCCGACGTTCGCTTGATACCGGTCAAGCTCGAGGCGCTGCGCCCCACGCAGGTCACGGTGGGCTATCACGAAGTTCGCGCCAAGCGCGAGCATTGGAAGTCGCTCGATAAAAAAGGACGCGCGCAAGCGATCTCGACGCATTGGTTTCCCGCGGTTCTCGGCCCGCGGCAGCAATACTTCGTCGTCGACCACCACCACCTCGGGCTCGCGTTGATCGAGGAAGGCGTGAGCGAGGTTCAGGCGATGGTGCTGCGCGATCTCTCCTGGCTCGATCCTGTCATCTTTTGGCGCATGATGGAGCACTTCCAGTGGGTGCACCCGTTCGGCGCGGACGGCACGCGCTGCGACTATGACGGGCTACCCGGCACGTTGACGGGGCTCGTCGACGATCCGTATCGCAGCCTCGCCGGCGCGCTGCGCCGAGTGGGCGGCTACGCGAAGGACATGGCGCCGTTCAGCGAATTCCTCTGGGCCGACTATCTGCGGCCGAGAGTCCCCGAAAAGCGCGTGCGCAAGAATTTCGACAAGGCCCTCGAGGCCGCGCTAGCTTGCGCGCACGCCCAGGAGGCGCGCTACTTGCCCGGCTGGTCGGGCACCGTGCATCCCGCACGTTGATCGCGACTGCGACTCGGCACTCGACGCCATGACGATCGATACGGGCCACGCGGCCGCCGCGCATCTGCAGGAGCCATCCAGCTATGCGCAACCGGGCGTGCCGAAGCCGCCCGCGCGGCGGGCTCTGAAGGACGCGCTCGCCGGCGCGTCGATAGCCGGTCTGCTGCTGCCTGAAGCCGTCGCCTATGCAAGTATCGCCAACATGCCGCCGCAAGCCGGGATCGTCGCGCTGCTCGCGGGATTGACCGTCTATGCCTTGCTCGGGCGCAGCCGCTTCGCGATCGTCTCGTCGACTTCGTCCTCGGCGGCCGTGCTCGCGGCTACCGTCAGCGCGCAGGCGGGCGGCGGTGTCGCGGCGCATCTTGCCTACGCCGCGGCGCTCGTCGCCGCAACGGGCATTTTGTTCGTGCTGGCGGGCATCGCGCGGCTCGGCGGCATGTCCGACTTCGTCGCCAAACCCGTATTGCGCGGTTTCGCGTTCGGGCTGGCACTGACGATCGCCGTCAAGCAACTGCCGAGCATCCTCGGCGTCTCGTCGCATTATGGCGACGTGCCGCGCATGGCGTTCGATCTCGCGCGCCAGCTCTTCTCCTGGAACCTGCACAGCGTCGCCGTGGGCGGCATCGCGCTCGCGATCTTGTTCGCGCTCGGCCGCAGTGCGCGGATTCCGGCGACGCTCGTCGTCATCGTGCTCGGCATTGGCGCGGGGTACTTCATCGATTGGCATGGCTGGGGCATCGGTGTGGTCGGCGCGATCGACGTGCAGAACGTACGCCTCGGCCTACCCGCGTTCGCGCGCACGCAATGGCTGCAGACGCTCGAACTCGGCTTCGCGCTGATGCTGATTCTCTATGCGGAATCGTACGGCTCGATCCGCAGTTTCGCGCTCAAGCACGGCGACGAGATGTCGGCCAATCGCGATCTCGTCGCGCTCGGCGGCGCGAATCTCGTCTCGGCATTGCTGCAAGGGATGCCCGTCGGCGCGGGGTATTCGGCCTCGTCGGCCAACGAAGCGGCCGGTGCGCAAACGCGCTGGGCGGGGCTCGTCGCCGCCGTCGTCGTCGGCCTCATCGTCGTCTTCCTGCGGCCGCAGCTTGCCCGCATTCCCGAGCCGGTGCTCGCGGCCATCGTCATTTATGCCGTCAGCCACTCGCTGCATCCCGATGTGTTTCGTCCGTATTTGACGTGGCATCGCGATCGGCTCTTGACGGCCGCGGCGCTCGTGGGCGTGCTGCTGCTCGGCGTGCTGCACGGCCTGCTCGTCGCGATCGGCGCGAGCCTGCTGCTGACGCTACGCAACTTGTCGGTGCCGATGGTGAGCGTGCTCGGCCGCCTGCGCGACAGCCACGATTTCGTCGATCTGTCGAAACACGCCGATGCTCGGCCCGTGGACGGCGTCATGATCATGCGTCCCGAGGCGCCGCTGTTTTTCGCGAACGCCGATCGCGTGCTCAGCGAGGCACGCAAACTGATCGCCGCTCAGGCGGCCGCACCGGGCATGGTGATGCTGAGCTTGGAAGAAACGCCCGACCTCGACAGCACGGCGATCGAGGCGCTGCGCATCTTCGCGGCCGAATTGCACGCGCGCGGCGAGCGGCTCTTGCTCGTGCGCCTGAAGCCGCGCGTGCTCGACGTGCTCGGCCGCGCCGCCGACGAGACGCTGCCGCGCGAGGCACTGCACGAGCTCAGTGTCGACGAGTGCGTGCAGTCGGAGCTGGCCCAACTGCCTCCTCCCCTGCAAGCGCCGTTGCGCTCGACGTGACGCCTCGATGCGTCGCCGTGCCGAACGGGGAACCGATGTCGGGCGGACGAGTGCCTGCTTCGCTTTCCTCGCTTTCCTTCGCCTACGGCAACGAAATCGTGAGATTGGCCGATTCGGTTTCGGGCTGCACGAGCTGCGAGTAGGGCGCAAGCGTGTGCATCGTCGAATTGCGCAGGTAGGTGTTCAAGCCGAAGTAAGCGCCGAGCCCCACGAGGGCGAAG
>NZ_JBQCIF010000010.1:0-16674 GCF_051953955.1 Trinickia sp. | reverse complement strand
AGCGTTCAGCGCGAACTATCCGTGATCACGCTGGCTGAGCTCCGCGAAGCTCCGATTGGAACGCGCCGTCATGTCGGACAGCTCGATGCCGAGAAAATCAATGAATGCGCGTACAGCGGGCACGAGCCCTCGCCGCGATGGTACTCGCACACTGCGAAGATCGTTCTGAACTCGACGCGTTGCTGGCACAGGATTCGTTCTACATCCATCGACTGGTCGAGTATGACGTCCAAGCCATGACTCCAGCGCTGCGGGCGTGGGATTTCCCGCAGGCCTGGGCGCCTGAAGCAAGGGTCGCGTCCAGGGGCGGCTAGCAGCAATAAACGCGTTGTGCGTCGTACTCGAACCGCGCGGATCGCTCCCGCGGCGAAAGTCATGCAAAACCCTCACTTGGTGCTCCGCACCGGTAGACCAATCACGCGTCCTGCATAGTGCGCGTTCCGCAAAGCCGCATGGGAGGCCGCGAGGGCTTCGATGCGAGCCCGGACGTCCGGGTCGAACGGTACCGTTTTGGGCCCGCTCGTATCAACGTGCGCAAGTAACTGTTCGCTCACGGCGATCGGCTCGGGCGCGTCGTGTTTGAACATCTCGAAGTACACATGCAGTCGCTTCGCATCGTATGCAAGGACCCGCACGTCGACGCGTACCTGAACCCCTTCCTTGATCTCGCGCAGGTAGTTGACATGCGCTTCCAACGTGTAGATCGAACGCCTGCGTGTTTTGCGGGCTGTTTCATCGAGACCAATGAAGTCGGTCAACGCATCGGACGCGAAGCTGAAGATGAGTACGTAGAACGCGTCGCGCAGATGACCGTTATAGTCGACCCATTCGGGCCGCACCGTGTCGTGATGAATTGCAAGTGGTGAGTGTGTCGACATCGATTTCTCCACGCGTCGTTGGTCGCGACGAGGATTGGCGTTCGGCCATCATTCCTGCGCGGCCGGACAGGCAATCGCTTCGGATTTGCGAGCGCCGCTCGCGTTTCAGCCCAGCTTAATCCACTTCCAACTCTGACTGAAGCCTTCTCAGCATTGGTGGTTGAACTGCCGAGCCATGTCGTATGGCATGGGAGCCAGCGTAGGGATGCACGGCGAATTCTTTAATGCCATACTGCCGCAACTTCGTGCTAGAAGGCCGTTGAAATGCCTCCCCCGGACGTCATCCGAGCAGGACGAGCAAACGTTGAAGCAAGCGAACGATCAGCATCCGCGACAACGAGATTCCCCCGCGACCATGTCTGAACTCGACCTGAATCTGATCCCTTACCTAGTCGCACTCGAAGAGACGCGCAATGTGAGCCGCGCAGGCGACCTGCTGGGTGTCAGCCAGCCGCGCGTGAGCGCCGCACTCGGCAAGCTGCGGGAATACTTCGGCGATCCGCTTTTCGTGCGCACGTCGCGCGGAATGGAGCCCACGGCATATGCACTCGTGCTCATTCCCGCAGCCCGCGACGCGCTGGCCCGCATTGAGCACGGGCTCGTCGCGCCACGCGACTTCGATCCTGCAACTAGCAAGCACACGTTTTCGATCGCGCTATCGGACGTAGGCGAAATCGTGTTCCTGCCGCGCCTTTTACAGGAGTTCGCGCGACGCGCGCCACTCGCAAATCTGCGCTCCGTGTCGCTACCTCACGCCGACGTCGAACGCGGGTTGGAAGCAGGCAGCATCGACCTTGCAGTTGGCTACTTCCCCGACCTGCGCGGCACCAACTTCTTTCAACAAAGACTCTTCACGCACCGCTTCATCTGCCTCATGCGGCGCGACCACCCGCTCGCTTCGGAGCACTTCTCGCTAAAGCAGTTCCTCGCATGCGGCCATGCTGTCGTGCGTGCGGAAGGCCGCAGCCAAGAGGTGCTCGAAAAGTATCTAGCCAAGCGACGTCTCGTGCGACGTGCCGTCCTGGAGACATCGCACTTCATGAGCCTGCCGTATATCTTGAGCCGCACCGATCTCATCGCGACCGTTCCGCACGCGATCGGCTACGCCTATTCGACTGAGCACGCCTCAATCGTACTAGTCGAGCCTCCACTGCCGTTACCGCGCTTTGATCTCCGACAGCACTGGCACCGCAAATTTCACAACGATGCACGAACCGTCTGGTTACGCACCCTTGTTGCCGAGTTGTATAACGATGCGCTCGACGAGTGGCCCAAATGACGGCGTCACGGCTTCGCGACCTGAGTTGCGCAAGTCGCGGTGTCGAAAGAGAACAGCGAAAGTCCTGCCGCCGAATCAATGAGAAACGGATTCCGCTCCGACCGAACTTGTCGGCGCTTGCGGCGCAGCAAGCTGCTTGACGAGCAAACCTACAGAGGCGACAGCCCCCGCTACAGCCACCGTCGCGAAGATATCAGCGAAGCTGAAGTGACGACGCGCCAGTTCGGCGACTAGGAAAGATCCCGCGATGCCCCCAAATCGGCCGACCCCAAGCATCCATGCGACCCCCGTTCCGCGCCCTGCGGTAGGATAAAACGCGGCGGCTAGGGCTGGCATCGAAGATTGGGCTGTATTCATCAGCAAGCCGGCGAGGAAGATAACGGCAACCAGCGCACCGATATTTCCGGCAGCTTGTCCGATGGCATAAACACTGACGGCTGTGAGGCCATAGCAGACCGCAATCACTCGATTGGCATTGAAGCGGTCCATCAACACACCCGACAACACGGCACCTACCCCCCCTAACGGGAACAGCGCCGAAACGAGCGTCGCACTCTTGAGCGGAAGCCCGGCGTCCTTGAGCAGGATCGGCATCCAATTGATCGAGGCGTAGAAAATCACCAACCCCATGAAATAGGCGAGCCACAGCATCACTGAGCCCACGAGGTAGGGCTTGGAGAGCACCACGTTGACGCCGCTACGACCGTTCGACGATGCAGCTTCGGTCAGCGTGAAGCGCTCCGCGCTGAGCGCCGCGGGCGAAATACGGGCGAGTGTGGCTTGAATACGCTCGTTCGGCATCGCGCGTGCAACCATAAAACGAACGGACTCTGGCATTTGCGCCGCAGCCAGAATCGCAAGCAGCAACGGCGTAACACCGCCGAAAATCAGTACGCTGCGCCAACCGAAATGAGGGATCATCCAAGCGGCGAGGAACCCTCCCGCCGCAGCGCCGAGTGGAAAACCGCAGAACATGAGATTGATGATCGTCGCACGACGCCGATCCGGGCAGAACTCACCCATCAGCGTCACCGCGTTAGGCATCGCAGCGCCAAGCCCAAGGCCCGTCACGAACCGCAAGACCGTAAGCTGCTCCAGCGTCTGGGCAAACGCCGAGCCCAAGCAGGCCATGCCGAACAAAAGCACGGCCCAGAGCAACAAGGAACGACGGCCCAGGCGATCCGAAAGCGGGCCGGCAGTCAGCGATCCGCAGGCGAGGCCGAATAGAGCCGCACTCAGTACAGGGGCAAGGTCGGGTTTGCCAAGATGCCATTCCGTCAGCAGCGCAGGCGCAACAAAACCGATGGAGGCTGTGTCGAACCCGTCTAGCAAGACGATGACAAAGCACACGAAGAAGACGAGCCATTGAAATCTACCGAAGGGGTGCTCGTTGATGAAGGTCTGTACGTTGATCGGCTGATTCCGGCTCATCGGCGGTCTCCTGCGTAGTCCGAAAGTATTTAAAGATGAACCCAGTGGACTCGCTGGAATTTCGGCCGCAAAACAAACGTTCGTTTCCCAGCGCGCCTTCCATTGGGCAACGTATCGTGGCTTCCACCTTCGGCGACGTCAAATAAGTGAAATCACGGAGCGCTGCCTCCGCCGCGTTGCACATCGCCCCCAAAAGCCCGCCATCATTGGTCCCGCGCGATTCGCCGTACCACTATTGCGTCCCGACATAGTACGTATGCCGCACACATGGTTGCGCCACCTCCAATGGCTTGACAGCTTTCGCCAGGAACCTGCGACCAAAAAGACACGCGTTGCGACGGCTCGCAGGGAATCAACGGATCTCGACGGAGGCAGATGGAACAGGGGGTAGCTTAAAGGGCGCACGCAGCTCGGCTTTCAACGATCCCTGCGGAACACATCGAAAGAAAGAATGGTGGGCCGGGTGGGAGTCGAACCCACGGTGTCCTTTCGGAGGCGGATTATGAGTCCGCTGCCTGCAACCAGCACGGCGTCCGGCCCGTCTCGCGCCACTGTTTCGAATTCTCTGTGAGTGGCGGTGTCGGCATCCACGATGCAACGAACGGCTTCGCGGAAAGATTGCGAGTCTATCGGCTAATGCCACGACATGCAAATAGCAAAGGCCCAATAAACGAGAATTCGAAAGCACAGCGATAAAAAAGGCCCGGCATATCAACCCGGGCCTCGCACCACATCAACCTATCGCAGCGAATCAGTTCCCTTCGAGGAACGACTTCAGCTTGTCCGACCGGCTCGGGTGACGCAGCTTGCGCAGCGCCTTCGCCTCGATCTGACGGATCCGCTCGCGCGTCACGTCGAACTGCTTGCCGACTTCTTCCAACGTGTGATCCGTACTCATTTCGATACCGAAACGCATGCGCAGCACCTTCGCTTCGCGCGGCGTCAACGAATCGAGCACGTCCTTCACGACGTCGCGCATGCTCGCGTGCAACGCGGCATCCGACGGCGCAACCGTGTTCGAATCCTCGATGAAATCGCCGAGGTGCGAATCGTCGTCGTCGCCGATCGGCGTTTCCATGGAGATCGGCTCCTTCGCGATCTTCATGATCTTGCGGATCTTGTCCTCAGGCATCTCCATCTTTTCCGCGAGCGTCGCCGGATCGGGCTCGAGGCCCGTCTCCTGCAAAATCTGCCGCGAAATACGATTCATCTTGTTGATCGTCTCGATCATGTGAACCGGAATACGAATGGTGCGCGCCTGGTCCGCGATCGAACGCGTAATGGCCTGGCGAATCCACCACGTCGCGTAAGTCGAGAACTTGTAGCCGCGGCGGTATTCGAACTTGTCCACCGCCTTCATCAAGCCGATGTTGCCTTCCTGGATCAAGTCGAGGAACTGCAAGCCACGGTTCGTGTACTTCTTCGCGATCGAAATCACGAGACGCAGGTTCGCCTCCGTCATCTCGCGCTTGGCCTGCCGCGCCTTCAATTCGCCGGCCGCCATCTGACGGTTCGTTTCCTTCAAATCCTTCAGCGGCAGAACGACGCGCGCCTGCAAATCGAGCAAACGCTGCTGCTGCTCACGAATGGCCGGGATGTTGCGCGACAGGATCGCGCTGAACGAATGGCCTTCCGCCACGACCTTCTCGGCCCAGTCGAGATCGGTCTCGTTGCTCGGGAAGCGCGCGATGAACTCCGAACGCGGCATGCCGCACTTGTCGACGACGATGTGCAGAATCTGACGCTCGACCTGACGCACTTCGTCCACTTGCGCACGCAACGTGTCGCACAAACGCTCGACCGTGCGCGCCGTGAAGCGGATCGACATCAGTTCGTTTTGGATCGTCTCTTGCGCCTTCAGGTACGACTTCGACTTGTAGCCTTCCTTCTCGAAGGCGCGGCGCATCTTGTCGAACCACTCGCTGATCAGCGCGAACTTCTCGAGCGACGTGCGCTTGAGCGCCTCGAGCTGCGCCGCATTGGCCGTAGCCTGCGCCGTGCCGTCGTCCTCTTCTTCCTCGTCGGCCTCTTCTTCCTCTTCCTCTTCGGTCTCGCTCTCGATCGCTTCGGCCTCTTGTGCCGAGAAGCCGTCGGTGTCTTCCGCGTTCGGATCGATCAAGCCGTCCACGAGCTCGTCGATACGAATCTCATCGTTCGCGACGCGCTCGGCCATCGCCAGGATGTCCGCGATCGTCGTCGGGCAAGCCGAAATCGCCATCACCATGTGCTTCAGGCCGTCTTCGATCCGCTTCGCGATCTCGATTTCGCCTTCGCGCGTGAGCAACTCCACCGTGCCCATTTCGCGCATGTACATCCGAACCGGATCCGTCGTGCGGCCGAACTCCGAATCGACGGTGGACAGCGCAACTTCGGCTTCTTCCTCGACTTCGTCGTCCGACGAAACGGCCGGCGCGTTGTCGTTCAACAGCAGCGTTTCGGCATCGGGCGCCTGCTCGTAGACGGCCACGCCCATGTCGTTGAACGTGCTGATGATACCTTCGATCGCCTCGGTCTCGGCAAAGTTGTCGGGCAGGTGATCGTTGATTTCCGCATACGTCAGAAAGCCACGCTCCTTGCCGAGCTTGATCAGCGCGCGCAGCTTCGAACGGCGCTCTTCGAGCTCCTCCGCCGTGCCCGGCTGAGTCGACGCGAACGCGTCCTTCAGCAGCGCCTTTTCCTTGGCGCGACGATCGCGCGCCTTAGCTTTCTCGCCCTTGCCCGGAGCAACTTGCTGCTCGTCGGCTTGCGTTGCGTCGTCATCGACGGATACTTCGTTCAGCTTTTTCGTCATGGAGTTCGCCGTACCGGCTCTAGTCTCGACTCGCGGCTGCTGGACTTCAGCCGGTTGCACCGTGGATACTCGGGTATCGCGCACTGCCGAATCGTCCGGCGTGGCAGCCGCGCCCTCTGCGCTTTTCGAACCAGCACGCCTCGCGGCGGCGGCCCTCGTCTCCGGCTTGGCGGACGTCTTGGCCGCCTTCATCATATCGGCGGCTGCCGCCGAAGTTCTCACAGCCCCCGAGCCTGCCGATCCCTTGCCGACCCGCCCGGCTGCGCCCGCAGCCGATCTTTTGCCGCCAGAAGCGTCAGCGGTTTCGGCAACGACGACTTTGCGCGCCGGCGCCGCCGTGCGCTGGACGGAACCCCGGGCGCCGCCCTTGCTCGTCCCCGTCGCGCGCTTCTCCGCCGCCTCGGCAGCCGCCTTCGCGGCCACCTTTTCGCTCATAGTCTTTGCCATCGTTGCCTTTGCCATCGCTATCTCGCCTCTGCATCAGCGCCCCTGCTTTGAAAAGACAAACTAAACCGCTGAAAACCTTTTATTATAGCACACACGGGATAGTCCCTCTTCCGAAGTCATAGGCCCAGCCTCCGTTTCATGTCGGCTCGCTGTCGGTTCAATTCCGCGAATTGTTCGATTTCGTCCGGTGTGAGCTTCGACTGGCGCGACAACCGTTCCAGCCGCTCGCAGCACGCGTCATAGCGGATCTTCAAGATGGCCGCCTGGAATTCCTCGGCGGCAATGCGCTCGCTCTCTTGTTGCTGCTCGGCCGCCGCGGCGTCTTCCGCGTCGTGCAGCAACAGATCGCGCACGTTTTCATCATAGACCAGAATTTCGCGGAAGATTTCTTCGAAAGTCGCAGCATTGGCCCCATTTCTGAGCAGGTCCGACAGCAGACGAAATTCCGCCGTATCGCCCAGCGCGCGTGCATGGGTGGCCGCCTCCGCGAACAACTCGCCATGGTGAGTCTGGTTGAAGAGGCTGTCCTCGCTCTCTTCGTCCAGCACCGACACGATGCGCGGATACATGACCAAATTGCGCAACGCGCGCTCCTCGATTCCCGTGACCCGGCGCCTGTCCTTCCGCGCCGGAGCCCGCCGCGCCGGCGGTGCGATGCGCGTATCGACGTTGCATAATTCGGCAACTTCATCGAACGGCACATTCAGCCGATCGGCGAACATATGCATGATCTGCGCCCGCAATGCGTTGGCTGGCAGCGCCTGCAGCAGCGGCTTTGCATCGAACAACGCACGCGCCCGGCCTTCCGGCGTATCGAGTTCCTTGCCGGCCAGCACCTCGTTCAGCATGAACTGCGAAAGCGGAAGCGCATGCTCGATCTGCTCCGAAAACGCGTCCTTGCCGAACTCCCGGATGTAGCTGTCGGGATCGTGCTCCGTCGGCAGGAAGAGGAACCGGATCGTGCGGTTGTCGGCAGCGTGCGGCAAGCAGGCGTCGAGCGCCCGGCGCGCCGCGCGCCGTCCGGCCGCATCGCCGTCGAAACTGAAAATGACGGTATCCGTTTGGCGCAACAGCTTTTGCACGTGAATCGGCGTGCAGGCCGTGCCAAGGGTCGCAACGGCATTCGGAAATCCGAGCTGTGCCAGCGCGACGACGTCCATATACCCTTCCACCACGAGCACCGAACGCGCCTCGCGTATCGCCAAGCGCGCCTCGAAAAGCCCGTACAGTTCGCTTCCCTTACTAAATAGCGGCGTTTCCGGCGAATTCAAATACTTCGGCTCGCCGCCGTCGAGCACGCGCCCGCCGAAGCCGATCACCTGCCCTTTCACGTTGCGGATCGGGAACATGATCCGCTCGCGAAAGCGGTCGTAACGACGCGGCTGCCCCTGGGCGTCGAGTTTCTCGCTGACGATGACGAGCCCCGCTTCGGCGAGCCCCTCGTCGTGGTAATTGGGAAAGACGGCCTCGAGGTTCTGCCATCCATCGGGCGCGTAACCGAGCCCGAAACGCGCCGCGATTTCGCCGGTCAGCCCGCGCTTTTTCAGGTACTGGATCGCCTGCGGCGCACCGCGCAAGGCCTTGCGGTAGTAGTCGCAAGCCGCCTGCATCAGATCCGACAATGCCGCGGCCGCCCTGCCGTCGGCCGGAGCGAATCGCTCCGAGCCCGAGCCGCCCTTGTCGCCGCCATAGCCACCGCGCATGGGCGACGGCTCCTGCGGGACCGTCAAGCCGACCGATTGGGCAAGATCGCCGACGGCCTCCGGGAACGAGAGGCCCGCGTGCTCCATCAAGAAACCGATCGCCGTGCCGTGCGCGCCGCATCCGAAGCAGTGATAGAACTGCTTGGTCGGGCTCACGGTGAACGAAGGACTTTTCTCGTTGTGGAATGGGCACAGGCCCATGAAGTTCGCGCCGCCCTTTTTGAGCTGGACGTACTTGCCCACCACATCGACGATGTCGATGCGGTTGAGCAGATCCTGAAGGAAAGCGGCCGGAATCACGAGCGATAGGGGAGCGGAACCGACGACTCCGAAGTGCCCGCCGAGCGCATGCGCCGGCGATGCCTCCTGCGTCGAGTTGGCGATTACTTGGCCAATGCCGCCTTCACGAGCCCCGACACCGCCGTCATGTCGGCCCGGCCCGCCAGCTTGCCTTTGAGCACCGCCATGACCTTGCCCATGTCCTGCGGGCCGGCGGCACCGGTCTCGGCGACGGCTGCCTGCACCTGCTCGGCGATTTCCGCTTCGGAAAGCTGGGCCGGCATATAAGCCGTCAGCACGGCTAGCTCGGCACGCTCCTGGTCGACGAGATCGGTGCGGCCGGCGGCTTCGAATTGGCTGATCGAGTCCTTGCGTTGCTTGATCATCTTGTCGATGACGCCCGTGACCGCTGCATCGTCGAGTGTGACGCGTTCGTCGACCTCACGTTGCTTGATCGCGGCCAACAGCAAGCGAATCGTGGACAGGCGGCCCGTTTCGCGCGCGCGCATGGCGGCTTTCATGTCGTCGTTGATGCGATCTTTCAGACTCATCTTTCACCCGAATGCAAGAAGGAACAACTGAATGGGATAACGCAAGCGCAGCCACATGAGCGCAAAAACCCGCTTGGGACCTTCCCTCAAGCGGGTTTCGCGCAAAACGCGTGCAAACGGCCGAAGCCGGCCGGCGTAAGGCAAATCAATAGAATTTTTTCGGAAGCATCTGGCTGCGCAGGCGCTTGAAGTGGCGCTTCACGGCAGCAGCCTTCTTGCGCTTGCGCTCGGCCGTCGGCTTTTCGAAGAACTCGCGCGCGCGAAGCTCGGTCAACAGACCGTTCTTCTCGATCGTGCGCTTGAAGCGGCGCATCGCGACTTCGAAGGGCTCGTTTTCTTTTACGCGGATGATCGTCATGTTTCCGAAAAGGAAATTTTCCCAAAGGTCCGGGAGTATAGCAGACCTTCTGCACATTTACACGAAATTTGTCAAGCACTACGTGTAAATTCGTATGCGGCTTCGCCTGCCGCCACACCCGACGCCCAGGCCCACTGGAAGTTGTACCCGCCGAGCCAGCCCGTGACGTCGACGGCTTCGCCGATGAAGTAGAGCCCGGGCACGCGCGAGCTCATCATCGTCGACGACGACACGTCCCTCGTATCGACGCCGCCTTTCGTCACCTCGGCTTTGCGGTAGCCCTCGGTGCCCGATGGAGTCACGCGCCATCGCGAAAACGCCTCGCCGAGGCGGCGCAGCGTTTTATCGGACAAATCGAGCAAGCGCGCCTCGGCCGAGACGTCGTGCGCCTCGAGCCAGGCATGGGCAAGGCGTGCGGGCAGCCACTGCGCGAGCAGATTGCCGATCTGCCGCTTCGTGCCGCTCGCTTTGGCCTCGAGCAATTCGGCGGCGACGTCGCGGCCCGGCAGCAGATCGATCACGATGGGATCGCCGCTGCGCCAGTAACTCGAGGTTTGGAGAATGCCCGGGCCCGACAGGCCTCGGTGCGTAAACAGCAAATCCTCGACGAACGAGCCTTGCGCGCCCTTCGGCCCCGTCGTCACTTCCACTTCCAACGACACGCCGGCCAACGTCGAGAACGGCGACCATTCATCCGATGCAAACGTCAGCGGCACGAGCGCCGGCCGCATGTCGACGAGCTTGTGACCGAATTGCTTCGCGACGCGATAGGCAAAGTCGGTCGCCCCGATCTTGGGGATCGACAAGCCGCCCGTCGCAATGACGAGCGCTCGCGCGGCGATTTCACCGGCGTTCGTATCGAGCGCAAAGCCGGCCGCCTCGCCGCGACGCACGGCCTCGACGGCGACAGGGCGCCGCCAAGCGATGCGGCCGGTGTCGCACTCGGCCTTCAGCATGTCGATGACCGATTCGCTCGAATGGTCGCAAAAGAGCTGGCCGCGGTGCTTCTCGTGCCATGTGACGCGATGCGACTTCAGCAAGGCAAGGAAGTCGCGCGGCGTATAGCGTGCCAGCGCCGATCGACAGAAGTGCGAGTTGGCCGAAATATAGTTGGCCGGGCCCGCTTGAAGGTTCGTGAAGTTGCAGCGGCCGCCGCCCGAGATGCGGATTTTCTCCGCCAAGCGCGGCGCATGATCGATGAGGACGACGCGCGCGCCGCGCTGTCCGGCGACTGCCGCGCACATCATGCCGGCAGCGCCCGCGCCGATGACAGCGATGTCGAAAGATTCCATGGCGCGCATTTTACCTGCGCAAGCGGCCCGGCACGGCGCACTGTTATACTTTTGTGTTTTTCACGCTCTCCTCGCGGTGACGGCCAAGCACCGGCCGCAGTCACCTCTGCCCACACCCCATGCTCGTTCTCGGCATCGAAAGCTCGTGCGACGAAACCGGGCTCGCGCTCTACGACACCGAGCGCGGCCTGCTCGCACACGCGTTGCATTCACAAATCGCCATGCACCGCGAATACGGCGGGGTCGTTCCCGAGCTCGCGTCGCGCGACCACATCCGCCGGGCGCTGCCGCTGCTCGAGGACGTCCTCGCCCGCTCGAACGCGTCGCGCGCCGATATCGATGCAATCGCCTTCACGCAGGGCCCCGGGCTTGCCGGTGCGCTGCTCGTCGGCGCCAGCATCGCCAATGCGCTGGCGATGGCGTGGGACAAGCCGACCATCGGCATCCATCACCTCGAGGGGCATCTGCTGTCGCCGCTGCTCGTCGATGAGCCGCCGCCGTTCCCGTTCGTCGCCCTGCTCGTCTCGGGCGGCCACACCCAGCTCATGCGCGTGAGCGAGGTGGGCGTGTACGAAACGCTCGGCGAAACGCTCGACGATGCGGCAGGAGAAGCCTTCGACAAGACCGCCAAGCTGCTCGGTCTCGGCTATCCGGGCGGGCCGGAGGTGTCCCGGCTCGCCGAGTTCGGCACGCCGGGCACGTTCACGCTGCCGCGGCCGATGCTCCACTCGGGCAACCTCGATTTCAGCTTCAGCGGTTTGAAAACCGCCGTCCTCACGCACACGAAGCAACTCGGCGCCAATGTCTGCGAACAAGAAAAAGCCGATTTGGCGCGCGGCTTCGTCGACGCCGCCGTCGAAGTACTCATGGCGAAATCGCTGGCAGCGCTGAAGAAGACACGACTCAAGCGTCTCGTCGTCGCAGGAGGCGTGGGCGCGAATCGGCAACTGCGCGAGGCGCTGTCGGCCGCCGCCAAGAAGCGCGGCTTCGACGTTCACTACCCCGACCTTTCGCTGTGCACGGACAACGGCGCGATGATCGCGCTGGCCGGCGCATTGCGGCTGCAGCGCTGGCCCGAGCAAGCGAACAAAGACTACGCGTTCACGGTCAAGCCGCGCTGGGATTTATCGTCGCTCGCGCGATAGCCGGATCTGTCGAAGCCATCGAAGCCATCGCGCGGCGAAGGTGACGCTAGCAATCCAACGGTCCAGCGCTGCAGCAACGTAGGGCTCGACGGTCGAGCCCTACGCCGTCAAGCGGCGACGTTGCGCTTGTCGTGCTCGATGACCGCATAAGCGCTGTGGTTGTGGATCGATTCGAAGTTTTCCGCCTCGAGCACGTACGACACGATGCGCGCGTCTTCGTTGAGCCGCTGCGCCACGTCGCGCACGAGGTCTTCGACGAACTTCGGATTCTCGTAAGCGCGCTCCGTCACGAACTTCTCGTCGGGCCGCTTCAGCAATCCCCACAATTCGCACGACGCCTCTTCCTCGGCCATGCGAATCAACGCCTCGACCGGCAAATCGGCGACGAGCTCGACTTCGATCGTCACATGCGAACGCTGATTGTGCGCGCCGTATTGCGAGATCTCTTTGGAGCACGGGCACAGGCTCGTCACGGGAACGAGAACGCGCATGAACGTGCGAACTTCGCCATCGCGCGCCTGCCCCGTCAGCGTCACCTCGTAATCGAGCAAGCTGGAGACGCCCGACACCGGGGCCGTCTTCGGCACGAAGTATGGGAACGCCACTTCGATGCGGCCGGCCGTCGCTTCGAGCTTGGCGAGCATGTCGGCCAGCATCTTGCGGAACGTCGCGGCTTCGAGCGGCGCCTTGTTCTCCTCGAGCAGGGCCACGAAACGCGACATGTGCGTGCCTTTCTGATGCGCGGGCAGATGCACGTCCAGATTCCACATTCCCACCGTCGGCTGCACTTCGCCGCTCGCGCTGCGCACCGTCAACGGATGACGCACGCCCTTGACCCCGACGCGCTGAATCGGAATCTGCCGCGTGTCGGCCGTGCTCTGCACGTCAGGCATCACGAAGGCGGGGTTCATTTGGTTCATCGTTGTTTTGTCCAATAAAACGAAAAATGGGCCCGAAGGCCCATGCATACATCCGAACGAACGGGCGGCCGCCTAAGCGGCCAGCCCCGGATCAAGCGACGCGCTGCGCCGCCAGCTTGGCCGCCGGCTCCAGAAAGCGCGCACGAATCGACTTTTCGATGCCCGCGCCGTCCAGGCCGCATTCCGCCAACAGCTTGGCAGGATCGCCATGATCGATGAAGCTGTCGGGAAGGCCCAATTGTAGTACGGGCCGAACAACCCCATCGGCAAGCAGGGATTCCACGCAAGCCGAACCCGCGCCACCCATGATGCAGCCTTCCTCGATCGTGACCAGCGCATCGTGCGTTTTCGCCAGTTCGCGCAGCAGTTCGGCATCGACCGGCTTCACGAACCGCATGTTGGCCACCGTGGCATCGAGCGCCTCGGCGGCGGCCAGCGACGGCGCGACCATCGTGCCGAACGCCAGAATCGCGATTCGGCTGCCCTTCGGAGCCGTCGATTGACGGCGAATCTCGCCCCGCCCCACCGGCAACGCCGTCATCTGCTTGACCGTCGCCACGCCCGTGCCCGCACCGCGCGGATAGCGCACGGCCGTCGGATTCGGCTGCTGCAGGGCCGTGTACAGCATTTGGCGGCATTCGTTTTCGTCGGCCGGCGCCATCACCGTCATGTTCGGGACGCAGCGCAGGAAGGCGAGATCGTACGCGCCGGCATGCGTCGCGCCATCGGCGCCGACGAGGCCCGAGCGGTCGATCGCGAATACGACGGGCAGATTCTGCAACGCGACGTCGTGAATCAATTGATCGTATGCACGCTGCAGGAACGTCGAATAGATGGCGACGACGGGCTTCATCCCTTCCGTCGCGATGCCGCCCGCGAACGTCACCGCATGCTGCTCGGCGATGCCCACGTCGAAGTAGCGATCCGGGAAACGCTTTTCGAACTCGACCATGCCGGAGCCTTCACGCATGGCCGGCGTGATGCCGACGACGCGCGAATCGAGCTCGGCGGCATCGCACAACCATTCGCCGAACACCTGCGTGTACGTCTTCTTCGAAGGCGTCGTGCTGGGCTTGATGCCTTCGGCGGGATTGAACTTGCCCGGGCCGTGATAGAGCACGGGATCGGCTTCGGCCAACTTGTAGCCTTGGCCCTTTTTCGTCACGACGTGCAGGAACTGCGGGCCGCGCAATTCACGGATGTTTTGCAGCGTCGGGATCAGCGAATCGAGATCGTGACCATCGATCGGCCCGATGTAATTGAAGCCGAATTCCTCGAACAACGTGGCGGGCACGACCATGCCCTTCGCGTGCTCTTCGAGCTTGCGCGCCAATTCGAGCATCGGCGGGGCGACGCGCAACACGCGCTCCACGCCCGCACGGGCGGCCGCATAGAAACGCCCCGACATCAAACGGGCCAAATGGCGATTGAGCGCGCCGACGGGCGGCGAAATCGACATGTCGTTGTCGTTCAGGATCACGAGCAGCGGCACGTCGTCGCATACGCCCGCATTGTTCATCGCTTCGAAAGCCATGCCGGCCGTCATCGCGCCGTCGCCGATCACGGCGATGGAGAAGCGGTCGATGCCTTCGAGCTTGCTCGCGATGGCCATGCCGAGCGCAGCCGAGATCGACGTGCTCGAATGAGCGGTGCCGAACGTGTCGTACTGCGACTCCGAGCGGCGCGGAAAACCCGAAATGCCGCCGTGCTGACGCAGCGACGGCATGCGGTCGCGGCGGCCCGTCAGAATCTTATGAGGATAAGTTTGATGACCGACGTCCCAAACGATTCGATCGTGCGGCGTATCGAATACGTAGTGCAAGGCAATCGTCAGCTCGACGGTGCCGAGATTCGACGACAAATGCCCGCCCGTTTGCGACACGCTGTCGAGCACGAATGCGCGCAGCTCGTCGGCAAGCGGCTTCAATTGACGGCGGTCTAGGCGGCGCAAATCCGCCGGGTCGTCGATGGTTTTCAACAAGTCGTACATCGTCGTTCCATTGTAGGAAAAGTTACGCGCCCGCTTTTTTCCCGCGCTTCTCGAGGCTCATGGCGCGCGCTAGCGGGCTTCGCGTTCAACTCACCCGGTTCACCACCAGGTCGGCAAGCTCGCCCAGACGCCGGGCACGCTCGCCGAAGGGCGCGAGCGCATCGTGCGCATCGCGGCGCAATTGCGCCGCCAACTCGCGCGAGGCGTCGAGCCCGATGATCGACACGTAGGTCGGCTTGCCGTCCTTCGCGTCCTTGCCCGCTGTCTTGCCGAGCGTGGCGGAATCGGTCGTGACGTCGAGAATGTCGTCGACGACTTGGAACGCCAGCCCCACCGCGGCGGCGTAGACGTCGAGCGCGCGCAGAACGTCGGCATCGGGCACCGTCCCCGCCAGTGCGCCCATGCGGACCGATGCGCGCAGCAACGCGCCCGTCTTCATCCGGTGCATCGTTTCGAGCTGCGGCCGCGTCAGCGCGAGGCCGACGCTCGCCAAGTCGATCGCCTGCCCGCCCGCCATGCCGACCGAGCCGCTCGCCACCGCCAATTCGCGCACGAGCGCGGCTTGCGCGCGTGCATCGAGGGCCGTCTCGTCGGTCAGCACGACGAATGCCTGCGATTGCAACGCATCACCGACGAGCAGCGCCGTCGCTTCGTCGTACTGCACGTGAACGGTAGGCTTGCCGCGGCGCAGGTCGTCGTCGTCCATGCACGGCATGTCGTCGTGCACGAGCGAATAGACGTGAATCATTTCGAGCGCCGCCGAAGCCGCCTCGAGCGCCGCGGGCCGTGCCCCCGTCAACTCGCCCGCGGCATGCACGAGCAGCGGCCGCACGCGCTTGCCGCCGCCGAGCACGGCATAGCGCATCGCTTCATGCAGGCGTGCCGGCTCCATGGCCGTTGCCGGCAAGTAGCGTTCGAGGGCCGCTTCGACGCGCGCGAGCACCGCGCGCATCCATTCTTCAAAGGTCATAGATCGTCTCCGCTGTCCGCGGGGGCCGTGCCGGTGGCCAGGGGCTTGAGCGTCTCGCCATCGAGGACGCGCACCTGCTGCTCCACCTTTTCCAGCTGCTGCTGACAAAACGCCACGAGGGCCGCGCCGCGACGATACGCGGCCAGCGATTCCTCGAGGCTCAGGGCGCCGCTCTCCATCCGGGAAACCAGCTCTTCCAACTCGGCCACCGCTGCTTCATAGTTCTGGGGCAGCGCCGCGTCCCCTTGTTCGCCGCCGGACACGGGCGCGGCCGCGCCTTCGGGTGCTGTCTTCGCCATCGGAATCGGGGTGAAATTAAAAACAAGTCGAACATTCTACGGCAAAAGCGCACAACCCGACCCATCCGCCAACCATTGCAGACGCCCCGCCCCAGGGCAAAAAAACAACAGTCGCACGGCGGCACCCGTGCAAAGGTTCGATTCTTGCGCGCGTTTTTTGCCCGAAATCATGCACTTATGCGCCCCAACGAGGAGGGAAAGGGTATAATCGCCGGTTCCCTAAATCGAATCTTCGATGGTTGGGTTGTTCGCTGCTTTCACGTTTTCATCGGGAGTGGGAATGTCCAATCTGAGCACTGCATTGCAGCTCAAGGCCATTTCGAGCCAGCTGCCGGTCACGG
>NZ_JBQCIF010000009.1:0-79506 GCF_051953955.1 Trinickia sp. | reverse complement strand
CGGAGTATTGCGACAGCCTGGCGCGACAGCGGCACGAGATGAGGCGGCCCGTCCTTCTTGCGCGCCAGCTTTCCCTTCATCATTGCCGCCGGGCAAGTCCACAGCGCCTTATCGAGATCCAACTGTTCCCATCGAGCGGTTCTTATCTGGCCTGGCCTCTGAAAGACCAACGGCACAAATTGCAACGCAGCTCGAACGATCGGTGTGCCCTTATACGACGCGATCGCCCGCATCAACTGCCCCAGCGCCTCGGGGTCCGTGATGGCTGCGTAATGCTGCACCGGCGGCGTTCTCACGCCACCCACTCTGGGATCGATCGCGGGATTCTCGGACGATCTGATGAGGCCGTTCTCGACCGCATGCCGAAAGACGCAATTGCAGGTCTCTCTCACCCTTCTTGCCGTGTCCAGGACGCCACGATCGCGCGCGCGACGAATGACCTGTTCCACATATTCCGGTGTGGTGATCTCCGCGATCGGCCGCTTGCCGAGCCACGGGTACACGTTCTTCGCGAGTCGCCGTTCGATCTTGTCGAGATAATCGGCGGACCAATGCGCTCTTTGCTCGGCGATCCACGCCCTTGCGACAGCTTCGAAGGTCGCACTCGCGCTGAATCTTGCACGACGCTTGTCTTCACGACGCTTTTGCATGGGATCAACGCCCTGGCGCAACAGCTCCCGTGCGCCTGCATGAGCGGCGCGCGCCTCCTTCTCCGAGACTTCTGGCCAGCAACCGAAAGCCATCGTCCTGGTTTTGCCAGCGAAGTCGTAATTCCAGCGCCACAGCTTGGCACCGTCGGGCTTGACCAGTACGTAGAGCCGACCGCCATCCGACAAGGTGTAAGGTTTGACCGCCGGCTTCGCGTTGACAATCTCGAGCCGGGTGAGCTGGTGGAGAGTAGATCGAGCCATCGTTGTATTCCGCGTCTGGAACCGACACAGGACACAACATACAACGGAAAGTACAACGATAAAAGTGCGGGTTCTAATAGCCGAC
This sequence comes from Trinickia sp., assembly GCF_051953955.1. Taxonomy (GTDB): domain Bacteria; phylum Pseudomonadota; class Gammaproteobacteria; order Burkholderiales; family Burkholderiaceae; genus Trinickia. Next base: position 78,510 of record NZ_JBQCIF010000009.1, on the reverse strand, counting down.
CGTGGACGTCTTTGTACGGTCCGCAGGCAAGAAAAAACCCGCAGAGCCAATAGCCATGCGGGTTTCCGGGTACTACAGCAGTCTTCTTCAGACTGCCTTAGACGCTAATCGCGAAACGGAATGGTGGGTGCTGAGAGGCTCGAACTCCCGACCTACGCCTTGTAAGGGCGCCGCTCTACCAACTGAGCTAAGCACCCGTTCGCGAAGCTGCTTTCACTGCAATTTGCTGCGCTTTCAACCGCGCTTCAACTTTCAACCTTTCTCGCTCAGCTTGCGAACATCAGGACGTTCACAACCAGCGAGCCCGCTAGTTTAGCGCATCCTTCAGCGCTTTGCCAGGCTTAAATTTCGGTACCTTCGCGGCCTTGATCTTGATCGCAGCACCGGTGCGCGGATTGCGGCCCGTGCGGGCCGTGCGCTTGCCCACGGCGAACGTGCCGAAGCCGACGAGCGTCACCGTGCCGCCTTTCTTGAGTGCGCCTTTGACGCCGCCGATCACGGCGTCGAGCGCCCGTCCCGCGGCTGCCTTCGATAAATCCGCTTGTTGTGCGATGTGGTCGATCAGTTCCGTCTTGTTCATCCGAATCCCCGATGATGAATATTGAACAATCGCGAAGCGCCGTGCGGCGCCGGAAAGAAAGCACAGTCAATGCTGCGCTCGCCCATTAAATGTGGCCGAAACGACAGTGTCAACAAGGGTTCCGCCTGATGGAGGCCTTCGTCATCGGACAAGCGCCGCGAACGATCGTGACAGACGACCTGGCTCGCACAACCGCTCGCCCCCGCTGACGAACAGCGAAAAAAAACCGCGAGCGGCGGGCCGTTCGCGGTTTCGTTTCCTTCAGCGGCCGCACGCGGCGGCCGAAGCGTCAATGCTTGACGACTTCCGACGCTCCTGCGTCCTTCGCGGCATCGCCGACCGGCGCAGCCTTCACCTCTTCCTCGGCGAGCGGCTCGGGCACACGTTCGAGCGCAAGCTCGAGCACCTTGTCGATCCAGCGCACCGGCACGATCTCGATCGAGTTCTTCACGTTGTCGGGGATATCCGCCAGATCCTTGACGTTCTCCTCGGGGATCAGCACGAGCTTGATACCGCCGCGGTGCGCTGCCAGCAGTTTCTCCTTCAACCCGCCGATCGGCAGCACTTCGCCACGCAGCGTGATTTCACCGGTCATCGCCACGTCGGCACGCACGGGAATGCCCGTCAGCACCGATACGAGCGCCGTCGTCATCGCACCGCCGGCGGACGGGCCGTCCTTCGGCGTCGCCCCTTCCGGGACGTGGATGTGGATGTCCTGCTTCTCGAACGCCTCGTCCTTGATGCCGAGACGACGCGAGCGCGAACGCACGACGGAGCGCGCGGCCTCCACGGACTCCTTCATCACGTCGCCGAGCGAACCCGTGCGGATGACGTTGCCCTTGCCCGGCATCACGGCCGCCTCGATCGTCAGCAGATCGCCGCCGACTTCCGTCCAAGCGAGACCCGTGACCTGGCCGATCTGGTTCTCCTTAGCGGCCAGACCGAAATCGTACTTGCGCACGCCGAGGAACGTATCGAGGTTGCTGCCGTCGACCTTGACCGCGCCGTCGGCCTTCTTGAGCAGCAGCATCTTCACGACCTTGCGGCAGATCTTCGAGACTTCACGCTCGAGCGAGCGCACGCCCGCCTCACGCGTGTAGTAGCGAATGATGTCGCGAATCGCTTGCTCGGTAACCTCGACTTCGTCATCGCGCAAACCGTTGTTCTTCTTCTGCTTCGGCAGCAGATAACGTTGCGAAATGCTGACCTTTTCGTCTTCCGTGTAGCCGGACAGGCGAATGACTTCCATCCGGTCGAGCAGCGGCGGCGGAATGTTCAGCGAATTCGACGTCGCGACGAACATGACGTCCGACAAGTCGAAATCGACTTCCACATAGTGGTCGGCGAACGTATGGTTCTGTTCCGGATCGAGCACTTCGAGCAACGCCGACGACGGATCGCCGCGGAAATCCATGCCCATCTTGTCGACTTCGTCGAGCAGGAAGAGCGGATTGCGCACGCCGACCTTCGTGAGGCTTTGCAGTATCTTGCCCGGCATCGAACCGATGTACGTGCGGCGATGGCCGCGGATCTCGGCTTCGTCGCGCACGCCGCCGAGCGCCATGCGCACGAACTTGCGGTTCGTTGCGCGCGCAATCGACTGGCCCAGCGACGTCTTACCGACGCCCGGAGGCCCGACGAGGCACAGGATCGGCGCCTTCACTTTGTCCACGCGCTGCTGCACCGCGAGGTACTCGAGAATGCGTTCCTTGACCTTTTCGAGGCCGAAATGGTCTTCGTCGAGCACGCGCTCGGCGTTCGAGAGGTCGTTGTTGACCTTGCTCTTCTTACGCCACGGCAACGCGATCAGCGTGTCGATGTAGTTGCGCACGACGGTGGCTTCCGCCGACATCGGCGACATCAGCTTGAGCTTCTTCAACTCCGAATCGGCCTTCTTCTTGGCTTCCTTCGGCATGCGCGCAGCTTCGATGCGCTTTTCGAGCTCTTCGAGGTCGGCGCCTTCCTCGCCCTCGCCGAGCTCCTTCTGAATCGCCTTGACCTGCTCGTTCAGGTAGTACTCGCGCTGGCTCTTCTCCATCTGGCGCTTCACGCGGCCACGGATGCGCTTTTCGACCTGAAGGATGTCGATCTCGGCTTCGAGCTGGGCGAGCAAGTGCTCGAGCCGTTCCACGACGGGGAACATCTCGAGGATGTGCTGCTTTTGGTCGAGCTTGAGCGGCAGATGCGCGGCGATGGTATCGGCCAAACGCCCTGCTTCGTCGATGCCTGCGAGCGACGTCAGAATCTCCGGCGGGATCTTCTTGTTCAGCTTCACGTATTGATCGAACTGCGACACGATCGCGCGACGCAGCGCTTCAGTTTCGGCGCCGTCGGCGTGGTCGGGCTCGAGCGGCATCACTTCGCACGAGAACTGCGTTTCCTGCTCTTCGATCGAGAGCGTCTTCGCGCGTTGCAGCCCCTCGACGAGCACCTTCACGGTACCGTCGGGCAGCTTCAGCATCTGCAGGATGTTGGCGATACACCCTACTTCGTACATGTCCTTTTCAGTCGGCTCGTCCTTGGCCGCGGTCTTTTGCGCGACGAGCATGATGTGCTTGCCGCCCTCCATCGCGACTTCGAGCGCCTTGATCGATTTGGGCCGCCCCACGAACAGCGGGATAACCATATGCGGGAAAACGACGACGTCGCGCAATGGCAGCAGCGGGAGCGTGATGCGCTCTTGAGGGAGGAGTTGGGTTCCTGACATTTCATTTCCCCATGAGTGGAATCAGATCGTTCGGTAGTTGAGGCCCGCGGTACCAATTGCAAGCCTGCGCGTGTGGGAAAAGTTCGATGTATTCAAGAATGCAGTCAGTGTTACCCACAAGATAAACGAAAAAAGCCGTTCACGTCTCCATGAACGGCCATTCCCGCAAAAGCTTTAGGCCTACTTCGATCAATTCGAGCCTGCGACCTTGGGCGCTTCTTCATAGATGAGCAAAGGCTTGCCGTCGCCATCGATCACGTTCTCGTCGATGATGACCTTGCTAACCCCTTTCATCACCGGCAATTCGTACATGACGTCGAGCAGTGCCTGTTCCAGAATCGAACGCAAGCCTCGCGCCCCCGTCTTCCGACGGATGGCCTTGCGTGCCACGGCTTGCAGTGCGACCGGGCGGATTTCGAGCTCGACGCGCTCCATGGCGAACAGCTTGTTGTACTGTTTCACGAGGGCGTTCTTCGGCTCGACGAGGATCTTCATCAGCGCAGCTTCGTCGAGCTTGCCGAGCGTCGCGACGACCGGCAGCCGGCCGATCAATTCGGGGATCAACCCGAATTTGATCAAATCCTCGGGCTCGACTTCGCGCAGCACCTCGCCCGCATCGCGCTCTTGCTTGCTCTTGACGCTCGCACCGAAGCCGATGCCCGTTTTTTCCGTGCGATCGGTGATGACTTTTTCGAGGCCGTCGAACGCGCCGCCGCAAACGAACAGGATGTTCGTCGTATCGACCTGGATGAAATCCTGGTTCGGATGCTTACGGCCGCCCTGCGGCGGCACCGACGCCATCGTGCCTTCGACGAGCTTGAGCAGTGCCTGCTGCACGCCTTCGCCCGAAACGTCGCGCGTAATCGACGGGTTGTCGGATTTCCGGCTGATCTTGTCGATTTCGTCGATGTAGACGATGCCGCGCTGCGCCTTCTCGACCTCGTAGTTGCAGTTCTGAAGCAGCTTCTGAATGATGTTTTCGACGTCCTCGCCCACGTAGCCGGCTTCCGTCAGCGTCGTTGCGTCGGCGATGACGAACGGCACGTTCAGCAGCCGCGCAAGCGTCTGCGCGAGCAATGTCTTGCCCGAACCGGTCGGGCCGATCAGCAGAATATTGCTTTTCGACAGCTCGACGTCGTCTTTCTTGTCGAGATGCTTGAGCCGCTTGTAGTGGTTGTACACCGCCACGGCCAGAATCTTCTTCGCGCGCTCCTGCCCGATCACGTACTGATCGAGGATGTCGCGGATCTCTTGCGGGCTGGGGAGGTCGGACTTCGACAAGCCGACTTCCGTGCCCGCTCCCGCGGCTTCGTCGCGAATGATCTCGTTGCACAAGTCGATGCATTCATCGCAGATGAACACCGACGGGCCCGCGATGAGCTTCTTGACCTCATGCTGGCTTTTGCCGCAAAACGAGCAATACAACAGCTTTTCGCTGTTCGAACCTTTTTTGTCCGCCATGGATATACGAGCCTCCGGACACTCGAATGACAGGCGCGCCGTTTTCCACCCTCACGCAGGGTCGGATCAAACCGGCTGGCCGGTGCGGCGGATACGCTTACGCGCTTCCGCCGTCGGCGCCCAGAACTATTATCGACCATTTATGGCATCGCTTGAGTCGGCCGTCGCACCCAAGCACGAACGCCTGGTGCCGGCCCGCTCGCGATGCCTTACGGGCGCTTGCTCAGGACCTGATCGATCAGCCCGTAAGCTTGTGCATCTTCGCCCGACATGAAATTGTCGCGGTCCGTATCGCGCGCGAGGCGCTCGACGGGCTGCCCCGTGTGGTGCGCGAGCAACTGATTGAGCCGCTCCTTCAAATACAGAATCTCGCGCGCCTGGATCTCGATGTCCGACGCTTGGCCGCGCGCGCCGCCGAGCGGCTGGTGGATCATCACGCGCGCATTCGGCAGCGCGAAGCGCTTGCCCTTCGCGCCCGCCGCCAGCAAGAACGCGCCCATGCTCGCCGCAAGGCCCATGCACAACGTCGAGACGTCGGGCTTCACGAACTGCATCGTGTCGTAGATCGCCAAACCCGCCGATACGGAACCGCCAGGGCTGTTGATGTACAGGCTGATGTCCTTGTCGGGATTTTCGCTCTCGAGGAACAGCAACTGTGCCACGACGAGGTTCGCCGTTTGGTCGTTCACTTCGCCGACCATGAAGACCACGCGCTCCTTGAGCAGGCGCGAATAGATATCGTACGAACGCTCGCCGCGGCCGCTCGTTTCGACGACGATCGGAACGAGCCCCAACGCCTGCGCCTCGAAATCACGCGGGGCGTGGGAGGCCAACGTATCCAACAGTTGAGCGCGAGAGATCATGCAAAAGATCCTTGTTCGGAATGGGTCTTGAAACGGCAGAAAGGCGGCTGGCGCACCGCTGCGCCGCAGCAAATGCGGCGCAACATGAAAAAACGGCGTGCGCACCGTCGCTCCGACGGCCCGCACGCCGCTTCAGGCGATGCCTTACGCTTGCGCAGAGGCGCTCGCCAGTGCTTCGAAGCTGACTTCCTTATCCGTCACCTTGGCCTTCCCGAGGACGAATTCCACGACGTTGCTTTCAACGACGTAGGCTTCCATTTCGGAGAGGCGCTGCTTGTTCGAATAATACCAGCGGATCACTTCCTTCGGGTCTTCGTAGCTCTTCGCGAATTCCTCGACTTCGGCGCGGATCTGCTCGGGCTTGGCTTCAAGGCCATTTTCCTTCACGAGCTCGGCCAGCACGAGGCCCAGCTTCACGCGGCGCTCGGCCTGCTCCTTGAACATCTCGGCCGGGATCGGAGCCTGCTCCGCGTTCGGCACGCCGCGCTGCGCGAGATCCTGGCGCGCCATTTCGACGAGGCGCTGCTGATCCTGCTCGATCAGCGAATTCGGCACGTCGAGCTCGGACACCTTAAGCAGTGCGTCCATCACCTGGTTCTTCACGAGCGACTGCGTGCGGCGCTTTGCTTCGCGCTCGAGGTTGTCCTTGATCTCGGCGCGCATCTTCGTCAGATCGCCGTCGGCGATACCGAGCGACTTCGCGAATTCGGCGTCGACTTCAGGCATGTGCGGCCATTCGATCTTCTTCATCGTGATCGTGAACTGAGCCGTTTTGCCGGCAACGTCCTTGCCGTGGTAATCGTCGGGGAACTTGAGATCGAACTCGCGCGCCTCGCCGACCTTCAGGCCCGTTGCGGCCTGCTCGAATTCGGGAAGCATGCGGCCTTCGCCGAGCACGAACGCGAAATCTTCCGCGCTGCCGCCTTCGAACGCCACGCCCTCGAGCTTGCCGACGAAATCGACGGTCACGCGATCGCCGCTCTTGGCCGATACGTCCTCACCGCCGTCGCCGTGCTCGCCGGCCTCGCCGCGCGCGTGATAGTGCACGCGCTGCTTGCGCAGGATGTCCAGCGTGCGATCGACTTCCGCTTCCGTGATTTGCGTGACCGAGCGTTCGACTTCGGCGCTCGCCAGATCGCCGAGCTTCACTTCGGGATAGACCTCGAACGTCGCGTCGAACGCATAGGTGTCGTCCGCCGCGCCTTCCTTCGGGCTGAAGCTCGGCTGGCCGGCCACGCGCAGGTTCTCCGTGCGGCTGATGTCGAAGAACTGCTTGCCGACCTTGTCACTCAGCACTTCGGCCTCGACCTGCCCGGCGTATTGCTGCGTGACCATCTTCAGCGGCACCTTGCCGGGGCGGAAGCCCGGCATGCGGACGTTCTTCGCGAGTTGGCGGATGCGCGAATCGATTTCCTTCTGCACCGTGTCCTTGGGCAGGGAAATCGTCACACGGCGTTCGAGCTTGCCGAGGTTTTCAACAACGTTAGCCATGGCTTCAATCGTCCTAAATTGTTCAAGCGAATCGGTTATCTTTCGCCGTGCCCACGTGTTGCGCCTCATCCAGGGGGGCCGCAATCACCGCCCCAGACTGCCTAAGTCTTGCCGCCTGCGGCACGGTTGAATCGGAAGAATCGAGCATTCTAGCAAACTATTCACCCGCACTGCCCCGAATCCGAACGCTGGGAGGTGTCCCTCGCATGCGCCCGCCGCGGCATGCGAGCGCGATCGCATCGATGCCGCGCGATGCTTGACATGCGTGCGCCCGTATCCTCCGACGTGCCGGCACTGATAAGCTCGCATCCGAGCACACCGAGAACCATAGCGCGCCGGCGCGTGCCCGGCGCGCGCTTCCATTCGGAGACACCATGCCCAGCAGCGCCCCCATCGTCGTCATCGCTCCCGATTCGTTCAAAGGCTCTCTGAGCGCTGGAGCGGTGGCCCAAGCCATCGCCGAAGGCGTGCGGCGCGCGCTACCGGCAGCGCAGGTCCGCCTGTGCCCGATGGCCGACGGCGGCGAAGGCACGCTCGACGCGATGCTCGCTCGCGGGGGCGAACGGCGCGTGCTGCGCGTGCGGGGGGGCGCTGCTGCCGAGCGCGACGCCGCGGTCGGCGTGCTCCCCGACGGCAGCGCCGTGATCGAAACGGCGGAGATCGTCGGCATCACCGATCCCGTCGCGATGAGCACCGGCGTGGAGGCACGCAGCACGCGCGGCATGGGCGAAGCGATCCGCCTGCTGCTCGATGCCGGTGTGCGGCGTTTCTTCGTGGCCCTGGGCGGCAGCAGCACGAACGACGGCGGCGCCGGGATGCTCGCCGGCCTCGGCCTTGCGCTCAGCGATGCCGAGGGCAACCCGCTCGAGCCGACGCCAGAGGCGCTCGGCCGGCTCGCGCGCGTCGACGCTTCGGGCCTTGACGCCCGGTTGGCGCAAGCGTCGTTCGTCGCGATGTCCGACGTCGACAATCCGCTGACGGGCGAGCATGGTGCGACGGCCGTCTTCGGCCCGCAAAAAGGCGTCGCGGCCGAGCGCATCGATGCGCTCGACGCGGTGCTCGGACGTTTCGCCGAATTGGCCGAGGCGGCGCTCGGGCGAGCGGGCCGCGCACTGCCCGGCGCCGGCGCGGCCGGCGGGCTCGGCTTTGCGCTGCATCTGCTCGGCGCGCGCTTCGAGCCCGGTGCGGAGGTCGTCGCCTCGCAGGTCGGGCTCGATGCCGCGCTTCACGGCGCCGACTGGCTCATCACGGGCGAAGGCCGCTCCGATGCGCAAACGCTGCACGGCAAGGCGCCGTTCATCGCATGCCGTCACGCGCGCGCGTCCGGCGTGCCGGCCACGCTGCTCTCGGGCGGCGTCGACCCGAATGCGCTCGCGCGCCTAGGCGAACATTTCAGCGGCTGCTTCTCGCCCGCGCCGGGCCCGATCACGCTCGACGCGGCGATTCGCGATGCGGCGCGCCTGCTCGCCAACGAAGCCGAGCAGCTTGCACGACTGAAGTTCGGGGATTGAGGCCACGCGCTCGAGCGCCGAACGCTCGCTCGGTCGAGCTGCATCGCGGCCGAACGCGCCGGCTCGGCGGGGCAGCGGGGAAATACGGCGTTGACCGCGGCGCCGGATGCGGCAACAATCGCCCGAACGATTTTCCCCCGCCCCCTTTCGACGAGAAAGACACGACCTATGAAGGCCGCATCCAAAGCCGGGCTCGAGCAGTTCTTGACCTACCGCATGCACGTCCTCAACAAGCTGTCCGATCGCGGCATCAGCGAGCGCTATCAAACCAAGCTCGGCATCACCTTGCCCGAGGCACGCGTGATCGCCTCGGTCGGCTCGTTCGGGCCGTTCTCGATCATGGATTTGGCCAAGCACGCCAATCTCGACAAGAGCCAAGCGAGCCGCGCGGCGGAGGCGCTCATTCAACGCGGGCTCCTCGCGCGCGCGGCGAGTGCCCAGGACGGCCGTGTCGTCGTGATCTCGCTGACACCGGAAGGACGCGCGCTCTATCGCAAGGTGATGCCAATCGCGCGCAAGTGGAACGCCGATTTGTTCGACTGCCTCGACGAAACCGAGACGCAGGCGCTTGGCCGTGCGCTCGACAAGGTCATCGCGCACGCGCTTGCCGACGATCGGTAGCCTCGCGCCGCGGCTTGCGCGACGTCGGCTGCATCGGCTCGTTATCCTTTCGACCGTGCGCGCAACGAACATCGACACAACGACGCGCGAATGAGTTAGAATCTCGCGCTTACGCTTTCGGTCGCTCTAGCGCGCGACACGCGTGCCGCTCCCGCGGCACCACGAGGGCGAGCCAGACATCGAAGTGCGCGCCATGCGTTGCTTCGGCGCGAGGATGGCGAAATTGGTAGACGCACCAGGTTTAGGTCCTGACGCCAGCAATGGTGTGCGGGTTCGAGTCCCGCTCCTCGCACCATCTCATTCGTTCGTTCCATACGATACTTCAGCCAACCGATGACGGGCCGCCGAGCGCTGCCTCGTCGTTCTCACCCTCGTCGTTCATCACATCACGCGCGCCGTCGGCCTCAGGGCTCAAATCCCGGCAGATCGGACCCCGCCAGCTCTGCTCGACGATACCCGCTCGTCGCCCGCACTTTTTAATTGGTTGTATGCGCAACTACTTTGAACTATGCTGGACATCGGCGGTGCGCGCTCGGCGCGCGGGAGGAGACGGCCATGAACGACACGGAGCGCGCACTGCGCATTCAATTGGCGGGCACTTATCGCATCTTCGCCATGCTCGGCTGGACGGAGCTCATCTACAACCACATCACGTTGCGCATCCCAGGCCCGGACACTCATTTCCTCATCAATCCGTTCGGGCTCCTTTACACCGAAGTCACGGCATCGAATCTCGTCAAGATCGATCTCGACGGCAACGTCGTCGGCGCATCGCCTCATCGAATCAACCCCGCGGGATACGTCGTGCACGCCGCCATTCATCGCGCCGTGCCCGATGCCCACTGCGTCATGCACACTCATACGAGCGCGGGACTCGCCGTCGCCTGTTCGGAACGGGGGCTCGAGAATTCGAATTTCTACTCGGCCCAGATCGAGGGCATGGTTGCCTATCACGACTTCGAGGGCATCACCGTGCGCGCCGACGAAGGCCCGCGGCTCGTCGAAAATCTCGGCGAGAAGCGGCTCATGATCTTGCGCAACCACGGCTTGCTCTCGGTCGGCACGACGATCGCGCAAGCCTTCGTGCGGCTTTGGACGCTGAATCGTGCCTGCGAGATCCAACTGGCCACCGCGACGCTCGGCCGTGCGCGCCTGATCGCGCCCGACGTTGCCGCGCGCTGCACGCGCGACTCGCTGCAATTCGATCCGGCCTACGGCGCCGGTCAAGACGTGCTCGATGCCTTATTGCGTCAAGTCGATAGAATCGACCCGTCCTATCAAGCGTAAGAGGAGGCACGCGCATGAACGTCGAAAATCAGGGCCACGCGCCCGTGATGCGCACCGCGGTCGTCGGCGCCGGCGCGATCGGCTCGCCGCTCGCCGCAGCGCTTGCGCACGCCGGGCAGCGCGTCTGCGTGCTCGCCCGCGGCGACACGCTCGCCGCGATCCATGCCCACGGCCTACGTATCCTCGCCGGCGACGCACCGCCGAGCATCATCCCCGTGCAAGCGAGCGACGACGCGGCTGCCTTGGGCGAGCAGGACGTCGTCGTCATCGCGCTCAAGGCACAGGCGCTGCCGGCGCTGGCCGAATCGCTGCGGCCGATGATCGGGCCGGACACGCTCGTCGTCAGTGCCATGAACGGGCTGCCGTGGTGGTTTCTGCACGGGCTCGCGGGCCAAACGAACGGAGAGCCGCTCGAAGCGGTCGATCCGGGCGGGCGCGTATCGGCGGCCCTGCCCGCCGCGCGAGCGATCGGCTGCGTCGCGCATTTATCGTCCGCAACCGTCGAGCCCGGCGTCGTCAAGCGCGGGCGCGGCAATCGCCTCATCGTCGGCGCCGCTCAGGCGAGCTACGCGGAATCGGCGCGCGCGTTCGCTCGCGCGCTCGGCCAAGGCGGCTTCGAGGTCGAGGCGACCGACGATATTCGCGCCGACATCTGGGCCAAGCTTTGGGGCAACATGAACATGAATCCGCTCAGCGCACTCACGGGTTCCACGGCCGACCGCCTGCTCGACGATCCCTACACGCACGCGCTCGCGCTGCGAATGATGGAAGAAGCCGATGCCATCGGCCGGCGGCTCGGTCTCTCGACGGGCATGTCGGCCCCGCAGCGCATGGCGGTCACGCGCGAACTCGGTGCCTTCAAGACGTCGATGCTGCAAGATTTCGAAGCCGCACGATCGCTCGAGATCGATCCCATCCTTGGCGTCTTTCCCGAGCTCGGGCGCCGGGTAGGCGTGCCGACGCCGTTTTGCGACGCCGTGCTCGGATTATTGCGCCAGCGCGCGGTGAACAGCGGACTTTGAATGCTACACTGCCGCCCCATGTCGACGTGGCACCGCTTCCTCCTCGTGATCTTGCTCGCGCTGAGCCTTCCGGCCCAGGCGTTCGCGGTTGCGTCGACGCTGCCGAACCCGCCGCAATCGGCAAGCGTTCAAGCCGATGCGTGCCTGCATGCCCATGACGCAACGATGGCGATGCCTGCGAGGCATGCCGGCACCGCGACGCATCGCACGAGCATCGTGCATGCGAACGCGCATGCCACGCACGGCTGTTCGACGTGCTTCGTCTGCGCCTCCTGCGGCGCGGCCCTTCCTACCGCGGGACATCGCATGCATCTGATCGATGCAGCGGGGCCTGCGCGCTTTCCTCCGTTGGCCGTTGCCGCCGTCCCGTTTCTGACGGACGGCATCGAACGCCCTCCTCGTCTCTCTCAGGTCTGATTTTTCGCCACCGCGGCTCGTTCGTGGCGGCATTCGCACGCTCGCGGCCGATCTCGTGCCGCCGAGCCTGATACGACACTTATCTGAGACTGAAGGTCAACGACATGCTTACACGTCGCACGTTTTTGGGCGGCTCGGGCGCTGCACTGCTCGGCGCCGCCCTCGTCAGCAAAGCCGGCGCGGCTTCGCTCCCCGAGGCCCCCACGACCGCCAGCGCCGGCACTGCCGCGCCGCTCGCTCCGCCGAACGGCCAGCCCTACACCCCGATCGTCACGCTCAACGGCTGGACGTTGCCGTGGCGTATGAAAAACGGCTGGAAGGAATTTCATTTGATCGCGGAGCCCGTCGTGCGTGAGATCGCGCCCGGCATGCATGCGAATCTGTGGGGATACAACGGCCAAGCCCCGGGCCCGACGATCGAGGCGGTCGAAGGCGACCTCGTCCGAATCTTCGTGACTAACAAGCTCTCCGAGCACACGACCGTGCACTGGCACGGCATGCCGGTGCCCTGTGGAATGGACGGCGTGGGCGGCCTCACGCAGCCACATATCCCACCCGGCAAAACATTCGTCTATGAATTTCGCCTCGAGCGGGCCGGGACGTTCATGTACCACCCGCATTCGGACGAAATGGTGCAAATGGCGATGGGCATGATGGGGCTTTTCGTCGTGCACCCGCGCGACCCGCGGACGATGCCCGTGGATCGCGATTTCGCGTTTCTGATGTCGTCGTACGCAATCGATCCGGGCACGTATACGCCGCGCGTCGACGAAATGACCGACTTCAACACGTGGGCATGGAACGCACGCGTCTTCCCGGGCATCGATCCGCTGCCCGTGCGCGCCGGCGATCGCGTGCGCATTCGCTTCGGCAACTTGACGATGACGAATCATCCGATGCACTTGCATGGTTACAGCTTCGAGGTCACCGGCACCGACGGCGGCTGGGTGCCGCCCACGGCGCGCTGGCCGGAAGTGACCGTCGACGTCGGCGTGGGGCAAATGCGCGCGATCGAGTTCACGGCCGATCGCCCCGGGGATTGGGCCTTCCATTGCCACAAGTCGCATCACACGATGAACGCGATGGACCATCGAACGCACGCTGCGGCGGCCGCACCGCCACGCAGCGGGACGGGGCCGAAGCACGATCAGATGGCGATGCAAGGGATGGACGGCATGAAGAACATGAAGGGCATGCACGACATGGCCGGCATGCACGGGGCGATGGAGAGTGCCTCGAAGCCGCTGCCTGAGAACACGCTGCCGATGATGGCGGGCTCCGGTCCTTTCGGGCCGCTCGAGATGGGCGGCATGTTCAGCGTCGTCAAGGTGCGCGAGGACTTGGCGCGCGACGACTATCGCGATCCGGGCTGGTACGCGCACCCGCGAGGCACGGTGGCCAGTGAATATACGCTGACGTCCGAGCCTTCGTAGGCCGACGGAATCGACGCGGGCCGCATGGCGCCGCTTCGGCATTCGGCTTTCGAAAACGCGCGAACGCCGCCGCCCGCCCCGTCGATCCGCCTACGCGACGAGCGCCCGCGGCGGCTCAGCAGGCGACCGACCCGCAAGAGACTGAGCGCGGGTCCACACGCTGGCAGGAGATCGTCGTGCCGGCCGTGCCTTCGACGAGGCGCTCGACCTCGGCCAGCGCACCGATCACGGCACGTCGCCCGGTACGCTCCGCGAACCGCGACGCCGCTTGAAGCTTCGGCACCATCGCGCCCGCACACGATGCGAATTCGCGCAGCGCGCTCGGATGCCCGTGCCTCAGCAGCTTCGAATTGGCCGTGCCCCAATCGAGAATGACGCCGGCCATTTCTATGGCGATGACGAACAAATCGGCATCGATCGTTTCCGCAATGAGCGCGGCACAATCGTAGGGATCGATGAAACCCCGCACGCCGCTCACGCCGCCGTCCGGGGCCGCCACGACCGGCGTTCCCCCGCCGCGGCACATGACGACCGTCCCTTGTTCGACGAGGCGATGCAAGAGCCGCGCTTGCAGCAGCCGCTTGGGCCGCGGGTTCGGTGCGGCGTGACGATAGCCGATGCCGTCATGGGCCGGGCTGCACGGCTTTCCGCGCGTGACGACGAGCGCGTGTTCGCCGGTGATGAAGCCGCCGGTAGCCTGCTCTGAACGCGCCAAGGCCGGATCGGCCGTATCGACTTCGACCATCGCGCGCAGCGTCGCGCACGGTCGTGCGTTCGTCAGACAATGGCGCAGTTCGCGTTCGAACCGGCAGCCGTCACCTGCTGGCGCATCGAACTCATCTCGCTCCTGAACGATCACGATGTCGTTGCCGTCCGCGACTTTCGCAAGCTGCGAGGCCGCCGCGCTGACGCAGCGGGCCTCGTCTTCGGCGCTGCCCCTTTCACCGCGCTTGTGCAACGCCTTCTCCGCCAATGCGATCACGATGCGCATCTCTCGATCCCTCCCGCTCGTCGTCAGGCCGCCCGGGCACCCAGGTGACCGTTGTGCATTCGAGCCATCGTCAAGCCATGGAACGACAGGATGCTAGGTATAAACGATGTCGATGAGCGTGACTGCGTCCTGGGACACATCCGGCGCCAGCGCACTCGTGTTTGTCCGATGAACGCGGCTACCCCGCTATCGGCATGAGCTTCGAGAGAAACCAATCGCATGCGAGACGGGCGGCATGATCGAGCGTGCCCGGCTCCTCGAACAGATGCGTCGCATCGGCCACGATCATGATGCGGTGCTCGCACTGCAGCCGGCTGGCGGCGAGTTGATTCAGTTGGAGGACGTCCTCGTCGAGTTCCCCGACGATGAGCAGCGTCGGCGCCTCGACGTGCGGCAGCGCGTCGCCCGCCAGATCGGCTCGGCCGCCGCGCGAAACGACGGCCCCGACGTCGTCCGGCAGCACCGAGGCGGCGATGAGCGCGGCCGCCGCACCCGTGCTCGCGCCGAATAGGCCTACCCGCAGCGATTCCGTATCACGCGATACGTACAGCCAGTCGAGCGCCGCCTCGAGGCGCCCCGCGAGCAGCGGGACGTCGAAACGGTATTGCGCCGAAACGACGTCGAGCTGATGTTCCTGCTCGGTCAGCAAGTCGAACAAAAGCGTGGCGAGGCCGGCTTCGTGAAACACATCGGCAACGTGCCGATTGCGCGGACTCGATCGGCCGCTGCCGCTGCCGTGAGCGAAAACGACGATCGCGTGCGCATCGCGCGGAATCGTCAGAACACCCTTGAGCAGGACATCCCCGGCCGGAATGTCGACTTCTTGCGTTTGCATGGGGACTCCCAAAGAGGCGCGCGACAGGCGCAATCATAAGCGACGCGCACCCGCACCGGCCGCGCTCACGGCGTTTGCTCGAACTCGCGCGCGACGACTTCGATGAACGCCTGCATGCGCGCCGTCTTGTACAAGTCCGCATGCGCGACGAGCCAGACGTCGAAGCGATCGCCGCGCGCCGGCATCACGCGCACGAGCTCAGGCTCGAAGTCCGCCCTGAAGCACGGCAGTTCCGTCACGCCGAGCCCGGCGATGGCGGCTTCGAAGAGCATCATCGTCGAGGACGTCTGAAACGCTACCCGCCCCCGGTGGATCGGCTCCCCGCACAGCGCCTCCCACATGGACGGCAAAACGGGCCGCTGATACATGACGAGGTCGTGCCCCTCGAACGAGGCACCTTCGCTCGGTACGCCGCGCGCAGCGAGATAAGCGCGCGAAGCATAGATGCCCGATTCGAGCTGCGCGAGGCGGCGCACGATCAAATCGGGCGACTCGGGCCGCAACGTGCGGATGGCGACGTCGGCCTCGCGCCGCGTCAAATTGGCGATGCCGGGCGAGGTGACGCACACCACGTCGATGCCCGGATGCGCTGCCCGCAGCTTCGCGATCGCGGGCACGACGAAGCGCTTGCCGAGCGAATCCGTCGTCGCAACGCGAATCGTTCCCGAAAGTTGATCGTCCGAGCCGGCGATACGGCGCTCGATCTGATGGACGGCCTGCTCCATCGCCTCGGCCGGGGCGACGAGCGCTTCGCCGGCGCCCGTCAGCACGTACATCGTCGGCGTGCGCAGAAACAACCGCGCCGAAAGCGCCTCCTCGAGCGCGGCGATGCGCCGGCCCACCGTCGCCTGGTCGACGCACAGCCGCGCGGCGGCGCCTCGCAGCGTGCCGGTACGCGCGACCGCCAGGAAAAAGCGCGCGTTGTCCCAATTCGTCATGATGGATTACGGGAACTCGTAGGGTTTTATCATGATGCATTTTTGCATCGCTGATGCGCAGATTCTCTGCTTTATCGCAGCACCTTCAGTCTATAGACTTTCGTGATCGACGGCTCGTCATCGAGCTGGATCCCGGAGTCTTCTCATGACCGACTGCACTGTCGAACCGCTGGCCCCGAACGCCGCGCTGGAGCGCGCGCAAGCCGCCCGTCAACGCTGGACACTCGTGCTCGTCGCGAGCGGCATGTTCATGGCGGTCCTCGATACGACGATCGTCAACGTCGCGCTGCCCTCGATGCGCACGCATCTGCACGCATCCGTCGCGGGCCTCGCCTGGATCGTCGATGCCTATACGCTGAGCTTCGCCGCGCTGATTCTCGCGGGCGGCGTCGCATCGGACCGCTTCGGCGCGAAAGCCGTCTATCTGTGGGGCCTCGCGCTGTTCGTTGCCGCTTCGGGCGCATGCGGCTTGGCCCCTTCCGTCGGTACGCTCGTTGCGGCGCGGTTCGCGCAAGGGATGGGCGCCGCGCTGTTCCTGCCAGCCTCGCTCGCGATCGTGCGCGCGACGTTCCACGACAGCGCGCAGCGGGCTCGGGCTATCGCGGCGTGGGCCGGTATCGCGTCGGTCGCGGCGGCGATCGGCCCCGTGGCCGGCGGGCTGCTCGTCGACGGCTTCGGCTGGCGCAGCGCTTTCCTCGTGAACGTGCCGACCGGCATCATCGCACTGACCGGTGCCTGGGCCGTTGTGCGCGCAACGATGCCGGCCCGCTCGCGCACCTTCGATTGGGGCGGGCAGGTCGCCAGCACCACCGCGCTCGCGGCGCTGTGCTTCGCAGCCATCGAATTGCCTACGCGCGGCGTCGGCGCGGCCGAAGTGCTGGCGGCCATCGCCGTGGCTGTCGCGGCAGCGTGCGTGCTGATCGTCGTCGAGCGGCGCGCCGTCGATCCGATGGTCCCGCTCACATGGTTCGGCAACGCCAAGTTCGTCGCGATGAATGCGAGCGGTACGCTCGTCTATGTCGGCTATTTCGCCCTGCTGTTCTTGCTGAGCCTCTACCTGCACGGCGTGCGTGGGCTCGACGCACGGCATACGGGCCTCGCCATGCTGCCGATGGCGGCGAGCCTCTCGCTCGGCAACGTGCTGGCCGGCAAGCTGCATGGACGCATGAGCGCGAAGCGCATGATGGCGATCGGATTGGCGACGGCAACGATCGCCGGCCCGGCCATGACGGCGTTGCTCGAAGTGCAAGCCGCTTGGGGTTTCGTCATCGTGGCGATGGCTGCGTTCGGCGCCGGCACCGCATTGTCGGTGCCGCCGATGATCGCGACGATTCTCGAGCAAGTGCCGGCCGAATCGGCCGGTGTCGCATCGGGCTTGCTCAATGCGCTGCGGCAAGCAGGCAGCCTGCTCGGCGTCGCGTTCGCCGGCGCGGCCGCCATGCTTGCTACTCATCTTTCGACGGCCCTCACCGTCGTCGGTGTGCTCGCCGGCGTCACCTATGCCGCTGCTGCGTGCTTGGCCGCCAGGTCGGGCGACGGCGAACGCGCCCTTTCTCACGAAAAAGGCGCGGCGGGCGAGACCCGCTTATCTCGATAAGCAACCTGACGCGCTCGAAGCCGAATGAACTGGCGTGGCGCGTGCAGGTCGAACCCCAATTAGCGACGAAAAGCCCGAAGCGCAAGCAAGCAGCGCGTCGCGCCTGCGTGGCGTCGCATCGAAGCGGTCGCAGGGGATTGACGGCACGGCTGGCTCATATATGCTGAGTCTCAGGTTTGTCCATGGCACGTCGTCGTCCGCGCTCGCAGAAATCGTGCGCGGCTCCGCACAAGGCTGTTTCGCTGCCTACCGAACCTGTTCGCCCCGTTTCGTTGCATCTTCGCAGCGCGCAACGAGGCTAGGCGTTCGCTCTCCTCAACATCACCGAGTCGAGTGTCATCGTGAGAGTCCGAGGCCCTTTGGTTAGATGGAACCGCAGTCATGTCGCGAACCGCGTTCGCGCGGACTCCGCCATCGCCGACGGCTGCACCGGCCCGCTTGCGTTCCGCCGGTTTCTGTCCGTCTTTACGATCCTTTCCCGCCGCTGCGTTCGGCGCCACAACGTGACAGCCGCACGCGCCTACATCGCCGTTCACATCGACGACGCCGCTTCGCTGCTGCCGTAGCGCCTCCGTCCCGTCCCTCACCCTTTAACGCCGCTCGCTGCACCGCATACGCCGCGGCCATCGTCATCGCGCCATCGCGCCCGTCGCGAGGTGGGCGCTCGCCCCTGCGCCGCCGTTCGCGTGACCGCGGCCTCCGCGTTCGGACTCGAATGACATTCCAATGAATCGAGAACTCTCATGCATGACATCGACGAATTTCTGAAAAAGCATCACATCACCGAGATCGAGGCGATCATCCCCGACATGGCGGGCATCGCGCGCGGCAAGATCATCCCGCGCAGCAAGTTCGAGTTGGGCGAATCGATGCGCCTGCCGCAGGCCGTGATGATCCAAACCGTGACGGGCGAGTACCCCGACGACGGCAGCCTGACCGGCGTGACCGATCCCGACATGATCTGCGTGCCCGACCCTTCGACGATCCGCCTCATCCCTTGGGCCGTCGATCCCACGGCTCAAGTCATCCACGATTGCGTGCATTTCGACGGCACGCCCGTGGCGATCTCGCCGCGGCACGTGCTGCGCCGCGTGCTCGACCTTTATGCGGCCAAAGGATGGAAGCCCGTCATCGCGCCGGAGCTCGAGTTCTATCTGGTCGAGATGAACAAGGATCCTGACCTGCCGCTGCGGCCGCCCGTGGGCCGTACGGGGCGGCCCGAAACGGGGCGCCAGGCCTATTCGATCGAAGCGGTCAACGAGTTCGACCCGCTCTTCGAAGACATCTACGAGTATTGCGAGATCCAAGAGCTCGAGGTCGATACGCTGATCCACGAAGTCGGCGCCGCGCAGATGGAAATCAACTTCCTGCATGGCGATCCGCTCAATCTCGCCGATCGCGTATTCCTGTTCAAACGCACCGTGCGCGAGGCGGCGCTGCGTCACCACATGTATGCGACGTTCATGGCCAAACCGATGGAGGGCGAGCCGGGATCGGCGATGCACGTGCACCAGAGCGTCGTCGACCGCGAGACGGGGCGCAATCTGTTCACGAGCAGCGACGGCGCGCCGACGCAGTTCTTCCATCACTACATCGGCGGCCTGCAGAAATACACGCCGGCACTGATGCCGATCTTCGCGCCTTACATCAACTCCTATCGGCGCCTGTCGCGTTTCATGGCCGCGCCGATCAACGTGCAATGGGGCTACGACAATCGCACAGTAGGCTTTCGGGTGCCGCACGCCTCGCCCGAGGCACGCCGCATCGAGAACCGCATTCCGGGCGTCGATTGCAATCCGTACCTCGCGATCGCGGGCACGTTGGCCGCGGGCTACCTCGGCCTCACACAGCGAATCTCACCCACCGAGCCCGTGGCGAACGACGGCTACCGCATGCCGTACCAGCTGCCTCGCAACCTGGAGGAGGGACTGACGCTGATGAGCGCGTCCGAGCCGCTTGCGTCGATTCTCGGCGAGGCATTCGTCAAAGCGTTTCTCACGCTGAAAGAAACCGAATACGACGCGTTCTTCCGCGTCATCAGTTCGTGGGAACGCAAGCACTTATTGCTGCACGTTTGAGAGGCGAGCACCGCTCGATTTCATGGGAGAGAACATGCGTCACGATCAGGTCAATCAGGATTTAGAAGCGTCCCCATCCGTCGCCGCATCGGGCGCCGAGTCCGCATCGCGAGCCGGCGCGCGCCCGCTGAACACGGCAGACTATCGCGCGCTCGATGCCGCGCATCATCTTCATCCGTTTTCGGACATGGCCGCACTCAATCGCGTCGGCAGCCGGATCATCGTCAAGGCCGAAGGCGTCTACTTGTGGGACTCCGACGGCAACCGCATCATCGACGGCATGGCAGGGCTCTGGTGCGTCAACGCCGGCTACGGCCGTCGGGAACTGGCCGACGCCGCCTATCGGCAACTCCTCCAACTGCCCTACTACAACACGTTCTTCAAGACGACGCATCCGCCCGTCATTGCTCTGTCCGCGTTGCTCTCGGAGCTCACCCCGGCGCCATTCAACCACTTCTTCTATTGCAGCAGCGGCTCGGAAGGCAACGACACCGCGCTGCGCATCGTCTACCGGTACTGGGCAACGCAGGGCAAGCCATCGAAGAAGTACGTGATCTCGCGCAAGAACAGCTATCACGGATCGACGATTGCCGGCGCGACGCTCGGCGGCATGAGCTACATGCACGAGCAAATGCCCTCGAAGGTCGAGCATATCGTCCACATCGATCAGCCGTACTATTTCGGCGAAGCGCCCGCCAGCCTCTCGCCCGAAGCGTTCGGCCTGGAGCGGGCTCGCCAGCTCGAAGCGAAGATTCTCGAGCTCGGGCCCGAGAACGTCGCGGCGTTCATCGGCGAGCCATTTCAGGGCGCGGGCGGCGTCATCTTTCCGCCTTCGAGCTATTGGCCCGAGATCGAACGCATTTGCCGCCGGTACGACGTACTGCTCATCGCGGACGAGGTCATCGGTGGATTCGGCCGCACCGGCGAGTGGTTCGCCCATCGGCATTTCGGCTTCGAGCCCGATCTATTGACGCTCGCCAAAGGGTTGACGAGCGGCTACGTGCCGATGGGCGCCGTGGCGCTGCACGATCGCATTGCCGCCCCGATCATCGAAAACGGCGAGTTCAATCACGGCCTTACTTATTCAGGTCATCCCGTGGCCGCGGCCGTTGCCGTGGCGAACCTCGAATTGCTGCGCGACGAAGGAATCGTCGAGCGCGTCGAACATGATACGGGCCCCTACTTCCAAGCATCCCTGCGGCAGGCATTCGATCGCCACCCGATCGTCGGCGAAGTGGCCGGCGCAGGGCTCGTCGCCGCCGTGCAACTCGCGCAAGAGCCGCGCACGCGCAAACGTTTTGCCAACGGCAGCGAAGTGGCCGCGGTTTGCCGCGACTTCTGCTTCAACGGCAATTTGATCATGCGAGCGTCGGGAGACCGCATGCTGCTTTCGCCGCCGCTCGTCGTCACGCATGCTGAAATCGACGAGATCGTAGAGAAGGCCAAGCGCGCCGTCGACGCAACGGCCCAGCAGTTCGGGCTGGCGTAACGTGACATGGCGGATGAACGACGAACCCGCCGGCACGTCGCCATGTGCGTTGCCGGCAGAGCCTTCGCGCAAGGCCCGGCCACGTCGGCAAAAGTGAGGTAGTATCCGCACCGAAGCGAGCGCCCAGCGGCAGCCGCGGCGACGTGCAGCGGCGCACCTCGAGCCGTCGCCCGCGCCGCGCAACCCGCTTGGCATCGAATCGCATGCCCGACCCATTCACTGCCTCATCGTTCGTTCGCCGTGCCACAGCCCACGACTTCAGCCCCCCCTAATTTCGACGAATACTGCGCGCAAAAAGCGGCGCCCGCGGGCTCGAGCGTCTACTATGCGCTGCGCCAGGCCCCGCTCGCACGGCAGCCGTTTCTCACCGCGCTGTTCGCGCTGCGCCGGGAACTCGAGGAAACGGTCAAGGACACGAGCGATCCGACGATCGGGCGCACCAAGCTCGCGTGGTGGCAAAACGAGACGGCCGCGTTGGCCGCCGGGCAGCCGTCGCACCCGGTCTCTCGTGCGCTCGCCGCGCATTGCGGCGACATCGAAGCGCACGCGCCGACATTGCGCACGCTCGTCGCCGGCTTCGAGATGGATCTCGACCAAGCCCGCTATCTCGACTTCCCCAATCTCACGCGCTACATCGAGCGTGTGGGCGGCGCGTTTGCCGTTGCCGTCGCGCACGCGACGGCACGTGAGCCGCAGCGCGCGAACGAGTGGGCCGGTGCGCTCGGCAACGGCTTGATGCTCGCGCAATTCGTTCAGGAACTCGGCAACGATGCCCGGCATGGGCGCATTTACCTGCCGATCGACGAATTGCAGCGCTACGGCGTAACGGCGGCGGAGATCATCAACCGCAAATACAGCCCGGCTTTCTCCGAACTGATGCGCTTTCAGACGAACCGCGCGCGCGAAACGCTGCAGGCTGCGCTGGCCGGCATTCCGCCGGCCGAACGCCCGACGCAACGCACGTTGCGCGCGCAGTCGGCGATGGCGCTCGCACTACTCGACGAGATCGAGCGCGACGAATTCCAAGTGCTGCATCAACGAATCGCACTGACGCCCATTCGCAAGCTCTGGATCGCGTGGCGCGCGGCGCGCAGGCGCTGAGGCGGTCGAGGGGGGGCGCGCGAACGAAGCGATGGCACGAGCAACGTCGATCGTCGCGGCGTCGCCTTCCACCGAAGGTCAAGCGGCCTTCACCGCTTATAGAGTTCCCGTACGGCGTCTTCGATATGCTGGCGCAGCAAGCGCCGCTCTTCGGGTGTCATGTGACCGTCACGCTGGTGATCGGCGAAGTCGTCCGGCGAGGACGCCGTGCGCATGATCGGCGCGGCCGGCGGCGTGGGATGGGATGTCGGGGCAGGCTCCGGCGGCAGATAGCGGTGACCGTACGGACGGAATCGATGGGGATGCTCGACGCGACGCTCGCGTTGCGGGGCTTGAGCTCGCGCCTCGGCGGCAACGAGCAGGCTCGCGACAGCACCGGCGATGGCGACCGCGACGATCCGCGCTCGCATGCGCGGCCACGCGAGTCCCACCGTCATCTTGTTCCCTTCGTCGTGCGGCAACCGGCTACCTCGAATTACGTGTACTGATGCCCGAGCCAACCATCGGGCGCGAGAGAATCATATGAATGGGATGAAGTATCCACCGAACAGTCGCCATCAGTGAAGAAGTTTATGTGTGCACCGTTTACGCGGCGCATCAACCCGGGTAAATTTTGTAACTGTCTGTAACCCGATAATTCACCCTTTCGCGTCACGCTTTGCAATCGCGCTAAGATGCCGGCCATGGAAACGAAAAACCCTTCTAAGATCTTGGTCGTCGACGACGACCCCCGCTTGCGCGATCTGCTGCGCCGCTACCTCGGCGAGCAGGGCTTCAACGTATACGTCGCGGAGAACGCGCCCGCGATGAACAAGCTCTGGGTGCGGGAACGGTTCGATCTGCTCGTGCTCGATCTGATGCTGCCCGGCGAGGATGGGCTGTCGATCTGCCGGCGGCTGCGCGGCAGCAACGACCGCACGCCCATCATCATGCTGACGGCGAAAGGCGAAGACGTCGATCGCATCGTCGGCCTCGAAATGGGCGCCGACGACTATCTGCCCAAGCCATTCAACCCGCGCGAACTCGTGGCCCGCATCCATGCGGTGCTGCGCCGCCAATCGCCGTCGGAGCTGCCCGGCGCCCCCTCGGAAACGGCCGAGACGTTCGAGTTCGGCGATTTCGCGCTGAACCTCGCCACGCGCACGCTCACGAAGGCCGGGCAAGAGATTCCGCTGACGACGGGCGAATTCTCGGTGCTGAAAGTTTTCGCGCGCCATCCGCGCCAACCGCTCTCTCGCGAGAAGCTCATGGAGCTTGCGCGTGGCCGGGAATACGAAGTGTTCGATCGCAGTCTCGACGTGCAGATTTCGCGTCTGCGCAAATTGATCGAGGTCGATCCCAGCAGTCCCCGCTTCATCCAAACCGTCTGGGGCCTCGGCTACGTCTTCATTCCCGACGGCGCGGCGTGACGCACCTCACCCGTTCGCCCCGCGCCCTTCGCTAGGCCCCCATGCGCATCAACCGGCGGTTTCTCGCCCACGCGTTCGGGGGCCTGTTTTGGCGCACCTTTTTGCTGATTGCACTGCTGATTGCCGTCAGCTTGGCCGCGTGGTTCCAAAGCTTTCGCGTGATCGAGCGCGAGCCGCGCGCACAGCGCGTCGCGCTGCAGCTCGTCGCGATCGTCAAGCTCACGCGCACGGCCCTGCTCTACTCCGATCCTGATCTGCGCCGCGCGCTGCTGCAAGATCTCGAAAGCAACGAGGGCGTGCGCGTCTATCCGCGCGAAAGCACCGACAAATACACGCTGCAGCCCGATGAATCGCTGAACCGGCTCATCGAGCACGACATCCGCGGGCGGCTCGGCGACGACACCGTGATCGCGCAATCGGTCAACGACATACCCGGTGTCTGGATCAGCTTCAAGATCGACGACGACGATTACTGGGTCGCCCTCGACCGCGATCAGCTCGACAACGTCACCGGCCTGCAGTGGGCCGGCTGGGGCATCTTCGCACTTTGCCTATCGCTCTTCGGGGCGGCCTTCATCACGAGCCTCGTCAATCGGCCGTTCGCGCGGCTCGCGGCCGCCGCCCGCAGGGTCGGTTTGGGACAGGCGCCCGAGCCGCTGCCGGAACGCGGGCTCGGGGTCGCCGCGGAAACCAATCGCAGCTTCAACCAAATGGTGCGTGACCTCGAACAGCTCGAGGCCGATCGCGCGCTGATGCTCGCCGGCATCTCGCACGACTTGCGGACGCCGCTCGCGCGGCTGCGGCTCGAAACCGAGATGAGCCCATCCGATCAGGACACGAAGGACGCGATGATCGACGATATCGAGCAGATGGATTCCATCATCGGGCGCTTCCTCGACTATGCACGCCCGCCGCAGCACTTCTCCCGGCCGGTCGACCTTTCGGTGATCGCGGGCGATATGGCCGCGCGCCTGGCCAGCGAGGACGGCGTGAGGCTCAGTGTCGAGTTGGCCGAGTCAGCCATCATCGACGCCGACGAGACAGACGTGCGGCGTGTGGTCGGCAACTTGCTCGAGAACGCCAAGAAGTACGGTTTGAGCGAAACGGACGGCATTCCGCACATCGTGGTCGAAACGCGCGTATCCCATTCGCGTGTGGAGTTGTCCGTGCTCGACGAGGGGCCCGGTATCCCGGAGGACCAGATCGGCCTCGTCACCCGCCCGTTCTATCGCGTCGACACCGCACGCACGCAGGCGAACGGAACGGGCCTCGGCATGGCCATCGTGCAGCGCCTCGTGAGCCGCCACCGCGGCACGCTGAAACTGCGCAACCGCCTGCCCGGCCCGGGGCTCGAGGTGACGATCGAGTTTCCGCAGACGAAGAGCGCCTGAGCCGACTGGCCATGCGCCCGCGTGCGGGCGGCACCAGCGGCGGGAGGATGCCGCCATGGCCGGCCCCAAGAGGAAAGCTATCGACGCCGTTGAAATATTCTATGGGAAACGTTAGATTTTTTCTATTGAATCAACGGTCCAATAGCGTTATAGTGGCGTGTGTGTAACGCATTCGTTACAGCGAGCAGGTAGCTTTGGACAGTTTCTTTTCTCTTCTCAACCAGACATAGGAGTCACCGCATGAAAACCGTGGGCGATAAACTCGAAGCGTTCACCGTCACTGCTGCGAAGCCGGGCTTCAACAACCATGAAGAAAACGGCCAGTCGGCGTTCGAAGAGATCACCGAACAATCGTTCCCGGGCAAGTGGAAGATCATCTATTTCTACCCGAAGGACTTCACGTTCGTTTGCCCGACCGAAATCGTCGAATTCGCGAAGCTGCAAAAGGACTTCGCAGAGCGCGACGCCGTGCTGCTGGGCGGCAGCGTCGACAACGAATTCGTCAAGCTCGCATGGCGCCGTGAGCACAAGGACCTCGACAAGCTGAACCACTACGCGTTCGGCGACGTCAAGGGCGAGCTGATCGACCAGCTCGGCGTGCGCGACAAGGAAGCCGGCGTGGCCCTGCGCGCGACGTTCATCGTCGACCCGGACAACACGATCCAGCACGTTTCGGTCAACAACCTGAACGTGGGCCGCAATACGCAAGAAATCCTGCGTATCCTCGACGGCCTGCAAACGGACGAGCTGTGCCCGTGCAACCGCTCGGTCGGCGGCGCAACGCTGTAAGCGTAGCCGTAGCCCGAAGCCCGCTATGCTTCTGACGAGCCGGCGGGCTTTTTTATCCGATCAGCGATAGGAGAAAACAATGGAATTCGTGGCCGCGATTAAGGAACTCATCCCCGACTACGCGAAGGACATTCGCCTGAACCTCGACGGCACGATCGTGCGTTCGTCGCTGGAGGGCAACGATGCGGTCGGCGTCGCGCTGGCGGCTGCTTTCGCCGCACAAAGCCGCACGATCATCGAGGCGATCCGCGCGGCCGGGGTGCTGTCGCCCGAAGAGGTGAACGGCGCGCAAACGGCTGCGGCGCTGATGGGCATGAACAACGCCTGGTACCCGTTCGTCGAGATGGCCGACGACGCCGATCTGAAGACGCAGCGCGCGGAACTGCGCATGGGCGCCTACGCGTCGCACGGTGGCGTAGACAAGCGCCGCTTCGAGATGTATGCCCTGGCGGCGTCGATCGTCGGCAAGTGCCACTTCTGCGTGAAGTCGCACTTCGCGCTGCTCAAGAACGAGCAAGGCATGTCCGTGCAGCAGCTGCGTGACGTGGGCCGTATCGCTGCCGTCGTCAACGCGGCGGCGCAGGTGCTTGCCGCCGAAGGCAAGTAAGCGGCCCGAAGCGCTTCGCGCCGCGGCATTCGTGCCGCATTCGTGCCGCATTCGAATGGGCGGATCGCACCAGGTGCGATCCGCCTTTTTTACGCGCCCTCGCCCGCGACGCTGAGCAGCACGGCGGCTTGCGCCTCGATCCCCTCGCCCCGCCCCAAGTAGCCGAGCTTCTCGTTCGTCTTCGCTTTGACGTTCACGCGCGCGGGCGGCAACCCCAAATCCTCGGCGATGTTCGCGCGCATCGCCTCGATATGCGGCGCGAGCTTCGGCGCCTGCGCGATGACCGTGGTGTCGACGTTCACGATCGCAAAACCGGCTTCCTTGATCCGCGAGGCGCATTCGCGCAGCAGCACGCGGCTGTTGGCGCCCGCGAAACGTTCGTCGGTGTCGGGGAAATGGCGGCCGATGTCGCCGAGCCCCGCCGCACCGAACAGCGCGTCCGTCACGGCGTGCAGCAACACGTCCGCGTCGGAGTGGCCGAGCAGCCCACGCTCGTAGGGCACCGTCACGCCGCCGATGATGAGCGGGCGGCCCGGCACCAGTGCGTGCACGTCATAGCCTTGTCCGATTCTGAAGTTCATTTTCGAGTCTCACTGCGGTTTTGGTTTGGCAACCCGAGGTTGCGGTTCGATGATGGGGCACCCGTAGGTCGTCTCTTCGACGGCCACCGTGCGCCTATGCGAGAGGCTGCGCCGCCGGCGAGCGCGGAATGCTGCCGCCGCGCGGTTCGCCCCAAGGCCGATACTCAAGGCCGATACGCCAGGATCGCCTCGGCGAGCGCGAAGTCTTCGGGATACGTGACCTTGAAGTTGCGCAGGCTGCCTTGCACGAGGCGCGGCGCATGGCCGAGCCATTCGATCGCGCTCGCTTCGTCGGTCAGATCGTGGCCGTCTCGCTCGGCCCGTGCGATGGCCTCGCGCAACATGCCGATGCGGAACATCTGCGGCGTTTGCGCCTGCCACAGCCCGCCGCGCGGCTCCGTGCGCGCGATGCGGTCGCCGCGGACGGCGTCGACGCGCTTGAGCGTATCGGCGACGGGCAGCGCCATGATGCCGCCCACCTCGTCGTCGGCCAGCGCCGCGATCAGCGAACGGATCAACTCGGGCGTGATGCCGGGCCGGGCCGCGTCGTGCACGAGCGCCCAGTCGTCGTCGGTTGCGCCCAGCTCGATGAGCGCATCGAGGCCGTTCCTGACCGACGCCTGCCGGGACGCACCGCCGCAGCGTTGCACGGCGAAGCGCAGCGGCGCGAAGCGCTGCGCGTCGAAATGGGTGTCGTCGGGCGAGATGACGACGAGCGTTTGCGCGAGCTCTTCGCAGGCGTCGAACGCGGCCAGCGTGAAATGCAGCAGCTCGCGGCCGGCCACGGCGTGGTATTGCTTGGGCAACGGCGCGCCCGAACGGCTGCCGGTGCCCGCGCAAGGAATGAGTGCGAAAAAGCGGGAAGTCACGAAGTTGGAATCGGCCCGATGAGGCCGCCAGTCAAAAATGGACGACGGATTTTATAATAGGCGCTTTGCTCCGGGCTGCCCGTTCGCCGTTTGGCACCGCGCCCGGCGCTCGAAAGCCGTTCGCTAGGCCGCCTGAGCTTGCTGCCGCGGGGGCTTTCGCCACTTTACAGCAAGGCCGCACGCTCTTCGTCATGCCCCAATCCGCCCCCTCGTCCGCCTCGTCCGCCTCGTCCACTCTACCGCTCGCGCTCGTCAAAGCCGGTCAACGCTTCGCGTTCGACGGCACGCACGGCTCGTCCGATGCCCTGCTGATCGCGCGCTACGGCGAAGCGGCACGCACTCAGGCGGCCAAGGGGCAACAGCCGCTCACCGCCGTCATTTGCGCGAGCGCGGTCGACGCACAGCGCCTCGCTCAAGAGATTCCCTGGTTCGCGCCGAACGCGCGCGTGCGCCTGCTGCCCGACTGGGAGACGCTGCCGTACGACACGTTCTCCCCGCACCAGGACCTCGTTTCGGAGCGGCTCGCGACGCTGCACGACCTCGGCGAAGGCCGCTGCGACATCCTGCTCGTGCCGGCCACGACGGCGCTGTACCGCATGCCGCCCGCCGCCTTTCTCGCCGCTTACACGTTCTCGTTCGCCCAAGGCGAGCGGCTCGACGAAGCCAAGCTGAAAGCGCAGTTGACGCTGGCCGGCTACGAGCACGTGAGCCAAGTCGTGCGCCCCGGCGAATACTGCGTGCGCGGCTCGCTGCTCGATCTTTTCCCGATGGGCTCGCCGCTGCCGTACCGGATCGATCTGTTCGACGATCAGGTCGATTCGATTCGCGCGTTCGATCCCGATACGCAGCGCAGCCTCTACCCGGTGCGCGACGTGCGCCTGCTGCCCGGGCGCGAATTCCCGTTCGACGAGGCGGCCCGCACGGCATTTCGCAGCCGCTGGCGTGAAGTCTTCGAAGGCGATCCGAGCCGCTCCTCGATCTACAAGGACATCGGCAACGGCGTGCCGTCGGCCGGCATCGAGTATTACCTGCCGCTGTTCTTCGACGAAACGGCCACGCTCTTTCACTACTTGCCGGCCGATGCCCACCTCGCGTTCGTCGGCGATCTGGACGGCGCGATCCGCCGCTTCACGGCCGATACGAAACAGCGCTACAACTTCTTGTCGCACGACCGAGAGCGGCCGATTCTCGAGCCTGAGCGGCTCTTTCTGTCGGATGAAGATTTCTATACGCTCGCCAAGCCGTTCGCGCGCCTCGTCCTGCCGACGAACGGCGGCGGTGCATGGTCCACGGCGCTGCCGACGCTCGCGATCGATCGTCATGCCGACGATCCGGTCCTCGCCCTGCGCCGCTATGTCGACAGCGGCGAACGGCGCGTGCTCGTCGCAGCCGAATCGGCAGGCCGCCGCGAGACGATCGCGCAACTGTTCGCCGAGCATGGCTTGCGCCCCGACTCGGTCGATGGTTTCGAGGATTGGCTAACGAGCGACGCACCGTTCACACTGGGCGTCGCGCCGTTGACGAGCGGTTTCTCGCTGCCTGTCGAAGGCATCGCGATCGTCACCGAAACCGAGCTCTACGGCGCGCTCGCTCGCCGCGCCGGCCGCCGGCGCCAAGAGCAAGCGAGCAGCGTCGACTCGATGGTGCGCGACCTGTCGGAGTTGAAGATCGGCGATCCCGTCGTTCATGCGCAGCACGGCATCGGCCGCTACATGGGCCTCGTCGCGATGGATCTCGGCGAGGGCGAAACGGAGTTCTTGCATCTGGAATACGCGGGCGACAGCAAGCTCTATGTGCCCGTGGCGCAATTGCACGTCATCTCGCGCTACAGCGGCGCCGATCCCGAAAGCGCCCCGCTCCATGCGCTCGGCTCGGGCCAGTGGGAAAAAGCGAAGCGCAAGGCTGCGCAGCAAATCCGCGATACGGCAGCCGAGCTGTTGAACCTCTACGCCCGCCGCGCCGCGCGCGAGGGCCACGCGTTCAAGCTCGAGCCGCGCGATTACGCAAAATTCGCCGAAAGCTTCGGCTTCGAGGAAACGCCGGACCAGGCCGCGGCCATCGCATCCGTGATCGGCGACATGACGGCGGGTCGGCCGATGGATCGGCTCGTGTGCGGCGACGTCGGCTTCGGCAAGACCGAGGTGGCGCTGCGCGCGGCGTTCATCGCGGTCATGGCGGGCAAGCAAGTCGCGCTGCTCGCGCCGACGACGCTGCTCGCGGAGCAGCACACGCAGACTTTCACCGACCGCTTCGCCGATTGGCCCGTACGCATCGCCGAGCTTTCGCGCTTCAAATCGACCAAGGAGGTGAACGCCGCCATCGAGCAGATCAACGACGGCTCGGTCGACATCGTCATCGGCACGCACAAGCTCCTGTCGTCGGACGTGCGCTTCAAGCGGCTCGGCCTCGTCATCATCGACGAGGAGCATCGCTTCGGCGTGCGCCAGAAGGAGGCGCTGAAAGCGCTGCGCGCGGAAGTGGACGTGCTGACGCTGACGGCCACGCCGATCCCGCGCACGCTCGGCATGGCGCTCGAGGGGCTTCGCGATTTTTCCGTCATCGCGACGGCGCCGCAAAAGCGGCTCGCGATCAAGACGTTCGTGCGGCGCGAAGAAGACGGCGTCATTCGCGAGGCGATGTTGCGCGAGTTGAAGCGCGGCGGCCAGGTCTACTTCCTGCACAACGAAGTCGAAACGATCGAAAACCGCCGAGCGATGCTCGAAGCGCTCGTGCCCGAGGCACGCATCGCCGTCGCGCATGGTCAGATGCATGAGCGCGAACTCGAACGCGTCATGCGCGATTTCGTGGCGCAGCGCGCCAACGTGCTGCTGTGCACGACCATCATCGAGACCGGCATCGACGTGCCGAGCTCGAACACGATCATCATCCACCGCGCCGATAAGTTCGGCCTCGCGCAGTTGCACCAGTTGCGCGGACGCGTGGGCCGCTCGCATCACCAAGCCTATGCCTACCTGCTCGTGCACGATCCGCAGGGACTCACGAAGCAGGCTCAGCGCCGGCTCGAAGCGATTCAGCAGATGGAAGAGCTCGGCTCGGGCTTCTATCTCGCGATGCACGACCTCGAAATTCGCGGCACGGGCGAAGTGCTCGGCGACAAGCAGTCGGGCGAGATCCACGAGATCGGCTTCCAGTTGTATTCGGACATGCTGGCCGACGCGGTGAAGGCGCTCAAGAACGGACAGGAACCGGACCTCACGGCGCCGCTTGCCGCGACGACCGAAATCAATCTGCACGCGCCCGCGATTTTACCGGCCGACTACTGCGGCGACGTGCAAGAGCGCCTATCGATCTACAAGCGCCTCGCGAGCTGCGAGACGAGCGACGCCATCGACGACATCCAGGAAGAACTCATCGATCGCTTCGGCAAGCTGCCCGCGCAGGCTCACGCGCTCGTCGAAACCCATCGGCTGCGGCTCGCGGCGAAACCGCTCGGCATTTCGAAGATCGATGCCGGCGAGGCGGCGATCAGCCTGCAGTTCGTGCCGAACCCGCCGATCGACGCCATGCGCATCATCGAAATGGTGCAGAAGCACAAGCACATCAAGCTCGCCGGACAAGACAAGCTGCGCATCGAGACGCGCAGCCCGGATTTGTCGGTGCGGCTCGCGACGGTCAAGGAATCGCTGCGCGCCCTGGGCGCGCCGGCGCGGCAAAGCGCCGGCGCTGCCGCGCGCTGAACGGGAGGGGCCGCCGCCGTTCGGCGGCCCGACGGCGGCGGGCGCGGCACGCCCGTCATCGATGAATTGCCCTCGCCGCCCTGGCCGTATGGGGCGCCCGATGGCGCACTGCACAAGCGCGAATCCGCGCCATCACTTGGGGTCTACCCGAATTTTTCGGTATGATCGGAGCCACTCAAAGGCAGGAGCTTCGTCATGTCGCAGGATGTTGAAACCGCGCAGTTTTCCCCTCCTTCCTCCCAGCCTGCCTCGGCTCCCCTCGCCTCCGCTTCGCAATCGCCGCTCGGCCTGTCATGGATCGAGCGTTTGGTATCGATCGATACGACGAGTCGCGTGCCCAACCTCGGCTTGATCGAGATGGTGCGCGATGCGCTGGCGGCGCTCGGCATTGCATCGACGCTGACGCACGATCACCGCGGCCAATGGGCCAATCTGTTCGCCACGATACCGGCACACGATGGGGCGACGAACGGCGGTGTCGTGCTGTCCGGGCACACGGACGTCGTACCCGTCGATGGCCAGGCGTGGGACAGCGACCCGTTCAAGCCCGAGGTACGCGGCAGCCGGCTCTACGGGCGCGGCACCTGCGACATGAAAGGCTTCATCGGCAGCGCGCTGGCGCTCGTCCCTGAAATGCAAGCGGCCAAGCTCGCCAAGCCGATTCACCTCGCGCTTTCGTTCGATGAGGAGATCGGCTGCGCGGGGGCGCCGTACCTGATCGCCGATTTGCAGCAGCGCGGCGTGACGCCCGAAGGATGCATCGTCGGCGAGCCGACGAGCATGCGTCCGATCGTGGCGCACAAAGGCATCAATGCCTATCGCTGCTGCGTGCGCGGGCACGCGGCGCACTCCTCGCTGACGCCGAAGGGATCGAATGCGATCGAGTACGCGGCGCGGCTCATCTGCCACATCCGCGACCTGGCCGATGCCATGCGCCGCGACGGCCCGTTCGACGAGCACTACGACGTGCCGTTCACGACGGCACAAACGAGCACGATCGAAGGCGGCAACGCGATCAACACCGTGCCTGGGCAATGCCGCTTCGCGTTCGAATTCCGTAACCTGCCCACGCTCGATCCCGACGCGATTTTCGCGCGCATCGAACGCTATGCGCACGAGACGCTGTTGCCGCAAATGCGCCGCGAGCACCCGGATGCTGCCATCGAATTCACGAAGATCGCGGCCGCACCAGGCCTCGATGCGTCGGAGCAAGCGGCGATCACGGCGCTCGTGCGAACGCTGACGGCCAACCGCGAAACGCGCAAGGTCGCCTATGGCACGGAAGCCGGGCTATTCGCGCGCGCCGGCGTGCCGAGCATCGTCTGCGGCCCCGGCGATATCGAGCAGGCGCACAAGCCGAACGAATACGTCGAGCTCGCACAGCTTTGCGCATGCGAAGACTTCCTGCGCAAATTCATCCGCAGCATGTCGGTCGGCGCACAGACATAGCGCGCCGGACGGCATCTTTCACTCACGATCACGACGCGTGCCACGAGCCATGTCCACCGCCATGCCGCAGCCCACTAATCGCACGATCGACGCAGAACCGATCCCCACGCTCGATGCGATCGCCGCGCAGCATTTCGCGCTGACCCCATGGGTGCTGCGCACGCCGGTGTTCGAGCGGCACGACTTTCCGTCGCTAGAGGGCACGTCGGTCAACTTCAAGTTCGAGCTGCTGCAGGCGAGCGGCTCGTTCAAGGCGCGCGGCGCCTTCACGAACCTGCTCGCGCTCGACGCAGCCCAACGCAGCGTCGGCGTCACCTGCGTCTCGAGCGGCAATCACGCGGCTGCCGTCGCTTATGCGGCGATGCGGCTCGGCGCGAGCGCGAAAGTGGTCCTGCTGCATACGACGAGCCGTGCGCGCGTCGCGCTATGCGAGCTCTACCGTAGTGAAGTGGTCATCGCGGACTCGCCCGCTCAGGCATTCGACCTGGTACGCCGCATCGAGGCCGAGGAAGGCCGCTTTTTCGTGCACCCGTTCAACGGCTATCGAACCGTGCTCGGCACGGCCACGCTCGGTTACGAGTGGGCAACGCAGACGCCCGACCTCGATGCCGTGATCGTGCCGATCGGAGGCGGCGGCCTTGCGGCGGGGGTGTCGACCGCGCTGCGTTTGGCCAATCCGCGCGTGCACGTATTCGGCGTCGAGCCGGAAGGTGCCGACGTCATGAGCAAGAGCTTCGCGGCCAACCATACGGTCAGGCTCGCGGCGACGGATACGATCGCGGACTCGCTGGCGGCGCCGCATACGGAGCAATACAGCTACGAGCTCTGTCGCCGCCATATCGATCGCATCGTCACCGTTTCGGACGATGCGTTGCGCGCCGCGATGGTCAAACTGTTCACGCGCTTGAAGATCGCCGTCGAGCCCGCCTGCGCGGCACCGCTCGCGGCGCTGCTGGGTCCGTTGCGCGAGACGCTGCAAGGCAAGCGTGTGGGGGTGCTGCTCGGCGGCTCGAACACCGATCCCGCGACGTTCGCCGCGCAGATCGAGGGCATCAAAGGCTGAGCAGCCCGGGGCCTCGCAGGGCCTCCGAGCCAGGTTATCCCCAGATTGTGTTGACAGACCTGTTGATAAGCTTGGGGCGATCGCGCTAAGCGGTTGTACGCACAACGATTTTCTCGGCGAGCCCCATTTGCGTCAGTCGAGTGGCAGGGTCAGTGACCCTTGAAGAGATCGAGGATCTGCTTCTGCTCTTGCTGCGTCACGTCGGGCGGCGGAGCCGGCGGCGTCGCCAGGCCCGCCGGGCCGACCGATCCGACTGCGGCGCTCGCATCGCTGGCTCCGCCGGCCAGCGCCGTGCCCGATTCCATGCCGATGCTGGCGATGAAGCCGTTGCCCGGTACTTTGTCGGCCAGATAGAGCTCGCCGCCGATCGAGGCCACGTCTTCCGGCATCGGCATGGGTTGGTCGGGCACGCCGCGCAGCGCGCGGCCCATGTATTCGACCCAGATCGGCAATGCGAGCTGCGCGCCGAATTCGCGGCTACCGAGGCTCTTCGGCTGGTCATAGCCCATCCATGCCACCGCGACGAGCGTCGGCTGATAGCCGGCGAACCAGCCGTCCTTCGCGTCGTTCGTCGTGCCGGTCTTGCCCGCCAGATCGGAGCGATGCAAAACGTTCGTGCCCGCGCCCGTGCCTGCGGTCGCCACCGAGTGCAACAAGCTGTTCATGATGTACGCGTTGCCGGCGCTGATCGAGCGCGGCGCATTTTTGCCCGCGACGATCGGATCGGCCTTCGCGATCGGCTGGCCGCGCGCATCGTCGACTTCGGCGATCAGATACGGGTTGACGCGATAGCCGCCGTTGGCGAATACCGAGTAGGCCACGGCCGATTGCAGCGGCGTGACGAGCCCCGCACCGAGCGCCATCGGCAAATACGGCGGCGTTTTGTCGGCATCGAAGCCGAACCGCTGCGTCACGTAATCTTGCGCGTACTTGGTGCCGATGTACGACAAGATCCGGATCGAGACGAGGTTCTTCGATTTTTCGAGCGCAACGCGCATCGTCATCGGCCCTTCGGGATGATCGTCGTCCTTCGGCTCCCAGGGCTGCCCGCCCGGCGTGCTGGGCGGAAAATACAACGGCGCGTCGTCGATGATCGTGGCCGGCGCGAGGCCCTTGTCGACCGAGGCCGAATAGATGAACGGCTTGAAGCTCGAACCCGGCTGGCGCCATGCCTGCGTGACGTGGTTGAACTTGTTCTTGTTGAAATCGAAGCCGCCGACGAGCGCGCGCACGGCGCCGTCCTGCGGCGCGAGCGACACGAGCGCGCCCTCGACCTGCGGCAACTGCGTGATCTGCCAATTGCCCTTCGCATCGGGCATCAAGCGCACGATCGAACCGGGGCGGATGCGCTGCGTCTGCGACGCACGTGCGCTCAACGCGGACGCCGCGAAACGCAGCCCCTCGCCGGTGACCTGCGCCGTGCCGCCGTCGACGAACTGCACCGTGAGCTGCTTCGGGCTCGCCTCGGTGACGACGCCGGCGACGAGCTCACCGTCGTCGGGGTGATCGGCGAGCGCATCGTCGATCGCTTCGTCACGGTCGTCGCCGGCTGCCGGCAACTCGACGAACCCTTCCGGCCCGCGATAGCCGTGCCGGCGCTCGTAGTCCATCACGCCCTTGCGCACGGCGCGATAGGCGGCGTCCTGATCGGCCGAATCGATCGTCGTCGTGACGGTCAAGCCGCGCGTGTACGTTTCGTCCTTGTACTGTGCGTACATCATCTGCCGCACCATTTCGGCGACGTACTCGGCATGCACGCTGTACTCGGTGCCGGCAGCCTTCGTATGGATCGGCTCCTTCACGGCCTCGTCGTACTGCGGCTGCGTGATGTAGCCGAGCTCGAACATGCGCTTCAGGATGTATTCCTGGCGGATCTTCGCGCGCTTCGGATTGACGATCGGGTTGTACGCCGACGGCGCCTTGGGCAGCCCCGCCAGCATCGCCGCCTGCGCCACCGTGATGTCCTTCAGATCCTTGCCGAAATACACGCGCGCGGCGGCCGCGAAGCCGTAGGCGCGCTCGCCCAGATAGATCTGGTTCATGTAGAGCTCGAGGATCTGGTCCTTCGTGAGCGCGCGCTCGATCTTGTAGGCGAGCATCATCTCGTAGATCTTGCGCGTATAGGTCTTCTCGCTCGAGAGGAAGAAATTGCGCGCCACCTGCATCGTGATCGTGCTCGCACCCTGCGAGGCGCCGCCGTGCAGCAAATCGGTCGTGCCCGCGCGCAAGATGCCGATGAAGTCGACGCCGCCATGCTCGTAGAAGCGATAGTCCTCGATCGCGAGCACCGCCTTCTTCATGATGTCGGGGATGTCGTTGAAACGCACGAGGCTGCGCCGCTCTTCGCCGAATTCGCCGATCAGCACGTGATCGGCCGTATAGACGCGCAGCGGTACCTTCGGGCGGTAATCGGTCAGCGCGTCGAGCGAAGGCAGCTGCGGCGCCATGACGATCAGCGCGTAGCCGACGATCAACGCGCCGACGACGGCCAGCGTGGCCACGAGGCCCGCGAACGTCAGCGCGATGCGAGCGCCGAGGGAGCGGCGGCTGACGGAAGCGGTGCGGGGAGAGTCTCGGTCGTCGGAAGGACGGCTGGCGGAAGGCGGTCGTTTAATGATAGGCATGACGGCATGGATGGCGGGCTCTCGGCGCCCCGCTCGCGCGGGCGGCAACCGCCGCGCAACTCGTTTGATCGTGTGGCCGGCCGTGTTCGGCAGCGAACCGCCGAGCGGGCCAACTGCGCATTTTAATGAAATCGCTGCCGGCGCATCGGAATTTTTTTGTAAGAATTGACACGATCCGGCACATTCGCCCGATAGAGGAAGGTTATCAACAGAAAATGTTGAAAGACCTGTGGAGAAGCTGCAGAAAACGCGCGTAAGTCGTTGAGACGGCACGAATATCGCTGCTACGTTCATTTTGGTGCAGCGCGCGACCCTCTATGATGGACAATGTCGTGAAAAACGCCCCTGCTGCCAGCGAGTCGACCATGAGCCAAAACAGCGAACGCCTCGTCGTTTTCGTCACGCCCGCGCAAAAGCGCGTCCTGGCGGCGCGGGCCGCGCGCATGGGCATCAGCCTCAGCGAACTCGTGCGCCGCGCGGTGCTCGCCTTCGACGATACGGGACAGGAAGTACGCGCGGCGGGGCTCGTCGATCGCCTGGGCGCCGCCAGCGAGGCGAGCCGCAACGACACGCTGCGCCGTCTCGCTCAAGCGCAAGCGCAGACGCAGACGCAAACGCAGGCCGCGACGCACGGGCGCGGGGGCGCCGGCACTGCGCAATCCGTGGACGGATCGCTCGTGTCCGGCGGCGACTTTTCCGCGCCCGCCGCGCCGGACACCTCCGCCACCGAGGGCTCCACGGCCTTGCCCGTGGCCGCGGCCGTGGCGCGGGCACTCGTTGCGCAGGAAGCGGCCCAATCGGACGAGCCCGTGGACGCCGAAACCGAAGCGCTCGTCGCCCGAGTCATTCATCCCGCGTCGGAAGGCCCGGTTTAAGCGAGCTTTAACGATGCGCTGATGTACTATCCGCTGGCGATCAAAATTGGGACGCGATAGGTGACGCGACTCTTGCAATCGCGGTGCGTGCCCCGACATTCGGCTCGCGCACCGCGCTGCCCGATGCAACGCGGCGTAGCATAGACATCGGTATGGGATGAACCGCCACCCGCTCGCACCCGGCGCCGACTTTAAATCACGGAGGATTTCATGTCGCTATTCGACTCTATTTCGCGCACCGTCAAAGGCTTGCTCAACGATGCGGCCGAGTCCGTGCAGGACCCCTCGCGCGACGCGCGTCAAATCGTGCGCGAGCTCGACGATAGCATCGGCAAGGCCGAAAACGCGCTGATCGAGATCGAGGCACAGGTGGCCACGCAGCAAAGCAAGCGCGACGCCGCGGCCGAAAAAGCGAAGAAGTACGAAGAAGGGGCGAAGCGTGCGCTGCTCTCGGGCGACGAAGGCCTCGCGCGCGAAGCGCTATCGGCGCAGGCAAACGCCGAAGCCGAGCGCGACGCGCTGGCCAAGGAGCTCGCCACGCTGGAGCCGTCCGTCGATCAGCTCAAAAGCCAGATCGCCGACATGCGCCAGCGCCGCAACGATCTGAACGCACGCTCGAACATCCTGCAAGCGAAGCAGGAGATCGCCCAGGCCAAGGACGTGGCGGCCACGGCACTCGGCGGCATCGGCGGCAAGAATTTGTCGGAAGACTTCCGCAAGCTCGAAGACAAGGTCGCGCTGTCGAACGCGCGTTCCGACGCTCGGCTGAACTCGGCCGACACCTCGTCGGGCAAGGCGCTCGACGACAAGCTCGCCGCGCTCGATCACGGTCCGTCGGTCGAGGATCGTCTCGAGGCGCTCAAGAAGCAAATGAACGCGAATACGCCGGCGCAATGACGTCGTGCGATGCGCCGCGCCAGCCGGCGCGGCGCTCGAACAGGTCGATGGTTATGGAGACGGGCGCCTGCCGCCCGGTTCAGTCTATGAAGACATTCCTCGCAGCCTTGGGGGCCGCTTTGCTCTTCGTCTCGAGCGCGGCCTTCGCCGTGCCGAGTGCCCAGCAAGTCGAGCGCGCGATGGCGCAAGGCAACTGGCAGCAAGCCGACAGCGAGCTCTCGCAAGTACTCGCGGCGCATCCGAACAACGCCCACGCCCACTATCTGTACGGTCAAGTCCTCGCGAACGAGGGCCGCTACGCCGACGCCCTCGCTCAACTCAAACAAGCCAAGACGCTCGATCCGCAGATTCGCTTCACGAGCCCGGACCGTTTCAACCAAGTGCAATCGCGCATCGAAGCCGCGGCCAACCGCGCCGGCGCGACGGCCGCACCGGCGCACAACAACGGAACCCAGCTCGCGGGCGCCCTGCCCTCGGCGCCCGCGCCGACTCATCGCGGGCCGTCCATGGGCGCGTGGATTGCGCTGGCGATCGTCATCATCGCGATCGCGTTGATCCTGCGCTGGACGCTGCGCCGCGCCCGCTCGAACGACGATAGCCGCGCCGGAGAGGAACGCCGCGCACAACTGAAGCGCGCGACCGAATTGCTCAACGCGGCTCGCTCATTGAAGCTCGACGCGCGCCTGTCGAGCGCGGCGGGCCACGAAACGCTGGCGAGCGAAGTGGAAGCCGTCGAGAACCAGTTGCGCACGCTCGTCGAATCGCTCTCCAACAACGGCAATCCGGTCCCGGCCTACCAGCTTGAAGACCTCTCGCGGCAGCTCGACAGCCTGCGGGCGCGCGCCGAAGGGCGCCCGGACCCGAATGCCCAGGCGGCCGGTGCCGGCGCCTCCGCTTATGCCCAGGAAGCCGAGCGGCTGCAGCAGCAACAGGCGCCCTACGGGATGCAGCAGCCCTATCCGCCGCAACAGCAGCCACCGATCGTCGTTCAGCAAGGCGGCGGCGGGATGGGCGGCCTGCTCACGGGCGTGCTGCTCGGCGAGGCGCTGTCGCACGGCCGCGATCGCGTGATCGAACGCGACGTCTACATCGACGACGAAGCGCGCCGCCGTGCCGCCGAACGCAACGACGGCGGCAACGTCGATTTCGGCCAGGGCTCGAACGACTGGAACGACAACGGCGGCAGCGACGGCGGCGTCGATTTCGGCAGCGACGATTCGGGCGGCTGGAGCGATAACTGAGCGTGAGGCGTTCGTCGAAGCTCCCGCTGCGCGTGGCGATCATCGGCAGCGGGTTCGCCGGCATCGGCATGGCGGTCCGGCTGAAACAGATGGGCGTGGCCTCGTTGACGGTCTACGAGGCGGCGCACGAGATCGGCGGCACCTGGCGCGACAACGCCTACCCTGGCGCCGCCTGCGACATCCCCTCGCATCTGTACTCGTTCTCGTTCGCCCAAAATCCGTCGTGGTCGGGCACGTTCGCCTCGCAGCATGAAATCCTCGACTATCTGAAGCGGTGCGTGCGCGAGCACGGCATCGAATCGGTGATCCGCTGTAACGCGCGCGTCGCAAGGGCACGTTTCGACGACGGTGCCCGTGTCTGGCGGCTCGATATCGTCTCCACATCCAGCGAAAACGGGGCGAGACCCGGCGCGCCGGTGCCCGAGCGATCCGAAGAAACGGTCGAAGTCGACGTCGTCATTTCAGCGAACGGGCCGCTCTCGCGCCCGGCACTCCCCGATATCCCAGGCCTCGACCGCTTCGACGGTGCGCTTTTTCATTCGGCGCGCTGGAATCACGGCTATCCGCTCGACGGCAAAACGATCGCCGTGATCGGCACCGGTGCGAGCGCGGTGCAATTCATCCCGCACCTTCAGCGGCGCGCGGCGCGACTCCAGGTGTTTCAGCGCACACCGCCGTGGATCATGCCTAGGCCCGACCGCCCGATCGGGAGCTACGCCCAGCGGACGTTCCGCTGGGTGCCGTTCGCGCAACGGCTCGCACGGTGGACGATCTACTGGCGGCACGAAGCGCGGGCCCTCGCCTTCATCGTCAATCCAAAGTGGATGCACACGCCGATGCAGTTCGCCTCGAGCTATCTCGCGCGGCGCGTGCCGGACCCGGTGTTGCGTGCGAAGCTGACGCCCAACTATCTGCTGGGGTGCAAACGAGTGCTGCTCTCGAGCGATTACTATCCGGCGCTCGCGCAGCCGAACGTCGAAGTCGTCACCACGCCGATCCGCGAGATCGTGGCCGATGGCCTCATTACGGAGGATGGCCGCCACCACCGAGTCGATGCGATCATCTGCGGCACGGGTTTCGAACTGGCCGACGCCGGCGCCCCTTTCCCCGTCATCGGGACACGAGGCGCAGATCTCGATGCACGCTGGCTCAGCGAAGGCCCGCAAGCCTATCTCGGCACGAGCATCTCGGGCTTTCCGAACTTCTTCATGATGATCGGCCCCAACACCGGCCTCGCGCACAACTCGATGATCTTCATGATCGAATCGCACATCGCCTACATCGCGGGCTGCCTACGCGCCCTCTGCCGGCGCCGCGCGCGGACGATGGAAGTGCGGTCCGAAGCCGAGCACGCGTTCAACGAACGGCTCGAACACGCGTTCCGGGGCACTGTTTGGATGAGCGGCTGCCGCAGCTGGTACCTGTCGAAGCGCGGCCGAAATGCGGCATTATGGCCCGGGTTCAGCTTCGCATTCCGGTGGCTGACGCGGCGCGTCAGGGCCAGTGACTACCGTTTCGGCGATTAGCCTGCCGCCATGCCGGCGCGGCACCTGCTTGCCGGCCGGCGCTGTGGCGAGAACGTGGCGGCGATCAGGCCGCAGGCCGAATCAGGCCGGCGTCAGCACCGTGCCGAGCGCCGCGGGTTCGGTACGAGCGGCCCGCGAGGACGCCGCGTTCGCGTTCGCATGCGCCTCCAACTGGAACGCCGCGACCGCCGCGTCCAGCTGAGCCGCTTGCTCCTCGAGCGAGGCCGCCGCTGCGGCAGCCTGCTCCACCAACGCCGCATTTTGCTGCGTAACCGAGTCCATCTGAACCACGGCGAGATTGATCTGCTCGATCCCTGTCGATTGCTCGCTCGACGCCGCGCTGATTTTGCCGATGATGTCGGTCACGCGGTGCACCGAGGCCACGACTTGGCCCATCGTCTCGCCCGCTCGCCCAACCAGCGCGCTGCCGGCCTGCACCTTGTCGGCCGAGGCCGCGATCAGCGATTTGATCTCCTTGGCCGCGCTCGCGCTGCGCTGCGCGAGGCTGCGCACTTCTCCCGCCACCACGGCGAAACCCCGGCCCTGCTCGCCTGCGCGGGCGGCTTCGACCGCAGCGTTGAGCGCCAAGATGTTGGTCTGGAACGCGATGCCTTCGATCACGCCGATGATGTCGCCGATCTGATTCGAGCTCGAGGCGATGTCCTCCATGGTGCGAACGACGTCGCCGACGACTTCGCCGCCACGAGCCGCCGTATCCGAGGCGTCGCGCGCGAGCGAGCTCGCTTCGACCGCGTGATCGGCGTTGAGCCGCACCGTCGACGTCAATTGCTCCATGCTCGACGCCGTTTCCTGCAACGAGGCCGCCTGCTGCTCGGTGCGCTGCGAGAGATCGGCGTTGCCCGTCGCGATTTCGCGGGCGCCGTGCATGATCACCTCCGATCCCGTGCGCACGCGCGCGACCGTCGCGACGAGCGCCGCCTGCATGCGCTGCAGCCCGACCAGCAGCCGGCCCATTTCGTTCTTGCTGTCGGCGACGATCGTGCCCGTCAAGTCGCCGGCGGCAATGCGCTCGCAATGGCGCACGACGGCGTCGATGGGCCGCACGACGGCCGATACGAGCGCCGCGCGTGCAACGATGCCGATGAGAAACGCGATGGCCGCGATGACGGCCGCCGCCGTCGCCAGCGCATGGAAGGTCGCTTGCGATGCGCCGTAGCGCGCTTCCTCGTGCGTGACCTGCAGCGCTTCGAGTTCGTTGATCGCTGCCTCATAGCGCGCGTAGAGCTCGTTCGCCGTCTGGCCTTGGAGCGTGCGGAACGTATTGAAGTCGTTCTGCTCGAGCGCTTGAAACTCCGGATTGATCGCCTGCTGCACGAGCGCCGTGCGCGCCGCGCCGACCGCGTCGGCCAGACGCGATTCGTTCTCGTCGCGCGGCTTGTTCAGATAGTCGGCCCACTGCGCATCGCTTTCCTTCAAGACGCCATGCGCTTTGGGCAGCAGGTCGTCGCCGGCCTTGCCCATCGAAAACAGGGTCTCGTAACTGCCCAGTGCGAGCCGTACTTGCAGCATGCGTTCGGAGCTCGTCTTCAAATGCGTGAGCGCGGCCGTATCGGTCGCATACATTTGTTTGAGCGCGTCGTTGCTCTTTTGCAGCCCCAGCATGCCGGCGGCCATGGCCGCCATCAGCGCGAGCGTATAGCCCGCGATCGTGAGCGTCAGCCCGCCGCGTATCGTGAAGCGTTTGAACATGGCATCGACGTGCGCGCGCTCATGACGAGGCGCCGCACCGTCCCCTCCGTAGTGATGGTGATGCGCGCACATGCGGCTCTCTGACGGAGCGTCGGCTATACCCGGCCTGCTGCGAGTGGATTGATCGGGCGCGTCGTGCGTGCGAAGGTTCTCGCGCAATCTAAGGGTTTCCCGCCGATTGCGCAATGGCTGGAAACACTATTGTCATACTATCGTCATCCCCCCTCAAGTTCGGCCGCACATCGTCCGTTAACGCATAGGAAAGCTACTCCAAGGAGCGACCATGCGTTTGACCTTGCGCCGGCCGCGCGCCGCGCGATCGATCGTGGGCGACATCGCCGAACATGCGGGCAAGCTCGGCATCGAGATTTGCGATGTCTCCGGCCACGTCGAGGAAGTGGCGAGCCGCGTGGCGCAGCAGGCGAACGTCTGCCGGTCGCTGCGCGAATCGGCTTCGGTCACGATGCAAGGCAACCATCGGATCGCCGAAGCCGCGCGCCAGGTACGCATCGTCAGCAGCGAAGCGTCGAGTTCGGTCGAGCAGTCGCGGCAAACCCTCGATGCGTCGCTGGCCGACATTCACGGCCTCGTCGAGGGCGTGACGGGCATCGCCGCGCAAATGGAAGCGCTGCGCGAGGCGCTCGGGCACGTGAGCACCGTTTCCGAAGAAATCTCGCTGATCGCGCGCCAAACGCATCTGCTCGCCATCAACGCGGCGATCGAAGCAGCCCGCGCCGGCGAATCGGGCAAGAGCTTCGCCGTCGTCGCGGCCGAAGTCAAAAACCTGTCCCGCAAGACCGCGCAAGCCACGGCCCAAATCGAAGCGACGCTTGCGCGCCTGACGCAGCAGACGGAGCAGCTCATCGCCGACGGCGCCGAGAATACGGCGCGCGCGCATCGCGTGAAGCAAGGGTCGGCAACGATCGGCGGGATCGTCGAGTCGACGGGCACGGCGATCACGCAGTTGCATGAAGAGGCCGAGCAAATCGCGACGCTGAGCGGCGACATCGAGACCCAATGTCACCGCTTGGAAGAGCAAGTAGGCAATATGGCGAGCGGCGTCGAGCATTCGAGTGCGAACTTTTTGCAGGCCAAAGACCGTCTCGCGAGCCTCTTGTCCGTTTCCGAAAAACTGATCGAGCTGACGGCCGCCACCGGCGTCGAGACGCCCGATTCCCGCTTCATCGAAGCGGCGCAGCGCACGGCCGCCCTCGTCGGCAAGCGCTTCGAGCAAGCGCTCGCGCGCGGCGAGATCACCGAGGCCGCCCTGTTCGATGCTCGCTACGTGCCGATCCCGG
The DNA here is from genome assembly GCF_051953955.1 of Trinickia sp. Taxonomy (GTDB): domain Bacteria; phylum Pseudomonadota; class Gammaproteobacteria; order Burkholderiales; family Burkholderiaceae; genus Trinickia. Next base: position 34,061 of record NZ_JBQCIF010000009.1, on the reverse strand, counting down.
GCACCGATCCGCAGCAATACATGACGCAATTCACGGCGCTCACCGATCGCGTCTTGCCCGACATTCTGGAGCCCGTGCTGACCTTGGACGAACGCGTGGCGTTTTGCGCCGCCGTCGACGTGCGCGGCTATCTGCCGACGCACAACCGCAAGTTCTCCCAGCCGCAGCGAGCCGGCGATGCGGTCTGGAACGCGGCCAACTGCCGGAACCGGCGCATCTTCAACGATCGCACGGGGCTCGCGGCCGCGACGCACACGAAACCGTTCCTGCTGCAGGCCTATCGGCGCGACATGGGCGGCGGCGCATTCGCGACGATGAAGGACGCCTCCGCGCCGATCTACGTGCGCGGCCGCCACTGGGGCGGCGTGAGGCTCGCCTACAAGACCTGAGGCGATTGCGAGCGCGGCGCGAGCCGCGAAACTCCTTCCGGGACGATCGGCCGTTCGCTATCATGGCCACGAGGGCATGCGCCTTGCGCACTCGGTGCGACTCGCATGCGTCCCGTCAGCCAAGGAGGAACAACAATATGGGCATCGTCAAGGAATTCAGGGAGTTCGCCGTCAAAGGGAACGTGATGGATCTGGCCGTCGGCGTCATCATCGGCGGCGCGTTCTCCACGATCGTCAACTCGGTCGTCAAGGATCTGATCATGCCGATCGTCGGCACCGCAACGGGCGGCCTAGACTTCTCGAACAAGTTCGTTCGCCTGGGAGAGATCCCCGCCACGTTCAAGGGCAACCCCGATTCGTACAAGGACTTGCAAACCGCCGGCGTAGCCGTGTTCGGTTACGGCTCGTTCATTACGGCGATCATCAATTTCATCATTCTGGCGCTGATCGTATTCGCGCTCGTCAAGTTCATGAACTCGCTGCGCAAGACGGAACCCGAAGCCGCGCCTGCCGAGCCGCCGCCCCCGCCGGAAGACGTCCTGCTGTTGCGCGAAATCCGCGATTCGCTCAAGCAGCGCTGAGCGAACCGCCGGAGCAAAGGACGCCTCTCGCCGCGAGCCGCTAGAACGCGGTGGCACCGCCTTGGGTCTTGGTCTTGGCCTCGGCCGTGCGCTGAATCAGCACCTCGAGCTGCGAGAAATTGACTGGCTTGGTCAAATGCGCCGTGAACCCCGCGGCCAAGCAGCGCCGCACGTCGTCGTCGGAGCCGTATCCCGTCAATGCGATCGCCGGCACCTGGGAATGCCGGCGCACCGAACTGACGAAATCGAGCCCCGTGCCGTCCGGCAAGCCGACGTCGCTGACGATCAGATCGAACGTTCTTGCGCGCGTCGCCGCCAACGCTTCGGCCACCGATGAGGCAACGGCCACGTCGTGCCCGAGCGAGCGCATCAAATGCGCCATGACATCAGCCGTATCCTCGTGGTCCTCGACGAGCAGAATCGCGATTCGCGCGTCGCCGCCCGCCTTCGCCGATGCCGCCTGCACGGGCTCGTGCGCGGGCATGGACGTCGTCGGCAGCGCGATCGTGAACGTCGCCCCGCAATGCGGGCCAGGGCTACGCGCGCTGACGGTGCCGCCATGCGCATCGGTCAGCGCCTTCGTGATGGCGAGGCCGAGCCCCAGCCCGCCGAACTGCTGCGTCATGCGCTGGCTGCCCTGCTCGAACGCATTGAACAACTTGCCGATCTGCTCCGGGGCGATGCCGATGCCGGTATCTTCGATTTCGATCTCGATGCGCATCCGCGCGTCGCGCGTGCGCACGTAGATGTGGCCGCCGTCGGGCGTGAACTTCGCGGCATTGCGCACGAGGTTCCAGAGCATCTGCTGCAGACGGGCTGGATCCGCCAGCACGTAATGATTTTCCGCGCGCTTTTCCACGTGCACGTCGAGCGCTTTGACTTGGATCTCGGCATGAAACAGCTCGAGGACGCTATCGACGACATCGTGCACGTCGACCCTTTCGAGCGCGAGGCGCAACTTCCCGTTGGCCACGCGCGTCAAGTCGAGCAGATCGTCGATGAGCCTCGCCTCGAGTTCGATGTTGCGCCGGATCATCTTCACGCTCGAGCGCGCCGCGGGCGGCAATTCGGGCATCGTTTCGAGCACGCGCGTGCCGACGAGCACCGGCGTGAGCGGCGTACGCAGCTCATGAGAGAGCATGGCGAGAAAGCGGTCCTTCGCGCGATTGGCCTCCTCGGCCGTCTGCCGTGCGCATTGCTCGGCCGCGAGCAGACGCTCGCGCTCCTCCATTGCCTCGCGCTGCGGTTGAATGTCGGTACAGCTCGCGAACCACTTGCCGACACGCCCATTCGCGTCGCGAACGTCGGCGATGCGCATGTCGAACCAGCGATACGTGCCATCCGCCGCGCGCAACCGCAACTCGTGCCGGTAATCGGCGCCCGTCGCACCGCTGACCGCGTCGAGCCACGAGCGGCGCAGCGCTTCGCGATCGTCCGGATGCACGGCATCGAACCAGCCGAGCCCGCGCGAGGCGGCTTCGTCAAGCCCCGTATACTCATACCACTGCTTCGAAAAAAACTCGCATTCGCCCTGCGCGTTGCTCGTGAACACGAGATGCGGCAGCGCTTCCGACAAGCTGCGGTAATGCGCCTCGCGATCGCGCAGCAAGAGTGCCTCGGCAGACGCGCGCTGCAGCCGCACCTGCGTCAGCACGCGCTCGACGGCCTCCGGCAGGTAATCGAGGTAGCCGCCCGATTTCGGGACGACGTCCGAGATGCCCGTGCGCAGCGCTTCGATCACGCGCGATTCGTCGGTGAAGCCGGTCACGAGGATAGCGGGCAACGCAATGCCCTCGGCACGCAAGCGCCGGAAGAAATCGAGGCCGGTCTCGGCGGTATCGAGTTGGTAGTCGAGCACGAGCAAGTCGGGTGCATCGGCCGCAAGTTGCGCATGCGCGGCTTGCGGGCTCGGATAAGCGAAGACGCGGCACCCCGCGCGCTCGAGCGATTTTCGCGCGAGCCGCAAGATCCCCTCGTCGTCGTCGACGACGAGCACGCGGGCTGGCTCTTGGCGAGAAACGTCGGTCATACGGTTTGAAAGGTTCGTTCGGCGCGATGCCTCGTGCGTCAGCTGATCCGCAACGGTTGTTCTGGCAGCGTCACGTAGAACGTCGAGCCGACACCTTCCGTCGATTCGACCCACGCACGCCCTCCATGGCGCTCGGTCACGCGACGCACGAGCGCGAGCCCGATGCCGTCGCCCTTGGCGCGATCGCCGTGCAGCCGTTGAAACGCGCTGAACATTTTCGGCATGCAGGCTTCGGGAATCCCGAGCCCATTGTCGCGCACGTAGTATGTACGCATTCTAGGCGCTCGTTCGCCGCTTGCCTGCGGCGGCTGCTCGAGCGTGCCGATTTCGATCCGCCCCGCGCGCGAGCTATCGAGATAATTGACGGCATTGCCGATCAGGTTCGAGAAGATTTGCTCGATCGCCGTCGGATCGCCCCACACCGGCGGCAACTCGCCGACGGAAACCGAAACGCTGCGTTCGACGATCGCCTGATGCAGCGATTCGACGACACGCGCGACCGCCCGCGCGACGCTGACGCGCTGCCACTGATATTCGAGCCTGCCCGCGCGGGAAATGCGCAGCAGGGCATCGATGATCGAGGCGGAGCGCGACACGGCTGTGCGCAAAAAGTGCAACGCTTCGCTGAGGTTTCCGTCGAGCACGCGCGTGATGCGCGTGCGCTCGGTGTCCGGCAGGCGAGCCGCATCCAGCATCGCGCGCAATTCGTCGCACGACACTTGCAGTTCGCGCGAAAACCCTTGCAAGTTCACGAGCGGCGAGCGCAAGTCGTGCGACACGCTGTAAATGAACATGTCGTTGTCCTGCTTTTGCTGACGCAGGCTATCGTTCACTTGCGTGAGTTCCTGCGCGCGCGCCTCGAGCGTCGCCTGCAGCGCGCCCTGATCGTGCTCGGACTCCGTCAGCAAGACGCTCGTTCGGTGCAGCGCCGCATCGAGCTCGGCCAACTCGTCGTTGCCGGCCAGCGGCGCCCCGAGCGCCTGTGCGCGGCCGAGCCGTTGCGCGTTGGCGATCAGCGTCCGCAAGCGCCGCCCGATGTTGCCCGCGAACGCCAGCGCCGCGATGGCCCAAATCAGCATCGATCCCCCGATCGCGGCGATCAGTGCGTAGCGCTGCCGTTCGCGCGTTGCGGCCAACTGCGCGCTGCGCTCGCTGTCGAGCCGGGATTCGTCGGCGACGAATGCGCCGAGCTCATCGCGAAACGCTTGGATTTGCGGCGGCAGCGGTGCACTGTCGAACGAAGTTAGCTGCACGCTCTTGCCCTCGCGCAGCGCGGCGGAGATCTGGTCGACATGCGCCCGATAGGCGCTGACCGCTTCGCGCATGCGCCGCACGCGCTCCACTTGGAGCGGATCGTCGGCGACGAGCTTTTCTAGGCGCGAGAGCCGATCGCCGAGATCGACCCAAACGACCTGTCTGTCTACGAAGGAGGCATCGCCGAGAATGAGGCCGGAACGCACGCGCGCGGCCTCGCGCAAAAGCGGATCGACGATGACCGATGCTTGGTAAAGCACTTGCTTGCTGTGCGACGCCCACTGCGCGGCCTCGCTCGATTGCTCCTGGGTCTTCGACAGCATGCCAACGAGCGCGAGCTCGATCAAGCTCGGAACGGCGATCAGCAGCAGCCCCTTCGTGAATAGTTTCATGCGTCCTTGGCAGACTCTCGAGTCGCATATCGTGCACGGCGCGGCACGGCGCTTGCGTTGCACGTGGTGCAAGAGCGAAACCGGACCATTATCCGTGCTGTTCCAAGATATTTCAACGGACGATATAGAAGCGCGCATGCGCACGGAAGTTGGCAATTTTTATGAGTTCGATCAGCACGGCGGCGAAACTCGGGCCTATTATTGCCATAGATGTCGAGCGCGCGATGGTGCTGCTGATGCTGCGCGAGTTCGTCATGACTGCATGCGAGTTTCGGGGATGCAGGTGAAACAGGCCACGGCCGTCGTGAATCCCACGATTTCGTATGCTATAAAAGATTGGACGTGCGGCGCGCGAGAGCCGGGAGTGGTCGCATGAGGACGCTGTGTTTCTTGCAACTCTTTTTCAGGCGAATGTTTATGTCCTTCCCGAGAAAGCGCAGGCGCGCGAGCGCGGAAAGCAAAGAGTCTTTCCTCGCCGTGCTGCGCCAGTTCAAGCCGTTTGTCCAACTCGACACGAAAATCGCCCGCGCACGCTCGCAGGACGAGCCGGTGCTCTACGAGCACGTGCTGCCCGGGCTCGATGTTCTGCTGTGCACGGTGCGCGGCGCTCAACCGCCCTATCCCGATGTCGACGAGCTGCGGCGCCGTTGCGTCGAATCGATCGCGAATGCGCTCGAGCAGCCGCTCGACGGACTCGAGAACGGCGGCTACTGGTACGAGACGAACGGGTTCGGCTTTCTCGTCTTCGCGAGCCGCGCACGCGCGAAGATCTTGCCCGAGTTCGGTGCGGGTGCCGCGACGCGCGGCGCGCGCCGGCAAAATGCGGGCGACGCCGCGCCGCGCTCGTTCCGTTGATGCGTCGTGGGTCCGCGCGGCGCTCGGCGGACGTCACCGCCGCTAGCCGCCGTCAATCCGATCGATTGCGCTGCGCGGCGCGCGCGTGCGGCCGCACGATGTCGATAAATGCCGCCAGATCGGCCTGACCGAGCCCCATCGCCGCCCCCAAGCGCAAAACCTGCTGCACCGCGCCCACGACGGGCATCGCGGCGCCCGTCGATTGGGCCGCGGCAGCGACGGTATCGATATCTTTCTGAAAGGTCTTCAACGAACCGAGGGGCGCAAGGCCGGTTTCCGTCATGCGCGGCACGAACGTGCGCAGCAAAACGGAGTCGGCCCAACCACCGGCTAGCGCTTCGGGTAGCCGCGACGCATCGATGCCGGCAGCTTGGGCAAGCCCGACCGCTTCGGCGATGCCGGCCACCGTCGCACAGACGATCGCTTGATTGCACAGCTTGGTCATTTGCCCCGCCCCCGCCGCGCCCATGTGCGTGAGGCGCGCGGCATAAGCACGGATCAGCGGCTCGACGGCGGCTACGTCGGCCGCGTCGCCGCCGGCCATGACGGCCAGCGTGCCGGCCTCGGCCCCCGGCACGCCGCCCGAAACCGGCGCGTCGACCCACCCGACGCCGTGCCGGGCCGCTTGCGCGGCAAAGCCGCGCGTGGCTTCGGGCGCAATGCTCGAGTGATCGACGATCCAACGGACGCGGCCCGCGCCTGCGTCAGCCGTATCCTCGCCCAGCAAGCCGCCGAGCCCGAACACGACCTCTTCGACGGCATGCGTGTCCGAGACGCACAGAAAGACGGCCTGCGCCTTGTCGACGAGTTCGCGCGGCGTATCGACGACGCGCGCGCCATCGCCCGCGAGTGCCTGCGCCTTTGCACGGGTGCGGTTCCAGACCGACACCGTGTGCCCAGCGCGCAGCAGGTGCCGGATCATCGGCGCGCCCATGAGGCCCGGCCCGCAAAATCCTATGTCCATCGGTCTGTCCTCCTGAGACGAAAGCCGGGCGTCCCGGCACGCGCATGCCGAGTGGGCGCGGCATCGCACGCAGCGATCGGCCCTCGCGAGCGCTGATGCTCCCCGTTGCCTATACTGGTCTCTCCATTGTCGGCGATAAACGGAGACGATACATGAACGAGCATGTCTACAAGTCGATCGAGCTGACCGGTTCGTCGACGAAGTCGAGCGACGACGCGATTCGCTGCGCAATCGAGCGCGCCTCCAAGACGCTGCACAATTTGAATTGGTTCGAAGTGACCGAAACGCGCGGGCACATCGAAAACGGCGCCGTCGTGCATTGGCAGGTCACGCTGAAGCTCGGCATGCGCCTCGACGATTGAGGGCGGGCGACGCTCGCGCCGCGCCGCCCTTTCCCGCCAGCGCCGGCCGGTCAGTGCGGCAGCGTGCCGTCCACGCCTTCGACGTACCAGTTCAGGCGCTGCAGCTCGGGATCGGTGAGGGTCTTGCCCGCCGGCACCTTGACCGCGCCCGACTGATCCTTGATCGGGCCCGTGAAGACATCGCGCTTGCCGCTGGCGATCTCGTCGTGCGCCTTCTTCTCGTCCGCGCGTGCCGCGGCGGGCACCGCCGTGTTCAGGTTTTCAAGGTCAACGGCTTGCTGAGGCAGCCCCCACCAGACTGGATCGTTCTTCCATTTGCCGTCGAGCACCTGCTGGATCGCGGCTTGATAATAAACACCCCAGTGCGCGACGACGGATCCGAGCGCCGCCTCGGGGCCGAACTTCTTCATATCAGAATCCCAGCCGAATGCGTGCACGTGCTTTTCCTGCGCCGTCGCAAGCGTGGCGCTCGAATCGGTGTTCTGCAAGAGTACGTCGGCGCCCTGCCCGATCAGCGTCTCGGCGGCCTGCTTCTCCTTGCCCGGATCGAACCAGCTGTTGATCCAAATCACCTTCGTATGGATCTTCGGGTTCACGGAGCGAGCACCAAGCGTGTATGCGTTGATGTTGCGTACCACTTCGGGGATCGGCACCGAGGCGACGAATCCGAGCGTGTTCGTCTTCGTTACGTGGCCCGCGACGATGCCGGCGAGGTACGCACCCTGATACATGCGCACGTCGTAAGTGCCGAAATTCTTCGCCTTCTTGTAACCCGTTGCGTGCAGAAACACCGTATCGGGGAAATCCTTCGCGACCTTCAGTTCGAAGTCCTGATAGCCGAAGCTCGTGCCGAAGATGATCTTGTTGCCCTTGCTCGCGAGTTCACGGAATACGCGCTCGGAATCGGCCGACTCGGGCACGTCCTCGACGCGCGTAACCTTGATCTTGTTGCCGAACTTGGCCTCGACTTGCTTCGAGCCTTGATCGTGCGCGTACGTCCAGCCGGCATCGCCGGGATTGCCCAGATACACGAAGGCGACGCCGGGCACGTCCGCGGCCTGCGCCGTTGGCATGAGCGCGAGCGCGGCACCCAGCGCGAGCGCCGTGCTTGCGGCGAGCGAGGTCAACGTCTTTCTTCTCATCGAACTTCTCCAGTGGTGTGGTGAAACGGTCGGGCAAGCAGCAGCTTGCCACCTGAGCGGATATCGATCGAACGGGCCGCGCACTGCCTAGCTCGTCGCAAAGAACGGCTTGCCGAGCGATGCCGGCGCATTGAGCTTGATGGTGTTCGGATTGCGAGAAATGACGGCCAGCACGACGATCGTCGCGAGGTACGGCAGCATCGCGAGAAATTGCGTCGGCACGGGCACGCCCACGGCCTGGGCATAGAACTGCAGCCCCGTCACGGCACCGAACAGCAGCGCGCCGATCAGCAGCCGAGCGGGCCGCCAGGTGGCGAACACGACGAGCGCGAGCGCGATCCAGCCGCGCCCCGACGTCAATTGCTCTTGCCACAGATGCAGGTAGACGATCGAATAATAGCCGCCGGCGAGCCCCGCCATCCCGCCCCCGAACAGCGTTGCGCCGTAGCGCACGCCGATCACGGGAAAGCCGACCGAATGCGCCACGCTCGGCGATTCTCCGACCGAGCGCAACACGAGCCCCGCGCGCGTGCGATAGAGGAACCAGGCGACGACGCCGAACATCGCGAACGCGAGATACCCGAGCGGCGTCAGCGAAAACAGCGCGGGCCCGAGCACGGGCACGTGCGAGAGCCCCGGAATGGGCCATGCGCCGATCGCGGCGCTGATCGACGCCGACGTGTACGGCTTGCCGACGTAGGCGGACAGACCCGTGCCGAAGATCGCGAGCGATAGCCCCGTCGCCACTTGATTGGCGAGCATCGTCAGCGTGAGAAACGCAAACAGCAGCGCCATTGCGGCGCCCGCACCGATCGACGCCGCCACGCCGAGCCAAGGATGGCCCGTTGCGGCGGTGACGGCATAGCCCGTCACGGCGCCCATCAGCATCATCCCTTCCACGCCGAGATTGAGCACGCCCGACTTTTCCGTGACGAGTTCGCCGATGCCGGCGAACATCAACGGAATCGCGGCAACGACGGCACTGGAAGCAAGCGAGCCGGCTTGTTGAATATCCATGGTCTTTCGTTCTATTTCGCGTTGTATTTCGATCAGCGGGGACCGATCATCCATGCACGGCATGCGCGATGCGGCGCACGCGGTAATTGACGAACAGATCCGCGCCGAGCAGGCAGAACAGCAGCAGCCCTTGGAATACACCCGAGAGCGCCTGCGGCAATTGCATCGACGTCTGAACGGCCTCTCCGCCCAGATAGAGCAGCGCCATCAGCAAGCTCGCCAGCACGATGCCGAGCGGATGCAGCCGTCCGACGAAGACGACGATGATCGCCGTGAAGCCGTAGCCCGGCGACCACGTGGCCTGCAACTGTCCGATCGGACCGGCGATTTCGCCCATTCCCGCGAGGCCCGCCAGCGCCCCGCTCAAAAGCAGCGACGTCCAGACCGTGCGCGCATCCGAGAAGCCGGCATAGCGAGCGGCGAGCGGCGATAGCCCCCCGACGTTCATGCGGAAGCCCGCGAAGCTCTTGCGCATGAAGAGCCAGACGGCCGGGATCGCCGCGAGCGTCAGGAACACGGACGCATTGAGCCGGGTCCCGCGCAGCCAGTGCCAATGCCAATCGCCGCCGAAGGTCGGATAAAGCGCGTCGCCCGAGAACATCTCCGAAATCGGAAAATTCATCCCCTGCGGATCGCGCCACGGACCGCTGACGAGATAGATCAAGAGCTGCGCCGCCACGTACGTGAGCATGAGGCTCGTCAGAATCTCGTTGGTGTTGAAGCGGGTCTTCAAGAAGGCTGGAATGCTCGCCCACAGCATGCCGCCGACGATGCCCGCGCCCATCATCAGGAACAGGATCCATACGCCGCTTGCCTGATCGAAGTAGATCGCGACGCCGCTCGCGGCGATGCCGCCCGCGAGCATCTGCCCCTCCGCGCCGATGTTCCAGACGTTCGCGCGATAGCCGACGGCCAAGCCCAGGCCGATCAGGCACAGCGGCGAGGCTTTGAGCAGCAGCTCCGACCAGCCGTTGACGTCGGAAAGCGGATCGATGAAGAAAGCTCGCATCGCCTGCACCGGATCGCGCCCGACGAGGCCGAAGATCAGAAAGCCTATCGCAAGCGTCAAAAGCGCGGCGATGAGGGGCACGGCGAGCCTCATTGCGCGCGATGGCGTCGGGCGTGCTTCGAGTCGATAAGGAAAATGCATGGTCTATTCGAGCGTTCGTTGTTCGTTCGTTGTTCGTGTGAGCAAGCGTCCGGTCCCTATCCGCACCAGCGGCACGGGCGGCACCGGCTCGTTCGCTGGGGCACCGGGCCCCGGCGCCGGGACGATGCCGAACGGCGATCAGGCATGTGCGGTCCGCTCCGCGGACGGCGCCGTGCCGTGATCGCCGAACAGGCCCGCCATCCACAAGCCGATTTCCTCGGCGTTGGTCTCGCCTGTCTTGCGCGCCGGCGATAAACGGCCGCGCGCGAGAACGGCGATGCGGTCGCAAATGTCGAACAGCTCGTCGAGCTCTTCGGAGATCACGAGCACGGCTACACCCCTGGCCGACAAATCGAGCAGTTGCTGCCGAATGAACGCCGAAGCACCCACGTCGACGCCCCACGTGGGCTGCGCCACCACGAGCACCTTCGGCGCCTGCAGCACCTCGCGGCCCACGATGTACTTTTGCAGATTCCCGCCCGAGAGCGACTGCGCAAGCGCATCGGGGCCTCCGCAGCGCACGTCGAACGCCTCGATGCAGCGTGTCGCGAACGCGCGCATCGCGCGCGCGCCGATCCAGCCGTGGCGGACCATGCCGGGCAGGCGATGCGCGGTCAGCAGCGCATTGTCGGCGAGCGACATCGCCGGCACGGCGCCGCGCCCGAGCCGCTCCTCCGGCACGAATGCGAAGCCGAGGCGGCGGCGCGCACCGGCCGAGAGCCGCCCCGCGCGCTTGCCGCATATCGTCACGGCGTCCGGGTCCGCGGCGAAGCGCTTTTCCCCCGAGAGCGCCGCCAAGAGCTCCGCCTGGCCGTTGCCCGATACACCTGCGATCCCGAAGATCTCGCCCGCATGGACGTCGAACGTCACGTTCTCGAGCGATGTCCCGAACGGGTCGTCGCTCGCCGCCGACAGGCGCTTCACGCTGAGCAAGACCTCGCCTGGCGCATGCGCGCGGCGCGTGTAATCGGGCAGAGCATGACCGACCATCAGCTGCGCGAGCGACTCGTTGGTTTGTTCGCGTGGCTTGACGTGCCCCGTGACGCGGCCGCCGCGCATGACGGTCGCGGTATCGCAGAGCTCGCGAATCTCGTCGAGCTTGTGGCTGATGTAGAGCACGCTGCAGCCTTGGGCGGCCAAGCGCCTGAGCGTATCGAACAGCTTGCGCACGGCCTGCGGCGTCAGCACCGAGGTGGGCTCGTCCATGATCAACAGCCGCGGGTGCTGCAACAGGCAGCGCACGATCTCCACACGCTGGCGTTCGCCGACGGTCAGGCTATGGACGTGCCGCTGCGGGTCGATGTCGAGGCCGTATTCGGCCGATACGTCGCGAATGCGCTTGGACAACGCAGTTGGATCGAACGGCTCGTCGAGCGCGAGCGCGATGTTCTCGCCGACGGTCAGCGTTTCGAACAGCGAGAAATGCTGAAAGACCATGCCGATCCCGAGCTTGCGCGCCTGCGCGGGGTTCGAGATCTCGACGAGGTCTCCCTCCCACCGGATCTCGCCTGCATCGGGCCGCACCGAGCCGTAGATGATCTTCATCAGCGTGCTCTTGCCCGCGCCGTTTTCGCCGAGTACGGCGTGGATCTCGCCGGGCGCCACGACGAGATCCACGCCGTCGTTGGCCCTCACCGAGGGGTACTGCTTGCTGATGCCCGCCAGCGCGAGCCGCGGGGCGACCGGCGAGCTCGCGCTCGTCCGGCCCTCGAAGCTTGAATGATCGCCCATGAAATTCGCCAAACCTGATTGCTTATTCGTTCCCGCGCAACACGCTGATCGCTCGTCGCACCCCTGTCCACCCCGCTACCGGTCGCGCTGATCGGGCGAGCCTGCGCGGTCCCGGCGCGCAGCCGTGGTCCGACGATACCCAAATCGGGACCGAGCGTCGAGCCGTCAATATCCTGCGGCTGCTCGGTTTCGCCGATGCGCCACACGGGTATTTGCCGCCTTGACGTGCGCAATTGCACATATTAAAAACCTGATATCCCCACCCCCACTGCATCAGCCGAAACATATATCGGAGCAATTCATGAGTCAGCAACGCGAGGCGATCGACACGTATTTATTGCGCGTCTTGCACACCCTCTTGATGGAGCGCAGCGTCACGCGCGCGGCCGTCAAGCTCAATCAATCTCAACCGGCCATCAGCGCGGCGCTGCGCCGCCTGCGCGACATCACCGGCGATCCGCTGCTCGTGCGCGGCAAATCCGGCATGGTGCCGACCGAATACGGCCTGCGCCTACTCGAGCCCGTGCAAAATGCGCTGCGCGAAATCGAGCGCATCCGCTTCCAGCAACACAACTTCGATCCCGCCACGTCGATCCGCTGCTATCGGATCGGCTGCCCCGACTACCTGAACGTCCTGTTCGTGCCGACCGTCGTCGAACGTTTCCGCCAGGCCGCACCGAACGCTCAACTCGAATTCCACTCGCTCGGCCCCTCGTTCGATTACGAGCTCGCACTCGAGGACGGCAAGCTCGACGTCGTCATCGGCAATTGGCCCGAGCCGCCCGAACAGTTGCACCTGTCCAATCTGTTCATCGACGAAATCGTCTGCCTCATGAGCAGCGCGCATCCGTTCGCCAAGCGGGGCGCGCTCACGCTCGATCAGTACCTGAACGCACCTCATCTCGCGCCGACCCCATATTCGGTCGGCCAGCGCGGGGCCATCGATGTCCATCTCGCGCGCGAGCGGCTCAAGCGTCACGTCGTGGTCACGTTACCGTACTTCAACCTCGCCCCGTACGTGCTGATCAAGTCGGATCTCCTGTTCACGACGACACGGCTGTTCGCCGACCACTACGCCAAGTACCTGCCGCTCACGGTCCTGCCCGCCCCGCTCGACTTTCCGCCGATGCAGTACTACCAACTCTGGCACGAGCGCTGCCACTATTCCGACGAAGTGCGCTGGCTGCGCAGCCTCGTCGCCGATGCGACGCGCACGCTCGTCGAGCGCGCCTGAACCGAGTTGCCTGCGCCGTCCCGCACCGGCATAACGATCGGGAGCCAAAATAGCGCTGGCAATGTCCGCCGCAGCGATACTCGCCTTCACCGTTTCGATATATTGGTGCCGTTTTCGACGAACGAGCCTGTATTTCACGCCGCGTGCCGCCGCGGCTCATGCGGTGCTCCTTATCTTTCCTATCGCGTGCGCGCGAGCCGCCGGCAAGTTCTTAGAATGGCGACACGGCGCTCGCATCGAATCGCCGACGGGTATGTAGCCACCGACGTGGAGCCTCGATCCGCCGCTTGCGTATTGGATCGAGTCGCTGCTCGACACTTTTCGCGTTCATCACAAGGAAAACTGCGAATGGGAAAGCTGACTACCCACGTTCTGGACACGGCGCACGGGCGCCCCGGCGCCGGCATCGAGGTCGAGCTGTTCAAGCTCGAAGGCGATGCTCGGTGTCTGCTCAAACGAACCGTCACCAACGATGACGGCCGTTGCGACGCGCCGCTCCTCGAAGGCGAGGCGATGGTCCCCGGCGAGTACGAACTCGTATTTCATGCGGGCGACTACTTCGCGGCTGCCGGCGTCGCCGTGCCGGCGCCGCGCTTCGTCGATCGCGTGGTGCTGCGTTTCGGCATCGCCGATGCACAGGCGCACTATCACGTGCCGCTCCTGGTCTCTCCGTGGGCTTACAGCACCTATCGCGGCAGCTGAACCTGAACACCCACATACCAACGACATCAGGAGCTTGGAGGCAATTTCATGGAAGGCTTTATCACCGACTGGCTGAATCTCACGATTCGCTGGCTGCACGTCGTCGCCGCCATCGCGTGGATCGGCGAATCGTTCTATTTCGTCGCACTCGACAACGGCTTGAAGAAACCGAAGGATCCGGCACTCGTCGAACGCGGTGTATTCGGCGAACTGTGGCATGTCCACGGCGGCGGCTTCTACAACATGCAAAAGTACATGGTCGCGCCGGCGCAGATGCCCGAGGACCTGCACTGGTCGAAGTGGCCCTCGTACACCACCTGGATGTCCGGCTTCGGGCTGTTCACCGTGCTGTATCTGTTCTCGCCGAGCACGTACCTGATCGATCCCAACGTGCTCGCGATGTCGCCCGTCGAAGCGGTCGCGGCCGCATTGGGCTTTTTGGCCGCCGGCTGGATCGTCTATGACACGCTGTGCCGGCTGCTCGGCAACAAGGACGGCCTGCTCGGTATCGCCGTCGGCCTCTACGTGCTCGCTGCCGCTTACCTCGCATGCCATGTTTTCTCGGGGCGTGCCGCCTACCTGATCGTCGGGGCGATGCTTGCGACCATCATGTCGGCCAACGTGTTCTTCGTCATCATCCCGGGGCAGCGCAAGATGGTGAACGCGATGCTGAAGGGCGAAGCGCCGAATCCGATCTATGGCAAGCGCGGTAAGCAGCGCTCGGTGCACAACACTTACTTCACGCTGCCCGTGGTCTTCGCCATGCTGTCGAATCACTATGCGATGACCTACACGCACCGATACAACTGGGCCGTATTGGCGATCATCATGTTCGCCGGTGCACTGATCCGCCAGTTCTTCGTCATGCGCCATCGCGGCCAGGTGCTGTGGTACCTGCCGGCGGGCGGCGTGGCTCTGCTCGCGGCGGCATTGGCCGTCACGCTGCCGAGACCCGTGATGACGCAAGCACAGGCGGCCAATGCGCCGGCCGTGAAGCTGACCGATATCCAGCCGATCCTGCAGCAACGGTGCGCGGCGTGCCATTCGGCGCACCCGACGTTGATGGGAAGCGCCCCGGCCGGCGTGCTGTTCGACACGCCGCAGGAAATTTCGGCGAACGCACAGCGGCTCTATGAACAGGCCGTCGTCCTCAAAGCGATGCCGCTCGGCAACGTCACCAAAATGACGCCGGACGAGCGCGAGAAGATCGCCGCTTGGTTCAACTCGGGCAAGCAGCCGTAGCGACCGGCCGAGACCGTCGGCTGCACGCGCCGCTCGTGCGCGAAGAGATGGCCGGCGAATCGGTGCCGGACGAAACGAAGCCCCTCGGCCCTTACGGGCACCGAGGGGCTTTTGCATGGAGCATGACCACGAAGCACGAAGTGCGCGGCAGCACTTTTCTTCGACGCAGCGGTCAGGCAAACTCGGTACCGGCGCGCCGGTGCCGCGGCCGGTGGAACGTCAGGCTGCTTGCGCGAGCGTCTCGAGAGCGGGCGACGATCGTGCAGCGGGAGCGGCCAGCGCGGAAAGCATCGACCGGTCGTTGAACCGGAAGAAGCAGACGAGCTGATCGCAGGCGGCGAGCCTCAACAGTTGCGGCCCCGACAGATCGGCGATGACATCGGCCACTTGTGCGGAAAGCCCAAGCCGTGCCATGCCGCCGGCGCGGTCCGTCCGCAGCAGGCGTTGTGCAAGCGAAAGGTAGGACAAGTTGATTTCGCGGATCGATTCGAGCGTCTCGCAACCGTTCATGACTATCTCTGCCAGGGGTTCGTGGTTCGAATAAAGAGTTGACGGATAAGCAGCGATGCAACGTCCTGCCCCTCTTCCGTCGCTTAAAACGCGCGTTTGCGCGCCAAACGTTTGCGCAAGCGGGCGATCAGCAGCAGCAGCGCTCGTCGGCCACGCCGGCAGCAATCAGGCTGCAGGCGATCTCGCGCAGCAGATGCTGCGTAAGCGCGCCGGAACCGCCGAGGCAAAGGCGTTGAAGTTCGATGAGGTCTTTGGCGAAGCGGCTCATGGCGATCTCTCCGTGTCTCGAAGCTGGAACCGTTCGCGCCGTCATGCGTAGTACGAAACGGTTTCCTGTGACGAAAGTATCGGCGAGCGCCCGGCGGAAACAAATCAGCCGCCGCTGAACCTTGCGTAATATCTGGCAGCGCGCTTGTCAGCCGTTTCCTACGCGAAGCGTGCGTAAGCACTACGCGCGCCCCGACGTAAAAACGCCCGTGCGCATTTCACACGGGCGTTCGAATAACGGAGTGCAGAGGTGGATCAGCCTGCCGCGCCCCGCAGGCCCTCGGAAGTCAGCCAGAGCGATTCGGGCAGTGCTTGCTCGTCGCAGTTGTGGCCCTCGCCGCCGCGATCGACGACGATGAAATCGCTGACGTCGTCGAGCGCGATGAGCGGATGGTGCCAGACCCCTTTAGCATAATTGACGCCTTGCCACCCGCGCGTCACGAAGGCGCGCACGGCTTCCGGGTCGAGTTCGCCCGCCGCCGCGACGACGACGAGATACGGCTTGTCCGTCAACGGAATGAAAGCCTGCGAGCCGAGCGGATGGCGTTCGAGCATCGTCACTTCGAACGGCAGCACGCGCGGCTGGCCCCGAAACAGATTGACGATCGCCCGCCCCCCCGCGTCCGTGACGTCGATGCGCGCGAGATCGTGATACCGAATCGTCGTGCCGAGGTTGATCGGAATTTGACGCGCGCCCTGAAGCTCGATGACGTCGCCGAACGGCGCGAACGCGTCCCGCGTCAGGGGCTCGATCGTGAGCGCCTTCATCACTGTGCCGCTCATGCGAGCACGCCCCATGCGCGCAGACGAGAAACGCCGCCGTCGGGGATGATGTTCAGGCGCAGGTGCGTCACCGGGCCGATCGCCGCGACTTCCGACTCGAAGAAATGCTGCTTGTCCATCTCGAGCTTCTGCTCGCCGAGCAAGGTCGGCCAGAACATCGCTTGCGTGATCAGCGAGCTATCGGTTCCGCCCGTGACGAACGCGGCCTGGATCGAGCATCGATCCGGAAAATTGCCCTTGAAGAACGCCGTATCTACTTCGATCTTCGTAATCGTGCCGGGACGTGCGAGCGCAATGATGGCCCAATCGTTGCCAGGCTCGCGGCGGCGGCGCGTTTCCCAGCCGTCGCCCATGTTCACGCCGCGGCCCGGCATCAGCATGTTCGATGCGGCCCCGAAGTGCTGATTGTTGGCGGCCACGACATACGCACCGTTTTCCATCGCCGCGAGATCGACCGGTGCGCCGCGGCTCACGTTCGTCCAGTCGACTTGCGGTTGCCCGTAGACGCGCAGGCGCGCGACGCCGCCGTCGGGATACAAGTTCAAGCGAAGGTGCGTGTAGGGTTGGTCGTTGGGCACCTCGACGTAGTGGTGCGCGTTTCCCTGCAACGTCGTCGAGGGGACGATCTGCGTCCATTGCGTCGAGCTCCCGGGCTGCTCGCCGCCCGGCACGTAGGCCGCCTCGATCGACGCCGCCGGCGGAAAGTTGCCCGTGAAGTGGCTCGTATCGATGTCGAGGCCCTTCACGATGCCCGCCCGCGCAAGCTTGACGATGCACCAATCGTATCCCGTCGTCCGCTTGCGGCGCGTTTCCCATCCGTCCATCCATTTTCCGTGCTCGTCGTACTTGCCTGGAATGAACACGGCCGGCTCGGGGTTCAGCATGCGCGCTTTGGGCGCGAAAAATTCATCGCTCGCCTCGAGCGCCTGCGCACCGAGCCGCGGATCGGCCAGGTTGACGTAGCGGCGCGTGAAATCGGGCGCATTGGGATCGAGAATCGGGAGAGCCATCGTTGTCGTCCTTCGTGTCTGTCAATTCGTTCAGATTCGTTCGAATGCGTTCGCACTGCGAATGAAATATCGTCTTGCCGCATCGAGCCGGCATCGCGCCGTGCCGGCGCGTGCCCTCATGCCTTTGCGTTCACCCCGTCACGAGATCGTCGAGGCGAAACCGTGCGATGCGGTAGATCTGCTCCAAGCTCGCACGCAGCTCGTCTTCGCGCGAGTGATTCACGCGCGCTTCGAAGTTCGCGATGATTCCGGCACGGTCGTAGCCGCGCACGGCGAGAATGAACGGGAAACCGAACTTCTCTCGGTACGCGGCGTTCAAGCGCTGCAGTCTGTCGAATTCTTCCCGCGAGCAGTGCGCGAGTCCAGCACCGCTTTGCTCGCGCGTCGATTCCGCCGTCAGTTCGCCGCGCACCGCCGCCTTGCCCGCAAGCTCCGGGTGCGCGTTGATGAGTGCGAGCTGACGGTCCATGCCCGCCTGCTCCACGATGTCGCGCATCGTCGCGTAGAGCGCGTCGACGCTCGCGAACGGCCGCGCATCGGCCGCCTGCCGCGCCACCCATGGCGAATGTTCGAAGATACCCGAAAGCGCCGTTTCGAACGCGTCGCGCGGCATCGAATTCAATTGTTCCAACGAGTATTGCATGGGCTTCATGCGCGTGAGTCGTCCGTTTGCGGCTGATAGGGATGGTGCGCGCGCCAATGGCGCGCAATGTCGACGCGGCGCGCCACCCAAACGCGATCGTGGCGCTCGATGTGGTCGAGAAAGCGCTGCAGCGCGCGCAAGCGCCCCGGACGCCCGAGCAATCGGCAATGCATGCCGATCGAGAGCATTTTCGGCGCTTCACTGCCCTCTTCGTACAGCACGTCGAAGGCATCGCGCAAATAGGTGTAAAAATGATCCGCGGTATTGAAGCCTTGCGGTGTCGCAAAACGCATGTCGTTCGTATCGAGCGTGTACGGCACGATCAGCTGCGGCCGGATCTCGCCGCCTGTCACCTGCACGTCGGCCCAGAACGGCAGATCGTCGCCGTAGTAATCGGAGTCGTACAGAAAGCCGCCGTATTCGGCGACGAGCCGGCGCGTGTTGGGGCTATCGCGGCCGGTGTACCAGCCGAGCGGCCGCACGCCCGTCACGCGCTCGATCGCCTCCATGCCGAGCCGCACGTGCTCGGCTTCGCGCTCCGGCGACATGTCTTGGTAGTGGATCCAGCGCCAGCCGTGGCAAGCGATCTCATGCCCGAGCTCGACGAAAGCGCGCGCCACCTCGGGGTTGCGTTCGATGGCCATGCCGACGCCGAACACCGTGAGCGGCAAGCCGCGCTTCTCGAACTCGCGCAGGATGCGCCACACGCCGGCACGCGATCCGTACTCGTAGATCGACTCCATGCTCATGTGCCGCGCCGGATAAGCTGCCGCACCGACGATCTCGGAAAGGAACTGCTCCGAGGCGGGATCGCCGTGCAGGACGCAGTTTTCGCCGCCCTCTTCATAATTGAGTACGAATTGAACGGCAATGCGGGCGTGCCCGGGCCAATCGGCCTGGACAGGGTGCCGGCCGTAGCCGATCAGATCGCGCGGATAGCGGGAGTCGGATGTCATGGCAAAGGTTCAGGCAAGCATTGAGGGCGATCGACGCGGTGGCGCGGAATGTGGGAACGCGCGCAGCCTGCCGCGACGGCTCGATTCAGTTGAATCAGTGTATAGAAATCGACCGTGCACGCCCATACGGCGACGGAGATAGCGGGGGTCACCGCGTGCGTATGTCGATGGGCGCGCCGGCGCGGCAAACTGCGGGAAAACAAAGCGGGCGCAAGGCACGGCGGGCATCAGCCCTCGCGCGGGCTGAAATCGGCCAGCGGCCCGTCATAGCGCTTGACGAGAGGGCGAGCGTATTCGCCCCGCTTCGCCGTGCCGAGCCCGAGCGATACCAGCGCCTCGACCCATTTGACGGCAGCCGTGACCCCTTCGACGACGGGCGCACCGATCTCGTCCTCGATGGCGTGCACGAGATCGACCATGCCTGCGCATCCGAGGACGATCGCATCGGCGCCATCCTCATCGAGTGCGCGCCGGCATTCGTCCACGATGAGCCGTCGCGCCGCGCTGCCCGGCCGGTCGAGATCGAGCACCGCGACATCGGTCGCGCGAACGCTACGGCAAAACCGCTTCATGCCGTACCGCTCGGCAAGATGCCAGGCCATGCCCGTCGTACGCGCGAGCGTCGTCACGACCGAAAAGCCCGGAGCAATGACGCTCGCGGCATGCATTGCGGCCTCGGCAATGCCGACGACCGGACCGCCCGCCAATTCGCGCGCGGCGTACAGCCCCGGATCGCCAAAGCATGCAATGACGTAGCCGTCCACGCCCTCACGCTCGCCGCTCGCCACTTCGGCGAGCAAACCCGGCAACGCAAGCGACTCGTCGTACCAGCTTTCGATCGACGGCGGCCCCATGGTGGACGTGGCGGCCACGACATCGGTACCGGGTGCGGCGGCGGCCCGTGCACAACCTTCCATCGCTTCGGTCATGCGTGCCGTGGTATTGGGATTGATGAGCTTGATCTTCATCGCGCGGTTCTCCGATGCACGAAACGTCGCACGTCAGCTACGGACGCCACGCGCCGCGAAGCCATAGAACGCCGCGCCGAGCGCGACGCCGATGAACCACGAGAAATTGGCGAGCGATGCCAGCGCAGGCGTCATGACGCAGAGCACGGCGATGACGGCGGCCGCGACCACCGCCGCGACGGCACGTTTGTTCACGCCGCCGCTGTACCAATACGAGCCTGACTCCGACATCGAGTAGAGGTCGTCGAGCACGACGCGCTGGCGTTTCACGATGAAGTAATCGACGATCAGCACGCCATACAGCGGCCCGATGAACGAACCAAGGACGTCGAGCGTGTAATGGATCACGGCCGGGTTGTTGAACAGATTCCAAGGCGTGATGAACACCGACGCGACGGCGGCCATCATTCCGCCTGCGCGCCAGCTGATGTGCTTCGGCGCCACATTGGAGAAATCGAACGCCGGCGAGACGAAGTTGGCGACGATGTTGATGCCGATCGTGGCGATCATGAACGTCAGCGCGCCGAGGACGACGGCGAAAGGCTGATCGATCCGGCCAACCGTCGCGACGGGGTCCGTGATCATCTCGCCGAAAACGGGCAGCGTCGCCGACGTCGTGATGACGGTCACGAGCGAGAAAGCGAGAAAGTTGACGGGCAGCCCCCAGAAATTGCCGCGCTTGACGCTTTCATAGCTCTTGCAGTACCGGGAGAAGTCGCCGAAATTCAGCATGGGGCCCGAAAAATACGAGACGACGAGCGAAATGGCCGTGATCGTGACGGGCAATGCTTCCCAGCCGTGATACTTGACCGCGCCGAGATTGAGGCTGATGTTCGAAATGCCCGCGCGCACCACCATGTAGCCGGCCAGGATGAACATGACGACATAGACAGCCGGTCCGGCGAAATCGATGAACTTCTTGATCGTCTCCATGCCGTTCCAAAACACGAGCGCCTGCAGCACCCAAAGCACCATGAAGCCCCCCCAGCCGAGCGTCGACAGCCCGAGCCAGCCATGCCGATGCACGTCGGCATAGGGCATCAACTGCGGCGCGAACTTGAGCAGAACGATGACGAAAGCGCTCGATGCGAGATAGGTCTGAATGCCATACCAAGCGACGGCAATGAGGCCGCGAATCACGGCCGGAATGTTGGCGCCGAGCACGCCGAACGTGGCCCGGCAGATGACGGGATACGGCACGCCGTTGCGCTGGCTCGACTTCGCGATCAAGTTCGCGAACACGTTGACGATGCCGATGCCGACGAGCAGCGCAATCAACACTTGCCAGCTCGTCAGCCCCAGTGCGAAGAGGCTGCCCGCGAAGACGTAGCCGCCGACACTGTGCACGTCCGACATCCAAAACGCAAAAATGTTGTAACTGCCCCAATGCTGATCGCGCAGCGGCGCGAGATCGGCATTGCACAAGCGCTCGCTATAGCCTGCCGGCAAAGCGGCCTCGGTTCGAGCGGGGGACGGGCCCACGGCACCGGCATCAGTGGGTACGGACAAGTCAGGCATGAGCATCTCCGGGGAAAGGACAAGCGTATTGCCGGACGGCACTTTCCCGTGCCGGCGCAAATGGGCGCCTCGTTCGACCGGTCGCAGTCGGCGCCGCCTGCGGCCGTTGCATCGACTAGTAGTTAGTTGTCCTAATTAACTACGTGGAAACATCGGCGCCTACCGCATCGTCGATGTCGGCGCCTCAGGCGCCGAAAACTTCTCGCAGATCCGCCGCGCCGCGCGCAGGCCGATCGAGCATCTTCAATTCGACCGTTTCCAAATGCCTCACCATCAGATTCGACGCGCGTGCGGTGTCGCCCGCACCGATCGCCTCGACGATTTGCGCATGCTCGTCGAACGAGCACGGGCTGCGGCCAAGCGATTCGTACAGCGCCGAAATCAACGTCGAGCGCGCGACGAGCCCCGACAAGCAATCGCACAGCACGCCGTTGCCCGTCAGTTGAGCGAGCGCGGTGTGAAATTCGCCCGATAGGCGGATCCACGACCGAAAATCCCGGTGCTCGAATGCACTGCGCTCGCGCTCGATCATCTTGGCGATCGCTTTCAAATGCGCCTCGCCCCGCCCGTCTTGATTGCGGCATACGCGCTCGATCACCGCGCTTTCGACGATGCGACGCATCTCGAATACCTCGTGCACCTCCTGCAGCGACGGGCTTGCCACGAAGGCGCCGCGATTCGGCTCCAGGTCGACGAGATGCTCGGAAGCAAGCAGCGACAACGCTTGACGCACCGGGCCGCGCTTGACGCCGAACACCTCGCACAACTGAGCCTCGGTGAGCTTTGCGCCGGGCTCTAGCCGATGTTCGAGAATCGCATCGCGGATACGTTCGGCAATCGCCGCCGGCTCGGACAATTTCGTCGTCGACATGTTGGGTATAGTAGATTCGACACAAAGATTGTCAACAATTTATTTTGCACCGATGCGCGCACCTTATCGGTGAATTCCCGAGGAATGCCCGAATTTGTCGCGAAATCGCACCGACGACGTGCGTAGGCAGCGTATCCACAACGCCAAATTCGCGGGAGCGGCGGCAAAAATTGTCAACAATCCTAGGGACAATGACCGGGCAAAAGACGGACTTTCCGCGCGAGACCTAGCTCAGCGTGGGGTGCCCGGTGACGGTAAGCGAAAAGCCATCGCGCGTAGCCTGCAGCCGAGCCTGCGCACCAAATGGGAGCGTGACGAGATCGGCGCCGTGGCCGAATCGCAATCCGGTCACGATCGGCAGCCCCGTCACCTCGCGGATATGCTCGACCATCGCCGGCAAGTCGTAGCCGTTGTCGTAGGGCGAGAGCTTGCCGCCCGTGAAGTCGCCGAGCACGAGCGCGCGCTGGCGGGCCAGGATGCCGGAAAGGTGAAGTTGGTACAGCATCCGTTCGACGCGATACGGATGCTCGTTGACGTCTTCCAAGAACAGGATTCCGCCTTCGATGCGCGGCATGAACGGCGAGCCGACGAGCGACGCGATCATGGCCAGGTTGCCGCCCCACAGCGTGCCGCTGACATCGACTGCGCTCACCTGCGCAGCCGATTCGCGCACGGTGAATTCCGGCGATTCCAGCGCCCGCCAAAAGTGCTCGACAGTAAAAGTGCTGACCTCCGGGGCGCCGAAGTTCGCCGTCAACATCGGACCGCCGAACGTCGCGATGCCTGCGCGTGCGAAGAGCGCCAATTGAATCGCCGTGAAATCGCTGTGGCCGCAGATGGCGATGCGCGCGCCGGCCAGCCGGCGCTGAAGCCCGGCATAGTCGAGCGCATTCAAGATCCGCACGGCGCCATAGCCCCCGCGCATGGCGAGGACGACGTCAGGCAGCGGATGAGCGGGATCGGCAAGGCGGTTCAGGTCCTGCGCGCGCTGCGCGTCCGTGCCGCCGAAACGCAGATGGCGGCGCTGCGCGGCTTGCCCACCGACCACTCGATGACCGTCGGCGCGCAGCCGCGCGATACCGCGCTCGGCAGCAGCTTCGTCGGGCGGATAACCGGACGGTGCGACAATCTCGATCGTGCGTGAACGGCTCATGATGGGCGTTGTGATTGATTGACGAGCATGCGTGGCGCTGGCCTTATGCTCGCCTTAGATTGGCTGCTCGGGCGTGCACGCCCGGGCCTCGGCGGCGGCCGCCACGCGTTCGGCGCGAATCGCCTCGCGCCTGTGAGCGAAGAACGACTTCAGCGCATCGCCGCATTCGGTGGCGAGCACGCCGCCTGCCACTTTCGTGTGGTGGTTGAGCTGGCGATTGGCAAATGCATCGACGACACTGCCGCAGGCCCCCGTCTTGGGATCGTGGGCGCCGAACACGACGCGCGCGATCCTTGCATGCATGATGGCCCCGGCGCACATGAGACACGGCTCCAACGTCACGTACAGTTCGCAGCCCGGTAGCCGGTAGTTCAGCAGCGATCGAGCGGCCGCGCGCAACGCGACCATTTCTGCATGAGCGGACGGATCGTGGCCGCCGATCGGATGATTGAAGCCGGTCGAGATGACTTCATCGCCGCGCACGAGCACCGCTCCGACCGGGACTTCGCCCGCCGCACGCGCCGACTGCGCAGCCTCGAGCGCGAGCGCCATGTAGTGCCGGTCACGCTCAGTGCCACCCGCCTCGGCCTCGGCCTCCCCGCCGATAACGCCGCCGGCCGGGCCGTCGCATGCCGGCGCCCCAGGGGCCTGAGGCGGGACGAAGCCGCTCACGAAAGCTCCACGCCGTGGACGCCAGCCGTGTCGTTCTCGCCGGCGAGCACCCGCTCCGTGAGCCTTTCGGCAATGCGGCGGCAGTATTCGCGCGGCACCACCGTGGGCTCGCCGCGCAGCGATTCGAGCGCCATATCGAGTGCAAGCAGCTTCGCCTGCAGCCGACAGCGCGTCGCATTGTCGCTCGCGGCGTTCAGTTCGTCCTGCAGGTGGCGCAGCGAGCGCAACTGCTCGACCGCGGGCGGCACGAAACCTGCGTTTTTCAGTATGCGGTTGGCGACTCGGACTTCCTCGGGCACGAGCAAGTCGTCATCTAGGTCTTGCGGCGCCCCGGCACCCGGCAAGTCGTCGAACTCGCCACGCGCGGCGGCGGCGGCGATGCGCTGTTCGACCAAGGCATCAAGCAATTTCATCTGCGATCCACTACATTGCGGCACGCGCATTTTAGCAGGGAGTCGAATTCGGTTTTATGGAGCGCTCCCTCTGATCGCGGTTGCTCGAGCCTCGCCGCCCGGTGCGGCTCGGCGCCAACCCGTCCGGACAATGGATGCACTGCCCCAGTGGCGGTGCCGTTTTGCATGGCTCGCGCCGATTATTTGCCGACCTTCGTGCGCAGCTCGCGCGCCGTTTCCAACAAGCCCTCGTAACCCGCGCGGCTGTGCTCGGGCAAATCGGGATCGCCCACCAGCGCGCCAAGCGTCTCGATCAAGCTGTATAGGATGCCCTTCGCCGCACTGACGGCGATATTGCCCGACGACAGCAGCGTATCGACGTGATTCAGTGCGTCGTTGAGATGATCGGCATCGGGATGCTTCGAATCATCGTTCGTCCGGTTCGGATCGGGAGTCATGGTGCGCGTTCCTATCGATTCTCGTGTGGGCGAGGCAATGCGGGCCGACAGCCGTGCAGGCCTCGTTCATCACTTATATACCTCGCAGGGAGCATCGTCCACTGCGTGGCTAAGGGCGTGCGTCCTCGCTTTCGCTTCTGGCGTCGATCGCCTCAGCGTTGGTCAGCATCAAGAGTACGACTTCACAGCGCTCGAAGACCTGCGCCGCGTGTTCCGCGACGCTCGCGCCTGCCTGCGCAAGCACCGCTTGCTTGGCCGCCGACCGATTCCAGACGATGAGCGGGACACCCGCCTTTCTCAAATTGAGCGCCATCGGCTCGCCCATCGCACCGAGACCCATGAAGCCTACGGGAGCATTCCACGAAGGTCACATCGCCCTCGTCATCGTCGTCAAGATTCCGTGTGATCCGTCCAAGGATCGATCACCGCGATCCCGCAGCCGACGAAGTCGCGCACGTTTCGCGTCGCCAATGTCGCGCCCGTGGAGCGAGCCACGGCAGCAATCATGGCATCGAACTGGCTGATCTGCTTGCCGGCGTTCCTACGCGATACGGCAATGGCGGCGTAGAGGTCTGCCGCGTCGCTATCGAAAGTGAGCAGCCGGCCAGCGAAATCCTGTTCGAAAATGGCCTGGACGGCGACCGACAACGCTTGCTTGCGCGCACCATCGGCCAACAGGCCCACGCCATAGAGAATTTCGGCTCGCGTGATGGTAGTGGTGAACAGCGCAGCACGCCGCTGCGTGCGAAACCACTCGATCACACGCGGGTCCGGCGCCGATCTCAGGGTTTCCGACAGGACGTTGGTGTCGAGGACGATCATTCCCCGAAATCCACTCGGCTCGAAATCGTCTCCCGAGCCGGCAACTCCAGATCGACACCACCGAACGGCGCCATGCGCGAGCGGATGGATTCGATCAGACTTTGCCGACCGCCTTCGTGGGTGGACAGGGCCGAGCGCAAGATGTCCCGTGCCTCGTCCTCCATCGAACGCCCGTGATGCGCCGCCTGCACGCGCAAGCGCGATTTGAGTTGCTCGTCGATGTTGCGGATCGTCATACTCGCCATGTCGCTGCCCTCCGTTAATCATTGATTGCAGTTTAATCAATGATTGCATGTCAGGCAAGCCGTGGCGCCAAGTGTCGGCCGCAACGCTCGCCTCCCGGACCGCGAGCGGCGTTTTCCTCTTCATCTCGTGTTTCATCGCTCAGATCGTCCCTTTCCGTGGAAATCATCATGGCTGACGATTTTCGCGCCGGCGCCGAGCGTGCCGACAGCCTTCCGAACGGCCAACGACCGCTCGATTTCGATGATTTCGGAACAGGCCGGGACGGGAAGATGGGCGCCGCCGGAGAGCGATCGCGGCGCTGTACGGCGACCGCGGTGCGGCGCCGAACGAGGCACGCCGGGCGCAAAAATGGCGAACGCGGCCAAGAACGCCGCGTTCGCCCACTGCTGCGAGAAACCGAGAAAGGGCTCGGGACGAACGGGCCGCGCCTAAGCCCTCACCCGCTCCGTGTCGGAAATCCGGTACTTGCGCATTTTCTCCCACAATACTTTGCGGCTGATGCCGAGGTATTGCGCCGTTTCCTGGCGCCGCCATCCGTTCGTCGTCAAGGCGTCCAGCACGCGCGTGCGGTCGGCCATGTCCCACCGCGCGACGTCGGGCGAGCGCTCCGAGAGCGCGGCCTGCGTCCTTTGAGCGTGCGCGAGCAGCGCTTGCAGCCGCTGCGGATCCCACGTCCGCATCTGCCTTACGGTCACGCCGATGCGCTCGGCCAGGTTGCGCAACTCACGGACGTTGCCGGGGAAGCGCATTTTCGAGATTGCGTCGGTCAGCCAGGGGGGCATATCCGGCAGCGTCGAGAGCACCTCCTCGCCGAACACGACGCTGATCACCGACTTGAAGATACCGATCTTGTCGGCGACACCCCGCTCCTGAAGCGAAGGCACGTACACCTCGATGACCGCGAGGCGATAGTACAGATCGGCCCGGAACGAGCCTTCGGCGACGAGGCGCGGCAGATCCTTGTTCGTCGCGGCCAGCACGCGCAAATTCACGTTCATCGACGTGCTGGCGCCCACTCGCGTGACGGCGCCGTCCTCGAGCACACGCAAGAGCTTGACTTGCTGGTGCAGCGGGAGATCTCCGATTTCGTCGAGAAACAGCGTGCCTTCATCCGCTTGCTCGAAATAGCCCTGATGCGCGCCGGCAGCGCCCGTGAATGCGCCCTTCGCATGCCCGAAGAAATGCGACTCGAACAGGCCGTCGGGAATCGCCCCGCAGTTGACCGCGACGAACGCGTGCCGGCTCCGGCGAGGATGCTTCGTGTGCAGAAGCTTGGCCACCCGCTCCTTGCCGACGCCGGTCTCGCCGCGAATCAGAACGTTGGTGTCGCAGTCGGCGAACATGTCGACTTCATGCAGCAGCGCGCTCATGCATTCGGAATGCGCGATGAACGGGTTCGCCTCGCGCGTCTCGGGCACCGGCGAGCGCACTTGCGCGGCGAGCTTTGCCACCATGGTGCGCAACGCGGCGGCGCTGAACTCGAGCGGCAGCACATGCAGGTTCGCGTGCGCGGCAAGTTCGGACAACGGCTCCGATTCTCCCACCCAAATGACGGGCATCACGCTCGCCCGCTGGCACTCTTCGAGCATCGCCGCGGAATCGCCCACGGCACGGGTGCTGATGACCGCCACCGACGCGCGCATCGCCGCCGGTGCCGGCGAAATCATCAGATCGTCGATCGGGATGACGTTGACGTCGACCCGATTGAAGCAGCGGCTGACGCGATCGGCCAGACCAATGCCGCCTCCGAGAACGTAGATGTCCAATGCTCCGGTTTTTTCGACGCCTTTCATCATTCGATCGCCATGAAAGTGCAACTCGGCGAATCGGAAAGCCTAGGGGTGGGCGCTGCGCGCCGCCCCTTGCCGCTCCCGGGTCGCTCACCGATGCCGCATGGTTGAGGGTTCACTGTTCGTCCGTGTCGGGCTCGCTTCGCGACTGCAACGCCTTGAAGCGAGCCGACCGATATTCGACAGGGCTCATTCCAAAATGCCTCACGAAATGCTTGCGCAAATGATCTCCATTGAACAGCCCGCAATGCCGCGCGATCTTGTCGACGGGAAGCGCGGTGGTAACGAGCAGTTGACAAGCGCTTTGCAGCCGGATCGCCGACAGATAGTCATGCGGCGTACGACCCATCTCCGCGCGAAATCGCCGCAAGAAGTTCCGCTCGCTCATCAAGGCGTGCTCGGCCATGCTCGAGATGGAGATGCGCGCGCCGTAGTTCTCATTGATCCATTCGACCGTCGCCTTGATTCGTTCGCTCGGTGCGGGCTTATCGAGCGATGAGGCCGCCCGCGCTGCACCGGCGGCGTCGGCCCCCTGCCCGGTGTTCGCCTCGCGTGCCTCTCCCTGCCCGATATCGCCCCGGTGCGCAGGCGAAGCGTCGCTCTCCTGCGTTGCCTCCGCGCCGTGCGCCGGATGTCCCGATTGCGCGAGCAGGTCCCCCTTCGCGGCATCGGCGTCGAGAGGCAGCCGAATGATCTTCGCTTCCTCGCCCGCGCGCGACAACCACGCAACGATCTCGGGCCTGGGCTCCAACGGTCCGCTGCCGGATTTCGGCACGACGAAATAGTTGAAATCGAGCGGGTCCACGTCGTAAATCGCTTCGCACCACACCGGGAGGCACGCGTTTTCTCGAAGCACGAATCCGCTTCGCCCGGCGATGATGGTGATGCTGATCGCGCCCGCTTGCCCCGCCCGGCCGTGGTCCGAGCCGAAGCGCTCGCACGTCCTCGCCAGCACTCTCGCCACGTCGCTCGAGGAGCAATCGTCGCTGATGACCACACCGATTCGGCAGCCCACGCCCGCGCGGGCCGCCGCCCCTTCACGCATACTTTCCGGCTCGTGGTCCGGCGAGTACTGGCCCTTCGCAGTCGCTCGCAGCCCGCCGGCCTTGTACAGACGCATGTTTCCCCCATGTGGGAAATGAACGTATTACGATGCCCGCGGCCACCGAACTTCGCCGCGGCGCCGGGCGACGTAACGCTCGCCCCGCCGTGGCCGTCAGACAGCCGCGTCGGCGTGATCCTCGTCGCCGATCAATTGATGCTTGAGTTCATCGATGCGCGCCGTGCAGCGCGCAATGTCCTCGAGCGAGAGCGAGCTGCGCGTCCAGCGCAGATAACACTCGAGCTCATGAATGCGTTGCCCGACCGAGCCCGATGCTCGATCGATGAACAGCTTGTCGTGGACCGCCATCGACCGCGCCGCAAAGAACGGAACGTCGGCGCGCAGCGGACGAATGCCCTCGGAATGCGCACCCGTCGCCGTGCTCAGCGGATGGAATTCCCCGATCATCAATCCAGCCACCATATAGATCGGCTTGAGAATCGAATGGGCGCAATCGACAAATTTGTAGTAGTTCGCGACCGGTAAATTGATCGGAAAGATGCAGAGCGATAATAGATCGCGGCGCGTCGTCAATTGTTCGGCAATGCGGCCGAACAGCGCCGGCACTGCCATCATTACTTCGAGAAACAGCTCGAAGCACATCTCACGGCAATCGATCGCGCAGAAATACAAGCGCTTTCCTTCGTGCGCGGGATGGACGAACGGGCAAACGGCTCCTTTCCTCCCGAGATGCGGGTGGGGCTTCATCACGAATCGTTCCATCCAATCGAGCCCGGATTGGAACGCCGCGCGGATGTCTGGATTCTCCAAGCGCGCGACCTCGGTAGATAAACACAAGGATCGCTCCATTTTAAGCAGCGTTTCGGCGATCGCCAGCCGACGCGGATCGAAGGTTGTCCCGGTCATCATGTCGTTGATTACTAAGTCAAATAGTTTTCACACTCGCAAAGGGGTATGACGCTGCATCCCACCGTGCCTCGAGCCGAGTACGCGGCAAATATCCGGGTTTGCCCCGTGCGGCGCAACATCGGCGCCGAAATTGGCGAATAACGCCTAGCGCCGGCCCGCGGTAGCCGGGAGCGTTAGGTCATCGCAGCCGTGCGCACCGGTGCCGCGACACGTCGAAAACGGACAGTTGGAATGGCGCCTGGCGCTCGTGCACCGTTTCTTCGATCGGAGCGGTGGGCGCGCGAAGAACGAGAAAATCGCGCCATTTAATCCTTTTATTTATCCGACCCCGTAAA
This sequence comes from Trinickia sp., assembly GCF_051953955.1. Classification (GTDB taxonomy): domain Bacteria; phylum Pseudomonadota; class Gammaproteobacteria; order Burkholderiales; family Burkholderiaceae; genus Trinickia. Next base: position 3,651 of record NZ_JBQCIF010000009.1, on the reverse strand, counting down.
AAAATACGAACTTTTTTCTGCAGGGGCGCTCAGTGCACTCGGTCAAACAAGCGCGAGAGTCGAACCCTTCACCCCGGGACCGCGTGCCCCGCTCACGTTTTCCGCTCGCGTTTTTACATCGCAGTAGCGCGTGAGGTTCGGCGATCGCGATGACGCATGGCCTTTTTTAGTTATGGGCGCCGGCCTTCGGTAGACCGGCTGGCGCTCGGATCCTTCACGCCGGAAAGCGGCTTCCGCGTTCGAACGGAGAGAATTTGATGTCGATGATGCAGTAATTAGTATGAAGAATATCGAATCGCTTGGCAAACGTTTGCTGCCGAATTCCGGGCTCCGCAGGCCGGACGCCGGAATCGACAGGTTTTGCTTGATGAAATACCCGTTGATCAGATCCTTCGAACACGCAAGAGATAGGACGAGCACCACCGCTCCTCGCTCATCGCGTGAGCGTTCGATGTAATTCCCGCGATTCGAACCCGCGATTCACGAGCTCCGGGCCTCTTCGGAAAAGCCCGGGCATGGGAATCCTTTTGTCCTCGTTTTATCCGCGACGCAATGGAGAAAACGAGCCGCCCGAAGCCTTGTTTGCATCGTCGGCAGACATCGCAAGCAACGTGATTCGAACGCGCTCGATTCGTCACGAGTCGCCGTTCCCTTCGATTTACCGTGCGGCAACCGTGAGCCGCCGTTCGGAAATCGATCCACTAAAAGCCATCCTTGGAGTTTCCTTGATGAAAACGAAGTTTCTACGCCAGATCGCCGTCTGCACCGCCCTAGCGGCCGGTGTTTGCACCGGAGCTCACGCCGCCGGCATCGGCCTGCACATGGGCAGCGACGGTGAGATCAAGCAATACCAGGACTTCAGCAACTGGCTCGGCAAATCGGTCACGTATCGATTGACGTTCCTCGATGGCTCTTCATGGAGCACGATCGCGTCCCCGTACATCCTCGGTTCCGGCACGAAGCACTGGCTCGCCTCGAGCCCGAGCCGCTACGAGGTCATTTCGGTCCCACTGATGCCGAACTCGGGGCATCAGAGCATGCTCCGCGACATCGCGAACGGCTCCTACGACAACTACTACAAAGAGCTCGCCCAGAATCTGGCCACCAAGACCGGCGCGCCCCAGCGCATCATCTTACGGCTCGGCTGGGAATTGAACGGCAAGTGGTACCCCTGGTCGGCAGTCGGTGCGGCGGACGAGTACAAGGCCGCGTACCGGCACGTCGTTAAGGTGATGCGCTCGAAATGCAACGTGCTGCGCTTCGAATGGAACGTAGGCTGGGGCACGAATCCGAAATTCGACTGGACGACCGCCTATCCGGGCGACGATGTCGTCGACGTCATGGGGATGGACGTCTACGACCAATGGAACACGGGCTGGAACAATCTGCTGAACACGTATGAAGGGCTGGCGTTCTTCCGCAACTTCGCCCGCAAGCACGGCAAATCCGAGGCGTATGCGGAATGGGGCTTGTCGGTTCAGCCTTCTCCGATCGGACATGGCGACAACACCGCCTTCGTGCAGGAGATGTACAACTGGATCCAGGCGGGGGGCAGCAACGTTCTGTACGCCAACTACTGGAATACGAAGGCGACCAACAGTCCGAACGGCATCATCTATAGCGACTCCAGCACCGTCCACGTGACTGTGCCGAAGTCCGCGGCACTCTACAAAAAGCTGTTCAGCCACTAACCGGCTACCGCATAGGGCTCGGATGGGGTGATTCACCCGAGCCGCTGCGTTCTTGCATGGCACGCGCGACGCGCGAGCCGTGCGCCGCCGGGGCGTCGCCTGACCTAGCCGCCCCGGCACCCGATCATCCGATCATCCTATCCGCCCTTCCGCTTTCCTTACGAATAGCAAGAAAGTGAGGCGCCGCCAAGCCTCGCGCCGCTCCAAAGCACGAAAAAGCTACTCAATACCCCTACCGGCGGGCACACTCGAGCCCGGAAATCGGCAATTTTTTCCGCGCAATTTGTAAGCCAGGCCATTGTTACTCATGTAGGCAAAAACCGACAGGCCGACCGGTAAGACTACCCAAAGTCCAGCGACTGACGACTGTTATTACGATTGGGCTTCCGCAATAATCTCGTCCAACGAATGCTTGAACACGGACACAGATAGCTTGATGGTGCGGTCGCTTCGATAGCCCCCGGAAGTCTAGATAACTCCGCAAACGTTTGTAATTGGCACCGGATCCGCGATGCGGACGCCGGGCAGGACAGGTTTTGTCTTAGGAAACTGCGATTTGATTAACCCCTTCGAATAGACGCAAGAGATAGGACGCGAACCGGCTCTGACCTCGTCGCTAGACGCAATCAAAGTCAACTCGCAATCCAAACGGCACCACATCGAAATATCCCGGCATTCATCCGATGCCGGATCGGGCGCCCTTTTGCCTTCGAATAATCAGTGAACGGAATTAGAGAATGAGCCTTTTGAATCTTGTTTGCGCCAGCCGCAAACACCGCAAACCAGATAACTCAATTCGCCTCAAGTCGATTTCTTAACTTGATTTGCGCGGCAACTGTGAGCTGCCGCCCCTCGATAATTCGCTCACTCTTTATTTCGATATTTTGGAGTTTCTCATGAAGACGAAGTTTCTGCGTAACATCGCCCTCGCCGCCGCACTCCTCACGGGTGTTTGCACCGGTGCGCAAGCCGCCGGCATCGGCCTGCACATGGGCAGCGACAGCTACATCACGCAATACAACGATTTCAGCAAGTGGCTCGGCAAGGACGTCATGTACCGCGTGACGTTCGTCGATCAAAGCTCGTGGAGCACGATCGCGTCGCCCTACTACTTCAGCACGAGCACGAAAGCGTGGCTGGCTTCGAACCCGAACCGCTATGAAATCGTCACGGTTCCGCTGATGCCGATCTCGGACAGCCCGAGCACGCTCGCCGCCGTCGCGAACGGCACGTACGACACCTACTTCAAGCAGCTCGCCGCCAATCTGGCCGCCAAGACCGGCGCCCCGCAACGAGTCGTCATCCGGCTCGGCTGGGAATTGAACGGCACGTGGTACCCCTGGTCGGCAGTGACGAGCGGCGCAGCCACCTATGTCAAAGCGTACCGGCACGTCGTTCAAGTGATGCGTTCGCAATGCAACGTGTTGCACTTCGAATGGAACCTCGCGTGGGGCTCGAGCCCGAAATTCGACTGGACGACGGCCTACCCTGGCGATGATGTCGTCGACGTCATCGGGATGGATACCTATGACCAGTGGAACACGGGCTGGAACAACATCCTGAACGGCTATGAAGGCCTCGCGTTCCTGCGCAACTTTGCGCGTCAGCACAACAAGCCGGAAGCGTACACGGAGTGGGCCGATTCCACGGCCTCGAGCGGGCGCGGCGACGATACGGCGTTCGTTCAGGGCATGCATGACTGGATCCAGGCGGGCGGCTCGAGCGTTATCTACGCCGGTTACTGGAATACCCCGTCGGGCGGCCCCAACGGTGTGATCTACAGCGACGTTGCCACGATTCCCGTCACGGTCCCGAACTCGTCCGCGCTGTACAAGAAGCTGTTCAGCCAGTAAGCGACGCTCGGCGCGAGAGCGCCAGCGAGTCGAACCGCGGGGGGGGGGCGGGGGGTGGGGGGGCGCCAGCGCGGGGTGGGGTTTTGGGCCGGCCGCCCGGGGGGGCC
>NZ_JBQCIF010000008.1:0-77540 GCF_051953955.1 Trinickia sp. | reverse complement strand
CCCCCCCCCCCGCCCCCCCCCCCCCCCCCCCCCCCCCCCCCCCCCCCCCCCGCCCCGCGCCCCCGCGCCCCCCCCCCCCCCCCCCACCGCTCGACGCCGCGCCGCTTCGACCGGCGCGGCGTTTTTTTTTCGGCGACTCGGCAGCGTGGGCGTCGCGACGTTCGCCGCATTCCCGCTGGGCGTTCTCCACTCGGATTCGCCGACGCGGTGCGCAGCAGGGGTTCCCCGCAGTCGCAGCGCAGCCGGCTTCAGGTAAAATACCGCGCTTTTCCGGCCAGCCGCCCTTTTCGTGGGGCGGCGGCGTTCGGTCCACCGCGGCGCGCTCAGTGCAAAGCGGCGGCCGGCGTCGGAGAAAAGACCGGATCCGGCCTTCGTTTGCTCGCTTAGACCACGGCACGTTGGCTCCGATATGGGCGGCGTACCATTTTTGGCCGCTTAGTATTTCGTTTTGCGGTGCGCGCCGATCCGCGCGCCGTCAAGGACCGCACTTCCTACCATGTTCTTACAAGGCTACGGCCCGCTGATCCTCGCCGGCACTTGGCAGACCGTCAAGCTGTCGCTGCTGTCGCTCGCACTGGCCTTCGTGCTGGGGCTCGTCGGCGCGGCCGCGAAGCTGTCGAAAAACCGGCTCTCGAGCGGCATCGGCACCGTCTATACCACGCTCGTGCGCGGCGTGCCCGATCTCGTGCTGATGCTGCTGCTCTTCTACAGCATCCAGATCTGGATCAACAATCTGACCGACTTGCTCGGCTGGGATCAAATCGACATCGATCCGTTCGTGGCCGGCGTGATCGTGCTCGGCTTCATCTACGGGGCCTACTTCACCGAAACGTTCCGCGGTGCGTTCCTTTCGGTGCCGCGGGGCCAGCTCGAGGCGGGCGCGGCCTACGGCATGACCGGCTGGCAGACGTTCTCGCGCATCATGTTCCCGCAGATGATGCGGTTCGCCCTGCCCGGCATCGGCAACAACTGGCAGGTGATGGTCAAGGCCACGGCGCTCGTGTCGATCATCGGCTTGGCCGACGTCGTCAAAGCCTCGCAGGATGCTGGCAAGGGCACGCTGCGCTTTTTCTTCTTCACGTTGATCGCCGGGGCGATCTATCTCGCGATCACGACGGTTTCGAATCTCGTGCTGCTCTGGCTCGAGAAGCGGTACTCGATCGGCGTGCGTAGAGCCGAGCTATAAACCATGATCGAGCTGATTCACGACTACTGGCGCAATTACCTTTTCACGGACGGCTATCAGACGACGGGCCTGGCCATCACGCTATGGCTGCTCGTCGTGTCGATCGGCATCGGCTTTTGCCTGTCGGTGCCGCTCGCTTGCGCGCGGGTATCGAAGAACAAGGTACTGTCGAGCGCCGTCTGGCTCTACACCTACATCTTCCGCGGCACACCGCTCTACGTCCAGCTACTGCTCTGCTACACGGGCCTGTACAGTCTCGACGTCGTGCGCAATCACGAGCTGCTGAACGCGTTTTTCCGCCAAGGCATGAACTGCACGTTGCTCGCGTTCACGCTCAACACCTGCGCTTATACGACGGAAATCTTCGCCGGCTCGATCAAGGCCACGGCGTACGGCGAGATCGAAGCCGCACGCGCCTACGGCATGTCGACGTTCACGCTCTATCGGCGCGTGATCCTGCCCTCGGCACTGCGGCGCGCGCTGCCGCTGTACAGCAACGAAGTGATCCTGATGCTGCATGCGACGACGGTCGCCTTCACGGCCACCGTGCCCGACATTCTCAAGGTCGCGCGCGATGCCAATTCGGCCACGTATCTATCGTTCCAGGCGTTCGGCATCGCGGCCCTGCTCTATCTGGGCATCTCCTTCGCGCTCGTCGCACTGTTTCGCCGCGCCGAAAAGCGCTGGCTCGCCTATTTGCGCCCGCAAGGCAAGTAACTCATGCATAAGCTCTTCATCGACGACCTGCACAAGCATTACGGCAACAACGAAGTCCTCAAGGGCGTTTCCCTGAAGGCCAACGCCGGCGACGTCATCAGCGTCATCGGCTCGTCGGGCTCGGGCAAGAGCACGATGCTTCGCTGCATCAACTTCCTCGAGCAACCGAGCGCCGGGCGCATCTATGTCGACGGCGAAGAGGTCAAGACCGGCAAGGACAAAGCGGGTGCGCTGCGCGTGTCCGATCAGAAGCAATTGCAGCGCATTCGCACGAAGCTGTCGATGGTGTTTCAGCACTTCAATCTCTGGGCGCACATGAACGTGCTCGAGAACGTGATCGAAGCGCCGATGCACGTGCTGGGGCTTGCGCGCAAGGAAGCCGAAGAACGGGCGCGCACGTATCTCGAGAAGGTGGGTCTCGCCCCTCGGCTCGAGAAGCAATACCCGTCGCATTTGTCCGGCGGACAGCAGCAGCGTGTGGCCATTGCGCGCGCGCTGGCGATGAATCCCGATGTGATGCTGTTCGACGAGCCGACCTCCGCGCTCGATCCCGAACTCGTCGGCGAAGTGCTGAAGGTCATGCAAAAGCTGGCCGAAGAAGGACGGACGATGATCGTCGTCACGCACGAGATGGGGTTCGCGCGCAACGTGTCAAACCATGTGATGTTTCTCCACCAAGGGCGCGTGGAAGAGGAAGGCGCGCCGCAGGAAGTATTCGGCAATACGCGGAGCGAACGCCTTCGCCAGTTCTTGTCGGGTAGTTTGAAGTAAGGCGCTTGCACGCAACGTCGAGCGCGTTTTTACGGCCGCCCGGGGTGAGCTCCCCAGGGCATTTATTTTGGCCGAAATGTACGGCTTTACGCCCAAGAACCACTAGAAACAACTATAGACGTTCGGAAAATACTCTATATAGTTGACGGGCGGATTGTCGAGTCCGGCTTCGCGTGTTGCATCGCACGGGGAACGGCGAAGGGCGGCGTTAGCTCCCGCCCGCGCGCCGCGTTGCCGACGCCTCGATCGTCCAAGGCAGCTTCAGGGCTCATGAAAAGCAAAGGGATCTGGAATGATAAGCGCCATCAAGGCCAACGTAGCCAGAATCAAACACAACTTGATCGATTCCCAGAAACTTTATGCGAAATGGGAGCAAATTCATTTAAAACGACTTTTGAGTCATCTGAAGATTGACTGCGTGTTCGATATCGGCGCCAACCAGGGGCAATATGCCGATATGCTCAGGCGTAAGGCCGACTTCAAGGGCTACATTATTTCGTTCGAACCGAACCCGAGCGATGCCGCCATTTTGCGCAAGCGCTCGGAGCGCGACAGCAAATGGATCATCAATGAGCTTGCCATTTCGGACAAGGACGGAACGGCCGAATTCAACATCATGCAAGCGAGCCAGTTCAGCTCGCTGAGCACGCCGAATCATGAAGACGTCAAATTGTTCACCGAATCCAATTGCGTGAGCAGGACGATCACCGTCAAGACGGAGCGCCTCGAGAGCGCGCTGCGCCGGCTTCAGGCGGAGCATGCTTTTCATCGGCCATTCCTGAAGATGGATACGCAGGGTTATGACGTCCACATCTTCAAAAGTTCGCTGGGCGTCGTCCGCGAGTTTCTCGGCCTGCAGAGCGAGCTTGCGATCGCCAAGTTGTACGCGGACTCCGTGGACTTTCGTGGCGCGATCACGGAATACGAGCACGGGGGCTTTACGCTGAGCGCGTTCGTTCCCAATAACTCGGGCCACTTTCCGATACTGGTCGAAGCGGACTGCATCATGATTCGTTCGGACCTGGCGAACGTTTGAAACCGCGCTGCCGCCCTCCCGTTCAGCGCTAGCCCATCGAGGCAGCCGAAAGGCTCGCCCATGTCGAGGATGAGCACCTCGATGCGCACTGTTGCCCGCACCATTCGCGAACACGGCCACGGAGCGCAGCCGCACAGAACTACTCTGACCAATATTCCTCGTCAATACATAAATTCCTCGACGACAAGTTCGCAGGACCTGTGCGTCCTTGTCCGGCTATGGCCTGCAAGGCCCTCGGGGGCGCCCCCGCAGGCCGTCCCAGCATATGAATATGGCAATTAAGAGACATCTTCTAGCGAGACTACGATTTGCTTGGCCACAGGGATGTATTTTTGCTAAATTAGTAACCAAAGTAGCAAAACAAAGTTCTGCAAATGTAGTTTTACTTCAAACGAGGAGACACCGCCCCACGAGCGGCCTCGAACCCGAGCGCAGCGCGTCCGGCTCACCCAGCCCGCAGCTCGTCCTCGCGTGTTCCGACGGATCTCCCTGATACGGATTCCCGCTCGGGCGATGCTCTCGCCCGAGCGCTATTCGCAGTAGTGGCTTCACTTTTGACAGGGTAATGGAGGAGAAGATGAAGAAAGCTTTGCTCGCCGCAGCGCTCATGTCGGCTGGCGTCATCGCTCACGCTCAAAGCAGCGTGACGTTGTATGGCCGCTTGGACGGAGGTATCGAGTACATGACGGGCATCCCCAATGCCACGGGCGGCGGTTCGAGCTCGCGTTTCCGCGCTGAGGGCGGCGACTGGGGCACGAGCCTGTGGGGCATGAAGGGCGTTGAAGACATCGGCGGCGGCAACCAAGTCGTGTTCAAGTTGGAAAACGGCTTTGGCCTGATGAACGGTGCAGCCCAGGGCAACCTCTTCAATCGGTGGGCGACGGTCGGTCTCTCCAACGCGAACTACGGTACGTTCACGATGGGCCGCATGCTCTTCATCTCGAACGGCGTGTGGGACTTCGACCCGTTCGGTCAATCGAGCTGGTCGTCGGCATCGCTCGTGCGTGGCCGCAACTGGCCGCAGTCGAGCAACAACTTCGCGTACCAATCGCCGAAGTGGGGCGGCTTCGATTTCTACGGTCAGTACTCGCTGTCGAACACGACGAACTGGAACGGCAACAACCCGAGCGGTCAAGGTCGTGAAGCCGGTCTGCAACTGACGTACACGAACTCGCTGTTCCAAGTGCGCGGCATCTATGACGAAATCCGCAACCCGACGAACGGTACGCTGAACGGTACAGCCCTCAATCCGAACAACACGACGCCGAGCGGTGCGTTCAACTATTCCCGCGAATATACGGCAGCCGCGAACGTGTTCCTCGGTCAGTTCAAGCTGTCCGGCGCCTATCAGGCGATCCGCACGTCGGGCAACGTCACGGTCCTTGGCGTTCCGTCGACGCTCGATCATGAGTGGGGTGGCGTGACGTGGCAAGCCACGCCGGCTGCTGCTGCAATCGCCGCTGTCTATCACGTGAACGGCAACAACGGTGCGGGCAACGCGACGATGTACACGATCGGTGGCACGTACAACCTGTCCAAGCGCACGCTGCTCGACATCCAGATCGCAACGGTCCGCAACAGCAAGAACGCGAACTTCAGCCTGGAAGCGAACGGCATCGGCAATGCGGACAACCCGCTGGCCGGCCACAGCCAATCGGGCGTCTACGCCGGCATTCAACACTCGTTCTAAACGAGCGGCGTAGCCTAGAAGAACAGACTTAACCCAGTTTTACAGTTTCAAGTTTCACGCTGCTGCGAGAGGCGCGTATCGGTGCGGTGTCCGTCAGGGCGTCGCACCTTTTTTTTTGTATCTACGTTTTTATTGTGTGCTTCGTACCGGCCTGCGCCGGTTGGGCTGCGTGACTATACCCTAATCACGCAAGCCTACAGCAAGCGCCATCCGCGCCTGCGGCGAATGGCCCGCCGCCTCATGCGGCGGATGATCGACGAACGCGTTCGTCAAACCGCCGCTTCGTTCTCCTCACCCGTGCGTATCCGAACGACACGCTCGACTTCGGTGACGAAAATCTTGCCGTCGCCGATCTTGCCCGTGCGCGCGGCGCCGATGATCGCGTCGATGACTTGATCGCATTGCGCCGCCGCCACGACCACCTCGATCTTCACCTTCGGCAGGAAATCGACGACATATTCGGCGCCGCGATACAACTCGGTGTGGCCTTTCTGACGACCGAAACCCTTGACCTCGGTGACGGTCAGCCCCGTCAGCCCGACTTCGGCCAGCGCTTCACGGACTTCGTCGAGCTTGAACGGTTTGATGATGGCGGTGATGCGTTTCATGGTATGCCTCGTGGAAATCCGACAAAGAAGGTGATCGATTCTACCTTGCGGCGCCGAAAGCCCGGCGCCGCCGCGAACTCATCGAATCGGCTCGGTGAAGCGTGAGGTGATCGGATAGCGCCAGTCGCGCCCGAATGCGCGGTGCGTGACACGAATGCCGATCGGCGCCTGGCGCCGCTTGTACTCGTTGAGCTTGATGAGCCGCGTGACGCGCGCGACGTCCTCGCGCGCATAGCCGGCCGCGACGATCTCGGCCAGCGATGCGTCCTCTTCCATGTACATGCGCATGATCGCATCGAGCACTTCGTAGGGCGGCAGGCTGTCCTGGTCGGTCTGGTTCTCACGCAGCTCGGCCGACGGCGCGCGCGTGAGAATGCGCTCGGGGATCACGTCGCGCTTGGTGAACAGCGCCGCGGCGTTGCGGTAATGGCAAAGGCGATAGACGAGCGTCTTCGCAATATCCTTGATGACGGCGAAGCCACCCGCCATGTCGCCGTAGAGCGTGCAATAGCCGACGGCCATTTCGCTCTTGTTGCCCGTCGTCAGCACGAGCGAGCCGAACTTGTTCGAGAGCGCCATGAGCAGCGTGCCGCGAATGCGCGCTTGGATGTTTTCCTCGGCCGCATCTTCGGGCAGGCCTTCGAACTCGCCGGCCAGCGCGCCGCGAAACGCTTCCATCATCGGCGCGATGGCGATTTCGTCGTAGCGCACGCCGACGCGCCGCGCCATCTCCGCCGCATCGGACGTGGAAATATCGGCCGTGTAGCGCGACGGCATCATGACGGCGCGCACACGTTCGGCACCGAGCGCGTCGCAGGCAACGGCCAGCACCAGCGCCGAATCGACGCCGCCCGAGAGCCCGATGATCGCGCCCGGAAAACCGTTCTTGCCGATGTAGTCGCGCACGCCGAGCACGAGCGCCGCATAGACCTGCGCCTCGAGCGATTCGGCCGGCGCGATTTCCCCTGGGAGCGGCCGGCCATCTTCGAATTCGACGATCGCATGGCCTTCGACGAACTGCGGCATCCGCGCGGCCATTTGGCCTTGCCCATCGAGCACGAACGAGCCTCCATCGAAGATCAGCTCGTCTTGCCCGCCGACGAGGTTCACGTAGACGACGGGCAGACCCGTTTCCGCAATGCGCGAGCGCGCGATGTCCACGCGCACGGCTTCCTTGTTCATATGGAACGGCGAGCCGTTCGGAATCAGCAGCACCTGCGCGCCCGCGGCTTTCGCGAGCTGCGCGGCCGACGCATGCCAGGCGTCTTCGCAGATGATGACCCCGTACGTCACGCCGTCGAGCGAGAAAACGAACGGATGGGTAGCCGATGCGAAGTAGCGTTTTTCGTCGAATACCTCGGTGTTCGGCAGGTCCTGCTTCATGTACGTGCCGACGATTCGTCCGTCGGCGATCAACGAAGCGGCATTGTAGGTATCGACGGGCGGTGCGCCGCGCCGAATCGGCCGGTTTGCATTACCATGATCGCGCGCCGCGCCCGCTTCGTTCGCGCGGTGAGGATGGCCGACGAGCACGTGCAGCCCCGAAAGCGGGCGCAGCGCTTCGGCCAATTCGGCGAGCGCCGCGGCGCTCGCGGCATAAAAGGCGGGGCGCAGCAGCAAATCTTCGGGCGGATAGCCGGAGAGCGAAAGCTCGGGCGTGATCAGGAGCCTCGCACCGTCGCGATGCGCGGCCCGCGCGCAATCGACGATCTTCGCGATGTTGCCGGCGAAGTCGCCGACGGTGACGTTGATTTGGGCTAAAGCAATACGGGTCTTCATGGCAATGAGCGGCAAGCGGCCGGCAGGGCCGGATGACTCGGCGGAACGAACGATGAGCGACGAACGACGGGCACGCGAGAACCGCGGATGCCTCGCGCCGTCCCGAAGAACACGGTTAGACAGTTGAAACAGGAACGCATCGATTATCGCATGGGGCTCATCGCCTCGCCGGATGAAGTCGACGCGCGCGAATGGAACGCGCTCGTCGCGCGCCAGGAGCAGCCCACGCCGTTCCTGCGCCATGAATTCCTGAGCGCGTTGACGAGCACGCAATGCGCGACCGAGGAGACGGGCTGGGGGCCGCGCTTCGTCACGCTCGTGGATGCGCAAACGGGCGCGCTGGCCGCGGCGGCGCCGCTTTACGTGAAGAGCCACTCCTATGGCGAGTACGTGTTCGACTGGGCGTGGGCCGACGCCTATCAGCGCAACGGCCTCGCGTACTATCCGAAGCTCGTTTGCGCCGTGCCGTTCACGCCCGTGCAAGGCACGCGGCTCATCGCCGTCGACGATGCCGCGCGTCGCCGGCTCGCGGCAACGTTGATCGCGCTCGCGGAGCAGTCGGACGTGTCGTCGCTGCATGTGCTGTTTCCGACCGAACGCGACGCAGCGGCACTCGCGGAACTGGGCATGATGCGGCGCGAAGCCATTCAGTTCCACTGGCTCAACGACGGCTACCGCGACTTCGACGATTTCCTCTCGACGCTCGAGCAGAAAAAGCGCAAGAACATCCGGGCCGAGCGGCGCAAGGTGCACGATGCCGGCGTCACGCTGCGGCGCGTGCGCGGCGAGGATGCGACGGATGCGGATTGGCGCTTCTTCAGCCGCTGCTACCGGCAAACGTACCGCGAGCACTTTTCGTCGCCGTATCTGAACCTCGATTTCTTCCGCTCGATCGGGCAATCGATGCCCGAGAACCTGCTGCTCGTCATCGCCGAGCACGAAGGGCGGCCGATCGCGAGCTCGCTGCTCGTCTATCAGCGCGGCGACAAAACGGGCGGCACGCTCTACGGCCGCTACTGGGGCGCCGTGGAACACGTCCCCTGCCTGCACTTCGAAACCGCGTACTATCAGCCGCTCGAGTTTTGTATCGAAGAAAAGCTCGCCGTGTTCGAGGGCGGCGCGCAAGGCGAGCACAAGATGGCGCGCGGCTTCATGCCGACGGTCACGCATTCGGCGCATTGGCTCGCCCACCCTGCGTTTTCCGATGCGGTTGCGCGGTTTCTCGACAACGAAGCGAATCTGATCCATGCGCACGTCGACGAGTTGCGCGAGCACGATCCGTTCAGGAAACGCGGTTAGCGCCCGGCGGCCTTGCGCCCCGGCGCGAAAGATCGATTATCGATTTCCACGATGACCTGGTTTCTCTACCTGATCGAATGCGAGGACGGCAGCGTCTATACGGGCATCGCCACCGATGTTCAAGCGCGCTACGTCAAGCACGTGGCCGGCAAGGGCGCGCGCTACACGCGTTCGCGCAAGCCCGTCGCGCTCCTGGCTTCGTTCGAGCTTGCCGACCATTCGAGCGCATTGCGCGCCGAATATCGGGTCAAGCAGCTCTCGCCGGCCGACAAGCGCGCGCTTGCGGCCGGCACGCGAACGCTCGCGTCCGTGCTTACTTCTTGAAGTTCGCGACGCCTTCGGTGATTTCCTGGTGCGCGGCATCGATGCCGGCCCAACCTTCGACCTTGACCCACTTGCCCTTTTCGAGCGCCTTGTATTGCTCGAAGAAGTGCTTGATCTGATCCTTGAGGTAGCCCGGCACGTCGTCGATCGACTTCATGTGCGCCGTCATCGGGCACAGCTTGTCGTGCGGCACCGCGACGAGCTTCGCATCGACGCCCGATTCGTCGGTCATTTGCAGCATGCCGAGCGCGCGCGAGCGCACGACGCAGCCCGGAATCAGCGGGAACGGCGTGATGACGAGCACGTCGACCGGATCGCCGTCGCCCGACAGCGTTTGCGGGATGTAGCCGTAGTTCACCGGGTAGCGCATGCCCGTGCCGATGAAACGGTCGACGACGAGCAGGCCGAGTTCCTTGTCCGCCTCGTACTTGACCGGGTCGCTTTGCGCCGGGATTTCGATGACGACGTTGAAGTCTTGCGGAAGATCCTTGCCCGCGGGGACGTGATTGAAGCTCATGGCGTTCTCTTGAGGTAGGGGTGGATGCGTTGCGCGCCATTATAGCCGAGCGATGCATACCACTTTACGTACGGATAGCGCCATAATCGGCCCTTGGTAACGTTTCGACTGACGGTTCTGACTGACAAGAGGAGCCTCACATGGAAGAAGCGAAGCACTTCGTCGGCGGCGATTGGGCCCTGGCGGCCGGCGGCGAGTCCATCGACGTGATCGATCCGTCCGACGGTCAACCGTTCGCGCGCATCGCGCGCGGCAACGCCGCCGACGTCGACGCGGCCGTCGCCGCCGCCCGCCGCGCCTACGATGGTGCGTGGGGGCTGCTCAGCACTGCAGAGCGCGGCCGCGTGCTCTACCGGCTCTCGATGCTCGTGGCGGCCCGCGGCGAAGAGCTCGCGCAACTCGAGGCGCGCGACACGGGCAAGCCGCTGCGCGAGGCGCGCGCGGATGCCGCCGCCCTCGCCCGCTACTTCGAGTTCTATGCCGGCGCCTGCGACAAGCTGCATGGCGCAACGCTCCCCTATCACTCCGGCTACACGGTCATGACCGTGCGCGAGCCGCATGGCGTCACCGGTCATATCGTGCCGTGGAACTACCCGATGCAGATCTTCGGGCGCAGCGTCGGCGCGGCACTCGCGGCGGGCAACGCCTGTGTCGTCAAACCCGCGGAGGACGCCTGCCTGTCACTGCTGCACGTGGCGGCGCTCGCGGCCGAAGCCGGCTTGCCCGACGGCGCGCTCAACGTCGTCACAGGCTACGGCACGGAAGCCGGCGCGGCGCTCGCGCGCCATCCGGGCATCGATCACGTTTCGTTCACCGGCTCGCCGAGCGTGGGCACCCTCGTCGCGCAATGGGCGGCCGAGCATCATGCCCCGGTCACGCTCGAGCTCGGCGGCAAATCGCCGCAAATCGTATTCGCCGACGCGGATCTGGACGCGGCGTTGCCGACCCTCGTGGCCGCCATCGTGCAGAACGCCGGTCAAACCTGTTCGGCGGGAAGCCGAGTGCTGATCGAGCGCGCGGCCTACGGGCCGCTCGTCGAGCGCCTCGCCGCGGCGTTCGAAGCACTGCGTGTCGGACCGAGCACGAGCGACCTCGACTGCGGCCCACTCATCAACGCCAAGCAGCATGCGCGCGTCGCGCAATGCGTCGCCGATGCCGAGCGCGATGGCGTTCGTCTCGCGGCTAGGGGGCAAATCGTGGCCGACGCGCCGCGCGGCGGCTTCTACCAAGCGCCGACGTTGTTCACCGATGTACCCGCCGAGCACCGCATCGCCCAAGAGGAAATCTTCGGGCCCGTGCTCGCCGCACTGCCCTTCGATGACGAGGCGCAAGCCCTGACGCTCGCGAACGGCACGCGCTACGGGCTGGTCGCCGGCGTCTGGACGCGCGACGGCGCGCGTCAATTGCGCCTCGCCCGGCGCCTGCGCGCGGGGCAAGTCTTCATCAACAACTACGGCGCGGGCGGCGGCGTCGAGCTGCCGTTCGGCGGCACGGGCCGATCGGGCCACGGGCGCGAAAAGGGATTCGAGGCGCTCTACGGTTTCACCACGCTCAAGACGATCGCGATTCGGCACGGTTAGGCCGAACGGCGGGCTCGACGAATCCGGGTTCGAACGCGGGTTCGCCGATGAGGTTCGGCACCGGCCGAATGCAAACGCGGCACAGCGAAGCACAGCGGGGAACGATCCATCGAAAAGGCCGATAAGGTCAGGAGGATGACACCATGCGGTTGCAGGGTAAAACGGCCGTCGTCACGGGCGCCGGCTCGGGCTTCGGCGAGGGTATCGCCAAGACGTTCGCGCGCGAAGGGGCGAACGTCGTCGTCAACGATCTCAACGCGGCCGCCGCCGAACGCGTCGCAAGCGAAATCGCCTTGGCCGGCGGCCGTGCGATCGCGGTCGCGGGCGACGTCACGCGCATCGACGACTGGCACGCACTGCGCGAGGCGGCGATCGACGACTTCGGCAGCGTGCAGATCGTCGTCAACAACGCGGGAACGACCCATCGCAACAAGCCCGTGCTGGAAGTGACGGAAGCCGAGTTCGACCGCGTCTACGCCGTCAACGTCAAAAGCATCTACTGGAGCGTGCAGGCATTCGTGCCGTACTTTCGCGAGCGCGGCGGCGGCGCGTTCGTGAACATCGCCTCGACGGCCGCCGTGCGTCCGCGCCCGGGCCTCGTTTGGTACAACGGCAGCAAAGGCGCCGTCGTCGTCGCGAGCCGCGCGCTCGCCGCCGAGCTCGGGCCCGACCGCATCCGCGTGAACTGCGTGAATCCCGTCATCGGCGCGACGGGGCTGCTCGCCGAGTTCATGGGCTGCGAAGACACCCCCGAAAACCGCCAGCGCTTTCTCGCCGGCATCCCGCTCGGCCGTTTCTCGACGCCGCAGGACGTCGCGAATGCCGCGCTTTATCTCGCCTCGGACGAGGCCGCGTTCATCACCGGCGTGAGCCTCGAAGTCGACGGCGGGCGCTGTGTCTGATCCGTAGGGCCGAACGCTCGCTCGGCGCTTCACCCCATCATCACAACGAAGAGGAGACAACGAACATGGCTAGTCCCAACCCTGTCGATCCGCTCGCGATGCCCGGCGCCGGCGCGCCGCCGGCAAGTTTCGAAACCGCGACCTACCGCAAGGTGTCGTGGCGGCTGTTGCCGCTGCTGCTCGTCTGCTATCTCGTCGCTTACCTCGACCGCGTCAACGTCGGCTTCGCGAAGCTGCAGATGGCGCAAGCACTGCACTTGAGCGACGCCGTCTACGGCCTCGGCGCCGGCATCTTCTTCCTCGGCTACTTCCTATTCGAAATTCCGAGCAACTTGATCCTTCATCGCGTGGGCGCGCGGCTCTGGATCGCGCGGATCATGGTGTCATGGGGCGTGATTTCGATGCTCACGATGTTCGTCACGACGCCCGCCATGTTTTACGCCATGCGGTTCCTGCTGGGGCTTGCCGAGGCCGGCTTCTTTCCCGGCATCATCCTGTACCTGACCTACTGGTATCCGGCGCATCGGCGCGGACGCATGACGACGTGGTTCATGACGGCGGTGGCGCTGTCCGGCGTCGTCGGCGGCCCCGTGTCGGGCTACATCCTCAAATCATTCAACGGCGCGAACGGCTGGCAAGGCTGGCAGTGGCTGTTCTTGCTCGAAGGGTTGCCGTCGGTGCTGGCGGGCGTGCTCGTGTTCTTCGTACTCGACGACCGCATCGCCAATGCCAAGTGGCTCAGCAGCGAAGAAAAGCAACTGCTCGAACGCAACATCGGCGCTGAAGACGCCGGCAAGGAAGACATGCCGCTTCGCACCGTGCTCGCGAGCGGGCGAGTCTGGCTCATGAGCTTCATTTATCTGTCGTTCGTGATGGGCCTGTACGGCGTGAGCTTCTGGCTGCCGACGATCATCAAGGCGACGGGCGTGAAAGATGCATTCCAAATCGGCTTGCTGTCGGCCATTCCGTTCGCAGCGGCCGTCGTCGCCATGATCGTCGTCGCACGCAGCGCCGACAAACGCCGCGAGCGGCGTTGGCACGTCGCGCTGCCCGGCCTCGCCGGCGCGATCGGGCTCGTGCTGTCGGTCACCTGGGCGCACGACACCGCGCTCGCGATGGCCGCACTGACGCTCGCCACGGCCGGCATCATCACGTCGCTGCCGCTGTTCTGGAGCCTGCCGACGGCGTTCCTCGCGGGCGCCGGTGCGGCGGCCGGCATCGCGATGGTCAATTCGATCGGCAATCTCGCCGGCTTTCTGAGCCCCTACGCCGTGGGCTGGCTCAAACAGGTCACGGGCGCAAACGATTCGGGCATGTACATGCTCGCGGCCTTCATGGTGCTCGGTGCCGCGCTCGCGCTCAGCGTCCCCGCGCGGCTCGTCGACAAGTAGCCGGGCGGCGCGGTCTCCCTCACCTCTGCCGTTCTCCACCGTCCCAGGGATTTCGCGCGATCGGGACGGCAGGCGAAGCAGACCGATTAGTCTACATCGTACCCACGATGTCGCCTGAGAGGATGAGTGAGCCATGCCCAGAATCGGTAGAGGGAGTCCAACGAGCTCGCCCGCGCAAGAGAGCGTCCACCACGCAACGCCCCCAAGCAGCCCCAATGCCGCCGTCGGCACCGCCGGCAGGCGGGAACGGCACGGCCTGCTCGGCATGCTCGCGCGTCCGTTTCGCGGATCCGGATCGTCGACGCGCACATCCGGAAGTCCGAGCGCAAGCCCGCGGCAACAAGCGGAGCCTGCGCCGGCGTCGCACACCGCCCCTCGAACGGCCGCCGCGCTCCTGCAACGCTCACCGGCTTTGACGCGCGGTCACGGCAAAGAAGTGATGGCGCGCATCGCATGGGCACCGGCCGAGACGCCGGGGCTCAGCGCACAGGACTCGCCGTTTAGCGGCTTGCGCTCGATATCGAAGGCCGATGCGCAGCGGATGGGCTTCAAGGACGCGGCCACCCACGGCGCGAGCGAAGCAACGGACTGCCTGTTCGGAGAACCGCTCTCACTTGGCAATCCAAACCAGCGAGTAATCGGTTTGGCTCCCCAACCGTCAGATCCGAAGAAGCAAGCCTATAGTGCCGAACTCAATAAAGAACCCGTTTTCATGGATCTGAACGAGTTGGCCAAATATCTCGCGGGTCAGACTCAGCCGAGGCATCCGATCACCAACGCACCGCTCACCGCGAAGAATATTCGGAACTACGCCTTTAGGATCGAGTAACGCTCGAAGCCCGTTCGTGCGCGCTTCGCCGCCGTCCGATGAATTTCGCTCGACGGGGAGGCCCGTCGGCGAATCGGAGATTAGTCTGCACGCTACCCACGATGTCGCTTCAGAGGATCACGTGCCATGCCCAGAATCGGTAGAGGGACCCCAATAGGCTCGCCGTCGCACGAGCAAACCGGCAGTGCCACACCGCCGCGCAGTCCCGATCCCGCGGGCGGCAGTGCCACCGGCAGGCGGGAACGCCACGGCCTGCTCGGCTTTTTGCGGCGCCCTTTCCGGGGGTCGGGATCGTCGACGCATGCATCGGGCAATCCAAGCGCAAGTCCGCAGCACGAACGCGAGCAGGCGAGCACGTCGACGTCGCGCGCGGCCCCACGCACGGGGGCCGCATTGCTGCAAAGATCGCCAGCCTTGTCGCGTGGCCATGCCGAAGAAGTCATGGCGCGACTCGAGCGGGGCTCGGCTCAACCACCGGATCGAGCGGCCGACGCCTTGCCGGCATCGCCGGCGCGAGGCACGCTCGCGCCCCAGGCGGGGCGCTCATCCCGAACCGCAGCGCAAGTCGCGGCGATCACCCAGCAACTACGCGATGCCGGCATCGATCTGTCCCGCGTCCGGCGCAATATCCTCGCCTCGACGCAGGGGCATCCGGTGAACTTCGAGCGGCAGGCGATGAGCGTTTTGCTGCATCACTTCCCGAACGTGCTCGAAGTAGGCCTCAGCGGCAATCGGCTCGCCGCGGCGCTTCTCGATCACCTCGCGCGAGAAACGTCGGAATCGCGGGGTGCGTCATCCAGCCGGGCCGCTCAGGCCGCGCCTGCGAGATCGCCCGCTCGAAGTGCCCCGACGCCGGAATCGCGGGCTGGGTCTTCCACCCGGGCGGCTCAGGCCGCGCCTCCGAGATCGCCTGCGCGAGCTGCCCAGACGCCGCAGCCGGCACCCCCATCCGCGCATGAGGCGCAGGCCGCGAGCATCGTGGCGGAGCTTCGCAACGCCGGATTCGATCTGCGCGGCTTTCACCGAGATTTTTCGACGTTGGTGCATCGGCGGCAAATCAGCATGCACCGGCGCGCGCTTGGAATTTTGCAGCAGCACTTTCCGGCCATGCGGGAGTACGCAGAGATCAGCGAGAGCGATCCGCTAGCCGCGGCGCTTGAACGCGCGCTCGAGCACGCCACGTTGGGAGGACAGATCAGCGCGGCGTTCAACGACTTGCGCTCGATTTCCAAAGACGACGCCGAGCGCATGGGGTTCAAGGATGCGGCAACCCACAGCGCGGATGAGGCGACGCACTGCATGTTCGGAGGACCGCTCTCGACGAGCGATCCCGCACAGCGTGTGATCGCCTTGGTTCCAATGCCCTCGGATCCAGCGGAAGCCGCCTTTAGCGCCGACGTCAATAAAGAGCCCGTCTTCATGGACCTGGCAAAGCTGGCGCAATACCTCGAGACGAAGTCGCTGCATCCGGTGACCCGGCAGCCCCTCGACGCGAGCAACATCCGCGACTACGCCTTCAGGATCGAGTAACGCCGAAGCGCGCTAGCCGGGAGTACGTCCGCCAAGCGTGCTCCGCCGTCGACTAAACGATCTTCATCGCCAGCGCGCTCGCCCGATAGTGCTCGGCCGCACGCTCGGTGTCGCCAAGCTGTTCGAACAGCCGAGCGAGCGCTCGATGCGTGCGGATGACGAGCGCATCGTTGTCGTCGGCGAGCCGCAACGCCGATTCGAGGAACGATTGCGCTTTGCCCCATAGCTGCTGATGCAAACATAGGCGGCCCAGCGTGAACATCAAATCGGGATCCTCGGGACGCTCCTTGCGCCACGCTTCCGCCTTTTGAATCAGCTGCAATGCATCGGCTTGCGCCGTCTCCGGGTAGCGGCGCAAGAGCCGCGCATCCCAGTTGTGCGTCAAGGCTTCCTCGACGATCTTGCGCGCTTCCTGGTGGCGGTTCAAAGCAATCAGGAGCTCGGCAGCCAAGTCGGCCAAACGCGGCGATTGACGCTCCACCGGCGCGAGCGAATTCCAAAGCGCGAGCAGCGCATCGGGATCGTGACGGCGATCGCGCAGCAGGTTCTCCGCGGCTTGCTGGCGCAAACGCACGGCGACTGCCGGGTGCAGCGCCTCGCGCTTTTCCAGCGTCTTCACGAGCTTGAGTACCTCGGCCCAATTCTTCAACTGCTGCTGCGCCCGCAGCGCGATTTGCTGCGCATGGATGCGGCGCGTGCCCTGCGCTTGCATCTCCGTCAACGCATTGAGCGCCCCATCGGGATCGCGGCCGTCTGCACGCATGTCGGCGCTGGCCATCAGGCGCGCGTCCTGCCAATCCGCCGCATCGATCGCACCGAGCCATTCGTCCCGGCGCACGTATTCGCGCATCCGGTGAGCGGCCACGGCGGCGATGAGCCCCGCCGCGCCCTTGTTCGATTCGAGCGACAGCGCTTCTCGAGCCGCCTTCTCCGCCCGCGAGAACCGCCCCGCATAGAGATTGCCGATGGCCTCGCGCAACGCCGCGTGCGCCTTCGCCTCTTTCGCGCGCACGCGATAGCGGGCCACGCGCTGCGGCATCGTCCAGACGTTGCGCGCGAGGCGAATCAGCGCGTATAGAACGATGAACAGCGCGATCACCGCCACTACGACGAGATTGAGCGCCACGTCGATCCGATACGGCGGATAGACGATCAGCACCTGGCCGGCGTCGAAATGGCCGACCGTGGCCAGCACGACCGCGAGCACGAACAGCAACGCGAGCCACAAGAGTCCTCTGAGCGCCATCGTCAGCCTCGGCTCTTGTAGTTGTGAACGGCCTGCAGGCTCGTGTTCAAGTTCGGCAGCTCCACCGCCGCCGCACCGTGCTCCACGTCCTTGATCAACGCGCGCACGGTTTGGGTCCGCTTCGACGCGCCGTCGAAATAGCGCGCGAGCGCCGCATCGGCCGCCTTCAGATCCGATTCGAGCGTCGCCTGATTGCGCGAGAGCAATCCCAAGCGCGCCGACAGCAGCCGCAGCTTCACGTTGTCGCGAATGAACTCGCCCTGCTGCGGCGAGTTGAGCATGGCATCGGCATTGTCGAGCCGGCGCACTTGCACGAGGCCCTTGATCTCATCGCCGACAGCGGCGGAAAGCACGCGCCACCAGTGCGCGACGCGCGATTCGCCCGCGACGGGAGCGCTCGCCGTGGCCGGCGCCGAAGCCCCGGCAGGCACCTCCTGGTGCCCGCTCGGCGCTTCGCCGAGCAGCGGCAGCGTGTCGATCTCGCCGATGGCGTCGTCGAGCTTGATCGCAAGCCCCGTCAGATCGGTCGACGGCGCGGCCTTGAGCTTATCGATGTCCTGCGCGATCGCGCGCCGCACGACGAGTGCTTGCGGGTTCGACGAAGCGGCGAGACGCGTATCGGCACTTTGCAGCGCGAACAAGGCGAGCTGCGTGTTGCCCGTGAGTTGCAGTTGCTCGCTCGCGCTCGACAGCATCTGCTCGACTTCGGCCAGGGTCCAGTCATCGCGATTGCTCGCAAGATCGTGGTACTGCTGCTGCAAGGCCTGCTGCGCCGTTTGCGCATCGGCGAGCTTGCCCTGCAGCTGCTGCAACTCCACCTCGGCCTCGTGCGCTGCCGCTGCGGCCTGGTCGGTCTTCGCGCGCAACTCGGACGTCTGCGCATCGAGCGCCTGCTGGCGCGCGGCGAGCCGGGTATCGAGCCGATCGAGCTTGCGGTTGAAGGCGAACGCCGCCACGCCGGTCGCCACGGCGAGCAAGATCACGGCGATCCAAACCCAACCGCTAGCGCGACGACGCCGGGCATCGTAGACCGGCGGCATCGGGGGCGGAAACGGGGGCGTGGCGGCCGGCGGGAACGGGGCGGAAGACGATTCTTGGTTCGTATCAGTCATGCGCGGATGCGTCGAGGAAGGGGCCGGGGCCATGACGGCCTTGGCCGGTGGTTCGAATGAGGCGCGAGACGATGCGGATAAAGCGCGCAAGGCCGCGAGGATGCGCGCATCGCCGGGGCCGGATGCCGTAATCGTATCAAAACCCGCCGCCCGCGCCGTTTCGGCGATGCGCGGGTGCGGCACGACGAGCGGCGCGCGCAGCAGCGCTTCGCGCTCCGCAGCGTCGAGCGCGGCACGAGCGAGCGCGTCCAGATTGCGCACGCCTTCGGAGCTCGTGAGCAGCCAAGCATGCGGTGCGCCACGCAGCAGCCCACGAACGCGAGCCCAAGCGTCGGCGGACGGCTCTGGCACGATTCGCCGATACGCGCAGACGGCCTCGACTTGCGCGCCCGCCTCGCGCAGGCGATCGGCGAGCCATTCGCGCCCGCCGTCCCCGCGCACGATCAGCACGGGCCGGTCGCGCAGCGCGGCTAGACCGAGCTTCGCGGAAATCGCGGCAAACAGCGCTTCCGAATCGAAGCGCGCGGCCGCCTCGCCGTTCTCGGCTTGCGCGCCGGCCGGCGCGATCACCTGGTATGCCGGGGAGGCAATCCCATGACGGGCCAGCTCGGCCACGCTGCCGGGACCGACGACGCCGATCGGCACCGTTGCCGGCCAAGCCAAACCCGGCACGGCTCCAAGCGCGCGCTCGATCGCGTTCGGCGAGACGAAGACCACCAGCCCGTAGCGCTCGAGCGACGCGAATGCCGCGCGAACCGGCCCGTCGTCCAATGCCGCCGCGATCTCGATCAAAGGAAAGTCGAGCGCCGCGATACCGTCTCGCTCGAGCGTCGCGGCAAGGGCGGCGGATTGTCCAGCCGGGCGCGTCAGCACGGCCGTGAAGCGCTTGACGCCGGCACGTTCGGGAAACGGCAAAGCGCCAGGCTCGATGCTCGGCATCGACATGCGGCGTCAGGGCGCCGGCTCGGCGCCGCGCGCCGCCGCCAGTTCGGCCACGACCGCGAGCGCGCCTTGCGCCTCGAGCGAACGGGCGACCGCATCGCCGAGTGCGAGCGCATCGGCCACGTTCGCGACCTGCGCCGACGCCTGCGCGAACGCGGGGCGGCTGCCGTCGGGCATCGACACGTGGCTTGCAAGGTGCAATTGATCGCCCTGCCAGCTCGCATGCGCGGCGAGCGGGACATCGCAGCTGCCGCCGAGCGCGCGCGAGACGGCCCGCTCCGCCTCGACGGCGAGCCGTGTGGGCTCATGCTTGAGCGGCGCGAGCCAAGCTTCGAGCTCGGGCCGGCCGGCGCGGATCTCGATGCCGAGCGCGCCTTGCCCCGCGGCCGGCAGGCTATCGTCGACGTCGAGCCAGGCGCGGATCCGCGCGGCAAGCCCGAGCCGCTTCAACCCCGCCGCGGCGAGGATGATCGCGGCGTAATCGCCACGGTCCAGCTTGGCGAGCCGCGTGTCGAGATTGCCGCGCAGCGGCTGGACGACGAGGTGCGGATAGCGGGAACGCAAGATCGCCTCGCGCCGTAGGCTCGAAGTGCCCACGACGCTGCCCGGCGGCAGTGCGGCGAGCGAATCGTACTCGTTGGAGACGAACGCGTCGCGCGGATCTTCCCGCTCCATCACGGCGGCAAGCGCGAAACCTGCCGGCAATGCCATCGGGACGTCCTTGAGCGAATGCACGGCGAGATCGGCCCTGCCATCGGCCAGCGCGTTTTCGAGTTCCTTGACGAAAAGCCCCTTGCCGCCGACCTTCGACAACGTTCGGTCGAGAATTTGATCGCCGCGGGTCGTCATTCCGAGAATGCGGACGTCGCAAGATGGATATAATTTCCGCAGCGCATCACGCACGAACTGCGCCTGCCACATCGCGAGACGGCTCTCGCGCGAGGCAATGACGAGTTCGGTAGGCGGTGCGGCTGTAAGTGTCTCGGAATTCATGAGTCAATACTTCGAATGACGGGATCGAACATCGAGAAATGGTAGCACGCACGCCATGCCCCATTTTTCGCGCTTGCCGGCGGCAATCCGCGCGCTGACGAAGCGCGCCGAGCACACCCCGGCATCCGGGCGCGGTCGCCACGAGCGCATCGCCGCCTGAAATGAAAAGCGCACGCCAGCAGGTTGCAGTCGTTTGGTCAGTTTTATGTAGTTGTCAGCAGTAGCTCCCCTTTTTACTCTGGCTTCACTGAGGAACCCACCGTGACGTCTCCCGGATCGGCGCGCACCGCCCGCCGCAACGATGCATCCCCTCGCTCGTCCAAAAAGCCCACCTCGGCGCTCGCCGACGCCAAGCCCGCCGTCGCCGCCCGTGCCAATGGCGCCGCCCCTGCGAAGACTGCCGCGCGCGGCCGCGAAGACAAAGATCAGCCCCTGTTTCAGGACATCCGCTACCTCGGGCGCCTGCTCGGCGACGTCGTGCGCGAACAGGAAGGCGATGCCGTGTTCCACGTCGTCGAAACGATTCGCCAAAACGCCGTGAAATTCCGGCGCGAGGACGACACGAGCGCCGCGCAATCGCTCGAAAAGCAGTTGCGTGCGCTGACGCCCGAACAAACGGTGAGCGTCGTGCGCGCATTCAGCTTCTTCTCGCACCTCGCCAACATCGCCGAGGACCGCCATCACAACCGGCGCCGCCGCATCCATGCGCTCGCGGGCTCGGCGCCGCAAGCCGGCACGATCGCCTATGCGCTCGGCCGCCTCGCGCTCGGCGGCAATCTCGACGCAGGCACGCTCAAACGCTTCTTCGACGATGCACTGATCGTGCCCGTGTTGACGGCCCATCCCACCGAAGTGCAGCGCAAGAGCATTCTCGACGCGCAGCACGACATCGCGCACCTCTTGGCCGAGCGCGATCAGCCGCTCACGGAGCGCGAGCGCGCGCACAACGAGGCGATGCTGCGCGCACGCGTGACGACGCTATGGCAAACCCGGATGCTGCGCGATTCGCGCCTGACCGTCGCCGACGAAATCGAAAACGCGCTGTCGTACTACCGCGCGACGTTCCTGAAGGAAATTCCGGGGCTTTACGACGACGTCGAAACGGCGCTGGCCGAGCAGACCGGCGAGGCCATGCACCTGCCGCCGTTCTTTCAGATGGGCAGTTGGATCGGCGGCGACCGTGACGGCAATCCGAACGTCACGGCGGCCACGCTGGAGCATGCGATCACGCGCCAAGCCACCGTCATCTTCGAACACTATCTCGAAGAAGTGCATGCGCTCGGGGCCGAGCTATCGGTTTCCAACCTGCTGGCCGGCACGAGCGAGGCGCTGCAGGTGCTCGCGCAAGCCTCGCCCGATCAATCGCCGCATCGCGTCGGCGAGCCGTATCGACGTGCGCTGATCGGCGTCTACGCGCGTCTTGCCGCCACCGCGCGCACGCTGCTCGGAGAAGGCACTGCGCACACGCGCAGCGGCGTGTACCGCGATGCCGCGCCCTATGCCGACGCGCAGGCGTTCGCCAACGATCTGAACGTGCTCGTCGATTCGCTGGCGGCCCATCACGGCGCCTCGCTCGCCACGCCGCGCCTCGCGCCGCTCGCCCGCGCCGCGCAAGTCTTCGGCTTTCACCTTGCATCGATCGATCTGCGCCAGAGTTCGGACATCCATGAAGCCGTCATCGCCGAGCTCTTCGCGCGCGCCGGGGTCGAGCGCGATTACGCGGCGCTTGCGGAAGAAGACAAGCTGCGCGTGCTGCTCGCCGAACTCGCCCAGCCCCGGCTCCTGCGCTCGCCGTACATCGAATACTCGCCGCTCGTGCAAAGCGAGCTCGCCGTGCTCGAAACGGCCCGCGTCACGCGCGAACGCTTCGGCGCGCGCGCGGTGCGCAACTACATCATTTCGCATACGGAGACGGTCAGCGACCTCGTCGAAGTGCTGCTGCTGCAAAAGGAAACCGGCCTGCTCGAAGGCACGCTCGGCAGCGCCCGCGGCGCGCGCCCCAAGAACGCGCTGATGGTGATTCCGCTGTTCGAAACGATCGCCGACTTGCGCAATGCGCCGATCATCATGCGCGAATACTTCGCGCTGCCGGGCGTCGATGCCCTGCTCGCCCATCAAGGCGGCGAGCAAGAAGTCATGCTCGGCTACTCCGACAGCAACAAGGACGGCGGCTTCCTCACGTCGAACTGGGAGCTGTATCGCGCCGAACTCGCGCTCGTATCGCTGTTCCGCGAGCGCGACATCACGCTGCGCCTATTCCACGGCCGTGGCGGTACGGTCGGCCGCGGCGGTGGCCCGACCTATCAGGCGATCTTGTCGCAGCCGCCCGGCACGGTGAACGGCCAGATTCGCTTGACGGAGCAAGGGGAAGTCATCGCGAGCAAGTTCAGCAACGCCGAGATCGGCCGGCGCAACCTCGAGACGGTCGTCGCGGCCACGCTCGAAGCCTCGCTCGTGCCGCACGGCAATACGCCCGCCCATCTCGCCGCTTTCGAAGAGACGATGGGCTCGCTCTCGAACGCCGCAATGGCGGCCTATCGCGCGCTCGTCTACGAAACGCCTGGCTTCACCGATTACTTCTTCTCGTCCACGCCCATTTCGGAGATCGCCGAGCTCAACATCGGCAGCCGGCCGGCCTCGCGCAAGCTGCAAGATCCGAAGAACCGCCGCATCGAAGATCTGCGCGCGATTCCCTGGGGTTTCTCGTGGGGCCAATGCCGTCTGCTGCTGACGGGCTGGTACGGCTTCGGCAGCGCCGTCGCCGCGCATTTGGAAGGCGCGGCCAGCGATGCCGAGCGCGCGCGCCGCCTTGCAACGCTGCGCAAGATGTACAAGACTTGGCCGTTCTTCTCGACGCTGCTCTCGAACATGGACATGGTGCTGTCGAAGACGGACCTTGCCGTCGCGTCTCGCTACGCCCAGCTCGTCGAAGACAAGAAACTGCGCAAAAAAGTGTTCGAGCGCATCGTCGCCGAATGGGAGCGCACGTCGCACGCGCTGTCGGAGATCACGGGCAAGGCGGAACGCCTGGCCGACAACCCCCTGCTCGCCCGCTCGATCAAGAACCGCTTCCCCTATCTCGATCCGCTCAATCACTTGCAGGTCGAGTTGCTCAAGCGTCACCGGGCAGGCGATTCCAACACGCGCGTGCGGCGCGGCATCCACTTGACGATCAACGGCATCGCCGCCGGCTTGCGCAATACGGGCTGAACCGGGCACGCGGCACGGATTCGCCCCATTGCGCCGCGCACGCGGCGCTGCAACATCGAGAAGGCTGTTCGCGCAGGCGGCAGCCTTCTTCTTTTTGGCGCGCTGCAGCAGCGACGCCCCTCCTCGCGCAGCCCCATCGCACCATCCGTCCGCTCAAGTTTTCCCGTATTTCAGTCGTTAAAAAGCTCGGAACGGCAGAATGCGCGTTCGTGATTTGTCCCCCATCTCGCTGATGCCCGGCTCGGCCGCATCGCGGCACTGGGCGAACGCCAGTGGCCTCATTTCGCGCCGCCTACCGACGATGGCTGCCGGGACCGTTAAAGATACTCGTTGCAACATGGCTTACGTTTCGCGTCTCCTACGATCGCTCGCTAGAATCCCGCTGACGTTGCGCGTCAACCACGCGACGGCGCTCGGCTTGATTCTGGCCCTTTGGGTCGCGCTCGGCGCGTTCTCGACGTGGGACCTCAACACCGAATTGCGCGACGAGCGCATGCAGGCCGATACGCTTGCGGACGCGCTCGCGGCGCATACGTCGCGCGTCTTGCGCGAAGCGGATCAGGTGGCATCGGTCGTCGCCTGGCTCGTGCACCGGGACGGCGTCGACCTGCCGCTTCAGGACTACGTCCATTCGGGCGTACTCGATCTCGACGTATTCGTTCAGGTGGCCGTGATCGACAAGCACGGGATCTTGCGCGCGTCGACCCTCGAGCGGTTCCAGCCCATCGATCTTTCCGACCGCGAGCACTTCCGCGTGCACATCGACGATCCAAGCACGCAACTGTTCGTGGGTACCCCCGTGATCGGGCGCGCGAGCGGCCTCGCATCGATCCAGCTGTCGCGCCGGCTCAACGATTCCCAAGGGCGCTTTCTCGGCGTCATCGTCGTCTCCATGCCGCCGGCCTATCTAACGGAGCTTTACGATGCGCTGCGCATCGGCCGCAACGGCGTCGTCGCCGTCGTCGGCACGAAGGATTTCACGATCCGCGCGCGTCGCAGTGGCCCTCGGGAAAATCTCGACTGGCACCGGCTCGCACCGAGCTCGCCGCTGCGCGTGGCGCTCGGCAACGCGCAGCGCGGCCACTACGTCGCAACGAGCACCATCGACGACATCCGGCGCACCGTCAGCTATAAAACGCTGCCCGACTACCCGCTCGCGGTGTCGGTGGGGTTTTCCAACGCAGACTTCCTTGCGGCGTTCCGCCTGCGCACGCTCGCGCTGCTGATCGCGGGCGTCATCCTCACGGCATTGATTCTCGCCGCCGAGACGAATCAATGGCGCTTGTTCCGCCGCCTGCGCGCCGCATCCGAACGCGAGCGCGAAGCCCACACGCGCACCCTGCTCGAAGCGACGCGCGCGGACGCCCTGTTCAAGGCGATTCCGGACGCGGCGCTCGGCTTTTCCGATGACGGCCGGATCGACGGCTACAACCCGCGGCTGCTCGAACTGCTCGGCTGGCGCGGCGACGAGGTGGCCACCGCCACGCGCCAGCATGTCGCCCACGCTTTGTTTCGCAACGACGTCAGCGCCGATCGCGACGAAAAATGCACGCGCTTCGTGACGATGCTGTGCGGCACGGCCGACGCGCATTCGACGAGCGACGTCTTCCGGCTCGAAACACCGTTCGAGTGCGTCTACGAGATGCGCGTGGAGCGGCGCGCCGCGGATGCGAGCGGCGTCATCGCGTTGATTCGCGACGTGAGCCGCGAGCACGCGAACGAGCAGGCTCTGATGCAAAGCGAATCGCGCTATCGGCAGTTGATCGAATTGTCGCCGTATGCGGTGTTCCTGATTCAGGAATTCAAGATCGCGTTCGCCAATCCGAAGGCGCTCGAAATGCTCGGCGCCTATTCGGCCGCGCAGATCCGCGGGCTCTCGATCGCCGAATTCGTGCAGGCCGAGCATCGCGACGTGATCGAGGAGCGCATCGGCCGCTTGCTGCGCCGCTACACGGCGACACCGGCGCGCGAAGCGAAGTGGCTGCGGCTCGACGGCACCGCCTTCCTCGGCGAAATGACGGCCGTGCCCTACGAGCTCGACGGCGTGCACGGCGCGCTCGTGATGCTGCAGGACGTCACGGGCCGCAAGGAAGCGGAGACGCAGCGCGACCGGCTCTTCGATCTCTCGCTCGACTTGACTTGCCTGGCCGATCCGGCCGGCCGCTTCAAGCGCGTGAATCCGGCTTTCACGAAGGTGCTCGGCTGGTCTGCCGACGAGCTACTCTCGCGTCCGTTCATCGAATTCGTCCATCCCGAGGACCGGGCGCGCACGATCCATGAAATCGAGAGCCGCCCCCCCGGCGCTCCGATCGAGCAGTTCGAGAATCGCTACGTCTGCAAGGACGGCAGCACGCGCTGGCTCTCCTGGAAGGCCATCCAACTCGAGGGGCTCATCTATGCGACCGCGCGCGACGTCACGGAAAGCCGTCGCGCCACGCAGCAACTCGAGCAAGCGCGCGCCGATGCCGAAGCGGCCTCGCGCGCGAAGAGCGCGTTCCTCGCGACGATGAGCCACGAGATCCGCACGCCGATGAACGGCGTCATCGGCATGATCGAGGTGCTCTCGCAAACTCCGTTGTCGTCCGACCAAGGGGACATGGTCACGACGGTCCGCGAATCGGCGAACGCCTTGCTGACGCTGATCGACGACATCCTCGATTTCTCGAAGATCGAGGCGGGCCGGCTCCATATCGAACGCATTCCGCTGTCGATCTCGCATCTCGTCGATGGGCTCTGCCAATCGCTGACGCACGTGGCCGAGCGCGCCGGCGTGAAGCTCGCGAAGTCGGTTTCGCCCGATCTGCCGAAGGTCGTGCTGTCCGACGACACGCGGCTGCGGCAAGTGCTCTACAACCTCGTCGGCAATGCGATCAAATTCTCTGGCGGACGTGCCGAGAAGCCCGGCGCAGTCTGTGTGGCGGTCGAAGCTCAGCCGCATCCGTCGGGACCCGGCTGGGTGCAGATCCGCTTCAACGTCAGCGACAACGGCATCGGCATGTCGGCCGACACGTTGCCGAAGCTGTTCAAGCCGTTTACGCAAGCCGAGGCTTCGACGACGCGGCGCTTCGGCGGCACGGGCCTGGGCCTCGCCATCTGCCGGCGCCTATGCGAACTGATGGGCGGGGACGTTTCGGCGCAAAGCGAGCAGGGCGTGGGCTCGACGTTCACCGTGAGCCTACCGTTCGAGATCGGACAGCCGGCCGAAGACGTTCATCGGGCCCTGTCGCACGCCAACGCCGGCGGACGCGGCATCGCACGCATCGCGCAGGCGGGCGCCGCACCGTCGATCGCGCAGGCACGCGAGCTCGGACGCCTGATTCTCGTCGCCGAAGACGATGCGATCAATCAGAAGGTGATCCTGCGTCAACTCGGGCTGCTCGGCCACGCCGCCGAGATCGCCGGCGACGGGCGCGAGGCGCTCGCGCTCTGGCGAGCCAATCGCTACGCACTGCTGCTGACCGACCTGCACATGCCCGAGATGGACGGCTACGAGCTCGTCGAAACGATTCGCCGCGAGGAAGGCACAAGCACGCGCCTGCCGATCATCGCATTGACGGCAAACGCGGTGCAAGGCGAGGCGGCCCGGGCCAAGGCGGTCGGCATGGACGGATATCTGACCAAACCGCTGCAGCTCGCCCGCCTTCAAGCGGTGCTCGATTCGCACTTCCCCGCGGATGCGGCCCCGGCCGCGGCAGTGCCCGTCGCCGCGCCCGAGCCTGCGCCCACGCAGGAGCAAGCCGTCGACATCGACGTGCTCAAAGGCATCGTCGGCGACGATCCCGAAACCGTGCGCGAGCTGCTCTCCGACTATCAGCAGTCGGTCGGCCGCCTCGCGGCGGAGCTGCGCGCGCATTGCGATGCGGGCCGCGGCCGCGAAGCCGGCGCGATCGCGCACAAGCTCAAATCTTCGTCGCGCTCGGTCGGCGCGCTCACGCTCGGCGATCTGTGCGCCGAGCTCGAGAATGCCGGCAAGGCGGGCGATCTCGCGTTGTTGGCCAATTGGGCCAAGCAGTTCGACGCGGCACTGGCCGCCGTCGAGCAGTCTCTCGATCAACTGCTCGCAGTCGAATCACGATAATTAGGACACCGGATCAATCATGACAGAACTCAACGATCTGACTCCCAAGCGCGCGGCGATCCTCGTCGCCAGCCAATCGGTGGCCGATGCGGAACTCGTCGGCAAATTACTGCAAGACGAGTTCCACAACGTGCGGCTTTCGACGAAACCGGAGTTCGCCGTCGAGGATTTCGAGCAGCACCGGCCGTCGGTGCTCGTCCTCGCCTTCGATACGCTCGAGGCGGCCCAGCGCTACTACATCGGGCTCTATCGGCTCAGCACCGTCGTGCACGAGACGCGCCACCGCGTCGTCGTCTTGTGCAACAAGCATGACGTCTGGACCGTCTACGACCTGTGCAGCCTGGGGCACTTCGACGATTACGTGCTGTTTTGGCCCGCGACCAACGACGCGCCGCGCATCCGCATGTCCGTGCATCAAGCGCTGCGCATCATGACGGCCAAGGAGCAAGCGGGCGATTTCACCCCGCGCGCGGCGCCTGCGGGCGTGAGCGCGCCGAAGCCGCCACGCGCGGCAGCGCCCGCCGAAGCCGAAACGGATACGGTACGGCTTGGCCGCCAAGCAAGCGGGGAGCAGGCCGAAGTCCATGCATCGCCGGCTCGACAGCCGGCCGCGAAAGCGCCGAGCGCCGCACCGCAGCGCCTGGCCGTGCTCGTCGTCGAAGACGACGACTTCCAGCAGAAGCTGATCGGCCGCCTGATGAACGGGCTCGAGATCGACGTCCTGTTCGCGGGCACCGGCGCACAAGCGCTCGAGCAGATGTGGGAGCACAAGCCCGATCTCGTTTTGATGGACGTCGGGTTACCCGATACCAGCGGTGTCGAAGCCACGCGCAAGATCAAGTCGATCGGGCAGTTCGGGCACGTGCCGATCCTCATGGTGACGGGCCACAGCGAGCGCAACATCGTCGTCGACAGCCTGAAAGCCGGCGCCGCCGATTTTCTCGTCAAGCCGTTCGACAAGAACACGCTGCACGAGAAGCTGCGTCAATTCCTGCCCGCCTTGGCGCTGTCGTGAGCGCTTGGCCCAGCCGAGCAATGCAATGCAAACCCAGGCCGAACAAGGCCAAACAAGGCGACGCATCAATCGCAATACCTACGGTGTAGTCCATGGAGCAAAGCACACGCCCCCCCAAGATCCTCGTCGTAGACGACGAGCCGTTCGTGCTCAAGGTGCTCGTGCGGCAGCTGACTCAGCTCGGCTACGAGGACATCCTCTCGTACGAGCACGCCCAAGAAGCGCTCGCCGCATTGGAGTGCGGCGACCATCATGTCGACGTCGTCTTCACCGATCTGCAGATGCCGGGCATGGACGGCGTCGAGTTCTTGCGCCAACTGGTGCAGCGCGGCTACGACGGGCAGGTCGTGCTCATCAGCGGCGAGGACGCACGCATCCTCAAGAGCGCCGAGAAGCTTGCCTATTCGCGCGGCCTGCGCGTGCTCGGATCGCTCGCGAAACCGGCCACGCGCGAGCAGTTGCAGCAGCGCCTGCACGGTGAGGCGACACCGGAGTGCGATGGCGAGGGAGAGCCCAAGCCCGCTTATCCGCCCGAGGAGCTGCGCAATGCGATCGCGGCGGGGCAAATCGTGACTTGCTATCAGCCGCAAGTCGCGTTCGCCACGGGAGAAGTCGTCGGCGTCGAAGCGATGCTCGGCTGGCGGCACCCGCGCGACGGGCTCGTGCCGGCCGATCGGCTGCTGGCCAGCGAGCAATATTACGGCGTGCTCAACGATCTGACGCGCACGATGCTGCCGGCCACGCTCGAGCAAGCGTCGCAATGGCAAAACTTGGGCGATGATTTTCGCGTCGGCATCAACTTGTCGATGGACGATCTGGCCGCGCTCGATTTCCCCGACTTCATCGTCGACGCCGCCGCGCGTGCGCGTTTTCCGCTATCGCGGCTCGTGCTCGAAATCAACGTGGCGCGGATGACGCGCGATCGTCTCCTTTCGCTCGACGTGCTTACGCGGTTGCGGTTGAAGCGCATCAGCCTGCTCATCGACGATTTCGGCGCGGGGCAATCGTCGCTGGCCAATCTGCGCGACGTGCCGTTCGACGAGTTGAAGCTCGACGGCGGCTTCGTGCACGGCGCGAGCCGCGACGCATCGCGCGACGCCATCGTGAAAGCGAGCCTGCTGCTCGCTCGCCAATTGAACATGCGCACGGTCGCGCAAGGCATCGACGATCTCGAAGACTGGAACGTGCTGCGCGCGTTGTCGTGCGATGTCGCGCAAGGCGGCTTCGTGGGTGCCCCCATGGCCGGCGAGGCGCTGCCGGCATGGGCTCGCGCGTGGGCCGCGCGTTACGCGGCGCTCGCCGGTTGACGCTTGCCCAGGGCGGTTCGTGTGGATCTCGGCCCTGGGCGCCCGCGCCTCAATGCGCGTCGATCATCAGCGAATCGAGCATGAACGAGCCGTCGGACTGCACGCCGAAGTACTCGCGCACTTCATCCGGCGCACCTTCCCACAGTGAACGAATGGCCCGTGCGCGCTCGTCGGGGGTGCGCATGCGAGCGATCCACGACGTGTACTCGATCGGCAAGCGCCAACGCTCTCGCACGCTCGCCGTGAACCCCGCCGCGGCGAACATGGCCAACCATTCATCGGCGCGGTAGTTGCGCACGTGCGAGCCGTCGCGCAGCAACTCCACGGCGTGCAAATGCGTGTCGAGCAACGGATGATCGGCGCCGGCCACGTCGATGAACAGCACGCGGCCGGCCGGCTTCAACACGCGGCGCACTTCGGCGAGCGCGTGCGGCACGTCGTGCCAATGGTGCGCACTGAAGCGGCTCACGACCCAGTCGAAAGCGCCATCGGCAAACGGCAGGCGCTCGGCCGGCCCCTGCTTCGTGCGGACATTGGCCAGGCCTCGTTCGCGGGCGGCCGACTCCACGACCGCGAGCATCGGCTCGGCGATATCGTACGCGACGACCGAACGCGCATGCGGCGCACACGCGAAGCTCGCATGGCCGCCACCGCATCCGAGATCGAGCACGTCGGCGTCGGGCGTCGTGCCGATCGCGGCGGCCAGCGCCTCCAGATCGGCGCCGCTCGCGTGGGTTGGACTCGTCAAATAAGCGGCGGCGGTCGAGCCGAATGCGTCCGCGACCTGATCGTGATGTTTCATCGGTGCGCTCCTTGGGCGGCGAATGAAAGAAAAGCGAAGCCGGCAAGCCGGCGCGGCACGTCGACGTTTCGTCGGCCAATCAGCCGTCCGGCGACGCGTACCGCTACAATATGACCTGCGCGGTACCGGTACAAGGCAAGCAAATATCCTGGTATCCGGTCTACCCGGTTTCGAGTGCATCGCGCGGCTCGCCGGCCCTGCATTCATTCGATCGTTCCGTTCACCTGATTCCGTCGCTGCTCCGGATTCATTCGATTCCTCCGATTTATTCGATTCTTTGGTCTCTTCGATCGACCTCATGAGCACCGCCCCGCCGTCCCGTTCTCGCGCGAGCGCGCCCCACTCCGATTCCGCACTGCCCGCGACTGCCACGCGTGCCACGAGTGCCGCGGTCCCGCTGGACGCCACGCCCGCGCGGGCGCTGGGCGAATTCATTCGCGCTCATCGCGAGCGGCTCACGCCACAGGCCGTCGGCCTGCCGCCGGGCCCGAGGCGGCGCACGCCCGGGCTGCGCCGGGAAGAAGTCGCTCAGATGTGTGGCGTGAGCCCGACCTGGTACACCTGGATCGAGCAGGGGCGCCCCGTATCGGCGTCGGCCGACGCGCTCGCCCGAATCGCCGTCGCGCTGCGGCTGTCGCGCGCCGAGCGCGCTTACGTATTCGAGCTGGCCGGCGAGCGCGACCCGGCCGAACCCACGCCGGCCTCGAACGACGCGCCCGCGGCGCTGATCGCGACGGTCGGTCTCGTCGACGCGCCCGCCTATGTCCTCGATCGCCAATGGAATGCGCTGACGTGGAACGCGCAAGCGGCGGAATTGTTCGTCGGCTGGCTCGATGGGCCGCCCGATCCGGCCCGCGAGCGCAATTTGCTGCGCTTCACGTTCACCGAGGCGCAAGCACGCAAGCTCATCGTCGATTGGGAAACGCGTGCGCGCCGCCTGGTGGCCGAATTCCGCGCCGATTCGATCCGCCATCTGAACGACGGCCCCACGCGCGCCCTCATCGATGCGCTGAGCGCCGAAAGCGAGGCGTTCGTGCGGTTTTGGGCCTCGCAGGACGTCGGCGAGCGCGAGGGCGGCACACGGGCGTTCGATCATCCGCGGCACGGACGCGTCGTCTACGATCAAATCACGCTGCGGCCCGCTCATCGCGAGGATTTGCTGCTCGTCGTGCTCGTGCGGGCATGAAGAACTGCAGGCGCGGCTGCGCGCAGGCGGTAAGATAGCGCCCAACGTTCACGACGGCCACGCTGCCGCCCTATGACCCAATTGCCCAACGAACCCACGCCGCCCGTGCTTGCCGCCCTGCTCTCGCGCGTGGCCGCGCAGGACGCTAGCGCGCTGCGCACGCTGTACGAGCTCACTAGCGCGAAACTGTTTGGCGTCGCGCTTCGTATATTGGTGAGGCGGGAATGGGCGGAGGAAGCGTTGCAAGAATCGTTTGTCAATATTTGGCGCCACGCGGGCGATTACCGCGAGACGCTGGCCGCGCCGCTCACCTGGATGGCGGCGATCGTGCGCAATCGCTCGCTCGATTGCCTGCGCCGGCAAAAGGCCGTCGCCGCCGACGGCTCGGCGCTGCTCACCGAATGGAGCGACACGCTGGACGAAGTCATCGCCGGCGACGAGCGCGATCCGGCCGATTCGGCGCTATGGTCCGAACAAGCGAAGCAGCTTTCGATCTGCCTTGCGCGGTTGGATGCGAGCCAGCGGCAGGCGGTGACGCTCGCCTACCTGCGCGATCAGAGCCACAGCGAGATCGCCGAGCAATTGTCGGTGCCGCTCGGGACGGTCAAATCGTGGGTGCGACGCGGGCTCGAAAAACTGAAGATTTGCATGGGGAGCAAACGGCCATGACGACCCCCTACGCTCACTCCGTTCGCTGCCCCCCGTGGGGGCTCAGCCTCCCTTCGGGCGGCCGTGCGGGAGGCTGATATGAACTTACACCGTAATCCCGATCTGATCGATCGCCTCGCCGGCGAGTACGCGCTCGGCGTGCTGCGGGGCGGTGCGCGCAAGCGCTTCGAGGCGCTGGCGCGGCAAGATCGCCTCGTGCGCGAGGCCATCGAAAGCTGGCAGGCGCGCATTGGGGCGATGACCGAGCTCGCCGCGAGCGTCGAGCCGCCGGCAAGCGCCTGGGACGGCATCGAGCGCAGGCTCGGATTCGGCGCGGCATGGAACACCGCGCCGGCGGCTGCCGAGCCGCCCAAGCGGCCGGCCGCCGCACGCCCCGCGCTGGCTCCCGCGCGCGCGCGCTGGTTCGAGTCCCTCGCCTTCTGGCGCGGCTGGTCGATCGGCGCCACGGGCCTTGCGCTGGCGGCCGTCGTCGCCTTGGCCGTGACGTTGCGGCCGTTCGCGCCGGAAGGCTCGAGCGTCGAGCAGACCGCCCAGAATGCGCCAACGGCGCAGCCGGGCGGCGCGAAGATCGAGCGCGTGGCCTATGTAGCAGCGCTCGTGCCGCCCGATCAGCCGAAGAGCCCGACGATGGCCTTCGTGATGTGGGACGACAAGAATGCGATGGCCAGCGTGCATCGGATGACCGGCGGCGACGCCCCCCCGCCCGGCAAGAGCGAGCAGCTCTGGGGCGTCATGCGCGACGGCAAGATGGTCTCGCTCGGGATGCTGCCGGCCGGCGAGGTCGTCGCCATGAAGGTGCACGGCATGAACGCCTACGTGAAGCTCGCCGTTTCTGTCGAGCCGATGGGCGGCTCCCACCGCGCGGACGGGCCGAGCGGCCCCGTCGTATGCGAGGGATCGCTGATGGCGACGGCATAGCGCGTCGCGGCGGGCGGGGGCGTGCCCGCGCCTTCCCCGCACGGCGCGCATGGCGGCAATGGGGCGCCCGGGCGGCAGTGATAAAATCGACGGCTTCCCAGCCGCTTCGGCCCACCTTCTCACCGCCCATCATCATGACGTCTCAACTGCACAAAAAAGGCGAAGCCTGGTCGGCTCGCTTCTCCGAGCCGATGTCCGAGCTCGTCAAGCGCTATACGTCGTCGGTCTTTTTCGACAAGCGCATGGCGCTCGTCGACATCGAAGGCTCGCTCGCGCACGCGAAGATGCTGGCCGCGCAAAAGATCATCGGGGCCGACGACCTCTCGGCCATCGAGCGCGGCATGGCGCAGATCAAAGGCGAGATCGAGCGCGGCGAATTCGTCTGGCAGCTCGATCTCGAAGACGTCCACCTGAACATCGAAGCGCGCCTCACGGCGCTGATCGGCGATGCGGGCAAGCGCCTGCATACGGGCCGCTCGCGCAACGACCAAGTCGCCACCGACATCCGCCTCTGGCTGCGCGGCGAAATCGATCGAATCGGCGGTCTCATCAAGGATCTGCGCACGGCCCTGATCGATCTGGCCGAGCAGCATGCCGAAACGATCCTGCCGGGCTTCACGCACCTGCAGGTCGCGCAGCCCGTCACGTTCGGCCATCATCTGCTCGCCTACGTCGAAATGTTCGGCCGCGATGCCGAGCGCATGCGCGATTGCCGCACGCGCGTCAACCGCCTGCCGCTCGGCGCCGCGGCGCTGGCCGGCACGAGCTATCCGATCGATCGTCACGCGGTGGCGAAGACGCTCGGCTTCGACGGCATCTGCGCGAACTCGCTCGACGCCGTTTCCGATCGCGACTTCGCGATCGAATTCACGGCAGCGGCGGCGCTCGTCATGACGCACGTCTCGCGTTTCTCGGAGGAACTCGTGCTTTGGATGAGCCCGCGCGTAGGCTTCATCGATCTGGCCGATCGCTTCTGCACGGGCTCTTCGATCATGCCGCAGAAGAAGAACCCGGACGTGCCCGAGCTCGCGCGCGGCAAGACGGGGCGCGTGAACGGCCACCTGATGGCGCTGCTGACGCTGATGAAGGGCCAGCCGCTCGCCTACAACAAAGACAATCAGGAAGACAAGGAACCGCTGTTCGACACGGTCGATACCGTCGCCGATACGCTGCGCATTTTCGCCGAGATGGTGGCCGGCATCACCGTGAAGCCCGAAGCCATGCGCGCCGCGGCGCTGCAAGGATTTTCGACGGCGACGGATTTGGCCGATTACCTCGTCAAGCGCGGCCTGCCGTTCCGCGACGCGCACGAGGCCGTGGCGCATGCCGTGCGTATCTGCGTCGATCGCGGCTGCGATCTGGCCGATCTGACGCTCGACGAGATGCGCGGCGAACTGCCGAACGTCGCCCATCTGATCGGCGAGGATGTGTTCGGCTATTTGACGCTGGAAGGCTCGGTGGGTAGCCGCAACCATCCGGGCGGCACGGCACCGGCGCAAGTGCGCGCCGCTATCGAAGCGGCACGTAAGACGCTTTGAATGCCAGCGCGGCGCAGGGCTTCGCTCAGCCTCGCCGCGCCCGACAGCGAAGCGAGTAGCGAGCGACTCGCTAGCGCCCCCTCACCTCAATCGTTTCCGGCCGTCTCCGATAGCCGCTTGATCGTTGCAACGCGCTCGCCAATGAGATCGGCGCGTTCCGCTTCCGTGCCGAGCGGAGCCGTCGCGGCGAAATATGCCGACCATGCGCGCTGCGCACGAACGAGTGTGGCCCGCGCGCGGGCCGGCAGCTTCTCGCGCAGTGCGCGCTCGTAACGCCGCAAATCGAATTGCGCGTGCTCGCAAGCCGCGTCTGCATTGCACGGCCGCATCCGCTCGTCGTGCGCACGCGCGTCGTCGCTTTGCGCGCGTGGCGCGGCGGCAGCCGGACTCGATGCCGCCGGTGCGTCGGAGCCGGCACCCGCCACCACCGATGCCGAACCGGAAGCCGCGGAAGCCGCGGCAGACGCTGCCGCCGGGGCCGGCGCAGGCGGCGCAAACCGCGAGGCGGCATGCCGCACCGCGAGCGCACGATCACGCACCGATTGCAACTGCACGTTCGCCTGCGTGATCGAATAGGTGCTGCCGCGCGTCGTCTCGAAAACGGCGTGAATCAGCGCCGCCTCTTCCTTGCGCCACGCGAGCCAACGGGTCTGGCTGTCCGCCCAGCGGCGCTTGACGTCCTCGGGCGCGTTGGCGGCAATCGAGCGCATCGCGGCATCGATCGCCGCTTGCCAAGCATCGCGCGCCGCATCGATGCATTGCACCTGACCCGGCGTCGACGATCGATCCGCGCGCGCCGAGCAGGCCTGCATCGCCGTATCGATCGGGTCGGCCCGCGCCGCTTCGGCCCGCGCCGCGAGCGGCGCGGCCGACAGCGCAAGGACGAGCGCGCAGCGCATGGCCGATGACGCGAGCGCGCCGAGAAGGGGGTTCGGCGTCGACATCGTCAAGCCCGCACGCAGTCGACGAAATATTCCGTGCGCCCGCCGGCCGTTTCCGCCACAAGGCCGTGAATGTCCGTCGAGAAACCGGGAAAGCGCTCATTGAATTCGCGCGCGAACCGCAGATAGTTCACGATCGTCTTGTTG
Organism: Trinickia sp.; assembly: GCF_051953955.1. Lineage (GTDB taxonomy): Bacteria > Pseudomonadota > Gammaproteobacteria > Burkholderiales > Burkholderiaceae > Trinickia. The sequence goes on along the minus strand of NZ_JBQCIF010000008.1, from coordinate 41,277 downwards.
AAGCGCTCGCCCGGAATCAACAGCGGAATGCCGGGCGGATAAGGCGTCAACAGGATGCTCGTCACGCGTCCCTCGAGTTCGTCGATGGGCACCCGATCGATCTCGCGGTGCGCGAGCTTCGCGAACGCGTCGGACGGCTTCATCGCGGGCTCCATGTTCGACAGGTACATCTCCGTCGTCAGGCGCGCAATGTCGTTCGCACGGTAGACGCTGTGTATCGCCTGGCACAGATCGCGCAGCCCCATGCGCTCGTAAGCGGGGTGCTGCGCGACGAATTCCGGCAGCACGCGCCATAGCGGCTGGTTCGTGTCGTAATCGTCCTTGAACTGCTGCAACTCGGTCACCATCGAGTTCCAACGGCCCTTCGTGATGCCGATCGTGAACATGATGAAGAACGAGTAGAGGCCCGTCTTTTCGACGATGATGCCGTGCTCGGCCAGATACTTCGTCACGATCGCGGCCGGAATCCCCGTCTCGCCGAAGTCGCCGGCCATGTCGAGCCCCGGCGTCACGATCGTCGCCTTGATGGGGTCCAGCATGTTGAAGCCGTCCGCGAGCGGGCCGAAGCCGTGCCACGGATCTTCGGCGCGCAGAATCCAATCTTCGCGCGAGCCGATGCCTTCGTCGGCAAGCGCTTCGGGACCCCACACCTGGAAGAACCAGTCGTCGCCGTATTCGGCGTCGACCTTGCGCATCGCACGTCGGAAGTCGAGCGCTTCGGCGATCGACTCCTCGACGAGCGCCGTGCCGCCGGGCGGCTCCATCATCGCGGCCGCAACATCGCACGAGGCGATGATCGCGTATTGCGGGCTCGTCGAGGTATGCATCAGATAGGCTTCGTTGAAGCGGTGCCGATCGAATACGCCATGCTCGGAATCTTGCACGACGATCTGCGAGGCCTGCGAAATGCCGGCCAGCAGCTTGTGCGTCGAATGCGTCGCGAACACGAGCGCGCCCGTGCGCGGGCGCCCCGCGCCGATCGCATGCATGTCCTGATAGAACGGATGGAACTCCGCGTGGGGCAGCCACGCTTCGTCGAAGTGCAGCGTATCGAGGAAGTCGCCGAGCAGCGCCTTGATCATCTCGACGTTGTAGACGACGCCGTCGTACGTGCTCTGCGTGATCGTGAGAATGCGCGGCTTCAGGTTCGGATTCTTCTCGAGCGCCTCGCGCGCGAACGGGTTCGCCAAGATCTTCTTGCGGATGTTCTCGGGCTTGAATTCGTCGCGCGGAATCGGGCCGATGATGCCGAAATTGTTGCGCGTCGGCGTCAGGAAGACCGGGATCGCTCCGGTCATCGTGATCGCGTGCAGAATCGATTTGTGGCAATTGCGGTCGACCACGACGATGTCGCCCGGCGCGACCGTCGCGTGCCAGACGATCTTGTTCGACGTCGAGGTGCCGTTCGTCACGAAGAACAGGTGATCGGCGCTGAAGATGCGCGCGGCGTTGCGCTCGGACGCCGCCACGGGCCCAATGTGATCGAGCAGTTGGCCAAGCTCGTCCACGGCGTTGCAGACGTCCGCCCGCAGCATGTTCTCGCCGAAGAACTGATGGAACATCTGGCCGAGCGGGCTTTTCAGAAACGCGACGCCGCCCGAGTGCCCCGGGCAATGCCACGAATACGAGCCTTCGTCCGCGTACTTGACGAGTTCCTTGAAGAAAGGCGGCGAAAGCGAATCGAGATACACCTTCGCTTCGCGCACGATATGGCGCGCGACGAACTCGGGCGTGTCCTCGAACATGTGAATGAAGCCGTGCAGCTCGCGCAGGATGTCGTTCGGCAAATGGCGCGAGGTGCGCGTCTCGCCATAGAGGAAGATCGGGATGTCCGCGTTGCGCCGGCGCACTTCGGTGACGAACGCGCGCAATTCGAGAATGGCCGTGGCCAACTCGGGCAACTCCCCGTCCGGTCCCGTTTCGCCGAGCATGAGTTCGTCGTCGTCGAGCGATAGGATGAAGCACGACGCGCGGCTCGATTGCTGCGCGAACGAAGTCAGGTCGCCGTAGCTCGTCAGGCCGAGCACTTCCACGCCCTCCCCTTCGATCGCTTCCGCGAGCGCGCGGATGCCCGAGCCCGAAATGTTCTCGGAGCGAAAATCTTCGTCGATGATGACGACGGGGAAACGAAACTTCATGGACGAATCTCCAAAAACAAGTGTCCTGGGTTGAGCGTTGCCCAACTCAGGACACTGTGACCGCGGGCACGGGATCATCGCATCCCTCGTGCCCGCGGCCGCCGAAACTGCCTAGTTTCTACGCGCTGCGCGTCCGTTGTATGACGGTGAACGACGGCTGCCGCTGCGCCTACGTCTTGGGCAGCGTGACGCCGTGCTGCCCCTGGTATTTACCGCCGCGATCGGCGTACGACACTTCGCAAACCTCGTCGCTCTCGAAGAACAGCACCTGCGCGACCCCTTCGTTCGCGTAGATCTTCGCCGGCAGCGGCGTCGTGTTCGAAAACTCGAGCGTCACGTAGCCTTCCCATTCGGGCTCGAACGGCGTCACGTTGACGATGATTCCGCAGCGCGCGTAGGTGGATTTGCCGAGGCAGACCGTCAGCACGTTGCGCGGAATGCGGAAGTATTCGACGGTGCGCGCGAGCGCGAACGAATTCGGCGGAATGATGCAGACGTCGCCCTTGAAATCGACGAACGACTTTTCATCGAAGTTCTTCGGATCGACGATCGTCGAATTGATGTTCGTGAAGATCTTGAATTCGTCGGCGCAGCGGATGTCGTAGCCGTAGCTCGACGTCCCGAAGCTGACGATCTTGCGACCGTCTTCGCTCGTGCGCACCTGATCGGGCACGAACGGCTCGATCATGTTGTGCTGTTCGGCCATGCGCCGAATCCACTTGTCGGATTTGATGGTCATAAAAAGACGCTGAATAAGCGGATTTACTGGCGAATCACGCCGCACGCGATCGCGGCGCCGACGCTGTGATCGGGGAACGCGGGGTCGCTTGGGTCATGCCCGATGAGCACCGAGCGGCCGACGACGGAACGCACGCCGTCGAGCGCGACGTCCGTGGCGACGATGAAACCGGTGGCCACGCCCGTCGCGTCCGCGTGGATGTTGCCGAGATCGCCCGCGCGGCGCACGCCCGCTCGGAGCCGATCGGCCGCCGGCGCGAATACGGCGCCCGCGCTCGAGCCGTCGGCCGCATTGCAGTCGCCGCGCTCGTGCACCTGTAGCGCGTGGTCGCTGTTCGCGGGCAGCCCAATCAGGTTGTAAGTGACTTGCACGCCGTCGGCACGCTCGATGAACGTAACGGTACCGCGCACCGTATTGCCGACCGTCGGCAATACCTGGGCGTCCGCGCGTTTTTCGTGGGGGCCGAAGACGGCGGCACAGCCGCCCAGCGCCGCGCTCGCCAGCACTAGGCCTGCGATGACGATGCTCGGGCGACGCGCTCGCCGCCTGCCGGTTCTCTCTTTCATGCGATCCTCATGCCGACGCACGGCGCCCCTCGCGCCGCCGAGCCGGACTCAAGCGAAGGCGACATGATACCGCGACGCGCACCGCACAAGCACGATCGGGGCCGAGCGGGCGCAGGGCCGCGTGCCCCGGTCCGCAGCGCGCGCGGGAGATGGGGCGAACACCGGCTCACGTGTCCTGAACGACGATGGTCGGGAATTTCGCGCTCATGTCGCGGGCGCGCTCGGCGATGCGGATCGCCATGTTGCGCGCGATGGTACGGTAGCGCTCGGCGATCGGGCCTTGCGGGTCGGCCACGACGCTCGGGTGGCCGCCGTCCGCCTGCTCGCGAATGCCGATGTCGAGCGGCAAGCTGCCGAGCACCTCGACGCCGTACTCCTTCGCCATGCGCTGGCCGCCCCCCTCCCCGAAGATGTGCTCGGCGTGGCCGCAGTTCGAGCAGATGTGAATGCTCATGTTTTCGACGAGGCCGAGAATCGGCACGCCGACTTTCTCGAACATCTTGAGGCCCTTCTTCGCATCGATGAGCGCGATGTCCTGCGGCGTCGTGACGATGACGGCCCCGGTCAGGGGCACGCGTTGCGCGAGCGTGAGCTGGATGTCGCCCGTGCCGGGCGGCATGTCGACGACGAGATAGTCGAGCTCGCCCCAGTTCGTCTGGCGCAGCAGCTGCTCGAGCGCCGACGTGGCCATCGGGCCGCGCCAGACCATCGGGTTGTCTTGATCGACGAGAAAGCCGATCGAATTCGCTTCGACGCCGTGGCCTTTCATGGGGTTCATCGATTGCCCGTCGGGCGACTCGGGGCGCCCCTCGATCCCGAGCATCATCGGCAAGGACGGACCGTAGATGTCGGCATCGAGGATGCCGACGGCCGCGCCTTCGCTCGCGAGCGCGAGGGCGAGGTTCACGGCCGTCGTGCTCTTGCCGACGCCGCCCTTGCCCGACGCGACGGCCACGATGTTCTTGACCTTGGGCAGCAGTTTCACGCCCGGCTGCACGGTGTGCGCGACGATCGACTGCGACACCGACACCCGCGCGCGCTCGACGCCCGGAACCTTCGACAGCGCTTGCTCGACGAGCGTGCGCACGGCGTCGAATTGGCTCTTGGCCGGATAGCCGAGGACGATCTCGGCACTGACGGCGGCGCCGTCGACGCTGACGTTCTTGACGCCCTTGGCGGCCGCAAAGGGCTTGCCCGTGTTGGGATCGGTGACGGCCGCGAGCGCGGCGTCGACCTGGGCCCGATCAATACTCATCGATTCGACTCCGAGGGACAGCGGGCGCGGCGCCTTCCCGGGCGTCGGCGCTCGCCGCAAATGTTGCGGCAAAACAATGCGATATTGCTTGTCATTGCCAAAAGATGGGCTACCGGATGGGTTCGCGCCCGCGCTGAACGCGCAAAGGGCGGCATCCGCATCCCAAACCACTATTGTAGTGGCAAGCCAAGCGGCGCGCCGATGCACCGCCTGAGCGAAGAAAAATGCCGCGGCACGCAAAAAATTGAAAACATTTGTTGCATGCCATTGCCAAAACGTGGGATGCAGGGCAATTTCGCGCAGCGGCGGATCGAGAAAGGGCCGAAAGCGGGACGCGAGCGCATTCGCTTGCGCCCGAATCGGCCGGCTCGCGCCGCTGCGCAGGCCACGCCTTGCATCGCCCGGCACCGCTCGAGCGTTGCCGGATCGCGCGTGCCGCGCAAGCGATCGATTTTTCGAGAGAGGACACCAACATGAATGCAAAAATCGCCACCCGCCTCACCGTCTTTGCCTTGGCCGGCTCGATTCTCGCCGGCTGCGCCACGCAGCAGCAGAACAACACCGCCGCGGGCACGGGCATCGGCGCGGCAACCGGCGCCGCGCTCGGCGCGATCTTCGGCGGCGGCAAGGGCGCGGCCATCGGCGCCGGCGTCGGCGCCGCCGCGGGCGCCATCACGGGCTACAACTGGCAAAACATCCGCAACAAGCTGTCGGGCGCGTCCAAGGGCACCGGCACGCAGGTGACGGAACAGCCGGACGGCTCGCTGAAGCTGAACATTCCGAGCAACGTGACGTTCGCGACGGACAGCTATCAAATCAACCCGGCGCTTTATCCGACGCTCAACGAGCTCGCCACGCAAATGCAGCAGCACCCTGAACTCGTCGCGCGGATCAACGGCTATACGGACAGCACGGGCAGCGCCCAATACAACCAGACGCTCTCGCAGAACCGGGCGCAAAGCGTCGCGACGTACCTGAGCCAGCGCGGCATTGCCCCGCAACGACTGGCCCCGGCCGGCTACGGCCCAGGCAATCCCATTGCCGACAACAACACGCCGACCGGCCGCGCGCAGAATCGCCGCGTCGAAATCTACCTCAGCGCGATGCCGGGCAACGGCCAGGCGCAATAAGCCGCGCCGCGCGGACCGAGCCGCCGGCTCCCGAGCCGGCCCTCGAGCAAGCCGGTCTGCGCATCGCAAAAACAGCGACGGAAGGCGGCTGAAGGCACCGGTAAACGATTCGAAAAATTTTTCGAACTCGGCGGCATTTCGGCTGTCTCTATGTACGGTACGTGGCTGGCCAACGCCGCTGCGTCACCATTCTCCTCTTGTCGTTGTTGCTCCGGGGCCGAATGCCCCGGTTTTTTTTGCCGCGTTCCTAAGCGCTTCTCACGGAATCGGCTTCCTCCGCCCCGCCCCATTCCGAAGGCCGACACTTCTCCGTTTTCGCGGCGCACCGCATAAGTCCGCAAGTAAGCTGAGCGAGAGAGATCGAGCCCCCGGCGAAGCCGACATGCAAGCATCGTGGATGCGGGCTGATCGCTTGAAGTTATGACGGATATATCTTACATTTTTGGTATCCGATCGAAAAATGTAAGATATGTCATACATCGTCAAGCCAACATCGGGCAGCCTGCCGCTTCTGCTCCCCCCCGATTTCGGGGAAGCGTTCCGGCGCGAAAGGAAAGCACAAGGACGCACTCAAGCATGGGTCGCCGAGAAGGCCGGAGTCGCCCGTTTTACGATCACGCAACTGGAGTCCGGACAAAACGTCGGGCTCCATCACGTCTTGGCTGCGCTTACCGCACTCGGGAAAGGCCTCTCGATCGTCTCAGCCCGGCCCGATTACGATCAGCTCAAGGAGATATTCGGTGAGGAATAGAGTGCGCCAGTTGCACCTGCTCACGCCGCAAGGCCGAGCGGGCGCGCTGACGAAGGAGTCGCGACACGTCTTTGCCTATGAGACGCGCGAGCGTGCGCGGCAAGTCTCGCTGACCATGCCGCTGCGCGCGGAAACCTATGCCGAAACGCCGATGTTGCCAGCGTTCGCGATGAACCGGCCGGAGGGCTTTCTGCTTCAAGTACAGCAGTAGCTACGAGAAGATCGCGCTAGCGATCAGCATGAATTGCGGCGGCAACTGGGACGAAAGCCTTGCACGGTTCTTCGAGTACTTCACGCTATCGGTCATGGTGCGCAACGGCGACGCTCATCTGAAAAATTTCGGCCTGCTGTACGCTCACCCGGATGCCGACGAGCCGCCTCGGCTCTCGCCTCTCTTTGACGTAGTCACCACCTCCGTCTACCGCTACGAAAACCAGAAAACCGGTGTTGAAACGGCTGACCGAACCATGGCACTGAAGCTGAACAAAGCGGTGTCGTATCCGATGCGCGGCGAATTGCTGGCCTTCGGGCACAACGTATGTCACGTGAACGACCCGGCTGCTGCCGTCGAGCGCATTGCCGACGCGATGTCAGCGACGCTCGCGGAAGAAGGGGAACGGATGCCCAGCGAATTCCTTGCGGCCTTGCGTGCCGAATGGGATACCGGCCGATCGTCGGTCATGCCGGTGCAAGTATCGCGCACGTCCAACCGGCAAGCCACAGACCGCGCCTGCTAAAATCCTCGCTTTCCCTCAAGCAGCCCCCTTCCCTACGCTCATGACCGTATCCGCCCCTCATTTCGCCGCGCAAGCCGGCGCGGGCGCCGCCCGCCGCCGCATTCTCGCGACGTCCGCTTTGCCCTATGCGAACGGACAGATCCACCTCGGCCACATGGTCGAGTTCATTCAGACGGACGTCTGGGTGCGCGCGATGCGAATGCACGGACACGAGGTCTACTACGTGGGTGCCGACGACACGCACGGCACGCCGATCATGCTCAGCGCCGAAAAGGAAGGCATCACGCCCAGGCAGCTGATCGAGCGCGTCTGGCGCGAGCACGCGCGCGATCTGTCCAACTTCCTGATTTCGTTCGATAACTATTACTCGACCGATTCCGAGGAAAACAAGTCGCTGTGCGAAACGATTTACCGCAAGCTCGAGCAAGCGGGCCTCATCGACGCACGCGAAATCGAACAGGCGTACGACCCCGTCAAGGAGATGTTCCTGCCGGACCGCTTCATCAAAGGCGAGTGCCCCAAGTGCGGCGCGAAGGATCAATACGGCGACAGCTGCGAGGTCTGCGGCTCGACCTACCAGCCGACCGATCTCGTCAACCCGTATTCGGCCATTTCCGGCGCGACGCCCGTGCGCCGCAAATCAACGCACTACTTCTTCCGCCTATCGGATCCACGCTGCGAAAACTTCCTGCGCGAATGGGTCGGCGGCCTCGCGCAACCGGAGGCGACGAACAAGATGCGCGAGTGGCTCGGCGAGGCCGGCGACGCGAAGCTCGGCGATTGGGACATCTCGCGCGATGCGCCCTACTTCGGCTTCGAAATCCCCGATGCGCCCGGCAAGTACTTCTATGTCTGGCTCGATGCGCCGGTCGGGTACTACGCGAGCTTCAAGAATCTCGCCACCCAGCGCGGCTTCGATTTCGAAGAATGGATCAAGCCCGGCACGAGCACCGAGCAATACCATTTCATCGGCAAGGACATCCTCTACTTTCATACGCTGTTCTGGCCGGCCATGCTCGAATTCGCGGGCTATCGCACGCCGACGAACGTGTTCGCGCACGGGTTCTTGACCGTCGACGGCGCGAAGATGTCGAAATCGCGCGGCACCTTCATCACCGCGAGCAGCTATATCGAGACGGGCCTCAATCCCGAATGGCTGCGCTACTACTTCGCCGCCAAGCTCAATGCGACGATGGAAGATCTCGACCTGAACCTCGACGACTTCCAAGCACGCGTGAATAGCGACGTCGTCGGCAAGTACGTCAACATCGCGAGCCGCGCCGCGGGCTTCCTCATCAAGCGCTTCGACGCGCGCGTGCAGGACAGTGCGATGCATCATCCGCTGCTCGCGACGCTGCGTGCGGCCATCCCTCAAATCGCGGCCCACTACGAGGCGCGCGAATATGGCCGCGCCGTGCGCCAGACGATGGAGCTCGCCGATGCCGTGAACGGCTACGTCGATACGGCCAAGCCGTGGGATCAAGCGAAGGATCCAGCCAATGCCGCGCTGCTGCACGAGACGGTCAGCGTCAGCCTCGAAGCGTTCCGGCTGCTGTCGATCGCGCTCAAGCCCGTCTTGCCGGCGCTCGCCGCCAAGGTCGAGACGTTCCTCGGTGTCGCGCCGCTCGCGTGGGCCGATGCCGATACGCCGTTGTCGTCGGCCCAGCCCATCAGCGCCTATCAGCACTTGATGACGCGCATCGACCCCAAGCAGATCGAAGCGCTGATCGCGGCCAACCGCGGTTCGTTGCAGCCGATCGAAGCGGGCGCGGCACCGAAGGCCGCGGGCGAAGCGGCATCGGCGGCGGCGGCGGCGAGCAAAGCCAAGCAAAAGCCCGCCCCCGCGACCGACGCGCCAAGCGACATCATCTCGATCGACGACTTCGCCAAGATCGACCTGCGCATCGCGCTCATCGTCGACTGCAAGGCCGTCGAGGGATCGGACAAGCTGCTGCAATTGACGCTCGACGTCGGCGAGGAAAAAACGCGCAACGTGTTTTCGGGGATCAAGTCGGCCTATCGCCCCGAGGATCTGGTGGGCAAGCTGACGGTGATGGTCGTGAATCTCGCGCCGCGCAAGATGAAGTTCGGCCTATCCGAAGGGATGGTGTTGGCGGCGTCGAGCGCCGACGAGAAAGCGGAGCCGGGCCTTTATATCCTCGAGCCGCACAGCGGCGCGAAGCCCGGCATGCGCGTGCGCTGACGCACGCATTCCAGCGCACGGCAAGGCTCCGTGCGCTGGACGGCGCCGCTCACGGCTTTCGCGGCGCCAGCCCAGCACAATCGCGTCCCGCCAAGCCCCAAGGCACGCGGCCGGCGCCGCCATGCCGCGCCGGCCATCACCACCGCCACCGGTCGAAGCGCCGCGTGTAATTGACGTCGACGCCTTCGAAGGTCCCGCCATAGAGCAAGACCGACCAGAAACGCGACAGGTTCACGGTCGCCTTGAACGCATTGCTCGCCGATTGCAACCCTTGCTCATAACCGAGCACCAGGCGATCGTTGATCGCCTTCGACAACATGACGACCTGCGAATCAGTGAGCCCGACGTCGCTGCGCCCGACCGAGAACTCGTCGAGGCCGAACGTCTGCGCCACGCGCTTGCCCGTCGCACTGCCGAGCAGCGCGAGCGCCGTCGTCATCGAGCTTTGCTGACTCAGGTTGTTGCCCTGGTCGGTCCCATGACCGAACAACAGCCATGACAGCTTTTCGTTGTCGGGCACGTTGGGCTCCGACACGAGCTTGACGATCGGCGAGCGCACGGTGCCCGTCACCTGTACCCCCGCCTCGACCTCCTGATTGCGCCGCATGGCGAGAATGTTGATGCCGGGATTCGCCACGGGCCCGTTGAACGTGAAGTAGCCGTTCTCGATCGCCAGCTTGCGGCCGAACGACGTATAGGTAGACCCTTCGGTCACGCGCACGTTGCCGATCGCGCGCAGCGGCTGATTCGGCGCGGACAGCGCCGTCACCGTGCCGCGCAGGCCCAGATCGGCGCCTTGGCCGCGAAAGCGGAAGTCGTTGCCGAGGTCGATGTCGACGCTCGCACGCGGCGCGAAGCGGCCGACGGGCTTGTTGGTCGGCTCGGCCGGCGGCGGCGCGCCATGCACCAAACCGTGGTCGCTGACGATGACGACGTCGTCGGACAAACGCGGCGCGCGCTGCTCGGGCAAGTCGAACCGCGCGTGATCGACCGTGAACTTGCCGTCGATGTCGAGCCCGCCGGCCGCGCCGCCATTCGCAACGGTCGCACTGCCCGACAGCGACAGCTGCCGGTCGGGCGCCGCGAACAGCGCGAGCTTGTCCGCCACGATCCGCGCCGTCAAATCAGGCTCGGCGCGGTCGAGCCTGATTTGCCCCGTCGCCCGCACCGTGCCGTCGCCGCCATGGAACTCGACGCGCTGCAAGTCCACGAGGTTCTCCGTCAGCGCCACGCGCACGATGCCGTCCTTCAATTGAATGCCCTGGTCGACGAGCGTCGCCGATAGGCCGTCGCCGACGAGCGCGCCGGAGACCGTCGGTTTCGCGCGCGTGCCCGCAATCGCGAGATTCAATGCGGCATGCCCGTCGAGGACGTAGCTCGGACCGAACAACCCGCCCGTCGTCTTCAAGGCGGGGACGTCGAACGCGAGCTTGCCCGCGAGCGGCGCATCGGCGGCCACCCCGAGCAGCCCTTCGCGCGCGGGGTCGGGCGTGAGCCCCACGCCGAGGCTCGCGTCGAGCGTCCCCACTCGGCTTGCCGCCGCATGTGCGCTGGCGGCCATGCGCTCGCCGCTGAAGTCGACGCGCGTCGATAGCGCGGTGATGCCGAATGCCGCCGTGCCGTAGCCGGTCGACAGCGTCGCGTCGCCGCTGCGGCGTTCGATGCGCGCATAACCGCGCGCGGTGCGGCCCAGCGCGAAATCCCAATCCGCCCCGAGGATGAGGTCGCTCGAAAGCCGCGACGGCATCCCGGTCAGCGTCTGCCGGACGGCGAGGAGGCGCCCCACCGACACATTGGACGCGCTGCCCGCCGAACTGATCGCGCCATGGTCGTAGACGAACGACTTCAGATCGAGCGTCGCGCCTTCGACGACAAGCCGTGTCGGCCCCAGCGCCGCACGCTGGCCGCCGGCCGAGACGGTCACGGGCGCTTGCAGCTCGATCGCGGGCATGCCCCGGTTCGTCAAACGCGCCAGCACGCCATCCCAACGAAGGCCATCGCGCGCATCGGTCAGCGCGCCCGTTCCTGCTAGCGCCAGATCGATGGGCCGGCCGCGCACCGCGCCCTTCGCTTGCGCATCGAACGTATGTTTCGCTCGCGTGCCGGCCACGTGGGCCGTCAAGGTCGTCAGGTCGACACCGGCCGCGTGAACGTCGCGCGCGTCGGTCGAAAATTGCAGCGCACCGGTGGCGCCGTCGTGAATCTGGGCGCTACCCGTCGCCGCGCCGATGCGGTTTGCGCCCATCACCACGCCGCGCGCGTCGTAGCGCAGCGATACGTCGGGATGCGCGAGCGAGCCCGTCAGATCGCCGTCCGCGAGCACGGTGCCTGCAACGCCGAAGCCGAGACGATCGAGCTGCGGCGCGTCGATGTGAAATCGCAGGCGATCGCCGGCCCCGCCGAAGCTGCCGCGGAGTTCGACGTCGTTGCCGGCAATCGATAGCTTCGCGTCGCTCGGCAACAGCCGTGCACCGGCCAGCTGCAGCGTGCCCGCGCCCGTCAGCGGGAAGCCGTCGTAGATGCTGTCGCCGAGCTCGAACGCGAGCTTCGCCGACAGCGGTTGGACGAGCGCCCCCACGGCGCTGAACCGCCCCGTCACGCGCGCTTCGGGCAGCTTGCTCGGCAGGCGATGCGCCGGTTTTGCCGCGCCGCGCTCGCGCGCCGGCCGCGCAGCCGGCAATTGCGTCGCGACGACGAGCCGCGGATCGAAATTCGTCAGCGTCGCGCTGAGGTCGTAGGTCGAACGCTCGTCGCGCTGGAGCGCGCCCTTGAGTTCGAGCCGTCCGTCGCCCGCGTCGAGGCGGACGTCTTGCAATGCGATGCGCTTCGGATCCAACGCGATACGGGCGCGCGCGCGCAAACGCGCAGCGGCGTCGGTCAAATCGAGCGAGAGAGACTGTGTCGCGCCATCGAGCTCGATGCCGATCGGCCCCGCGAGCGCCGTCGGCCGCACGTAGGGCGTGAGCATCGCCACGTCGAGCGCGCGCGCCGTCAAATCCAAGCGCCCGCGTCCCTGCGCGAACCTGCCGCTCCCCGTCAGCGAGGCGCCATGAACGAGCCGCACGTCAAGATGCTCGAGCCGCTGCGCGTGCTCGTCGAGACGGACGTCGGCGCGTGCTTCGACGAGCGGCAAGCGATGCGCGTCGAAGGGCCCGGGCTTGGCATTGACGATCGTGACGGGCCCCGCGACGACGAGCGCGCCGGCACCCGGGACCGGGGCGAGCGTCGCCGCCAGCGACAGGTCGGCTTCCGGCGCGCCGGCACGGAACGTGCGCGGGTCGACGTGATCGAATGCGAGCGTCGCCCGCTTGAGCGGCACGGGCGCGAACGGCATCGCTTCGATATGCGCCCGGCCGGCCAGTTTCATGCCGGTTGCCGTCACGTCGGCCGCGAGCGATTCCAGCGTGCCCGACAGGCGAGCCTGCGCCTGAGCCGGCGCTCCGCCTAGCGAGCCTGACGCGGTCAGCGCGCCCGTCAGCGGAAAGGGCCGTGCACCGTCGAGCGAGAGCTGCGCCGCCAGGGCGCCATAGGCCGGATCGAAGCCGTCGACCGAGAGCGTGTGATGGCGGCCGTCGCTGCTTCCGTGCGCGCGCAATCGATCGAGCTCGGTCGTCGTCGCACCGTTGCGCACGAGCAGCCTGCCGACGGCCAGCGAGCGCACCTCCAGCTCGAGGGGCAAGCGCAGATCGGCAGGCAGGCGGATCGGCGTCTTGTTCGTCGAAGGTGCCAGCCGGGCGTCGATCGTGCCCGCCTCCAACGCATCGACGGTGAACCGCCAAGGCGCGCGCGTCAGCGCCCAACGGGCCGCTAGACGATCGATGCGAATATCGGTAGTCGGCGCGCTGGCCGAGCCCCCGAGCTCGTGCCAGCGGACATCCGCCAAACGCACGCCGTGCGCGAGCGTGCCGCCTTCGAAAGTGCCCGACAAGCGCGGGGCCGTCACCGCAACGGCGGCCCGCCAGACGAGCCGCGTGCCGGGCTCCGTCGTGATTGCCCCGTAGAGCGCCGCGGCGACCAGCGCGGCAACCATGACGACGGCGAGCGCCGCCCAGGCGGCGATGCGCCAGGGGCGCCGCCTGGGCGGCGCTTCGGGTTCATTCGGCTCGTCGGGCCCGCGCGGCCGATCCCGCATTGGCGGCACGCCCGCACCGCCCGCCCCGGACGCGTGAGCGTCGGGCGCGTCTGTCTGCGGCGGTGGCGGTGAATCGTGCGTCATGAAAGCCCTATGCGGTACGAGATGAGATGAGAGACTAAATAGATGAGCGCCGATCGATCAAAACGCGATGCCGAGGGTGAGATACGGCCGCACGCTGTGATTGCGCGTACCGTAGGCCAAGTCGACGTTGATCGGACCCACGGGGCTGCGCCAGCGCGCGCCGATACCCACGCCGGGATAGAAAACGCGCTCGCCCCACCTATCCGTCGCGGCGCCGATGTCATAGAAGACGGCTGCCCCCCAATCGTGCGTGAACCAGTGCTGATATTCGGCCGTGGCCGTCGCGAGGTACTTCGTCGGCAACACCGATCCGTCGACGTTGTTGCCGATGCTTTGAAAACCGTAGCCGCGCACGGAATTCGAGCCGCCCGCCCGAAACAGCAGCGACGCCGGGATGCCGCTCGATCCGCCGCTCGTGAAAACGCCGCCGAACTCGGCGCGCACGAGCAGCAAATCGCGTTTGAGCAGCGGCACGTACTGCACGCCGCGGGCGTAGACGCGCCCGAACGTCTGATCGGTCGCGAAGCCCTTCACGGCGAAGCCCGTTTCGACGTGGATGAGATTGCCCTTGCGCGGAAACAGCGGATCGTCCACGTTGCGGCGCGTCCACGACCATTGCGGCACCAGCGCGTGACTCGTCGTCGGACCCGACGCGTTCTGATCGAGACGATCGGCGTAGTACTCGATCGAATAGTTGTAGTCGATGAACTGAGCCGTTCGCGCACGCTGCAGGCCCGCGCGCGCACTGTAGATGCGCGTGCCCGACACCTGGGTGTTCGTATAGGACGCGAGTGCACTATTGACCCAGCCGCGTCGGCCCGGCGGCATCGACAGTTGGATCTGCCCGTACTGCTGAATTTGATCGATACGGCCTTGCACGGAAAACGGCCAGGCGGCGCCGAACGTGTCGAGATACGAATACGAGCCTTGCACGTGCGCCCCGGTGTCGGTCGCATAGCCGACGCCGCCGCGAATGTTGTTGTAGGGGTACTCGCTCACCTTCACGTGGATCGGCGTGTCGTTCGGCTTCGTGACGTCGCTGTCGACGTCGATCGCCACGCTCGCGTAGTAGGGGGTGTTCTGTAGCTGCCGCTGCAGCTCGGCAATGCGCTCGGCGTCGTAGACCTCCCCTACCGACAGCGGATTGACGTTCGTGACGATGCTGCCCGGGTAGCGGCGCACGCCCGATACGTCCAGCGGGCCGAGCGTGAACGTCGGCCCGCTCGCAAAGGCGACCGTCAGCGCGGCTTGCCGCGTGCGCGGATCGATCCGCGCTTGGGAATGCACGATCTTCGCGCCGAGATAGCGGCGTGCCTGCAGGGCTTTGAGCGCGGCGTCCTTCGCGTCGGTCCAGGCAGCCTGCGTGAACGGATCGCCCGCATGCAGAGAGAACGCAAACCGCGCCGCATTCTCGCGCTTCGGCTCCTCGGTGCCGACCGGGCCGTCGAACGTGAGATCGACCGACGCGACGATCGTGCGCGGTCCGGGGTCGACATGGACCGTCACGGTCTTCTGGCCTTTGCGTCCCGCGCGCACGTCAGTGCGCACCACGGGGGAAAAGTAGCCGTCGGTGGCGGCCAGGTCCCGCACTTGCTGCGGCGTGGCCGTGACGAGGAAATCGAATTGATCCTCGGTCACGTCGTCGCGAGACGCGAAGCGCGAAAGATCGAGGTGCTTCTCGAGCAGCTTTCGCATCTCGCGCGGCGCGTCGATCGTGACGTCGTATTTGGCGAGCGCGGACATGGAGGCCAAGGCCAGCAGCGCGCCGAGCACGAAGGACGGCCACACCCGCCGCGCCGCGGGCACTCCCGGGCTGCGCCGAGCGCGCCGCCCGGCGCGCGACGAATCCATGACCGCTCCCTGCAAACAGGACCTCCCGAAGTCGAACGACGCGGCGCCGAAACGGGCGCCGACGAAAGCGGCCATTTGAACATAACGGCCGGCGCGAGCGAATAGCGTGCCCGCTTTCGACGCGCGAGAGCGCCCAGTGTTCCGTGTCGGACCGCATGCGCTAAAATCGCACCTTGCACGCGGCGGCGCGCACGCGCCGCTATGTCCCTATTTTCAGGATCACCGAATCATGTATCAGTCGGACATCACGCAATTCATCAATCAGCTCAAGCAGCAAAAGCCGACGCTCGAAGCGGAGCAGCGCCGCGGCCGAGCGCTCCTGTGGGATAAGCAGCCGATCGATCTCGAAGAGCGGTCGGAGGAGCAGCAAGCGCGCGTGAAGCAAACGCCCTACGTCTATTACCAGAACTTCTGAACGTGCCCGCCGCCGACGAAGGGCACCGCGCGCAGGCACAGGCGCCCGACGCGGCGCTGACCGCGCCCGCGACCGACACGACGCCCGATACCGTCGACGGCATCGCTTTCGCACGCCTGTACGGCGAGCCGCTGTTCAAGCTGCCGCAGGACCTCTACATTCCGCCCGACGCCCTAGAGGTATTTCTCGAAACGTTCGAAGGCCCGCTCGATCTGTTGCTGTATCTGATCCGCAAGCAGAACTTCAACGTGCTCGACATCCCGATGGCGGACGTGACGGCGCAGTATCTGGGCTACGTCGAGCAATTGCGCAAGACGAATCTCGAGCTCGCCTCGGAGTATCTGTTGATGGCGGCGATGCTGATCGAGATCAAGTCGCGGATGCTGCTGCCGGTGAAGAGGGCCGACACGGGCGAAGAGCCCGAGGATCCGCGCGCCGAGCTCGTGCGGCGTCTGCTCGAATACGAGCGCATGAAGCTCGCGTCGCAGCGGCTCGATCAGTTGCCGCAACTCGGACGCGACTTCCTGCGTGCCGAGGTCTACATCGAGCAGAGCACGGCGCCGCGGTTTCCCGACGTGGCGATGGACGATCTGCGCGCCGCATGGGCCGACGTGCTCAAACGCGCCAAGCTCGTGCAGCACCATAAGATCTCGCGCGAGGAGCTTTCGGTGCGCGAGCATATGAGCTCGATCCTGCGTCGTCTGCAAAGCGTGCGGTTCGTCGAATTCTCGGAGTTGTTCGACGTGACGCGCGGCGTGCCCGTCGTCGTCGTGAACTTCATTGCCATGCTGGAACTGGCGCGGGAATCGTTGATCGAGATCACGCAGCCCGAACCGTTCGCCCCGATTTACGTACGTCTCGCGTACTTGCCCGCATAACGGGCGAGCCGCGCGTCAATCCGTCTCGTTCGCTTTCGACGACGCTTCATGCCAGGCGCCGCCGAATCCACTACAATCGGCGCGCCTTCCATCCGCACGGCGTCGCGCGCCGTAGGTCTTCATCATGAAAGTCATCAGCTCGATCCAGGAATTGCGCGATCAGTTGCGCGGCCAGAACCGTACCGCCTTCGTCCCGACGATGGGCAATCTGCATGAAGGCCATTTGTCGCTGATGCGCCTGGCGCGCCAGCACGGCGATCCCGTGGTCGCGAGCATTTTCGTCAATCGTCTGCAGTTTGGGCCGAACGAAGACTTCGACAAATATCCGCGCACGCTCGAAGCCGACATCGAAAAGCTGCAAAAGGAAAACGTCTACGTGCTGTTCGCGCCGACCGAGCGCGACATGTATCCGCAGCCGCAAGAATATCGTGTCCACCCGCCGCATGATCTCGGCGACATTCTCGAGGGCGAGTTCCGCCCGGGCTTCTTCACGGGCGTGTGCACCGTCGTCATGAAGCTGATGTCGTGCGTGCAGCCGCGCGTCGCCGTCTTCGGCAAGAAGGATTATCAGCAGCTCATGATCGTGCGGCAGATGTGCCAGCAGTTCGCGCTGCCGACCGACATCGTTGCGGCCGAAACCGTGCGCGACACCGACGGCCTCGCCCTCAGTTCGCGCAACCGCTATCTCACCGAAGCCGAGCGCGCGGAAGCGCCGATGCTCGCCGCGACGCTTGCGCGCGTGCGTGAAGCCGTGCTGTCCGGCCGGCGCGATTTCGCCGCGATCGAGCGCGAAGCGGTGGACAGCCTCGCGGCGCGCGGCTGGCAACCCGACTACGTAGCGGTGCGCAAGCGCTCGAATCTGGTGCCGCCCGGCGCTAACGAGCAAAATGAGCCGCTCGTCGTACTGACGGCGGCCAAGCTCGGGGCGACGCGCCTCATCGATAATCTCGAAATTTGATGCGGCCTGCGGGCGGCAATCGTATGAAGTGACGTGAAGCCAGTGAAGGAAAGACCATGCAGCGACACATGTTGAAATCGAAGATTCACCGCGCCGTTGTGACGCACTGCGAGCTCCATTACGAGGGCTCGTGCGCGATCGACGAGGATTTGCTCGACGCCTCAGGCATCGTCGAAAACGAACGCATCGACATCTGGAACGTCAACAACGGCGAGCGCTTCTCGACCTACGCGATCCGCGGCGAGCGCGGCAGCGGCATGATCTCGCTGAACGGCTCGGCCGCGCGCCGCGCGCAACTGGGCGATCTCGTCATCATCGCCGCGTTCGCGATGGTGGACGAGGCCGAGTTGAAGGCGGGCTGGGAGCCGAAGCTCGTCTTCGTCGACGAGCACAACAAGATGAAGAGCAGCCGCGGGCACGTCCCAGTCCAAAACTGGACCTGAGCCCGAGCGCGCGGACCGCGGAGCGCGGCCTTACTTCTTCTCGACCCAGGCCTTGATCGGCTCCCACTGCTCGAGATCTTTTTCGACGCGGCTTTGCGGCACGTCCCAGAGCGTGAGGCCGTGCGCCGCCAGTTGCACGTAGTTCTGCGTGTCGCGCAGGAAGCCGAGCACGGGCAGTTCGAGACTTTCGACGAAACGATGCAGTTGCTCGGCCGAGCGCGTGCGGGCATCGACGCGCATGCCCACGACACCGACCTCGATCGCGCCCTTGCGCACGGCTTTCTCCTTGGCGAGCCGTTCGAGGAAATGCTGCGTGGCGAGAATGTCGAACATCGACGGCTGCAGCGGCACGACAACTTTGTCGGCCAGCTCGAGCGCCGCGGCGAGCCGCGTGCCGTGCAGCCCCGCCGGCGTATCGATGACGGCGCGCTCGAGGCCCTTCGGCGGCTTGACCGGCGCGTCCGGGTCGACCTGCCAGGTTTCGATGGGGGGCAATCCTTGCGGGCGCAGGGCGAGCCATCCGTGGGACGACTGCTGCCGATCGAGGTCGGCCAGCGCCACCCATTCGCCGTTCGCCGCAAAGGCGCCCGCCAAGTTCGTCGACAACGTGCTCTTGCCTACGCCGCCTTTTGGGTTCGCTACCACGATCACCGTCATGAACAACACTCCCGAGTAGAGGGCCGCCTGGGAAAAGCGGCCGGTTAGCCCGCTAAGCTGTCAAAATGCGTCACAGGTCCCGATAATATCGGCAAATTCGTCCGCAAGGAGGCTCACGCGATGTCGATCCTACGCCCCGATTTCACGATCGAGACCATCCACGAGCATCAGCAAGGCACGCTGCCCGAACTGCTCGGCGTGCGCATCGTCGCGCTCGCGCAAGGCACGCTGACGGGCAAGCTGGCCGTCCGGCCGCAACTGCTCGCGCCGAACGGCTTCCTGCACGCGGCCACCGTGATCGGCTTGGCCGACACCTGCTGCGGCTATGCCTGCATGGCGCACCTGCCGGAAGGCGCGCGCGGCTTCACGACGATCGAGCTGAAAAGCAACTTTCTCGGCACCTGCCGCGCCGGAACCGTGCGCGCCGTGGCCAGCGCCGTCCATCTGGGCCGCAGCACCCATGTCTGGGACGCGTCCGTGTTCGACCCGGACGGCCATACGATTGCGCTCTTTCGTTGCACCCAGATGATTTTGAATCGATGACGCGCCCCGATCTTACCTTCGTCCTCGGCGGCGCCCGTTCGGGCAAGAGCCGCTACGCCGAGCAGCTCGCGCAACGGCGTGCCGCCGACCTTGCACTGCCCGTCACCTATGTCGCGACCGCACGCGATGCCGGTGATGCGGAATTCGCGGCGCGCATCGCTCATCATCGCGCCCGCCGGCCCCGAGAGTGGGGCCTCGTCGAAGCCGGCGTCGATCTTGCGGGGGCCGTCGCCGACGCGGGCGCGAGCGGCGCTTGCATTCTCGTCGACTGCCTGACGCTTTGGCTCGCGGGCGTCCTGTGCCCGGCGGAGGGGCCCGCCGATGCCGATGCCGATGCCGATGCCGATGCCGATGCCGATGCCGATGCCGATGCCGATGCCGATGCCAGTGCCAATGCCGGTGCCAATGCCGGTGCCAATGCCGGCGACGCAGAGGCCGACGGCGTCACGGCACGCATCGACGCGCTCGAAGCGGCGCTCGCACGCGTGCAAGGGCCCGTGATCGTCGTCAGCAACGAAATCGGCCTCGGCGTCGTGCCGATGGGCGCCGTGACCCGCCGATACGTCGACGAGCTCGGACGGCTCAACCAACGCATCGCCGCGCTCGCGCGCGAAGTGACGCTGATGGTGGCCGGATTGCCGATGACGATCAAAGGCGGCGGCGATCGATGAACGCGGCCGCTCGCCCCCGCCGACGTCCGTGCAAAAGCCCGATCGCGCATACGCTCGGGCCTGTCGTCGGCCGCGCTCTCACTTGTCCTAGCGCACTTTCACTCGCCCTCGCATTCACCCTCGCACCCGCACTCGCACCGTGCGCCCACGCCGCCCTGACGGTCACCGACGACGCCGGCCAGCATGTCACGCTCGCCGCGCCCGCTGAGCGCGTCGTGGCGCTCGCGCCGCATGCGGTCGAGCTTGCCTATGCGGCCGGCGGCGGCGCCAAGCTCGTCGGCGCAGTGTCGTACAGCGACTACCCCGCGGCCGCCAAAGCGCTGCCGCGCGTCGGCAGCAATACGTCCCTCGACCTAGAGCGCATCGTCGCGCTCAAACCCGATCTCGTGATCGTCTGGCGTCACGGCAACGGCGAACGCCAGCTCGATCGTCTGCGCACGCTGGGCATCCCGCTCTATTACAGCGAGCCGCACAAGCTCGACGACGTCGCCACCGATCTGATCGCGCTCGGGACCCTAATGGGCACCGAAGCGCGAGCGCAGGCCGCGGCCGCCGACTATCGGGCCAAGATCGCCGCGCTGCGAGCCCGCTACGCGAACCGTGCCCCCGTCAACGTCTTCTATGAGGTATGGGCCGATCCCTTGATGACGCTGAACGGCTCGCAGATCATCAGCGACGTCATCACGCTATGCGGCGGGCGCAACGTCTTTGCGAGCCTGACACCGCTCGTGCCGACCGTATCGACGGAGGCCGTCGTCGTCGCCGATCCCGAGGCCATCGTCACGACGAGCTCGGGTGCCACACGGCCCGACGCTCCGCTGCCGAGCCTCGCCGCATGGCGTGCGTGGCCGCGCATGACGGCGGTGGCACGCGGCAATTTGTTCGCGATCGACGGAGACCTTCTTTCGCGGCCCGCGCCGCGGCTCGCACAAGGCGCCGAGTTGCTGTGCCGCGACTTGCAGCTCGCCCGCGAGCGCAGGCCGGCGGCCGACGCGGCGAGCGCGCACTGAAGGCAGTGCCGCACGACCGAGGCAGATGCGGCGACGCAGCCACTGCGAAGCGGGCGGCTGCCAGGTGGCGGGCGGCAGGCGGCAGGTGGCAGGTGGCAGGTGGCAGGTGGCAGGTGGCAGGCGGTAGGCGAAACGAAGCCGGCCGGCCATCGGCCACTCACACGTTCCAATGCAGCAGGCGCCAGCCCCCGCCCGGCGCGCCGCGCCGCAGCCAGACGATGGCCGCCATCTGAAGCGGCCACTTCAACGTGGTCTCGAGCGGCTCGCCGAGCAGCAACGAGGCGATCGTCCGCATGACGCCCGCGTGCGTCACGGCGAGCACGCTGGAAACCGGCTCGGCCATCGGCTCGCGCCAGCGTTCGAGCCACGCGCCGATGCGCGCCTCGAACTGCGCCACGCTTTCGCCGCCATGTGTGCGCGCATGGCGCAGATCGGCGGCCCACGCGTCGAGCGCCGCGCGATCGATCGCGTCCCAGCGCTGCCCTTCCCATGCGCCGAAATCGATTTCGCTCAGGCGCGCGTCGATCTCGCATGCACAGCCGACATGCTGTGCGAGCCGCTGCGCGATGTCGGCGCATCGCTGCAGCGGGCTCGTCGCGAAGTGCTGCGGCAAGGGCGCACCGAGAGCCGCGAGGCGCGCGGCGAGCGCAAGTGCCGACTCCGATGCGTTGCCGGCCAGCGGCACGTCGCTCTTTCCGTAGCAGACACCGGCATCGATCGCGGGCGCCGGATGGCGAATCAGAATGAGGTCCACGCGAGCGCGCAGAGATAGAAGGCCAGCTCGAAGCTTTGTTGAGCGAAGCCGAGGCAATCGCCCGTATAGCCGCCGAGCCTGCGCGTGAAGTAGCGCCCGAGCGCGAAGCGCAGCGCCGACGCCGCAACGAGGCCGAGCGCGCCCGCGCGCCAATCGGGCAGAAGGGCCCACGGCAAGCCGAGCGCCAACGCCACCGCGAGCGAACGCAACGGCATCCTCTGCGCAACGGCCTGGGCCTTGCCCTGTTCGCGCGCGTAATCGTGCGTCGCCATGAAGCTGACAGCCAGGCCGCGGCTCGCGGCATGCGCGCCCACCATCGTCCAGGCAACCGTCGCCGCCGGCAGGGCGGCGAGCGTCTGCCATTTCAGCGCCAATGCGATCATGAGCCCGATCGCACCGAATGCCCCCAGGCGTGGGTCGCGCATGATGCGCAGCGCATCTTCGCGCGTCGGGCCGCCGCCGAACCCGTCGCAGCAATCCGCGAGGCCGTCTTCGTGCAAAGCACCCGTCGCCAGCAGCGTGGCGGCCATCGACAACAACACCGCGACCGACGGCGGAAAGACGGACAACGCGATCAGATAGACGAGCGCCCCCGCGGCGCCGACGAGCGCCCCGACGAGCGGGAAGTAGCGCGCGGCACCAGCGAGGTCGGCCCGGTCGAGGGCGATCGAGCGCGGAATCGGCACACGGGTGAAGTAACCGAGCGCAGCAACGAAATATCGCGCCTGGCGCGTGCCCGGCGCGTCGGTCATCGCGCCTCGCGCCCGGCGACGCCGGCCGACTCGAAGCTCGCCATGTCGTTCAGCATGGCGACGGCCGCCCGCAACACGGGCAGCGCGAGCGCAGCCCCCGTCCCCTCCCCGAGCCGCATGTCGAGCGCAAGCAGTGGCTTGGCCCCGAAGTAGTCCAGCATGCGCCGATGCCCGGCCTCGTTCGACAGATGCGCGAACACGCAGTACTCGCGCACGGCAGGCGCGATCGAATCGGCCACGACAAGCGCCGAAGTCGCGATGAAGCCGTCGACCAAGATCGTCATTTTCGCTTCCGCGGCGGCCAGATACGCGCCGGCCATCATCGCGATCTCGAAGCCGCCGAACGTCGCCAACACGTCGAGCGGCTCGGTCACGTCGCCATGCAGCGCGAGCGCCGACGCCAAGACGTTGCGCTTGCGCGCAAGGCCAGCGTTGTCGAGACCGGTGCCGCGCCCGACGCACTCGTCGATCGGCACGCCGCACAGCCGGCTCATCAAGCAAGCGGCCGACGAGGTATTACCGATTCCCATCTCGCCGAAGCCGATCACGTTCGTGCCGAGCGCGGCGTGATGACGCACGCGCGCGGCACCGGCGCGCATGGCCGCAAGGGCCTGCGCCGTCGTCATCGCCCGCCCTTGCGCGAAGTTGCGCGTGCCCGGCCCGACAGGGACCGCGACGAGGCCGGGCAGCGGCGCGAGCGGCGTCGCCACGCCCGCGTCGACGACTTCGAGCATCAAGTCGGATACGCGGCTGATCGCGTTGATGGCCGCGCCGCCCGCCAGAAAATTCGCGACCATTTGCGCGGTCACCGCTTGCGGGTAAGGACTCACGCCCTCCTGCACGATGCCGTGATCGGCCGCGAACACGATCATCGCGGGCCGCGTGATCGTGGGATGCATGCTCTGCTGGATCAAGCCCATCTGCCGGGCGACGGTCTCGAGCATGCCGAGGCTGCCGGGCGGCTTCGTCTTGGCGTCGATCGCGCGCGTCAGCGCATCGCGCAATGAGTGATCGATCGGTTCGACGATGGGCAACGGAAGGGGTGCATTCATACTCAGTTCAATGTAAGGGCGGGCGATGCTCGGCCGGCAAGCCGCATCGGCTAACCCGCGCGCTGCGCGAACGGGCAGAAGGGCGAACTTCACGCCGCAAAGGAGCCACCATACTCGCAACGATCGCCCCACTTCAATTCGGTAAAACCGCACCGTCCTCCGGCACGGCATGAGGGTGACACTATATGAGCCTTTGCCGCGCAGCGTGCGCTCACTTTCCTTCATCACGACGCGCCCGGCCAGGCCGGAACGAGCGCCTCGTAGCCGCGC
Organism: Trinickia sp.; assembly: GCF_051953955.1. Taxonomy (GTDB): domain Bacteria; phylum Pseudomonadota; class Gammaproteobacteria; order Burkholderiales; family Burkholderiaceae; genus Trinickia. The sequence continues at coordinate 17,288 of NZ_JBQCIF010000008.1, read as the reverse complement.
TGCTCGATCAGGACGAGCGGATAGCCGAATGCGCGGCTCGCGAGCGCCGGCGTCAATACGTCGCGCGCCGCCCCTGCGTGTGCGGTGCCGTTGCCCTCGAGGAGCAGCGCATGCGTCGCGAAGCGGCGAGCGAGATTGAGGTCGTGGCACGAAAAAACGATCGTGCGCGGCACCGCCTGCGTCCATTGCACGAGTGCGTTCATGCAGGCGATTTGATGGTGCCAATCGAGAAACGCGAGCGGTTCGTCGAGCAACAGCAGCGGCGCTTCTTGGCAGAGCGCCGCGGCCAACGCGACGCGTTGCCGCTCGCCGCCCGAGAGCGAGAGCACGTCGCGCGAAGCCAGCGATTCGAGCCCCAGCAGCGCCAACGCCGCGAACGCTGCCGCACGATCCGCGGGGCGCTCCCAGCCCCAGCCCATCAAATGAGGGAACCGATTGAGCAGCACGATCTCGAGCACGCTGGCCCCGAATGCATCGTGCGACGTCTGCGGCATCAACGCGCGACGACGGGCGAGCGCCGCGCTCGGCCATGCGTCGATACGCTCGCCGTCCACTTCGATATGCCCGTGCGCCGGCCGCGCGAGGCCCGCGAGCGCCGTCATCAGCGTCGTCTTGCCCGCGCCGTTCGGCCCCGCGATACACCAAATCTCGCCGGGATAGAACGTATGGGTGAAGTCCTCGAGCAACGTGCGCGCCCCCGCGCGCAGGGTCAGATGCTGCGCCGACAGCGACGCGGGCGGCGTATCGGCGTCGATGCGAGTCAGCGATTTCATCGGCGTTTCCCTAACAGCATCCATAAGAACACGGGAACGCCGACGAGCGCGGTCACCACGCCGACGGGCAGTTGCGCCGGAGCGATAACCGTGCGCGCCAACAGATCGGCGCCCATGACGGCGACGCCGCCCGCGAGCGCGCTGGCCGGCACGAGCATGCGCTGATCGTTGCCGGCGACGAGCCGAAGCGCGTGCGGCACGACGAGGCCGACGAAGCCGATCGTGCCGGCCGTCGTGACGCTGGCGGCCGCGGCGAGCGAGGCCACCACGTATATCCGCAGGCGCAGCCGCGCCGCCGGCACGCCGAGCGATGCGGCGAGCGCATCGCCGCGCAGCAGCACGTTCAACTGCGGCGCGACCGGCACCGCTAGGGCAAGAACCACGCCCAGCGCGGCGAGGGCCGGCCAAGGGTTCGCCGCGCCGTTCAGATCGCCCGTGAGCCAAAACACGATGCTGCGCAACCGCTCGTCGGGAGCCAGCGCGATCAGCAGCGTGACGACGGCGCCCCACCCCGTCGCGACGACGACGCCCGTGAGCAGCAAGCGGGGCGAGGCTGCTTGCGGTTCGCCGCGCCAGAACTCGCGCCGCGCGAGCCCGAGCACGAGCGCGACCGAGAGCACGGCACCGCCGAACGAAGCGAGGTCGACGAGCCACCACGCGCATCCGGCGAACAGGGCTGCGACCGCGAACGCGGCTGCCCCGCCCGACACGCCGAGCACATACGGCTCGGCCAGCGGATTGCGCAGCAGAACCTGCAGCAGCGCGCCTGCAACCGCGAGCAAGGCGCCGCACGAAAAACCCGCGACGGCGCGCGGCAACCGCAGCGTCCGCACGATCTCGCCGGCCACGTCGGCCGACCGGCCGGCCGCCGAGGTCTGCGCGGGCAAGTGCAACAAGGCAAGCGCCGCGCGCGCAGGCGAGATCGTGACGCTGCCGAGCGCAAGTGCAGCCGCGAAGACCGCGACCGCAGCCAGCGCGAGGACGATCCAGACGAACGCGGCACGCCGCGCGTTCATTCGAACGTCCGAAGCGGACAGGTCCATTGCCATGCGCTCACCGTGCGCCCATTCCGTGCTCGTCTCGTGCCCCGTCTTGCTCTCATTCACAGCTCCTGCCAGCCGATCGTGATGAACGCGCTGCGCCTCGGCGTGTTGTAGGGATAAGCAAGCTCATAGTCCTTGTCGAACAGGTTGTCGATATGGGCGCTCACGTACCAGGCCTTCGTGATCGCGTAGCGCGCCGAGAGGTTGACGAGGCCGAACCCGCCGAGGCCCGCGCCGTTGTCGTCGCGCGGACCGCTGACGATCCAGGCGCCGCCGATGCGCCAAGCGCCGAGCGATCGGCTCGCCGAGAGCGAAGCGAAGCGACGCGCCCGTCGGGCAAGGTCGGTGTCGCTCGCTTCGTCCACCGGGTTTTGCACCGTCAGCGCCGCGCGCACGTCGGTCTTGCCCACGCGGCCGCGCCACGAGCCTTCGAGCCCTTGCACCTTGGCGCGATCGACGTTCTCGGCGACGTAGAACGATCCCCCCTGCGTCGGCACATAGTTGATCAAATCCGCGTAGCGCGTTTGGAAGGCCGTGAGCCGCAACACGCCGAGCGTACCCGACGCGTATTGCAACGCGGCTTCGACCGAATGGCTGCGTTCCGGCCGGATCGACGCGTTGCCGCTGCCAGGGTAGTAGAGATCGTCGAAGCTCGGCGCGCGAAACGCACTCGAGTAGCTGGCCGTCGCCTTCCAATGCTCGGCGAAGTCGAACCCGTAGCCCAAATAGTACGTGTTCGCGCCGCCGACGTCCGAGTACTGGTCGCGCCGCACGTTCGCTTGAATCTGATGGGCGCCGAAGCGCGCCGCATAACCCGCGAATACCGAATTCACCTGACGGTCCGGTGCGGCGAATGCGTCCGACTGCAAGCTCTGCTCGAGCCGCTCATAGCCGGCCTGAAGCGTTTGTCCCGCGGCGAGCCGGAAATCGTTCTGCCACGTCAACTGGCGATTGTCGGTGTCGAATCGGCTGTTGTAGACGCCGTTCGTTCGAACGATCGCACGATCGTCGCCGAGGCCCGCGGTGACGTGAGCCGTCCACCAATCGGCGAGCTTGCCATTGGCGAACAGCGAGGCGACGCGCACCTTGCTATCGAGCTCGTTGACGTCGGACGGCACGCCGTAAGGGTTGTCGAATGTGCTCTTGCCGTTCGATTGGAAGTAGCGCGCGCCCGCGTCCCAACCGTTGTCGAACGTGTGGCGCAGTGCCGCCGTGAGGCTTTCGCTCAGATAGCCGTCCGCCGCCGGATTCACGTTCGGCGCGCGTGCCGGATTGATCGCCGAAAAGCCATCGTCTTTCGAGCGCGCGACGCCGATGCTGAACGTCGTCTTGCCGTTCGCATCGAGCGCCCCATTCACGCCGGCCTGCTGCGTCTGCGTGCGATAGCTGCCGTAACCGGCCGAAACGCTCAATCGCGGCGGATGATTGCCCCCGTCCTTCGTGAACACCTGCACGACGCCGCCCATCGCTCCGGAGCCATAGAGCGCCGACACGTCGCCGTTCACGACTTCGACATGATCGACCTCCGAAAGCGGAATCTGGCCGAGCTGGACCTGTCCGAGACTGACGGAATCGACACGCACGCCATCGATGAGCACGAGCGATTGCGTGGCCGAACCGCCGCGAAGGAACAGCGTCGCATTCGAACCGGGCGGACCGTTGCGAATGACCTGCGCCCCAGGCGCTCGTTCCAGCAGGCCCGGCAAATCCGTCGCCGTCGAGTCCGCGATGTCCTGCCGCGAAAAATGCGTCGTTTGCGCGATGGCGTCGGACAGCGGCTGCGGCCCCCGCTGCGCCGTGACGACGATCGGCTCGAGCGTGCCGCCGCTCGCGCAAGCGGTTGCCGCCGTGGGCATGCGCGATGCTTCGCCGGCGCCGGCGCATGCGGCGGCAGCGGGCGAAAAAGAGGGAGAGGCAGAGGTGGGCGCGCTCTGCGCGAACGCAACGAGCGGCAGACCGGCGAGCGCAATGAGCGCCGCGGGGACGGCAAGCGTGGACATCGTAGGACATTCCGTGGGATCGGCACGCAGCTGCTCCCCGCAGGCTGCTTGTCATCGAACGCATGCGAGCCCGCGCGGCACGATCAGCCGCGCGAGCGCGGCATCGCGCTCCCCCTTTGGCCGGTATCCGGGCTGGCGACGCGATCGCTTCCGCCTTCCCGCGTGAAGTACGCAGTGGCAATGGAGCGGTCGTGCGCGGCGTTTTCATGCGCCTTGCGGGTCGCTTACCGTTGGCGGGGGACAGCACAGGTTGGCTCGTCCGGGCGGACGCAAGCTCCCTGTTTCCCGTTTAACCGCGCGCCAAATGGCCGGCGCGCGAGCACCAAAGTGCCTCCAGTGTAGGAGCGGGCGAAGGCGCACGTCAATCGCCGCACCCCCGCCGAGCCTCTGCAAACATCGTGCGAAACATCACGTTCCGCAAAAAAAGCCTACAACGGTTACGTCTCGATACGAGAGATCGATCCGAACTGCCGTTATTTAGCGCTAAAATGCGGGGTCTTTAGAGGACGCAGCAGATGCTCAACGAACTCGAATCCCTCTCGCAGAACATTGGCCGGCTGATCGCGATCAACGAGCGCCAGCAGCAGGCACGCCTCGCGCTCGAGGAACAACTCGCGCAGTTGCGGAAAGAAAACGAAACGGCCCAGGCCGAGCTCGCGCTGCTGCGCGAAGAGCGCAATGGGCTGCAGGCCGAGCGCGATGCGCTCGTCGCGAAGATCGACGATGCGCAAGTGCGCCTGAACGCGATCCTCGAGAAGCTGCCGCGCGCCAAAGGTCCGTACGATTCCGACAGCCAGCTCGATTTGCTCGCTTCGCAGCAAGAACGGAGCAAGGCGAACGCCGAGGAAGGTGCGCCCGCGCAGCACGGAGAAGATGCATGACGACGAAACAGATCGAAGTAACGATTTTAGGACAAAGCTATCGCCTCGCCTGCTCGCCCGAAACGGAAGCGGCGCTGCTCGAGGCCGTGGCAAGAGTCGACGCGGAAATGACGAAGATTCGCGGATCGAGCAATGTGCGCGGCACCGATCGCATCGCGGTGATGGCCGCGCTCTCGCTCGCCTCCGAGCTGTTGAAGCTTCAACAGAGCGTGCGTCACGGCGAAGCGTTTCCCGCGGAAGAAATCCGGCGTACAATGCGCCAAATGAACGAGAAGCTCGGTGCGGTGCTCGATCAACACGAGGCACTGTAACGAGCCGCTGTTTCAACAAGTTTCAACAAGTTTTACGGCTTCCCTGCCTGGTTCGCCAAGGTCATAGATTCCTTGAACCAATGCCATGTGCACGGTTGCGGAAATTTGCAGCACGGGCGTGCGCGTCACTCTGTCTGATGAACCCGAAGTGCGGCTAACTGCGACCAATTCTGAACTTCCGGTTCAGGATGCCGGCCTAGCGGCCAAGGCGGGGACTTTATTCGACGGCATCGGTGCTTCCGATGCCGTTTTCATTTGGGGCGCGCCAAGCCGTCGTGCGCGCGCCCGGTGCGCCGCTGCGCCGCCTCGATTCGCACGATTTCATCACTCCCTCATGACTTGATTCGCGTATGCGCTACTGGCTCATGAAGTCCGAACCGGACGAAGCAAGCATCGACGATCTCTTTTCCGCTCCGAAGCGAACACTGCCGTGGACAGGCGTGCGCAATTATCAGGCGCGCAACTTCATGCGCGACATAATGAGAATCGGCGACGGGGTGCTCTTCTATCATTCGAGTTGCCCGGAACCTGGCATCGCCGGCATTGCCGAAGTCGTGTCGGGCGCGTATCCCGATCCGACGCAGTTCGACCCGAAGAGCCCGTACTACGATGCGAAATCCACGCAGGAAACGCCGCGCTGGATGCTCGTGGACGTGCGCTTCGTGAAGAAGACGCCGCTCGTGCCGCTTGCCGAGCTGCGAGCGCATCCCGAGCTGGCCGGCATGCGCGTGCTCGCCAAAGGCAATCGGCTGTCGATCACGCCCGTTGCCGACGACGAGTGGCACTTCATCACGGAGCGGCTGACGTAGTGCACACGGCTGCGGGGAATGCGTCCGGGCTTGCATGGCCCCGGTCCCGATGCCATGTCTCGATGCTTTGAAGCGGAGCCGCAATGAAAAAAACAATCGCAGCGATGTCTCTCGCGGCCGCCGTGCCGCTCGCGCTCGCCACCGTGCCCTCGACGTCGAGAGCGGACACCATGCTCGTGCAGCAACAACCGTCCGGCGTCCTCTCGCTATCGGCTAATGCGAGCGCCGAAGTACCGCAGGACGTCGTCGACATCACGTTGTTCTATGAGAAAGAAGCAAACGACCCCGCTTCGCTGACGGAGTCGCTCAACGCGCACGCCGATGCGGCGCTCAAGCAAGCACGGGGCGTAGCGAACGTCACCGCCCGTACCGGTGCATTCTCGATCGACCCGATGACTGACCGCGACGGCCACATTTCTTCATGGCGCGGCCGGACCGAAGTGATTCTCGAATCGCGCGATTTCGCCGCCGCGTCGAAGCTCGCGGGACAGATGAATTCGGCGATGCAAGTCGGTGGCGTCGCGTTTTCGCTGTCGCCCGAAGCGCAGCAGAAAGCAGCCGACAAGCTGACGTCCGAAGCGATCAAGAACTTCAGGGTGCAAGCGGATTCGGCCGCAAGAGCGTTCGGCTACAACACCTATGCGATTCGCGAAGTCAACGTGAACAGCAATAACGCGACGCCGCCGCGTCCGATGTTCGCGATGCGGGCGATGGCGGCAGCGGCACCGGCCCCGCTGCCCGTCGAAGCCGGCAAATCCACCGTGACGGTCACCGTCTCGGGGTCGGTGCAGATGACGCGGTAGCCGCGCCCGCACGAGGTCATCGCTCAGTTCGACGCGGCGCCCACGGACGCGGTGCGGCCGCGCCGATACGACCAGACCAGCACGCCGACGCCGATGACGATCATCGGCAGCGAGAGCCACTGTCCCATCGAAAGCCCAAGCGCGAGCAGCCCGAGGAAGTCGTCGGGCTCGCGCGCGAATTCGACGATGAAGCGGGCCAGCCCATAGCCGATCAGAAACACGGCCGATGCCGCGCCGACCGGACGCGGCTTGCGCGTGAAGAACCACAGCACGAAGAACAGCGCGATCCCCTCGAGCGCAATCTCGTAGAGCTCCGACGGATGGCGCGGCAGCATGTGGTACTTCGCGAACACGTCGCCCAGATGCCACTGCGCCGCCAATTGCGGATGCCGCACGAGCCAGATCGCATCGTCATTCGACGAGTTCTGGAACAACATCGCCCACGGCGCATCGGGATTCGTCACGCGCCCCCAGAGCTCGCCGTTGATGAAATTGCCGAGACGGCCCGCGGCGAGCCCCGTCGGCACCATCGGCGCGACGAAATCCGTCACTTGCAGCCAGGTGCGCTTGCGCTGATACGCGAACAGCACCATCGCGAGCGTGACGCCGAGAAAACCGCCGTGGAACGACATCCCGCCCTGCCAGACCTTGAAGACGTCGAGCGGGTGCGCGAAGTAATAGTCGGCTTTGTAGAACAGGACGTAGCCGAGCCGCCCGCCGAGGATCGTGCCGAGCACGCCGTAGAACAGGATGTCGTCGATATCCTTCGCGGTCCAGCCTTGCGCGGCGACGTGCGGCAAGCGCAGCCGCAGCCGGGCGATGACGACGGCCAGCATGAAACCGACGAGGTACATGAGGCCGTACCAACGAACCGCAAGCGGGCCGACATGAATCGCAATGGGATCGAAATTGGGATGAATCAGCATCGTAAGGCTTTCGGCATTGAAAAATGAGGCATTGAACGAGCGGCACGCGCGCCGCGCTTGAGCTTAAGCATCGCGCTCCCGGGCATCCTTTCGTTGCTTCGCGCGGCGGCCGGCGTGCGCTTGCCGCGATGCACGCCCTTGCGAGCTGCCGGCATGGGCCCGCACGATCTCGATGAAACCGGCCAGCACGGGGCTCACGTCGGCCGTTCTCCAGACGAGCCCCGTCTCGATCAGCGGCGCCCGCTCCGCGAGCGGCCGATACACGACACCCGTGCGCCGCAGATTACGCAACGATTGCGGCACCAGCGCCATTCCCATGCCGGCCGACACCAAGCTTACGATCGTTTGCATTTGAATCGCTTCTTGCCCGATGCGGGGCGTGAGGCCGGCCGCGCTGTAGCAGCCCGTAATGATGTCATAAAAGCCCGGCGCCAAACGGCGCGGAAAGATCACGAGCGGCAATTGCCCGACATCGGCCAGCGAAACGGCCTCGTCGATCCAGTCGGGCGGCTCGCCGCGGCCGCGATGCGGCACGCAGGGCGCGGGCAGCGCGGCGACGAGCGGCTCCCGCATGACGGGCAGATACGTGAGCGCGGCCACGTGGCGCGGCGGCAGGGGTGGAATGATGAGGCCGGCATCGATCCGACCCGCCACGAGCTCTTCGATCTGAACGTCGCTCGTCGCTTCGGCCAAATCGAGGCGCACGCGCGGATGGCGCACGGCGAAGTCGCGCAGCAGTTGCGGCAGCAAGCCGTAATCGGCCGTCGACACGAACGCGAGCGAGAGCGCGCCGGCCTCCCCGCGCGCGAGGCTCTGCGCGAGCGGCGGCAACGCGTCGGCCGAGGCGAGCAGCTTGCGCACTTCCGGCAAGAGATCGGCACCCACGGCCGTCAGTTCCACGGTGCGCTTCGTGCGCGCAAAAAGCTCGACGCCGAGCGCCTCTTCGAGCCCGCGAATCGCCTGCGACAGCGGCGGCTGCGTCATCGAGAGTTTCCGGGCCGCGCGCCCGAAATGCCGCTCCTCGGCGACGGCGACGAAATAACGCAATTGGCGCAAATCGGGGGTCATGCGGCGGCTCCGAGCGATGTCGTTGAGATGCGATTCGATCTTATCGGGCGTTCATCATATAGTGGACTACGCACCCCAGCTCGGTGCCCAGCTAGACACCCGGCTAGGCACCGCCCCCGCTTCCGATCCACGAACCGGAGTGAAGTCCATGGCCAACAACCGTCGTTCACAGCACATCACGCAAGGCGTCGCGCGCGCCCCGAACCGCTCGATGTTCTACGCACTCGGCTACGAAAAGGACGATTTCGACAAGCCGATGATCGGCATTGCGAACGGCCACTCGACGATCACCCCTTGCAACGCCGGCCTGCAAAAGCTCGCCGATGCGGCCGTGGCCGCCGTGACGGCTTCGGGCGCGAACGCGCAAACGTTCGGCACGCCGACGATCTCCGACGGCATGTCGATGGGCACGGAAGGGATGAAGTACTCGCTGGTCTCGCGCGAAGTCATCGCCGATTGCATCGAGACCTGCGTGCAAGGCCAGTGGATGGACGGCGTCGTCGTGATCGGCGGCTGCGACAAGAACATGCCGGGCGGCATGATCGCGCTCGCGCGCATCAACGTGCCCGGCATCTATGTCTACGGCGGCACGATCCGCCCCGGCCATTGGAAGGGCAAGGATCTCACGATCGTCTCGTCGTTCGAGGCAGTAGGCGAATTCACGGCGGGCCGCATGACGCGGGAAGACTTCGAGGGGATAGAGCGCAACGCGTGCCCCAGCACCGGTTCGTGCGGAGGCATGTACACGGCCAATACGATGAGCTCCTCGTTCGAAGCGCTCGGCATGTCGCTGCTCTATTCGTCGACGATGGCCAATCCCGATGACGAGAAGGTCGCATCGAGCGCGCAGTCCGCGCGCGTGCTCGTCGAAGCGGTGAAGAACGACTTGAAGCCGCGCGACATCATCACGCGCAAGTCGATCGAGAATGCGGTGGCGTCGATCATGGCGACGGGCGGCTCCACCAATGCGGTGCTCCACTATCTGGCGATCGCGCATGCGGCCGACGTGCCCTGGACGATCGACGACTTCGAGCGGATCCGCAAGCGCGTGCCCGTCATCTGCAACCTCAAGCCCTCGGGCGAATACGTCGCGACCGATCTGCACCGCGCGGGCGGCATCCCGCAGGTGCTGAAGATCCTGCTCGACGCGGGCCTGCTGCATGGCGACTGCGTGACGATCACGGGCAGGACCATCGCCGAGGAGCTGGCGGACGTGCCGAGCGCGCCGCGTACCGATCAGCGCGTGATCTTTCCGATCGACGAGGCGCTCTACGAGGAAGGGCATCTCGCGATCTTGAAGGGCAATCTGGCCGAGAACGGTGCCGTCGCGAAAATCACGGGGCTGAAGAATCCGGTCATCACGGGTCCGGCTCGCGTGTTCGACGACGAGCAGAGCGCGCTCGCGGCGATTCTCGACGACCGCATCCGCGCGGGCGACGTGCTCGTGCTGCGCTACCTCGGCCCGCAAGGCGGCCCAGGCATGCCCGAAATGCTGGCGCCCACCTCGGCCCTGATCGGCAAGGGACTCGGCGAATCGGTCGGCCTCATTACCGACGGGCGATTTTCGGGCGGGACCTGGGGCATGGTGGTCGGGCACGTGGCGCCCGAGGCGTTCGTCGGCGGCACGATCGCGCTCGTTGCCGAAGGCGATTCGATCACGATCGATGCGCACCGGCTACTACTGCGGTTGAATGTCGACGACGCTGAACTCGAACGGCGCCGCGCGGCTTGGAAACCGCCGGCACCGCGCTACACACGCGGCGTGCTGGCCAAATTCGCCGCGCTCGCACGCCCGGCCGACGAAGGCGCCGTGACCGGGTGACGCGCATCGCTGCAACTTATCGCCGCGACGCGTGCCGCGCGAGTTCCTCGCGGACGGCGTCGCGAACCCAGCCCGCGACTTCCTGCTCGAGCGCGCTCACGACCTCGCGCGTGACTTGCCGCACGAGCCAGTTCGTATGTTCCTCGACGGCGTCGCGGCAGCGTCCCTCGACCACGCTGCGCGCGTCCTGTCGCAGGTAGGCCGAGAAACGCGAGCGCAGACGTTCGGCGATGAACTCGACGTCGCGTTCGTCGAACGCCGCGGCGCGCGAGCCGGCTTGCTCGGAGGAAGCCACCGCCGCCTCGGGTTGCGTGACGCCGTGCGTTGGAGCGGTCGGCTTCGACTCCCTCTCCCACGCGAACGCCGGCTGCTCGGGCTGGGTGCTCGGCTGCATCGCCGCATTCGCATCAGGCTGTGACGGCACGGGCCTGCCCGTCGGCGGCCGCCCTGGGACGATGACGTCCGTGAGCGTCGGAATCGACGAATGAGGATCGGTGGGATCGGTCATGCTTGTCTCCCTGAAACGATGAGTGCGACGATAAATGCGCCGGCAGCGACGCTAGGCGTCACTCGCCTTGCTTGTAATTGTTGAGCGGATAGCCGCGATCGCGGTAGAAGCGATACCGCTCGCGCCCCGCCGCCAGTTCGTCCTCGCTGGTTCCGACGACTTCGAGCAGCCGCTCGAAGCGCGCGAATTGGGCCGGCACGGCCGGGGCGAGGTTCAACAAGATTTGGTGATGCGGCATGCGCTCGAGATCGCTCGCAAGCACGATCGGCGTGCGCGCGGCGAGCGCGCTGTCGGCCATGCAATGCGGAAGGAAATCGAGCGGCGAGAACGTCCAAAGCCGCTCGTCGAACGCGCGCAGCCGCCCGGGATCGCCGAGCACGACGAGCGGCTGGCCCGCCTGGTACGCCTTGCGCGCGAGCCGGCATGCATAGAGCAGCACGTCGCCGACGTTCGTATGAAAGTCTACGCGCGTCACTGCCCGCCCCCGAGGCCAAGCACCATCGTCACTGCCCCGCGCGGTCGATCAAAAATTGCGTGAGCAGCGGCACGGGGCGCCCCGTCGCGCCCTTGGCCGCACCGCTCTTCCAAGCGATGCCCGCGATGTCGAGGTGCGCCCAGGCGTAGCTTTCCGTGAAGCGCGACAGGAAGCACGCGGCCGTCACGCTGCCGGCGGGGCGGCCGCCGATGTTCGCGAGATCGGCGAAATTCGACTTGAGCTGCTCGCCGTATTCCTCGTCGAGCGGCATACGCCAAGTCGGGTCCATCGCTTCGCGCGACGCGTCGAGCAATTCTCCTGCCAGCGCATCGTCCTTCGAGAACAACGCCGAATTGTGATGCCCGAGCGCGATGATGCAGGCGCCCGTGAGCGTGGCGACGTCGACGACGGCGGCCGGCTTGAAGCGCGCGGCATAGGTGAGCGCATCGCACAGGATGAGGCGCCCTTCGGCATCGGTGTTGAGCACTTCGATGGTCAGCCCCGACATGCTCGTGACGATGTCGCCCGGCTTCGTGGCCTGGCCGCTCGGCATGTTCTCGACGGCGGGGACGATGCCGACGACATTGAGCTTGAGCCCCAATTCCGCGGCTGCGCGCAACGTGCCGAACACCGACGCGGCGCCGCACATGTCGTACTTCATCTCGTCCATGCCCTCACCCGGCTTCAGCGAGATGCCGCCGCTGTCGAACGTCACGCCCTTGCCGACGAGAACGATCGGCGCGGCCTTGGCCCCGCCGCCTTGATATTGCATGACGATGAACTGCGCGGGCTCGGTCGTGCCGCGCGTGACCGACAGCAGCGAGCCCATCTTGAGCGCTTCGAGCTGCTTCTCGCCGAGCACGTCGACCTTGAGCTTGAATTCCTTGCCGAGCTTCCTCGCGGTTTCGGCCAGGTAGCTCGGGGTACAGACGTTGCCGGGCAGATTGCCTAGATCGCGCGCGAGGTCCATGCCGCCGGCCACGGCCTGCCCTTGCTTGACGGCGAGCTTCGCGAGTTTCTCGTCGGCCGGATCGACGGTCATGACGATGCGCTTGAGCGCATGCTTGGCCGGCTCGGGCTTGCTCTTGAGCTGAGTGAACTGATAGGTCTCGCCGCGCAGCGCGAGGACGGCGGCGCGCGCGGCCCACTCGGCCGTACGCTCCTTGACGGGCAACTGCGCGAGCGTGAACGTGACTTGGACGATCTTCGTGCCCAGGATCGCGCGCCACGCGGCGCGCGCCGCCTCCACGTACGCCTTTTGCCCGAACGCGTCCTGCTTGCCGAGCCCGACCAGCAGCACGCGCGAGGCTCCGATTCCTTCCACTTCGTGCAGGAACAGTGTCGAGCCGCTCTTGCCCTGCATGTCGCCGGCCTTGACGATGCGCGTGAGAAGCCCCTTCGTCGCCGTATCGATCTCGAGCGCAGCGCCGGAAAGCGATTGCCCCTCGAACACACCGATGACGATGCAATCGGATTTCCCCGTCAGAAAACCGCCCGTCGTGCCCTTCGTCCAGTCACAGGCTTTTATGCTAAAGTCCATCGCGCTTGTCCTCGGATAAAATCGGCTTAACTGTCGTAACGATCCCGTAACGAAGCGGCAATTATCCGCTATTTTTTCCCCGGCGTCGGAACCGCGCGCTCGAGCTGCGCGAACGCCACCGCCCTCTCGCATCGACGATGATCTTCGAACGCTCCCTGCAGCGCGAGCTAGCGTATACGGCCGGTGCCGTATTCATGGTGCTGCTGACCATCTTCCTCACGACGATGATGATACGCATCGTCGGCTTTGCCGCATCGGGCGAAATCGATCCGAAGGACGTCGTCGTCCTGATCGGCCTGACCGTCATCGGCTACATCGCCGTGATGCTCGTCGTGACGATATTCGTCTCCATTCTGTTCGTGCTCACGCGCTGGTACCGCGACTCCGAGATGGTCGTCTGGCTCGCCTCGGGCGTGAGCCTCACCCAGTTCATCAAGCCGATCGCGAAATTCGCCGCACCGCTGATCCTGCTCGTTGCGTTCTTCGCCTACGTCGGCTGGCCGTGGTCGAACGCGCAGAGCAAGCTCATCCGTTCCCGCTTTCAGCAGCGCGACGAAGTCTCGATGCTCGCGCCCGGCCAGTTCCGCGAATCGCCGGCCACGCACCGCGTGTTCTTCGTCGAGAAGATGACGGCCGATCAAGCCCACGTGCAGAACGTGTTCGTCACGAGCACCGAAAACGGCAAGGTCAGCGTCATCGTTTCGCGCAACGGCCATACTGAAACGATGAAAGACGGTTCGCGCTTCGTCGTGCTCGACAACGGCCGGCGCTACGACGGCGAGCCGCGCAAGCCCGATTTCCGCATCATGGAGTTCGAGCGATACGGCGTGAAGATCACGCACCAGCCGATCGTCAACGTCCCGACCACGACGGGCCTGTCCACCCCTGCCCTGCTGCGCCACCCCACGCGTGCCAATCTTGCCGAGTTCGCATGGCGCACCGGGCTGCCGCTGATGGCCATCAACTTGATGCTGCTCGGCATTCCGCTCGCTTATCAAAACCCGCGGCGCGGGCGCACGATCAATCTCGTCATGGCCGTGCTGATCTTCCTGACCTATTCGAACCTGCTCAACGTCGTGCAGTCGTCGCTCGAGCAGGGCCGCATGTCGTTCGTCGCGGCGCTCGTGGGCTTGCATATCGTCGCGGCGGTCATCGTCGTCGCCGTGTTCTGGCTGCGCGTGCGCAACCGGCCGCTGATCCCGCGCGCCTGGTTCGCTAGGGGAGCGTAAGGCGATGCGCATCTACGAACGATACTTCGCCCGGCAGGTGTACCTCGCGTTCATCTTCATCCTGTTCGCGTTCTCGGGCCTGTTCTTCTTCTTCGATCTGATCAACGAACTGAACACGGTCGGCCACGGCAATTACAAATTCGGCTATGCCGTGCTGCGCGTGGCGCTGCAAACGCCGTCGCGCTTCTACGAGATCATTCCCGTCGCCGCGCTGATCAGCGCGATCTACGTGTTCGCGCAGATGGCGGCGAACTCCGAATACACGATCTTCCGCGTGTCGGGCCTTTCCACGAGCCAGGCGCTGCGCTCGCTGCTGAAGATCGGCATTCCGCTCGTGCTGGTCACGTATTTCATCGGCGAAGTCGTCGGCCCCTATTCCGATCAGCTGTCCGAGCGCGTGCGTCTCGAGGCGCTCGGCTCGGCCGTCTCGACGAATTTCGCCTCGGGCGTCTGGGTCAAGGACACGCTGACCGCGAGCGAGGACGGCAAGCAGGTCACGCGCTTCGTCAACGTCGGCGAACTGATGCCCGATGCGACGATCAGCCGGGTGCGCATCTACGAATTCGATCCGAGCTTTCGGCTGACGAACCTGCGCATCGCGCAAACGGGCCGCTATGAGGGTGACGGCCACTGGCTGCTGACGGGCGTGACCGATACCGAGCTCACGAGCTTGCCGCAGCCGGCGAACACGAACAAGACGCCCGCCGACGCGCTGAATCCCGTTTATCGCGCCACGCAGGTCACGCTGCCGGAGTATTCGCTACGCTCCGAGCTCACGCCGCAAATTCTGTCGGTGCTGCTCGTCTCGCCCGATCGGATGTCGATGTTCAACTTGTTCCGATACATTCAGCACCTCGTCGAAAACCATCAAGACACGCAACGCTACGAAATCGCGCTTTGGAAGAAGCTGCTTTATCCGTTCGCCGTGCTCGTGATGCTGGTGCTGTCGCTGCCGTTCGGCTATCTGCATACGCGGGCCGGCGTCGTCGGCGTGAAGGTGTTCGGCGGCATCATGCTCGGGATGAGCTTTCAGCTCATCAACACGCTGTTCTCGCACGTCGGCATGCTCAACACGTGGCCGGCACCCGTCACGGCCGCCACGCCGGGCCTCATCTATCTCGCGCTCGGCCTGGCCGGGCTCAAATGGGTCGACCGGCACTGACGCCGGTGACGCCGGCAACGGAAGCGCCCATGAACGCAGCCCCCTCCTCCTCACGCGGTATCGTGCTCTTCGCGCTTGGCGCGCGCGTTGCGCGCTGGGCCGAGCCGTTCGAGCGGCTCGCCGACAAGCTGCGCGCGCAGGCTGGGCCTGATACGCACGTCGCGCTCGCTTTTCTCGAATTGATGACACCCGATTTACCTACGGCAGTCGCGGCACAAGTCGCCGCGGGCTGTGCGTCGATCACGGTCGTGCCGGTATTTTTCGGGCAAGGGGGGCATGTGCGGCGTGATTTGCCGCTCGTGATCGACGCCTGCCGCGCAGCCCATCCCGGCGTCGAGATTCGCACCTCGGTACCGGTGGGCGAGGACGACGCCGTCCTCGATGCCCTCGCCGCCTACTGTCTGCGCCAGTTGGGCGCCTAGACGCGACGCACGCGCGCGCGCCAAGCCCATCGGTCTCAGCCGAACCAAGCGCGCGCCGCAACGGCGCCGAGGAGGCCCGGCGGTCTCGCCGGCCCAACGATAGGAAAATGCGGGAAACGCTGCGCCGCTCGAGCGTCAGGCGTCAGGCGGCGTTGGCGTAGGAATCGCCCCGGGCCACGGCCTCGCCCGTTGGTTCCGAGCGGTGCGCGGGAGCAGCGCAGGCTCGCTCGGCGAACGCCTGGCCGATCATGAGCAGGCTCGGTTGCGATGGATCGAGCCACGTCTGCGCCTCGCCCATGGCCAGCGCTTCGAGCGTCAGCGTCAGCGTGCGTTCGCGCGGTGTGCTGCACGCCTCGACGATCGCGACGGGCGTTGCGCCCGAGCGGCCCGCGTCGATCAGTTGCTGCGCGATGTCGGGCGCGCTGTCCCGGCCCATGTAGAAGACGATCGAGTCCGCGTTGACGGCCTCGCGAATCGCCGCGCTGTCGGGTGCACGGCTACGGGTGGCGAGCGCCACGCTGCGCGCGACGCCGCGCAACGTCAGCGAGCGCTTGACCGAAGCCGCCGCCGCCAAGGCCGCCGTAATGCCGGGCACGACTTCGTATTCGATGCCGGCTTCCTCGAGCGCGCGCATTTCCTCGTCGGCTCGGCCGAACAGCATCGGATCGCCGCCCTTCAAACGCACGACGACTTCATGCGCGAGCGCCGCATCGACGATCTGCTTGTTGATGAACTGCTGCGCCGTCGAGCGCTGTCCGCAGCGCTTGCCGACTGCGATCTTGCGGGCATGCGGCGCATAGTCGAGCATGGCCGGCTCGACGAGCGCATCGTGCAGAACGACGTCGGCCGTGCCCAGCAAACGGGCACCGCGCACCGTAATGAGATCCGCCGCCCCCGGCCCTGCACCGATCAAATACACCTTGCCCATTGCGCTCTCATCCTCTTGCGTGCGGACGGCGCTTGCCGGCGCCGCCTCGTTTTCGATCAAGCGGAGTATGCACGAATCATGCCGGCCGCGACCGTATGGTGCGTGGCTTCGTCGATGAGCACGAACGCGCCCGTGGTCGGGTGAGCGTCGTAGGCATCGCAAACGATCGGCTTTTGCAGCGTCAATGCAACGCGGCCGATGTCGTTCATCTTCAGGTCGTGCACCTCGCTCGTGTGCGACAGCGTATGGACGTCGAGCACTTCCTTCACCGAACCGACGCGCGCGAATACCGTGCTCGTCGTTTGCTTGAGCAGATACTTGCGCTGCGTCGAGAGCGGCTCCTCGTCGAACCAGCACAGATCCGCCTCCAACTTCTTCGCCGGCTCCGGCACCGCTTGCGCCCCCACGAACGTATCACCGCGCGAAACGTCGACGTCCTGCGCCAACCGTATCGTCACCGTCTGCCCCGCGAACGCGCGGTCCACCTGCGCCGTGCCCCCCGGCACCGGTGCGATGATCTCGGCCACCGTCGCTTCGCGCTGCCCCGGCAGCACCACGATCGCGTCGCCCACGCGCACTTCGCCCGCT
>NZ_JBQCIF010000007.1:0-28270 GCF_051953955.1 Trinickia sp. | reverse complement strand
CTGTCGAGCATTTTGCTGAAAACCTTGTAAGCGTCGCTCGCTGAACCGTATGCGCGCTTCGTCTTGTCGTCGTTGACCCATCCCAAAATGATGATTTTGCTCTGCTTGTGATAGCGGAAAAACAGGCGATACTGCTGAAAGAATTTCGCGCGAAACCAATGCTTCCTGTCGTCGCCCAAAGTCCCGCCCTGCCGATAGTCGCTGTTCTCGGGATCGTGCGGAATGATTTCGAATGCGAGCTTGACGATCGCTGCAAGCCGCTTCGCAGCGTTCTTTTTGTGATACTCCCGAGGGAGTTTCCGTTTGAACTCTTCGACTTCCTCGACGAGCGATTGGAACTGATCGAGAAAACATGGGTGACCAAAGATCGTCCACCCATTCATCACGAGCGTTGCGGCATTTTCCGTCATTCATCGTCCGGGGAAAGAGCCGCATCGAGATCGATGTCGACGTGCGCGACCAGCGCTTGCACGCGCTGCACGAACTCAGGCGTGAACGAGCGGAGGGTTTCCGGGTGTCTCTCGATATCGCGGGCAAGAAACGCGAGAAAGGGCTCGAACGCGGGATCGTCTTCTTCGTCAGCCGGTGCGCGTTCCATGACAACTTCACCGGTTGATTTGATCCGGTAATGAATTTTGTCCCTTTTGCCAAGCTTGAGGAACCGGCGAACGATCTCGGGAACGGTAGTCTGATACCGATCGGTCAGCGAAGACTCGGCTTCGACGAAATCCCCCTCAGGAGTGAGCGCGTAGGACATGTCGGACTCCATTCGATGGTTGGGAAGATGGTAATGCAATTGCATTACCGTGTCAATGCGTTCGGCTGCCTCTCGGGACCGCTGGTGGACTCATCTTCAAGAAGCGCGTGTGGCGGGATCAGTCCGCCGGGTGACTCGTACATTTGCGTGACGCGGCCCCCTCTATGAACAGCACTACCATTTGCTCGAACTCCTCGCGCAGCGAGATCGTCGGTTCCATCAGCCAGCGCATCAGCGTGCCGAGATACAGGTGGTGGAACCACGTCGTGAGCTGCTTGGCCGAAAAGCGGTCCGACAATTCGCCTGTACCTTGAGCATCCGTGATCAGCATGTACCAAAGCCCGGCAATATCGCCGCGATCGGGATTTCTCTGTGGCGGCGGCTCCGGCGTCGCGTCGCCCATCGATAGAAAGCGATGCCGCAGGTAGGCGGCAAGGTGAGCAGGGTGTCTTTCGCACCAATCCGCCGACGCATCGAGTTCGGCCGATACACGCGCCGCGAAGCCGCGTCTGCGTTGCAACTCGGGCGTTAGCCGTTCGAGATCGCGTTTGAGCTCGGCCTCGAGCCAATGCGCCAGCAGCGCCTCCTTCGTCGGGAAGTGATTGTAGAGCGTGCGTTTGGCCACGTCGGCTTCTAGCGCAATCTGCTCCATCGTGACGCTGCCGTAAGGCTGGGTCTCGAATAGGCGCCCGGCCACGCCCACCAAATGAGCGACCATCTGCAATCGCTTGCGCTCTCGGCGTCCCGGTTCCTCGACTGTTGTCATCCGCGATATTCTCTGAAAAAAATGCACATCGTGCATTAATATACGTCGTATTCTTTTGTGTTCAATGGCGCGGCCCGCGCAAGCGGGGCGACGGACGAAGCATGAAATTTACCGTAGCGACGTATGGGACAGAAGGCGATACTCGGCCGCTCGCCGCGCTTTGTCGCGCGCTGATGGACGCGGGGCATGAGGCCCAGTTGCTGGCGGACCGTGCGACGCTGCATGCGGCGCGTGCGTTAGCGGTGCCGTGCGCACCGCTGTCCGGCGACATCCGGGCTGCGGTCGCGCCTGAAGCACTCGGCCCGATCGTCGGCAAGCGCGGCAGCGCGCGAGCGGCGATGAAGGCGCTCGCTTCGATCGCGAATGCCAATACGTCCGCCTGGATGCGTGAAGTGAGGGCCGCGGCCGACGGCAGCGACGCCGTGATCGTGTCCGCGCTGGCTTCTTTCGTCGGGTTGTCCGTCGCTGAGCAGTTGCGCATTCCGGCGATTGGCGCCGCGATGATTCCCATCACACCCACGCGCGATTTTGCCTCGCCGTTCTTGCGGCCCGGCACCGTGCCCGGTTTCCTGCATCGCGTGAGCCACCCGTTCGTCAACCATATGATCTGGCGCGCGTTCCGCGCAGCGACGAACAAGGCGCGCGTCGAAGTTTGCGCGTTGCCGCCGCGCAGGCGTGGTTGGACCGATCATCCCGTCTTGTATGGCATTTCTCGCGCGTTGCTCCCGCAGCCAGCCGACTGGCCCGAGCACGCGCTCGTTTGCGGTCAATGGGTCGCCCATGCTGACGGGGGCGACGATTGGGCGCCACCCGACACGGTGTCGGCGTTCCTTGAAGCTGGCGAGCCGCCGATCTATATCGGCTTCGGTAGCATGGCCGGCTTCGATAGTAAGCGATTGATGCGTGCGTTGGTCGCCGCGGTCGACGGGCGCCGGGCACTCGTTTATCCGGGGTGGGGCGGCCTCGGCCCGTCGGAATTGCCGTCGAATTTCCATGTCATTGGAGACACGCCGCATGCATGGCTGTTTCCGCGTGTGTCGCTCGTGGTCCACCACGGCGGCGCGGGAACGACGCATTCGGCGACGCGTTCGGGCAAACCGTCGGTCGTCGTGCCGTTTGCGGGCGATCAGTTCTTCTGGGCGGATCGGTTGCATCGGCTCGGCGTCGCAGCCGCCGCAGTGGATGGCAACGCGCCGACGGCGGCCGCGTTCGCACGCGCGATCGAGTTTGCTTCACTGAGTGCAACCCAAGCTCGCGCGGAACGACTGGCAGCGGCGATGCGGCACGAAGACGGCTTACACACGGCGGTTGCGGCGATCGAACGCTTGGGAGCGGCGGGGCGCGAACTCAGGTCTGTTGGGATCTGCCCTGTGAATGCGCATGGTTAGCGGGTAACAAGTCGGAATGTGTTCGCGCGTTAGTGCGGATCTATCGTCTGATGATAAAGTGCTTCGCTCCGAGAGGCCGTCGCGGAAATACCGATAACGCTTTGAGATGGCGATAAATCGCAAACGAAAATATGCGCCTGAGCCAGGATGGTTGGACCGCATCGCGGACTCGCGAGTACGCCGTCATGGCCTATTACAACGACCAGGCGAACAATTGCACGTTCGGGATTGGCACGCTTGCGCACAATGGGTCGTGCACCCAAGAGGAACTGGCAAGGCCTGTCACTGCAGCCCAGGTGAACGCGGCACTTGCCGTTCGCGTGGGCCACGCGGAAGCGGCGGTGCGCCGCATCGTGAACAACCGGGAATCTGCGCCGTTTCGCCGGCGGGGCAATCATCAATGAAAAAACTCGTTCTTGGTTTGGTCGTCTTTGCATCGGCCCACGCATTTGCCGACCCGACACCTGCTGATGAGATCTCGGCTCGTAGTGGCTTGCCGGCGAGCGAAGTCAGTGCGTTGCTTGCCAACTGCGATTCGAATCAGACCAGCATGAATTTTTGTGCGTGGCGCGACCAGATCGTCGCTGAACGTGAGTTGCAACAAGTCATCGAGCAGCGCAAGCGTGAGCACCCGGAGCAAAAAGCACCGCTCGATGCGCGCATCGCCAAATGGAAAAAAGCGCGCGATGCTTCTTGCGAGAAGTCAGCGCGGACGGAGTGGGGTGATGGATCGATGCGGCCGGCGGCTCAGGCGATCTGCGTGACCGCTGCAATGAAGAAAATGGTAAAGAAGCTGAGCCAGTAGTGCTGCTTTACTCGCTCGCTGCTGTAGATTGATACGGCTTATCGATAAACCGTTGCCATCGAGCGGTTACATCGCATCGCGGCGCACCGTATCCTGGCGACGTGCTCGGAACGGAGAGCCGAGATGCGGTGTGCACAGCGTAAAAAGCTGTTCTCGCCCACGTTGGCTATGCGGCGCCCGTCAATGAATCAGCGACCCCTCGAGGCCGCCGATGCCATGGGTAGTTTTGTGCGACAACTGCGGGTAGACCGGCGAGCACTCGGCAGCGCCGGTCCGCGCTCAGACGTTGAACAAGAAATTCATGACGTCGCCGTCGTGCACGACATACTCTTTACCTTCCGCGCGCATCTTCCCGGCTTCCTTCGCGCCCTGTTCACCCTTATACGTCACGAAATCGTCGAACGAAATCGTCTGTGCACGGATGAACCCACGCTCGAAATCGGTGTGAATGACGCCGGCCGCCTGCGGTGCCGTATCGCCGATATGGATCGTCCAGGCGCGCACTTCCTTCACGCCGGCCGTGAAATACGTCTGCAAGCCCAGCAGCTTGAAGCCCGCGCGGATCACGCGGTTCAGGCCCGGCTCGTCCATGCCCATGTCGGCCAGGAACACTTCCTTGTCTTCGTCCGCGAGATCGGCGATTTCCGCTTCGATCGCCGCGCACACGGCGACGACGGGCGACTTCTCGGCCTCGGCGTACTTTCGCACGGCATCGAGATGCGGATTGTTCTCGAAGCCGTCATCCTTCACGTTGGCCACGTACATCGTCGGCTTGGCCGTGATGAGGCAAAACGGCTTGAGCAGCGCCGCTTCCTCGTCCGTCAGATCGAGCGCGCGAATCGGCTTGGCGGCATCGAGCTGCACCCGCGCTTTTTCGAGCACGGCGGCGAGCTTGACGGCTTCCTTGTCGTTGCCCGACTTCGCCGCCTTCGCATAACGGGTCAGCGATTTTTCCACCGTGCCCAAATCGGCGAGCGCGAGCTCGGTGTTGATGACTTCGATGTCCGACAGCGGATCGACCTTGCCCGCGACGTGAATGACGTTCTCGTCCTCGAAGCAGCGCACGACGTGCGTGATCGCATCGGTCTCGCGGATGTTCGCGAGGAACTGGTTGCCGAGGCCTTCGCCCTTGCTCGCGCCCGCAACGAGACCGGCGATGTCGACGAATTCGACGACGGCCGGCACGATCCGCTCGGGCTTGACGATTTCGGAGAGCGCCTTCAGGCGCGCATCGGGCACCTCGACGACGCCCACGTTCGGCTCGATCGTGCAGAACGGATAGTTCTCGGCGGCGATGCCCGCCTTGGTCAGCGCGTTGAACAGGGTGGACTTGCCGACGTTGGGCAGGCCGACGATGCCGCATTTGAGGCTCATTGCTAAAACCTTGATTGGAAAGATGCAATTGTAACGCGTTCGAAGCGCCCGCCTGCCGCGAAACACCGGCCGCACGCGAGCACGAAGACGGCCTGCCGCTCCGGGGCCGACACTGGGTCCCAGGCTCGAGCATGCTGATCACGTTTCGCGCATGAGGTGGCTGCCGTGCGGCCGAGGCGGGCACGAAGATTGAGAATTCGCTGACTTCCCGATGCTACACTTCGTCGCGTGTGCGCGTAGACGCACCGCCAGCCCGCCTTTCGAATCATGGGACCGGCATGCCAGGAACTCGCGACGACACCCCAACCTCCCAACCAATCCCCCGCGGCCTTCGCTGGCAGCGGCTACGGATCAACCTGCTGACCCCGCCCGTCATCGTCGTCGGAGCGGTCCTCATCGCGTCTTTCATGGTTGCGCTGTGCGCTGTGGTGCTTTACCAGTCTCGCTCGGATGCGCTCGAGCGTGCGCGGGAGACGTCGCGCAACATCGCCCTGATCGCCGAGCGCGACATCGAACGGAACTTCGAGCTTTACTCGCTTTCGTTGCAGGCGGTCATCGATGGGATGCGCGACCCCGACGTCATGGCGCTCCCGCCCCGCATCCGGGGCGAGGCCTTGTTCGATCGCGCCGCCTCGGCCAGCTATCTGGGATCAGTCCTGGTGCTCGATTCGAAGGGGCAAGTGGTGCTCGACTCGCTGGCGGAGACACCACCCAAGATGAATTTCCGCGACAGGCGGTATTTCACCGTCCAGCGCGACAACCCGAATGCGGGGCTGTTCGTCAGCGACCCGTATCGATCGCGGCTGCGCGGCGGTTCGCCGAGCATCGCGCTGAGCCGCCGGATTTCCCGGCCGGACGGCTCGTTCGGCGGCGTCGTGCTCGTGGCGGTCCAGCTCGCTTACTTCCACGATCTCTTTTCGGGGTTGCAACTCGGCCCCCACGGCTCGATCGCGCTGATCGGCGAAGACGGCGTCATGGTCATGCGCCAGCCCTACGATCCGGCCGTTCCGGGCCGCAACATCAGCGACGCGAGCACTTTCCGACGATTCCAGATGGCACCGGAGGGCAGCTTCACGGATACGTCGACGCTCGACGGCGAGCACCGCCTCTATTACTTCAAGCATCTGCGCCACCTGCCGCTGATCATCATGGTGGCGGAGGGCGAGCCGGACATCTACGCGGCCTGGACGCGGCGCGCGCTGATCATCGGCTACTTGATGGCTGTGTTTGCGGCGGCTTTCGTCGGGCTCGCCTTCGTGTTGGCGGGGCAACTGCGCCGACGCATGCGCGCCGAAAGCGAATTGGCGCTGCTCGCGCGCATCGACGGGCTCACCGGGTTGAACAACCGCCGCACGCTTGGCGAAATACTCGACCGGGAGTGGCGCAGGGCGCGGCGCACGCGCAGTGTCTTCTCGCTCTTGTTCGTCGACGTCGACCGCTTCAAGGCCTACAACGATCTCTATGGTCACCAAGCCGGCGACGATGCGCTCGCCGCGGTCGCACGGTGCATCGGCGAGAACCTGCGGCGCTCCGGCGATAGCGCCGCCCGCTACGGCGGCGAGGAATTCCTCGTCGTGCTGCCCGATACGTCCCAGCAAGGGGCGCTCGCGATCGCCGAGAACATTCGGACCGCCATCAGCGATCTAGGGATCGAACATGCAGAAAGCGAATATGGCCGCGTGACGGCGAGCATCGGCGCGGCAGCGTGGACACCCGACATCGATGGCGACGTCACCGCGGTGATTCGCGCGGCGGACCGGGCGCTGTACGACGCGAAGGCGACCGGGCGCAATAAGGTTGCCGTATGCGAGCCCCGGGCGGCGCTCGAATCGGCCGAAGGGCCGCATTCATAAATTCCGGGGCGGTTCCGTGCGCGAGCCGGCATTGCGCCAGGCGGTGCGCGGCGGCACGCGGCTATAATTGCCCACCATGACTGCCCATCATCAGACGTTTCACGTCGCCGTCGTCGGCGGCGGCCTCGTCGGCAAGAGCGCCGCGCTCGCGCTGGCCCAAGCGGGGCTGCGCGTCGCGCTCGTCGCGCAGCCGGCTGCGCCGCGTCCGGCGGACGTGCCGTTCGACGCGCGCATCTATGCGCTCTCCGCCAGTTCGCAAGCGCTGCTCGAGCGGCTGCGCATCTGGCAGGCCCTCGACCGCGATCGGCTCTCCCCCGTTTATGACATGCGCGTATTCGGCGATGCGCTCGCCGAATTGCACTTCTCGGCGTTCCAGTCCGCCGTGCCTCAACTCGCGTGGATTGCCGAGTCGTCGCTGATCGAGCATGCCCTCGATGCCGCACTGCGTTTCCAGCCGCAGGTGAGCTGGCAAGACACGCGTGCGCAGGGGCTCGACGTGAAACCCGATGCGGCCTGTCTGGCGCTGGCGAACGGCCAGGTGCTCGAGGCCGATCTCGTCGTCGGTGCCGATGGGGCGCATTCGTGGGTGCGCGCCCAGATCGGCGCGCACGTGACACGGCGCGACTATCGGCAAACGGGCGTCGTCGCGAACTTCAAGGCCGAGAAACCGCACGGCGAGACGGCTTTTCAGTGGTTCGTCGACGGTGAGATCGTCGCGCTGCTGCCCTTGCCCGATTCGCACGTTTCGCTAGTCTGGTCGGCGCAGGCAGATCACGCGCGCGAGTTGCTTGCGCTCGCGCCGGCGCAGCTCGAGGCGGCGGTCGAACGCGTCGCGCACGGCCGCCTCGGTGCGCTCGAATGCGTCGGGCCCGCACACGGATTCCCGCTGGCGCGGCAGTCGCTCGATCGGTTGATCGCGCCGCGCGTCGCACTCGTCGGCGATGCCGCGCATCTGATTCACCCGCTCGCCGGCCAGGGCATGAATCTGGGTTTGCGCGACGTTGCCGCGCTCGCTGACATCATCGCCGACAAGGAATCGTTCCGCGATCTCGGCGATCCCGTGCTGTTGCGTCGCTACGAGCGCGCGCGGCGCGAGGACATCGGCGCATTGACGATGGCGACCGACGGCTTGCAGCGCCTGTTCTCCGTGCCGGGGGCGCTCGCGCGATCGGTGCGCAATGCCGGAATGGCCTTCGTCGGCGCGCAGCCGCTTGTCAAGCGCTGGCTCGTATCGGCCGCGCTGGGATAACCGAACCCATACAGTAAGTAAGAGTAAGGACACCTACATCATGACCCTCGCCATGCGAATCGCCGCTTGCGCGGCACTGGCCGCCGCTGTTGCGCTCGGCTGCACGGCCCACGCCGATCAGACCACGGACAAGCTGAAGTCGACGCTGCAGGCCCGGCTTCCCGAAATCCCGATCAAGAGCATTTCGAAGGCGCCCATCGCCGGGCTCTACGAAGTCAATCTGGGCACGCAGATGGTCTACACCGATGCCAACGGCGACTACGTGATCGCCGGCGATCTCGTCGAAACGAAGACACGCACCAATCTGAGCGAGGCGCACCTGGCCGAACTGAACAAGGTCGACTTCGCAAGCCTGCCGCTCGATCGCGCCGTGAAGGTCGTCAAGGGCAACGGCAGCCGGCGCATCGCCGTCTTCTCCGACCCGAACTGCCCGTATTGCAAGCAGCTCGAGACGACACTGAAGTCGATCGACAACGTCACCGTCTATACGTTTTTGTATCCGGTTCTGTCGCCCGATTCTCTGACGAAGTCGAAGGCGATCTGGTGCGCGGCCGATCGCGGCAAGACGTGGGAGGCATGGATGATCAACCACCAGGCGCCGGCCGCCGCGACGGCGAACTGCGACACGTCCGTGCTGGACAAGAATCTCGCGCTGGGGCACAGCCTGAACGTGACCGGCACGCCGACGATCTTCCTGTCCGACGGCCATCGCCTGCCGGGCGCCGTGTCGGTCAGCCAGCTCAACGAGGCGCTGGCCAGCGCGCATTGAGTCCGACTGAACAACGCCACTGAGCCCGATTCGTATTCCTGCCGCAACGATTCCCGCACGAGATTTTGCGCCGCCCGATGAAGCCTACCCGCTACGCGATCGTTCCCAAGCATCCTGCCGCTCACCTGTTCGAAGTCACGCTCACGTTGGCCGATCCCGATCCCGCGGGGCAGCGCTTCACGCTGCCCACCTGGATTCCGGGCAGCTACCTCGTGCGCGAATTCGCGCGCAATATCGTGACGCTCAGCGCGTTCAACGAAGCGGGACGCAAGGTACGGATCCGCAAGACCGACAAGCAGACGTGGGAGGCCGCGCCCGTCAAAGGCGACGTGCTGACACTGCGCTACGAAGTCTATGCATGGGACATGTCGGTGCGCACCGCGCATTTGGATGATACGGCCGGCTTTTTCAACGGCACGAGCGTCTTTTTGCTGCCTGCGGGTCGAGAAGAGGCTGCTTGCATCGTCGACATTCAAAAGCCGGCCGGGGCGGCCTATGCGGACTGGCGCGTGGCGACGGCCCTGTCTGACGGGCGCGGCACGAAGCGCTACGGCTTCGGCGAATACCGTGCGCAGAGCTACGACGAACTCGTCGACCACCCGGTTATGCTCGGGAAGTTCGCGCTCGCCACGTTCAAGGCGCATGGCGTGCCGCACGATATCGTGATCGCCGGGCGCACCGTCGCCCTCGACATGGAGCGGCTGGCGCAGGACCTGAAGCGCATCTGTGAAACGCAGATCGCGCTCTTCGAGCCGCGTACGAAAAAAGCGCCCGTCGATCGCTACGTGTTCATGACGCAGGCGGTCAGCGACGGGTACGGCGGTCTCGAGCATCGCGCGTCGACGGCGCTCATCTGCAACCGCACCGATCTGCCTGTCCGTGGGCGGCCCGAGATGTCGGAGGGCTACCGGACGTATCTCGGTCTGTGCAGCCACGAGTATTTCCATACGTGGAACGTCAAACGGATCAAGCCCGCTGCCTTCGCTCCGTACGATCTTTCGCGCGAGAACTACACGTCGCTGCTGTGGCTGTTCGAGGGCTTCACCTCGTACTACGACGACCTCATGCTCGTGCGCAGCGGTGCGATCGCCGAAGCCGACTATTACGCGCTCGTCGGCAAGACGCTCGGTGGCGTACTGCGCGGCAGCGGCCGCTTGAAGCAGAGCGTCGCCGAAAGCTCGTTCGACGCCTGGATCAAGTATTACCGCCAAGACGAGAATGCCGCGAATGCGATCGTCAGCTATTACCAGAAGGGCTCGCTCGTCGCGTTGGCCTTCGATTTGGCCATTCGGGCGCGCACCGATCACCGCAAATCGCTCGACGACGTCATGCGCTTGCTGTGGCAGCGCTACGGCCGCCAGTTCTACAGCAGCAAGGCCGCCGGTGTGGCCGAGGACGAGGTCGAAGCGCTGATCGCCGAAGCAACCGGCGTCGAACTCGGCACCTTGTTCGACGATGCCGTCCACGGCACGCGCGATTTGCCGCTCGAAACGCTGTTCGAGCCGTTCGGCATCGCCCTCGAACCGCAGGTTGGTGGCACTGGCACTGGCAGCGCTAGAAACGGGCAGGGCGCGGCCAAGCCCTCGCTCGGCGCGCGCGTCCGCGCCGGCGCCGACTGCATGCTGGCCGCGGTGCACGACGGCAGCGCGGCGCAGAAGGCGGGCCTCTCGGCCGGCGATGTACTGATCGCCGTCGACGGCCTACGCGTGACGGGGTCGAACCTCGACACGCTGCTGTCGCGCTATCTGCCGGGGGCGACCGTCGAGATCCACGCGTTCCGGCGCGACGAGTTGCGCGTCGCGCGCGTCAAGCTCGACGGGCCCGAGGTGACGCGCTATCGGCTCGTTCCAGCCGAAGACAAGCGCGGCGCGCCGGCAAGGCGCGCACGGGAACGCTGGTTGCGCGGATGATCGCTGAAGCCGGCGTCTGGGCTCTCGCGGTGTGCGGCGCGGGCGAGCGCCGCGAGGGCGCTTGGCTGGCCATCGTTCCATCGTTGCAACAATGCATCCTCTTTAAGCTACTTTTTCCGTGTCGGATCACCCGCCACAATGGCTTCACTCGCGCACAAACGCGCAACCCACTTGGAGCCTGACATGACGACGATCCTTCAACTGAATTCGGCGGCGCGTTCGCAAGGCGCGAATTCGACCCTGCTGGCCAATGAGTTGGCTGCCACGCTGCAGCAAGCGAATCCGGGCGCCAAGCTCGTGCTGCGCGATTTGCTGGCCGACGCGCTGCCGCACCTCGACGATGCCGTGCTGGGCGCGTTCTTCACGCCGGCCGAGCAGCGCACGCCGGGCCAAGCCGCGATCGTGGCGCGCAGCGATGCGCTGATCGCCGAACTGGAAGCTGCCGACATCGTCGTCATCGGCGCGCCGATGTACAACTATGGCATCTCGTCGCAGCTAAAAACGTATTTCGACTGGATTGCCCGCGCCGGCGTGACATTCCGCTACACGGCGACGGGTCCGGAAGGGCTGCTGAAGGGGAAGAAGGCGTATGTCGTCTCGGCGCGTGGCGGAAAGCATGCAGGCACACCGCAGGAAAGCCTGACGCCGCATGTAAAGTCGTTCCTCGGCCTGATTGGCATCACCGACGTGGAGTTCATCTACGCCGAAGGCCTGAACATGGGGCCGGACGCAGCCGGCGCCGCTTTCGCTTCGGCACGCCAAGCGATTGCCGCGGTAGCGTAATCGATCCGATGGCCGTGCCCCGGCCATTGCACCGGGCCCATTCGCAGACGCGCAGACGCGCAGGCATGAATGGGTTCGCCGGGGAGCTTCTTAGTCGCGCCGCCCGCTGGCAGGGCAGCGCGACTTTTTGCTTTTACGCGCCGACGATTTCCGGCAGCCGCCAATCGACCGGCGCGCGGCCGTTCGCGACGAGATATTCATTGGCCCGTTGGAAATGCCCGCAGCCGAGAAAGCCTCGGTGCGCGGAGAGCGGCGATGGATGCGGTGCCTCGAGCACGCAGTGCGGGCGTGCATCGAGCAGGGCGCGCTTGGCCTGCGCGTGGGCCCCCCAGAGCATGAAGACGAGATGCTCGTGCCGGTGGGCCAGTTCCCGAATCAGCGTATCGGTGCAGCCTTCCCAGCCGCGCTTCGCGTGACTGGCCGCTTTCGCTTGTTCGACCGTCAGTACGGTATTGAGCAGCAACACACCTTGCCGTGCCCAGGCGTCGAGGCACCCGTGCGCCGGCATGGCGTAGCCGAATTCGGCGGCGATTTCCTTATAGATATTGCGTAGCGAAGGCGGTGGCCGCACCGGCGACGGCACCGAAAACGCTAGGCCGTGTGCCTGCGGGTGGCCTTTGTCGTCGCCGTGATACGGGTCTTGACCGACGATGACGATCTTGACGTCGTCGGGGCTCGTCAAACGCAGCGCGCGGAAGACCTCAGCCGGGTAGACGGTCTTGCCGGCCGCGATCTGTTCGTCGACGAACGCGCACAGCGGGCGATAGGCATCGCTGTCGATGAATGACTGCAGATGCGCGCGCCACGCAGTCGGTAGAGCGGAAAATTGCGCCCCGAGCGGGGCGCGAAGACCAAGCGCCTCCGTGAGTCCTTGCTGATCTGCATGTGTCGGATGTGTCGGGCGCGTCGGCTCATCGAGGGATGCCGATGCTTCGCTTGCCACGGAGACGTCGGCCGCTGTATCGAACAGGGATCCTTGAGCCGCGTCGCGCTCGCTCGCCGCTCTCGCTCGCCCCCGCGCTTTCGCTTTCACCGCGCACACAGCCGATAGCCCCGCTGCGCTTTGTTGATGTCTTCGGGCGTGAGCCCTGAGACCGCCGCCGACAAGCGGTCCGCCAATGCGTGCAGCGCACGCTCGTCGCCCTGCAGCAGTTCGAGTTCGATCTCGCTGATCGCTTCCCGTCGCGTTTGCCCGCCTACCGTCGCAGTCACTTCGCCGCGGTCGATGGCGGCTTCGATCGGTGCGCCGTCGAAGCTCAAACGCCAAAGGCGGCGAACGAACGTGGTCCGAAAGCGCTCGCCGAGGTCCCCAGCCACGCCGCGCAGCGTGGCAAGTGCGGTCTCGTCGTCGCAGGCAGCGGCGAGCGTATCGAGCTCGAGCGCATCCTTGGCGACGGGCGTTTCCCACTCATGGCGGCTATGCAGCCCGCCGGCGGCCGTGCCCGCGGCTTTCAGCGTTTGCAGCCAGCCCTCGGGCGTTTTGCGCAGCCGCAGTGCGATTTTTGCGCCGGCAAGCGCCAGCGACGCGGTATCGAAGTAGATGTTCACGAGCGGAACGTCGCGCCCGGGACTACCGGCGATACCGGTGAAGAAGCGATCGGCCGCGTCGGCTCGATCGGGCGGCAGCGCCAGTTTGATTTCGCGTTCGATGCCCATGCTGGATGGCCGTGTAGTCGAGTGCAGCGAGAAGTGGGGATGCCGTTAGAAGAACATCTGCGACAGTGCGGCGCCGGGCTCGTCGGCGCGCATGAACGCTTCGCCGACGAGGAACGTATGCACGCCGTTCGAACGCATGTGCTCGACGTCGGCTCGCGTCAAGATGCCGGACTCGGTGACGACGATGCGATCGTCGGGCAGCACGTCCAGCATGCCGAGCGTCGTGTCGAGCGACGTTTCGAACGTTCGCAGATTGCGGTTGTTGATACCAATCAACGGCGTCTTGAGCGTAAGGGCGCCGGTCAACTCGTCGCGGTTATGCACTTCCACGAGCACGGCGAGCCCCAGCGAATGCGCAAACGCTTCGAGCTCTTGCATCTCGCTGAGCGAGAGTGCCGCGGCGATGAGCAAGATTGCATCGGCTCCCATCGCGCGCGCCTCGACGACTTGGTACGGATCGACGATGAAGTCCTTGCGCAGCACGGGCAAGCCGCAGGCGGCGCGGGCTGCTTCGAGGTAAGCCGTGCTGCCTTGGAAGAATTGCACGTCGGTCAGCACGGACAGACATGCCGCGCCGCCTTTTTCATACGAGCGCGCGATGTCGGCCGGCACGAAGTGTTCGCGCAGCACGCCCTTGGACGGACTGGCCTTTTTGACTTCGGCGATGACGGCCGCAGCCCCGGCCTCGTGTTTTGCGCGCAGCGCGCCGACGAAGTCGCGCAGATCGCGCGACGACGCTTCGAGACGCAACTCTTCGAGCGGCGCGCTCAGCTGGGCCGCGCGCACTTCTTCGCGTTTGACGGCGATGATTCGTTCGAGAATGTCGCTCATGGACGAAGCTTTCCTTTGGTTCTGATCGGAGAGTTGAAGGAAGGTGTTCGATGCGCGCCGCCGGCGGCTGGTGGCCGCCGGCGACGCGCTACGGTCAATGCTTGAGTTGCTGAGTGAAGCGCACGAGTTCGTCGACTTTCGCGCGGGCGCGGCCAGCCGCGATGGTTTCCCTTGCGACTTCGATGCCGTCGGCGATCGAGGCGACGAGGTTGGCCGCGTACAGTGCGGTGCCCGCATTGAGCGTTACGATCTCGCGCGCCACGCCGGGGCGGTTCTCGAGTGCTTGGAGCAGTATCGTCTTCGACTCGTTCGCATCGGCCACTTTCAACGTCCGATTCGACACCATCTGCAAGCCGAAGTCCTCGGGGTGGATCTCGTACTCGTGCACTTGGCCGTCGCGCAATTCTCCTACGAGCGTCGCCGCGCCGAGCGACACCTCGTCCATGCCGTCCTTGCCGTAGACGACGAGCACGTGCTTCGCGCCGAGGCGCTGCATCACGCGCACTTGGATGCCGACGAGGTCGGGATGAAACACGCCCATCAGCTGATTCGGCGCGCCGGCCGGATTGGTGAGCGGGCCGAGGATATTGAAGATCGTGCGTATGCCGAGCTCGCGGCGCACCGGTGCGATGTTCTTCATCGCGGGGTGGTGATTGGGGGCGAACATGAAGCCCATGCCCGTTTCGGCGATGGATGCGGCCACCTGCTCCGGCTGTAGATCGATGTTCACGCCGAGCGCTTCGAGCACGTCAGCGCTGCCCGATTTGCTCGATACGCCGCGGCCGCCATGCTTGGCGACCTTCGCGCCCGCACCGGCGGCGACGAACATCGTCGCAGTCGAGATGTTGAACGTATTGGCGCCGTCGCCGCCCGTGCCGACGATGTCGACGAAATTCGCGTTGTCCGGCACTTCGACGTGACGCGCGAATTCACGCATGACGGTGGCCGCGGCCGCGATCTCGCCGATCGTTTCCTTTTTCACGCGCAGGCCCGTGATGATCGCGGCCGCCATCACGGGCGACATGTCGCCGCGCATGATGAGCCGCATGAGGTGCAGCATTTCGTCGTGAAAGATCTCGCGATGCTCGATCGTGCGCTGCAATGCTTCTTGCGGAGTGATGGTCATGGATGCGCCTTCGTTCGTTCCGTTACGTGCGGCGTGCGGGTGCGTGCCGGGCCCGCGTCGCGTGGCATCAAGCGGCTTGTTTCGCCTTGGAGCCGTTCAGAAAATTCTCGAGCAGCGCATGACCGTGCTCGGACAAGATCGATTCGGGGTGGAACTGCACGCCTTCGACGGCGAGCGTCTTGTGGCGCACCCCCATGATTTCGCCGTCTTCTGTCCAGGCCGAGATTTCGAGGCAGTCGGGCAGCGACTCGCGCTCGATCGCGAGCGAGTGATAGCGCGTCACGTCGAAGTGCTTCGGCAGGTTCGCGAACACGCCCTTGCCGTCGGTTTCGATGCGGCTCACCTTGCCGTGCATGATCGTCTGCGCGCGCACGACGCGGCCGCCGAAGGCCTCACCGATTGCCTGGTGACCGAGACAGACGCCGAGGATCGGCCGCTTGCCGGAAAAGTGCCGCAGCACGTCGAGCGTGATGCCTGCGTTCTGCGGATTGCTCGGGCCCGGCGAGAGGCAGATGCGCTCGGGCTTCATCGCTTCGATTTGGTCGAGCGTGATTTCGTCGTTGCGATAGGTATGGACGTCCTCGCCGAGCTCGCCGAAGTACTGCACGAGGTTGTACGTGAACGAATCGTAGTTGTCGATCATCAGCAACATGATGTCTCTCCGCTCAAAAATCGCTGTCGAGGCCGTCTTGCACTTGTTCGGCGGCGCGCAGCACGGCCCGGGCCTTGTTCTCGGTTTCTTGCCATTCCGATTCGGGCACCGAGTCGGCCACGACGCCCGCCGCCGCTTGCACGTACAGGTTACCGTTGTGGATGAGCCCCGTGCGAATCGCGATGGCGAGGTCCATTTCGCCCGTGAACGATAGATAGCCCACTGCGCCACCGTACAGCCCGCGCTTGACGGGCTCGAGCTCGTCGATCAATTCCATCGCACGCACCTTCGGCGCACCGGACAGCGTGCCGGCCGGGAACGTCGCGCGCAGCACGTCGAAGTTCGTCGTCCCGGGCTTGAGCTTGCCTTCGACCGAACTGACGATGTGCTGCACGTGCGAGTATTTTTCGATGACCATTTTATCGGTGACGGCGACCGATCCCGTCTGCGCGATGCGGCCGACGTCGTTGCGCGCGAGGTCGATCAGCATCACGTGCTCTGCGATTTCCTTCGGATCGTTCAAGAGCTCGGTGGCCAGCTCGGCATCGCGCTCGGGGGTGTTGCCGCGCGGCCGCGTGCCGGCGAGCGGCCGAATCGTGACGATGTGATCCTCGCCGCGCTTTTCCTGGCGGACGAGAATTTCCGGCGATGCGCCTACCACATGGAATTCGCCGAAGTTGTAGTAATACATGTACGGCGACGGGTTGAGCGAGCGCAGCGCGCGATAGAGCGAAAGCGGGTTGTCGCGATACGGCTTGGTCAAGCGCTGGCCGACTTGCACCTGCATGAGCTCGCCGGCCGCGATGTATTCCTTCGCGCGGCGCACGGCGTTCAGATAGTCGTCGCGAGCGAACTCCCGATAGATCTCCGTGCGCACGCTCGGCGAAGTCACGGGCGGCTGCACCGTCGCGCGCAAGCGCTGGCGCAACTCGCGCAGCCGCTGCTTGGCGCGTGCGTAGGCTTCAGGCGCCGTCGGGTCGACATAGATGACCAAATAGAGCTTGCCGGCGAGATTGTCGATGACTGCGACTTCCTCGGTCAGCAACAATTGGATGTCGGGCAAGCCGAGGTCGTCGGGCGGGGCCGTATGCGCGAGCTTTTTCTCGATGTAGCGAACGGCGTCGTAACCGAAGTAGCCGGCGAGGCCACCCGCGAAGCGAGGCAGCCCGGGGCGCTGCGCGATCTTGAAACGCGCCTGGAATTGCTGGATGAAATCGAACGGATCGCCCTCGCTCGTCTCGACGACTCGGCCATCGCGCACGACCTCGTTGACGCCGTTTTTCGTGCGAACGAGCGTGCGCGCCGGCAGCCCGATGAACGAATAGCGGCCGAACCGCTCGCCGCCGACGACGGACTCGAGCAGGAACGAATTGGCCCCGCCGCGCTCAGGTTGTGCGAGCTTCAAGTAAAGGGAAAGGGGCGTTTCCAGATCGGCGAGCGCTTCGGCGATCAGCGGAATGCGGTTGTAACCCTCGCCGGCGAGGGACTGAAACTCGAGTTCGGTCATGTTCCGATCCTGTTCGAATGGCCGACGCCAGCGTTGCTCACGAGCGAGCGAAGCGAGGCGTGCGGCAAGCCGTAAGCGCACGGGCGCAGCGACGACCAGAAAAACGCGCGGGTGCGATCGTTCGGGCGATACGACGAATAGTGCGCGAATGCGCGGCGACATCAAAAAACGGCGCTGAAGACGACGAACTTCAGCGTACCTCGAAAGAGGTCAGTGCGACGAGCGACGCCAGGGCCAGGCTCCCCGGTCGATACTGCTCGGACTCCGTTTTTTGTTCAGAAACATGAGGTGAATGACTTTAGGTAGTCAGCGATGGATCCGTTGCGCCGGAGCCGGACGAGCGATTCGCGATGAACCTCGCGGCTTCGAGCAACGTGGCGACTATACCATCCGAATTTATCGTTTGTATAGCTTTGCCGTGGTTGTAGCCGTAGGGCACCGTCAACGTGGCCATGCCCGCGGCTCGGCCTGCCAGCGCATCGTTTTCCGAGTCGCCGATCGCCACCGCGTCCCCCGGGGCCACGTGCATGGCCTCGCACGCCGCCAGCATCGGCTGCGGGTCCGGCTTTTTGCGCGCGACGCTATCGCCGCCGAGGATCACGGAGAAGTAGCGCGCGAGCCCGTATTGCTCGAGCAGCGCGACGGCGAAGCGATGCGGCTTGTTCGTGACGCAGGCGAGCTTCACGCCGGCTCGCGCCAGTTCGGCGAGCCCGGGCTCGACCTCGGGATAAAGCCGCGTGTGGCGGCCGTTGACCAATGCGTAGTGCGCTTGATAACGATCGAGCGCGTCGGCGAACCGTGCGGCGGTTTCGTCTGCCGAAAGCCGCGCCGACAGCACGCTGCGAACGAGATGCTCTGAACCCTTCCCGACATAGCCGACGACTTCGTCGCGCGAGATCGGCCGCACGCCCAGTTCGGCGAGCATCCCGTTCAGGCTGGCCGTGAAATCGTCGGCCGTATCGACCATCGTGCCGTCCAAATCGATGACGGCCGCCTTCACGCGCCGCACGGCCGTCCGGCACGCATCGCGGCCGCCCTCGGCGCCGCCCGGGCTCATACCGGGGTGCTGCTCGCGGTAGCGAGCTCACGGCGCATGTCGTCGATGACGGCCCGATAGTCGGGCTTGCCGAAAATGGCCGAGCCGGCAACGAAGGTATCGGCGCCTGCGGCCGCGATCTGCGCGATGTTCTCGACCTTGACGCCGCCGTCCACCTCGAGATGGATCTCGCGTCCCGTGCGTGCCCGATAGGCGTCGATCCGAGCGCGAGCTTCGCGCAGCTTGTTGAGCGCTTCGGGGATGAACGACTGCCCGCCGAACCCCGGGTTGACCGACATGATCAGCACGAGATCGACGCGATCCATGACGTGATCGAGGTAGTTGAGCGGCGTTGCGGGATTGAAGACGAGCCCCGCCTTGCAGCCATGATCGCGGATCAGCGAGAGTGTGCGATCGATATGGTCCGACGCTTCCGGATGAAAACTGATGATGTTCGCGCCGGCCTTCGCGAAATCGGGCACGATGCGATCGACCGGGCGCACCATCAGGTGGACGTCGATCGGTGCTTGCACGTGCGGACGGATCGCTTCGCACACGAGCGGGCCGATCGTGAGATTCGGGACATAGTGATTGTCCATGACGTCGAAGTGGATCCAGTCGGCGCCGGAATCGATGACGTTGCGGACTTCTTCGCCGAGCCTTGCGAAGTCGGCGGAAAGGATGCTGGGAGCGATGCGAAATTGCGTCATGGCGTGAAAAGCAAGATGGCCGAAGAAGGGCCCGCACGAGGCTGCGAAGGGCCGCCAGGCGGAAAATCCACATTTTACCGCGCCGGGCGTGCCAGGCTGTCTTGCCCGCTCGGCGGTTGCGGGCGCAGGCTGCATGGATCAGAATGCGAAACCGGCGCGGCGCTTGCCATGCGGCGGCCGGCGGCGGGTCGGACTTCTTCAGAGAACCACATCAGCATCAGCACATCACGATGAGCCAGTATCAATTCAGCGTGTCGGCGCAAACACGCTATCTGCCCGAGCAGTCGGATCCCGAGCGCCG
Organism: Trinickia sp.; assembly: GCF_051953955.1. Lineage (GTDB taxonomy): Bacteria > Pseudomonadota > Gammaproteobacteria > Burkholderiales > Burkholderiaceae > Trinickia. The sequence continues at coordinate 8,797 of NZ_JBQCIF010000007.1, read as the reverse complement.
ACAGTACGCATTCGCCTACACGCTGACGATTCGCAACACCGGCCAGGTCGCCGCGCAGTTGATCGCGCGCCACTGGATCATCACCGATAGCGAAAATCGCGTGCAGGAAGTGAAGGGCCTTGGCGTGGTGGGGCATCAGCCGCTGCTGCAGCCTGGCGAGCAGTTCGAGTACACGAGCTGGGCGGTGCTCGAAACGCCGGTTGGGACGATGCGCGGCGCTTATTTTTGCGTAGCCGAGGACGGCGAGCGCTTCGAAGCGCCCGTACCGGAGTTCGCGCTGCAAATGCCGCGCACGCTGCATTGAGCCGGTGCGAACGCGATGCGAAAGGCGTTGCCGTTCGAGCCGGCGTTCTTTCGCTGCTTTGGAGCTTCGCGGCTTTGCAGCTTACCGGTGCACTCGATTGCCCGTGCTTTCGGCTGCCCGCGCGCCCGTCTTCCTGCCCGACATCGTCCAGACGACGATGATCACGAGCAACGCCAAGGCTGCGAACGCCTCGAGCGCGAAAATCAGCATCGGGTATTCGTCGAATAGAGCGGACATGGCGATTTCCATCAAGAGTCCACATTGTATGCGCATTCCTTCGTCATTCCTCGGCCGTGCGGCCGCCCTCGCGGCCGCCGTGCTGCTTGCGGCGTGCGGCGGCGGCGCGGTGGTGCGCCCTGCCGGGCCATCGGTAGGCGGCCTGTCCACCGTCACCGGTGCGTTGTCGCCCGGCCGGCTCACCCCGGTAGCCTGGCAGCAAGTGCCGGGATGGGACGACGATTCACTGATCGGCGCGGCTGCTGCGTTGCGCGAGAATTGCCTGCGCGTCGGACAACTCGCCAATTGGCGGCGGGCCTGCGCAGCCGCATCGCGGCTCGACGATCTCGATGCGGCAGCCACGCGCACCTTCTTCGAGACGAATTTCACGCCGTTCCAACTCGCCAACAGCGATGGTTCGGTGGATGGGCTCGTCACCGGCTATTACGAACCGCTGCTGCATGGCGCACGCACGCGCCGCGGCCCGTATCAATATCCGCTCTATCACTGGCCGTCCGGCTATCGTCCGGGGACGGCGTTGCCGGCGCGTGCCGAGCTCGAACGCTCGGGCGTTCTGGATGGCAACGAGCTCGTCTGGGTAGACGATCCGATCGAAGCGTTCTTTTTGCAGGTGCAGGGCTCGGGCCGCATCGTGCTCGACGATGGCAGTGTCATGCGCGTCGGCTTCGGCGGCACGAATAATCAGCCCTATCGGTCGATCGGCCGATGGCTGCTCGATCATGGCGAGATCACGCCTGCTCAGGCGACGATGCAAGGCATCAAAGCCTGGGCGCGCGCGAATCCGGCACGCGTGGCGAGCTTACTCGACGTGAACCCGCGCTTCGTCTTCTTCCGCGACATGCCATCGGCGCAGGCGGTATCGGAAGGCGGCGACGGGCCGATCGGTGCGTTGGGCGTGCCGCTCACGCCGGAGCGCTCGATCGCCGTCGATCCCGCGGCGATTCCGCTCGGCTCCGCGGTGTTTCTGGCTACCACGAGGCCGTTCACGAATACGCCGATGAACCGGCTCGTGTTCGCTCAGGATACGGGCAGCGCGATCCGGGGCGGCGTGCGCGCCGATTATTTTTGGGGGCTGGGCGACGAAGCCGGCGATCTCGCCGGCAAAATGAAGCAAGCGGGCCGAATGTGGTTGCTGTTGCCTAATTCGTAAGCCTGCGAGCGACGAGCCGGTTGTTGCTGGTTGTTGCCAGTTCTCGCCGGCTGCGTCGCTTCGTCTCGAAGCAATTCGGTTTCGGTCGCGTTCGTTCGCTTCGCTTTGGTTCGCTCCGGTTCTCTCGCGGGGTCAAGCCGATCGTTTGTCGATGACGCGCTTTGCCTTGCCGACCGATCGCTCGATACCGTTCACCGGCAGAACGTTGACGATCGCCGTCACGCCGATCAGCGCTTTGATGTCGTAGGCGAGTGCGGTCTTGGCTGACGCGAGCATCGCGTCGTCCGCCCGCGTGTCCGGACAGGGCTCGACGTTGAGCGTCATCACGTCGAGCGGTCCTTCCTTGGTCAGCACGATTTGATAATGCGGGGCCAAGGCAGGCTGCTTCAGCAGCAATTCTTCGATTTGCGTCGGGAAGACGTTGACGCCACGGACGATCATCATGTCGTCGGAGCGTCCCGTGATCTTTTCCATGCGGCGCATCGTGCGCGCCGTGCCCGGCAGCAAGCGTGTGAGGTCGCGCGTCCGATAGCGGATGATGGGCAACGCCTCTTTCGTCAGCGAGGTGAAGACCAGTTCGCCGAACTCGCCGTCGGGCAGCACCTCTCCGGTGACCGGATCGATGATCTCCGGATAGAAGTGGTCTTCCCAAATCGTCGGGCCGTCTTTCGTCTCGACGCACTCGCTGGCGACGCCGGGGCCGATGACTTCGGAGAGGCCGTAGATGTCGACGGCGTCGATGCCCATGCGCGCTTCGATCGCGCGCCGCATGTCGTTCGTCCACGGTTCGGCGCCGAAGATGCCGATGCGCAGCGAACAGCGCGCAGGATCGACGCCCTGGCGTTCGAGCTCGTCGGCGATCGACAGCATGTAGCTTGGCGTGACCATGATGATGTCGGGCTTGAAATCTTGGATCAGTTGTACTTGCTTTTCGGTTTGACCGCCGCCGAACGGAATCACCGTCAGGCCGGCGCGCTCGGCGCCGTAATGCGCACCGAGGCCGCCCGTGAATAGGCCGTAGCCGTAGCTCACGTGCACCTTATCGCCGCGCCGCGCACCGGCCGCGCGGATCGAGCGCGCGACGAGATTGGCCCATGTGTCGATGTCGCGCGCCGTGTAACCGACGACGGTCGGCTTGCCGGTCGTGCCCGACGATGCGTGAATGCGGGAAATCTTGTCCTGCGGCACGGCGAACATCCCAAACGGATAGTTCTCGCGCAGATCGCTTTTCGTGGTGAACGGGAAACGCGCGAGATCCGCCAGGGTCGTGAGATCTTCGGGACGCACGCCTGCCTCGTCGAACTTGCGCCGATAGACGATGGAATGCTCGTAAGCGTGCTGAAGCGTCCATTTGAGCCGTTCCAGCTGCAAGGCGGCGAGTTCGTCTCGGCTCGCGGTCTCGATCGGATCGAGCGGCAGCGCGGTGTTCATCGCATGTCTCCTGTTTCATTGAAAAATAGCTGCCGGCGGGCACGGCGAGGCAGCCCGTCGCATACTTGCCGCTGCGGATGGCGGTTCGCTAGCAGGCGCTTGCGCCGGCGCGATCTGGGGTCGGGGCGCAAGCGGCTGCCGCCTCATGTGGGCGGAATCACATGCCCTTTGATGTGCGCGGATTTGCCGCGAAACATGGCCACCGTTTCACCGGCGCCGTTCGTGACGCGAATGTCGTATATCCCGGTGCGACCGCTGATCGTTTGCTCCATCGCCTCGGCCGTGAGCGTGTCCCCGCCGTGCACCGGCCGCAGGAATTCGATCGAGCAGCCCGACGCGACCGTATTGACGTTATGCGAGTTGCAGGCAAACGCGAACGTGGAATCGGCGAGCGTGAAAATGACACCGCCATGGCAGATCGCATGTCCGTTGAGGAAATCCGGACGCACGGCGGCACGCATGCGCGCGTAGCCTGATCGCACTTCGGTGAGTTCGAACCCGAGTGCTCGACTGCAGGCATCCGCTTCGTACATGGCACGCCCGACCGCGCGGGCCAACTCGTCCGGCGACATCGATTGCGAGGCGGACACCTCGCTCGCGGCTTGCGAATTCGACGCCGACATGTCAACGCCCCTCGAAGCGCGGCGCGCGCTTCTGAATGAATGCTTGCACGCCTTCGGCGTAGTCGTGCGAATTGCCGAGTTCGCGTTGCAGATCGCGTTCGAGATCGAGTTGCTGAGCGAGGGTATTCGTCGCACTCGCGCGCAGCGCGCGCTTGATGGCGGCGATGGCGCGGGTGGGCTGCTGGGCCAACTGCGCGGCAAGCGTGTTCGCGCAGTGAAGCAGATCGGCATCGTCGACGACTTGCCAGATCAACCCCCAGCGCTCGGCCTGTTCCGCACCGATCTTTTCTCCGGTGATGGCGAGGCCCAGCGCACGAGCCATTCCCACGCGCTCCGGCAGAAACGCCGTGCCGCCCGAATCGGGAACGAGCCCGATCTTGACGAACGATTGCGCGAAGCTGCTCGAGCGCGCTGCAATCGTGATGTCGCAGGCGAGCGCCAGGTTCGCGCCCGCGCCGGCCGCGATGCCGTTGACGGCTGCGATGACGGGAATCGGTAAAGCTTGCAGACGACGCACGAGCGGATTGAAGTGTTCGTCGATCAGCGCGCCGAGGTCTGTCGATCTGCCCGGCTCGAACGTCAGGTCGGCCAGATCCTGGCCTGCGCAAAATCCGCGGCCCGCGCCCGTCACGACGAGTGCGCGCACACCGGCGCCAACCGCTTCATCGAGCGCGGCGGTCAACTCTTTGTGCATCGCACGCGTGAAGCTGTTCAACTTCTCCGGACGGTTCAACGTCACCGTGGCGACCTGCGTGGCAACGTCTATTTCGACGCGAATCGCTTCATATTGCATCTGTCGTCTCCTCTCCTCATTCGCTCCGTGGGCAGCCGACGTCGAATAGGCCGGCTGCGCGAGGTCGATCACACGCTCACACACGCTCGATGGCGAGGGCGATGCCTTGACCCACGCCGATGCACATCGTGCAGAGCGCATAGCGGCCGCCCGTGCGCTCGAGTTGATAAAGGGCCGTGGTGACGAGTCGTGCACCGGACGCTCCCAGCGGATGGCCAAGCGAGATTGCGCCGCCGTTAGGGTTGACGCGGGCATCGTCGTCGGCAACGCCCAGCATGCGCAGCACCGCGAGGCCTTGTGATGCGAATGCCTCGTTCAGTTCGATGACGTCGAACTGCGAGAGCGACATTTCGAGCCGCTGCAGCAATTTTTGGGTGGCCGGTGCCGGCCCGATGCCCATGATGCGGGGCTCGACGCCCGCGGTTGCCATGCCGAGAACGCGTGCCCGCCTGCGCAGCCCATATTGGGAAGCCGCTTCTTCGTTGGCGAGCAAGAGCGCGCATGCGCCATCGTTCACGCCTGAGGCGTTGCCCGCCGTGACGGTTCCGTCCGGACGCACGATGCCCTTGAGCTTGGTCAGCGCTTCGAGCGATGTTTCGCGCGGATGCTCGTCGCGCGTGATGAGCAGCGGCTCGCCCTTCTTTTGTGCAATTTCGACCGCGACGATTTCTTGCGCGAGCGTACCGTTCTGCTGAGCGCGCGCCGCCTTTTGCTGGCTGCGCAGCGCGAAGGCATCCTGATCCGCACGGCTGACCGAAAACTGAGTCGCGACGTTTTCTCCGGTCTCGGGCATCGAGTCGATGCCGTACTGTGCCTTCAGGCGCGCGTTGACGAAACGCCAGCCGATCGTCGTATCGAAGATTTCGGCTTGCCGCGCGAAAGCGGTGGGTGCCTTTCCTGTGACGAATGGTGCGCGCGTCATGCTTTCCACGCCGCCTGCGATCATCAACCTCGCTTCACCGGCTTTCAGCGCACGCGCCGCCGAGCCGACGGCGTCCATGCCCGAACCGCAGAGGCGGTTGATCGTGGCGCCGGGCGCGTCAGTCGGCAAACCGGCCAGCAGCGCCGCCATGCGCGCGACGTTGCGGTTGTCCTCGCCGGCCTGGTTCGCGCACCCATAGATGATGTCGTCCAGCGCGCGCCAATCGACGCCCGGGTTGCGCTCCATGAGCGCCTTGATGGGAACGGCAGCCAAATCGTCGGCGCGGACGTCTTTCAGTGCTCCGCCATAGCGGCCGATCGGGGTGCGAATGGCATCGCAGATGTAGGCTTCGGTCATCGGATGGCTTCCAGTGAACGGGGGGCCCGTCATGGCGACGGGACCTATCGACTTGATGTACTTGATGTTAGTAGAGCCGGCGATCCGACTCCATTCGGCTGAACGGGCTATGCCGTTCGGCCGACTTCCGCCGATTGCTCGCGCGGTGCAACATGAATCCTGCTTTGAACGACTCGGAAGCGGTTCGCGACGAACGCGGAATCGGTCAAGGCGGCGTTGGCCGCCGGATTGGCGCCGGTGCCGTGGAAGTCGGAGAATGCGGCCGACTGATTCACGAACACGCCGCCCGTTAGGTTGACCGAGAGCGCCACGCCACCCTCGACGGCCGCTTCGTGCGCCGCCTCGATCGTCGCTTCGTCGGTGCTGTAGACGGACAGCGTCAGTGCGCCATGCCGAGCGGCGAGCGATCCGGCCAATTCGAGCGATTGCCGTGTCGAATCCGTGGCGATCACGAACGAGATCGGGCCGAACCATTCGCCGCTGAACTTCGCCGAATCGTGGGCGGCGTCCAGTTGCAAAACGAGCGGTGTACGCACGCGCGCTTGGGGAAAGGCCGGATGCTCGAGCGTTTGGCTGTCGGCCAGAACGGGGCCCAGCGCGCGCGCTTCGTCGATTCGGCGAGCAACGCCGTCGTTCTGAATCGCGCCGATCAGTTCCACGGCACGCGCCGGGTCGGCCACGAGCTTTTGCACGGCGCCGGCAATTGCTTGTGCCACGTCGTCGAAGCTGGCGTGCCCCTCGGCGGTGCGAATACCGTCGCGAGGCACGTAGATATTTTGAGGCGCCGTGCACATCTGGCCGGAGTACAGCGCGAGCGAAAAGGCGATGTTGCGGACGGCGGCCTTCAGGTCGTCCACGGAATCGACGACGATTTGGTTGACGCCGGCCTTTTCGGTGAATACCTGGGCTTGATGTGCGTTGCGTTCCAGCCAGGTGCCGTTTTGCGTGCTCCCCGTGAAGTCGATCAGCTTGATTTCGGGGCGCAGCGCGAGCTCCTGCACGAGCGGGCCATCGTTCGGCTCCGTGGCGAGCAGCGTGACCACGTTCGGATCGAAGCCGGCGTCGCGCAGGACATCGCGTGCAATGCGCACGGTGATGGCGAGCGGCAGAATCGCGCCGGGGTGGGGCTTCACGATGACGGCGTTGCCCGTGGCCAGATCGGCGAAGAGGCCGGGGTATCCGTTCCACGTGGGGAAGGTGCAGCAACCCAGCACGAGGCCGATGCCTCGGGGCACGACCGTGTAACGCTTGCGCATGGCCAGAGGCGGGTTCTTGCCTTGGGGCTTTTCCCAGTGCGCTTCGGCCGGCACTCGGCGCAATTCGCCCCACGCGTACGCCACGGCCTCGAGCGCGCGATCTTGCGCATGCGGTCCGCCAGCTTGAAACGCCATCATGAATGCTTGGCCGGTCGTATGCATGACGCTGTAGGCGATCTCGAAGCTCGCGCGATTGAGGCGCGCCAAGATCTCGAGACTCACGCCTACCCACGCTTCCGGTCCAGCTTTGCGCCAATTGCATTCGGCGGCGGCTGCCGCGCCGATCAATGCATCGACGTCGGCTTTGGGGTAGCGAACCCCGAGCGCGAAGCCGAAAGGCGATTGCTCGGCTCCGACCCATGCACCGGTGCCCGGTTGGTCGAGCGAGAATTCGTGATTCAAATGGGCTTTGAAGGCAGCTTCTCCATCCGCGTTACCGGTTTCCCCGTACACTTTGGGGCTCGGCATTTCCGCGAAAGGACTCCAGTAGCCGCGCGAGCCGATGGCGTCGAGCGCATTCTTCAGCGTGGCTTCGTGCTTCGCAAATAGAGGATGGGTCATAGCGAGACAGGGGCAGGCTCAAGCGTTGGTAGGAGCAGGCCGGCAATCAAACGGCAAGCTTCGTATTAATTAACCGACCGACCGGTTGGTTGGCGAATGTTAGCATTGTTTCCGGACGGGTGCGAAAGCTTTTGTCGCCCGGTCGACATCTAAGGACCAAGGAGGATGGGATGAGCTACGAAAACATTTTGGTCGAGACGCGCGGGCGCGTTGGCCTCGTGACGTTGAACCGGCCGAAGGCGCTGAACGCGCTGAACGATGCTCTGATGGACGAGCTCGGTGCCGCGCTGCGTGCGTTCGACGCGGATGAGGGCATCGGCGCGATCGTCGTCACGGGCAGCGAGAAGGCATTTGCGGCTGGCGCCGACATCGGCATGATGGCCACCTATACGTACATGGACGTCTATAAAGGCGAATACATCACGCGCAATTGGGAGACGGTGCGTACGATTCGCAAGCCGATCATCGCGGCCGTTGCCGGCTTCGCGCTCGGCGGCGGTTGCGAGTTGGCCATGATGTGCGACATCGTCATTGCGGCCGATACGGCGAAATTCGGGCAGCCCGAAATCAAGCTCGGCGTGATGCCTGGTGCGGGTGGCACGCAGCGGCTGCCGCGCGCGGTATCGAAAGCCAAGGCGATGGACATGTGCTTGACCGCGCGCTTCATGGATGCGGCCGAGGCCGAGCGTGCGGGGCTCGTGTCGCGCATCGTTCCGGCGGCTTCCCTGCTCGATGAAGCGTTGGCCGCGGCTGCGACGATCGCCGAATTCCCGCTGCCGGCCGTCATGATGGTCAAGGAATCGGTGAACAGCGCCTACGAAACGACGCTCGCGGAAGGCATTCGCTTCGAGCGCCGGCTGTTCCACTCGCTGTTCGCGACCGAGGATCAAAAAGAAGGGATGGCGGCCTTCCTCGAAAAGCGTAAACCGGCGTTCAAGCACCGCTGATTCGAGGCGCTCAAATTTCCGCTTGCGCGGTGTTCGGAAGGGGCCTAGAATCACGCCCTTTCGCGCAGTCAATGCGACTGAGCGAAGGGAAGCGAGGCCTTGTGCGAAGCGGGTTGTACCCGTGTTTTGCGCGGGTGCGGAGCAGAGGGTGCGGCAACGGTTGAGGGTTCGATGAAGTTCGAACGAAGTTAAAAAAACTGTTGACGCGATGTGAAA
>NZ_JBQCIF010000006.1:0-5977 GCF_051953955.1 Trinickia sp. | reverse complement strand
GGCCACCAGCCGCAACGAGATCGACAACTCGTCGAGCTGGAAATGCGGACGCAGGAAAGCGACCGATCGGTACGAGCCTGGCTTGCCGGGAATCTCGGACACTTGAATCGACGCTTCGCGCAGCGGGAACTGCGCCTTTTGTTCCTGCGTGGCGTTATCGTCGAGCAGCACATACTGCGCCACCCAACGATTGAGGAATTGCTCGACGTTCTGTGCCGAAGCGAAGCTGCCGATCTTGTCGCGCATCATCGCCTTCAGATAGTGGGCGACACGCGAGACCGAGAAGATGTACTGCAGCTGAGCGGACAACACGGCATTCGCATTCGCGCTGTCGGTGTTGTACTTCTTCGGCCGCTGCACCGACTGCGCCGCGAAGAACGCCGCGTAATCGGAGTTCTTGCAGTGCACGAGCGGGATGAAGCCCAGATCGCTGAGCTCCTTCTCGCGCCGGTCCGTGATGGCGATTTCGGTCGGGCACTTGAGCGCGATTTCGCCGTCGTCGGTCTTGAACGTATGTGTCGGCAAGTCTTCGACGAGCCCGCCGCCCTCCACGCCGCGGATCGCCGCGCACCAGCCGAAATCGTCGAATGCCGCCGTCAGCCGCGTGGCGAACGCCCACGCGGCGTTGCACCAGAGATACTTGCTGTGGTCGGAGCCGTCGACGCTTTCGACGAAATTGAACTTCTCGGCGATGAGCCCGTCCTTCGGATGAAACGGCAGACGCCCGAGGTAACGCGGCAGCGTCAAGCCGACGTAGCGCGAATCTTCCGATTCGCGGAACGACTTCCACTTCGCATACTCGACCGTATCGAACACCTTGCCGAGATCGCGCGGCTTGCCGAGATCGGCGAACGATTCGAGGCCGAGGATCTCCGGCGAGGCCGACGTGATGAACGGCGCGTGCGCCGCCGCCGCGACGTGCGACATCTGTTCGATGAAATACATGTCCTCGGGCTGACGCGTCAGCTCGAAATCGCCGATCAGCGTGCCGAAAGGCGCACCGCCGAACGTGCCGAACTCTTCTTCGTACACTTTCTTGAACAGCGCGCTCTGATCGAACTCGGACGCTGCCTTGAAATCGCGGACGATCTCGCGCTTGTTCGCATTGAGCACGCGGATCTTGATCGTCGAGCCCGTGTTGCTCTCTTTGCACAGATAGTTGAGCCCGCGCCAAGTGCTTTCCATGCGCTGGAACTCGGGCGCATGCATGACCTCGCTGAGCTGCGCCGACAACAGACGGTCGAGCTCGGCGATGCGCGCATCGATCGTCGCCGAGAGGTTGTCGGAAACGACGACCGTGCCGTCCATCACCTGATGGACGAGCTCGCCAATCAAGTCCTTTGCACGCGCGTGCTCGGAATCGGATTTCGCAACCTTGCTCTTCTCGACGATCTCGTCGAGCAGCGACGTGCCGGCGCTCGCTTGCGCGGCGCTCGGAGCCGCGGCCGTAGCCGTTTGCTGATTCATGCTGACACTCCGCATCAAGTTATTCGCCTTGCTTCTCTTCACCATCGGCATCACCGCGCGCGCCCGCTTCGCCAGCCAGCGTCTGCAACTGCTGCGTGTTCGCGAGCACTTCGCTGAGCAGGCTCTCGAGCTTGTCGTTGCTGGCCAGCTTGTTGCGCAAATCGGCCAGCTTCGAGCGTGCATCGAGCAAGCGCCGCAGCGGTTCGATCTGGTCGACCACGGCGTCGGGCCCGAAGTCGTCCATCGAGCGGAAGCGCAGGTCCACGCCGAACGAGCCGCCGGCACCCGTCAGCTCGTTCTTGACCTGGAACGCCGCGCGCGGCTCGATGCCCTTCATGACGTCGTCGAAATTGTCGCGATCGATGCTGACGAACTTGCGGTCGCGCAGCTTCGGCTGCTCGACCTCGGACTGACCGCCCAGATCGGCGACGACGCCGACGACGAACGGCAGCTCCTTGACTTCGATCGCGTCGCCGCGCTCGACCTCATAGGTCAACTGCACGCGCGGCGGCCGCACCTTTTGCAGACGTTTCTGAATGCTTTCTTTCTTGGCCATCGTTGGCTCCCCGAGGCGATTGGATCAAATGGGCCGATCAGCGAAGCGCACTGAAGGGATCGGAAGCACCGCCACTCTTGGCCGCCTGCGCGGGCTGAGCCGGGGCGGCGCTCTTGGCGGGCGCGCTGGGCGCCGGAGCGGCGTCGGCGCTTTCGGCGACTTTCTCCGCGCTCTTTTGCGCGGCCGCGACCGGGCGGCGCACATAGCGGCGCTTTTTCACGACGGGCTTTTTCTCGACTTCTTCCGGAAACAACGTGTTTTCGCCGAGCGTTTCGCGCAGCTGATGCGCGAGCACCTGGGCGTCGGACTTGGCGTCGCCCGCGAGTGCCGAATCCTGGCGCAACTGGCCGAGCGACTCGGTGGCCACGCGCAGGCCGCTCACGGCCAGCACGCTCTTCGCATCGCGGTCGGTCTGATCGCGCGACAACGCCTCTTGCGCGGCGACGATGGCCTGGCCGTAGTGAGACTGCTGGAATTGGATCTGCGCGATGCGCGACCACGGCTCTTCGCGCGTCGGGTCGGCCTTCGTCAGCTGATCGTAGAGCGCGAGCGCGCGCGTTTGATCGCCGCTCTTGGCGACGGCATCGGCATCGGCCAGCGCTTTGTTGAACGCTTCGGGGCTGGCTTGCGTGCTCGCGTTTTGCGTTGCGCAGCCGACCACGGCGGCACACGCGAGCACCGCGGCGGACAATTGGAAAAGGCGGAAAAGTCGTAGTTTCATCATTCTTACTTACTGCCGGGCGGCTTATTAATTCGGAGGGAAACCGCAACTTTGCTTTGCGGCGAGTGCGCGCGTATAGTACCGGCCAATTTTCGATAATTCAACTGTGTGGCTTCAAATCAGAATCGTTCACATTTCAATGCGACGATTGATATCTCAGATAGACGATGCTGAAATAATTTCCGAATCAGCGTGAAAACGATTTAATAGTGGAAAATTTTTCCGCATCAGTGAACTAGACCAACTTGTCCATTGCATGATGCAAGCGAATGGCGATGATGCGTCTCGTCGCCGGCCGACATCCGTTCGACATGAAGGAATGGGCGAATGGTGAATCGGCGAATCGGCAATGGGCGATGCATCAACTTCGAAGGGGTGCTGGCGTGAGTCGTAAAGCTTTCGGTTATCGGTTTGGGTCGCGCCTTGCATGGCCGCTCGTGCTCAGCGTACTGCTGGGCGGGTGCGCCGCCGGCGTGACGGTGCTGGGCGCGGCGGCGTCCACGGCGCTGCAGGCGGCCGGCCTCGGCAAGCCGCCCGTGCCCGATTCGCAAAAGCCCCCGCGCGAGGTGCCGCTGACGCTCGCGGCGGCCCCGAATCTGAACGCGGCCAACGATGCGCATCCGCTTGCCCTCGTCGTGCGTCTTTACGCCTTGAAGGATCCGACGTCGTTCCAGCAAGCGCCGTTCGACACGTTTACCGATCCGGCCAAGGAAAAAAGCACGCTGGGCGCCGATTTGCTGAGCGTGCGAGAAGTGACGCTGATTCCCGGCCAGCATTACCGGGCAACGGAAAAGGTCACGCGCGAGGCGCAAGCGTTCGGCGTCGTGGCATTGTTTCGCGACCCGGCGCTGCAGCGCTGGAAATTCGTCTTCGATCCGGCTAAATCGGAGAAATCCGGCATAATGATCGGCCTTCACAACTGCGCGATGACCGTTGCGAGCGGCACCGTCATCTCGCCCGATCCGCAATTGCCGCTGCAGGGCCTCAATCTGCTCTCCTCGGTCAGTTGCGGCTAGATGATCCCGCGCGCCGGGCGCGCCGCCGTTCACGGCGGCCATACGTGCGATATACGAAAAACCTGATAGCGAAAGATAGCGAAATACAGATGAGTTATTCGGCGAAATTGCTTTGGGGCGAGGGGCTCTTTCTGCGGCCCCAGCATTTCCAGCAACAGGACGCCTATCACGAGGCGCGGCTGTTCGAATCGATACGGGCGATCCAACCGTTCAACTGGGGCGTGCGCAGCGTGCGGTTCGACGCCGATTCGCTCGCGAACAATCTGCTGCGCATTTCGGAACTGTCGCTCGTCTTCCCGGACGGCACGCTCTACGCCGCGCCGCTCGCCGACGAATTGCCGCAGCCGATCGCGCTGGAAACATTGCCCGAGGGCGTGGCCGAGTTCACGTTCTATCTCGCGCTGCATCCGCTGCGCGAGACGAGCGGCAACTGCGCGGACGATCCCGAGGACGCCTTCGTTTCGCGCTACGCGCCGAGGCAAGCCGCCGTCGCCGATCAATTCACCGATGCGGCCGTCGCGAATCTGACGTTCCTCAAAACACGCGTGAAGCTGATCAGCCATACCGAGCCGCGTGCGCAATTGCTGGCCGTGCCGCTCGTGCGCTTGCGGCGCACGGCCACCTCGGGCTTCGAGATCGACGAGACCTTCGTGCCGCCCTGCCTGGCCGTCGAGGCATCCGCGATCCTGCACCAGCGGCTGCGCCAACTGATCGACGCGCTGCAGGCGAAAGTCAGCGCGCTGTACGGCTTTCACCGCGAGCCCACGAAGAACATCATCGAATTCCGCTCGGGCGACATCGCCTCGTTCTGGCTCTTGCACACGGCGAACGGTGCAGTCGCCTCGCTCGTGCATTTATTGCAGCAGCCCACGCTCCATCCCGAGCGTCTGTTCCAGGAGCTACTGCGGCTCGCGGGGCAGCTGATGACGTTCTCGAAGCGCTACGCGCTCGCCGATCTGCCCACCTACCGTCACGACGATCCAGGTCCCGGCTTCGCGCTGCTCGACACCATCGTGCGCGATCTGCTCGAAACGGTGATTTCGACGCGCTACTTCGCGATCGCGCTCGAGGAAGTGCGTCCGTCGTTCCACGTCGGCCGGCTCGATTCGGGCAAGATCGACGAGAAAACGACGTTCTTCCTGGCCGTGTCGGCCGACATGCCCGCGGTCGAGCTCGTCGAGGCCGTGCCCGCGCGCTTCAAGGTCGGCGCCCCCGACGACGTCGACAAGCTCGTGCTGTCCGCGATGCCGGGCGTGCGCCTCGTCTATACGCCGCAAGTACCGCCGGCCGTGCCGGTGCGCCCCGGCGCCTGCTATTTCGCGTTCGAAGCGCGCAGCGGCCTCTATGACCGCATGCTGCAGGCGCAGTCGGCCATGATCTACGCGCCGTCCGGCATCAGCGATCTCAAACTCGAACTCATCGCCGTCACGTCATGACACAAATGCCTTCGCTCTTCGGTGCCGCGGCACCAGCATCCGCGCCGCCTTCGGCTTCGGCCGAGGGGACGTTTCAAGCACGCTCGCTGCGCGATCTGCTCTACGACGGCTTTTTCATGGTGTTCCTGCTCAAGCAGGGGCGCGAGCCCGGCGACGCGGGCGAATTCGGCGCGCGCGTGCAGGCGTTTCTTGCCGAGTTCGAACGCGGCGCGAAGAAGCTCAACGCCGCGGCCGACGATGTCTACGCCTCGAAGTTCGCGTTTTGCGCGGCCATCGACGAAGCCGTGCTCGCCTCGCCGTTCAAGATCCGCGCCGAATGGGAGCGGCGCCCGCTGCAGCTCACGCTGTTCGGCGAGCAGTTGGCCGGCGAGAAGTTCTTCGAGCTGCTCGAAACCTGTCGCGCTCAAGGCATCGCGCGGCTGCAGTCGCTCGAGGTCTTCCATATGTGCCTGCTGCTCGGATTCCAAGGCAAGTACTTGCTCGAAGGCCCTGAAAAGCTCTCGTATCTGACGGGCCGTCTAGGCGATGAAATCGCGCAGATGAAAGGCAAACGCGCAGCCTTCGCACCGCATTGGCCGTTGCCCGATCAAATCGCGCATCGGCTCAAGCACGAACTGCCGCTCTGGACGATCGGCGCCGTCTTCGCCCTCGTGGGGCTCGGCGCTTACTTCGGCTTGAACACCTACCTGCGCAATTCGACGATGCACACGCTTGCGCCCTACTCGCAGCTCGTGCAGCCCGAAACCGAATCGGCCAATCTCACGATTTCGTTGCCGTAGGC
>NZ_JBQCIF010000005.1:0-15399 GCF_051953955.1 Trinickia sp. | reverse complement strand
TCGGTTGGCTCGCGTATAGCTGGGTGACCGACCTGGAAGTCCCCTACTTCGCCATTCCGCTCGTGCTTTGCGTGCCCGTCATCGCCGCCGTGGCCTTCCGCAACTGCTGGGATTGAGCCGCCGGGCCGGCATGCGGCTTGCGGAACCTTTCGCATCGATTCAGATGAAGGAATAGGGATCCCCGCCAGGCAGCCATGGACTCGCCGCCGCCGGAACTGCTCACCGTACTTCGCCATGAAAAACACCCCAAAGGTTGGATCGGTGTCCAACTTTTGGGGTGCGGTTCAGAGCCGAAGGTTTTTGCTCGCGCTACGTCGAGTGCGACTCGAGCGCAACGAGCGATTACGTCACGCCACTTCGGCCACCGGTTCGGTGCCGGCCGCCTCGGCCAGTGCGAGTGCCTTGTCGGCCGCTTCCCACGAGAACTCGGGCTCTTCACGGCCGAAGTGGCCGTAAGCAGCCGTTTTCTCGTAGACGGGACGCAGCAGGTCGAGCATTTGGATAATGCCCTTCGGACGCAGATCGAAATGCTCGCGCACGAGCTTGGTGATCGTCGCATCCGACACCTTGCCCGTGCCGAACGTGTTGACCATGACGGAGGTGGGCTGCGCCACGCCGATCGCATACGACACCTGGATCAAGCAGCGCGAAGCCAGGCCCGCGGCCACGATGTTCTTCGCGACGTAACGCCCCGCGTAAGCAGCGGAGCGATCGACCTTCGACGGGTCCTTGCCGGAGAACGCGCCGCCGCCGTGGGGCGCAGCACCGCCGTAGGTGTCGACGATGATCTTGCGGCCCGTCAGACCGCAATCGCCCTGTGGGCCGCCGATGACGAACCGGCCCGTCGGGTTGACGAGGAACTTGATGTCGCCCTTGATCAACTCTGCCGGCAACGTCGGCTTGATGACCTCTTCGATCACGGCTTCACGCAGCATGGAGAGCTCGATTTCGGGCGCATGCTGCGTCGAAAGCACGACGGTGTCGATCGAATGGGCCTTGCCGTCGACATAGCGGACCGTCACCTGCGATTTCGCGTCGGGGCGCAGCCAAGGCAAGCGGCCGTCGCGGCGCAAGCACGCCTGGCGCTCGACGAGGCGGTGCGACAGGTGAATCGGCAACGGCATGAGCTCGGGGGTTTCGTCGCAGGCATAGCCGAACATCAGGCCTTGGTCGCCCGCGCCCTGATCGAGGTTGTCGTCATGCGCGCGATCCACGCCTTGGGCGATGTCGGGCGATTGCTTGTCGTAGGCGACGAGCACCGCGCAGCCGCGATAGTCGATGCCGTAATCGGTGTTGTCGTAGCCGATGCGCTTGATCGTGTCGCGCGCCACCTGGATGTAATCGACGTTGGCCGTCGTCGTGATTTCACCGGCCAGCACGACGAGGCCCGTGTTGCACAGCGTTTCGGCGGCGACGCGCGAGTATTTGTCCTGCGCGAGGATGGCATCGAGAATGGCGTCCGAGATTTGGTCGGCGACCTTGTCGGGATGGCCTTCGGATACGGATTCGGACGTGAAGAGATAGTCGTTTGCCACGTTGCAGACTCCTAGAGGTTACGGTGTTGAGTTCACGTAGCCGGCTTCGGGAGCCTGAAGCGGCGACGCTTTAGCGGATTTCCCATATCGCGCGAACGCTGCTGGCGCCCGGCGACTTCGCCCCGCAAGTTGTCTATTAACTCGGCGAAGCCCGTATTATAACGTCTTCTCGAGAATGTCACAGAACGAATTGCCGTGTCTGAGCCCCTCTATTCGGCGCATGGCGCGCCCAACCCTCGCATTGCGCGGGCCGTCTCCCCGGCTGCGCGCGCCGCTCGCCCATCGCCGCGCGGGGCCCGCGCATGCTGAAGCACGTCGGTACGCAGTGCGCCATCGGGCTGCTCAAGTTCTTAGCGATCTTGCCATACGGCTTCGTCGCGCGCCTCGGCGACAGCCTCGGCTGGCTGCTCTACCAAATTCCGAGCCAGCGCCGGCGCGTCGTCCACACGAACCTGAAGCTGTGCTTTCCCGAGTGGGGCGAGCAAAAGCGCGACGAGATCGCGTGCAAGCATTTTCGCCACGCGATCCGCAGCTATGTCGAGCGCAGCGTGCAATGGTTCGGCTCGCTCGAAAAGCTCGAAAAGCTCGTTCAAGTCGACAGCGAAGTCGATCTGACCGATCCCGACATGCCGCCCACGCTCCTGCTCGGCTTTCACTTCGTCGGCATCGAGGCAGGCTCGGTCTTCATCAACGTCGCGCTGCAGCGCCAATGCGCCGCGCTCTACCAGCCGATGTCGAACCCGGAGCTCGACGAGGTGGCGAAGCACGCCCGCGGCCGCTTCGGCGCCGACATGGCGAGCCGCGCGGACAGCGCGCGCGTGGTATTGCGCTGGCTGCGCGAGCGCAAGCCCGTCATGCTCGGCGCCGACATGGACTACGGCGTGCGCAATTCGACGTTCGTGCCGTTCTTCGGCATCCCGACCTGCACGCTCACGGCCGTCGGCCGCTTCGCGCAAGTGGGGCGTGCGCAAGTGCTGCCGTTCATCGGCGAAGTGCTGCCCAACTACAAAGGGTATCGGCTGAAGGTCTTCAAGCCGTGGGAAAATTTTCCAACCGGCGACGACGACACGGACGCCCGCTATATGAATGCATTCCTCGAGCAGCAGATCGTGCGGATGCCAGAGCAGTACTACTGGGTGCACAAGCGCTTCAAGACCCGCCCGCCGGGCATGCCGAGCGTCTACGAATGAGCGGCGCCGCCCGCTCGCCGCGCCGCGCAACCGCTTGCCGCAGCCGCGCCGGGTCTTACCGCTTACAATAGGCCGCATCATGAAGCTCAAGTTCACCAAGATGCATGGCGCGGGCAACGACTTCGTCGTGCTCGACGGCTACAGCCGGGCCCTTGCCCTGACGGGCGAGCAAGTGCGCGCCCTCGCCGATCGCCACTTCGGCATCGGCGCCGATCAGCTGCTGCTCGTCGAGCGGCCCACCGTCGACGGCGCCGATTTCAAGTACCGCATCTTCAACTGCGACGGCGGTGAAGTCGAACACTGCGGCAACGGCGCGCGCTGCTTCGTCAAGTTCGTTCGCGATACCGGGCTCACCGACAAGCGCAGCGTGCGCGTCCAGGTGCACGGCGGCCTCATCACGCTCACCATGCAGGAGAACGGCGAGGTGGTCGTCGACATGGGCGCCCCCACTTTCGAGCCCGCGCGCGTGCCGTTCGACGCGACCGGCCTCGAAGGCCGCGAAGAGGGCGCCGATACGCTCTGGCCGCTCGAAGTCGGCGGCCATACGTATTGGATATCGGCGGTGTCGATGGGCAATCCGCATGCCGTGCAGGTCGTCGACGATGTCCAAACGTTTCCCGTCGCGAGCATCGGCCCGCAAATCGAGCGCCACGCGCGCTTCCCGCAGCGCGTCAACGCAGGTTTCATGCAGGTGCGCTCGCGCCACGAAATCGCGCTGCGCGTATTCGAGCGTGGCGCGGGCGAGACGCTCGCCTGCGGCACGGGCGCCTGTGCGGCCGTCGCGGCCGGCATTCGCCGCGGACTGCTCGATTCGCCCGTGACCGTCCACGCGCTCGGCGGCACGCTCACGATCGCCTGGGACGGCGCACGCGACGAAGCGGCGGCGCTCATGATGTCGGGGCCTGCCACGACCGTGTTCGCGGGCGAAATCGAGCTCGCCGATTGACGCCGATCGACGCCGACGCCGCGCGCCCGTCTTTCCAACCCAACGCTTACGCCCGCCCTTTTGCCGATACCATGAACGATCGCGAAGTCGCCGACTACCTGCTCGCCAATCCGGAATTCTTCTCGCAGCACGCGGAGCTGCTGGCCGCCATCCGGCTCGCCAACCCGCACGGCAAAGCCGCCGTCTCGCTTCAGGAGCGGCAGATGGACATGCTGCGCGAAAAGAACAAGCTGCTCGAGCGGCGGCTCGCGGAACTGCTGCGCTACGGGCACGAGAACGACAGCATTGCGGCGAAGTTCAACCGCTGGACGGCCCACGTGATCGCCGAACGCGATGCGCACGCCCTGCCGCGCACGGTCGCGCAAGGCCTCATGGAAGTGTTCGACGTGCCGCGGGCGGCACTGCGGCTGTGGGACGTCGCCGACGTCTATCGCGATGCCGAGTTCGCGCGCCAAGTCGGCGAGGAAGTGCGCTTGTTCGCGAACGGCCTCGACGCACCGTACTGCGGCGCCAATACGGGCTTCGAAGCGGCGCAATGGCTGGCCGCGGGCGATGCCGCCACCGCAGCCGGTGGGGAGGCCGCGGCGGTTCAGGCCGCCGGCGTGCAATCGGTCGTGCTGCTGGCGCTGCGCGAGCCGCGTGCGAGCGAAAGCGCGAGCGTGACGGCTAGCGCCGAGACCGACGCCGTCGCGGGCGATGCTTCGACGAAGCCGGCCGCGCCGGCGTTCGGCTTACTGGTGATGGGATCGCCCGATCCGCGGCGCTTCCATGAAGGCATGGCGACCGACTTTCTGATGCAGATCGGCACGCTCGCCAGCGCGGCGCTGAGCCGGCTGCTCGCCCACTGATCTTAGGCGCTCGACGCCAGAGCCTCGCTCGTGCCCACCGCCGACTCCGAACTGATCGAACAGTACCTGGCCAGCCTCGCCCACGCGCGGCGGCTGTCGGAGCACACGCTGCGCAGCTACGCGCACGAGCTCGAGACGCTCGCCATACTGGCGGACGGACGGCCGCTCGCGAGCCTGTCGGCGGTCGACATGCGCGGGGCCGTCGCCAAAGCGCACGCCCGCGGGCTGTCGGCGCGCTCGATCGCGCACCGCC
Source organism: Trinickia sp. (assembly GCF_051953955.1). Taxonomy (GTDB): domain Bacteria; phylum Pseudomonadota; class Gammaproteobacteria; order Burkholderiales; family Burkholderiaceae; genus Trinickia. The sequence continues at coordinate 10,627 of NZ_JBQCIF010000005.1, read as the reverse complement.
TATCGGCTTGGCGCGCGTTCTACCGTTGGCTCGGCGAGCGCATCGAGCTACCGGCGAATCCGGTGGCCGCCGTGCGAGCGCCGAAGCAGCCGAAGCGGTTGCCGAAGGCATTGTCGGTCGATGACGCCACCGCGCTCATGGAAGCCGGCTCCCCCGGTACGGCCGAGGAACTGCGCGACCAAGCAATCCTCGAGCTGTTCTACTCGTCGGGATTGCGGCTAGCGGAGCTCGTCGGGCTCGATGCCGCATTCGCGGACGTCGACGGCTACCGCTCCGCCGGCTGGCTCAATATGGCGGCAGCCGAAGTGACGGTGCTCGGCAAGGGCAAGCGGCAGCGGATCGTTCCCGTCGGCCGCAAGGCGCTCGAGGCGCTCGCCGCATGGCTCGCGGCGCGCGGGCAACTCGTGAAAGCCGACCCGCATCCGCTGTTCTTGTCGGTTCGCGGCGCGCGCATGTCGCCGAACGCCGTGCGCGAGCGCGTCAAGCGCGCCGCGCTGCGAGCGGGCATCCCGGCCAACGTTCATCCGCACGTGCTGCGCCATTCGTTCGCGACGCACGTGCTGCAATCGAGCGGCGATCTGCGCGCGGTGCAGGAGTTGCTCGGCCATGCCAGCGTCGCCGCGACGCAGATCTATACGTCGCTCGATTTTCAACACCTCGCGCGGATCTACGACACGGCTCACCCACGCGCCAAGAAGCGCAGCTGAGGCATCCGAAGTCCTTGGCTGCCGAATCCCGGATCCGTATGCGCGCGAGGCGCGCCCTCATTTCGTATTCCCTATTCCCTATTCCGTCTTTCGTATTTGCCGAACTGATCGATGAACACCGTAACGCTCAAGCCTTCGAAGGAAAAATCGCTGCTACGCCGCCATCCGTGGGTTTATGCCAACGCGATCGACCGGGTCGAAGGCAAGCCGGCATCCGGCGCCACCGTCGTCGTGCGCGCCCACGACGGCCGCTTTCTCGCCCGGGCCGCGTACAGCCCGCACTCGCAGATTCGCTTGCGCGTCTGGAGCTTCGACGAAGCGGAACCGATCGACCACGCGTTCTTCAAGCGGCGCGTGCAGCGCGCGTTCGCGCACCGGCAAGCGTTCGTGCGCGACACGGGCGCGACGCGGCTGATCTTCGGCGAAGCCGACGGCTTGCCCGGGCTCATCGTCGATTACTACGTGCCGGACGACGCCGCGGCCCGCGCCCAACTCGTCTGCCAATTCATGGCCGCCGGCGTCGAGGCATGGAAGGAGGCGATCGTCGCCGCGCTCGTCGGCGCGACGGGATGCCCGAACGTCTATGAACGCTCCGACGTGTCGATCCGCGAAAAGGAAGGGCTCGAGCAGACGACAGGCGTGCTGGCCGGCGAGGCGCCGCCCGATACGCTGATCGTGCGCGAAAACGGCGTGCGTTATCACGTCGACGTCCGCCACGGCCACAAAACCGGCTTTTACGTCGACCAGCGCGACAACCGCGCGCTCGTGCAAGCCTACGCAGCCGAACGCGACGTCCTCAACTGCTTTTGCTACACGGGCGGCTTCTCGCTCGCCGCGATGGGCGGGGGAGCGAAGCGCGTCGTCTCGATCGACTCCTCGGGCGAGGCGCTGGCCCTTGCGCGCGCGAACGTCGAAGCGAACGGCTTCGATGCGGCCCGCGCGCAGTGGCTCGACGCCGACGCCTTCCGCACGCTGCGCAGCCTCGTCGACGACGGCGAGCGCTTCGACCTCGTCGTGCTCGATCCGCCGAAGTTCGCACCGGCGCGCGAGCACGTCGATCGCGCGGCGCGCGCGTACAAGGACATCAATTTGTCCGGCTTTCGTCTGCTCCGCCCGGGCGGCCTGCTGTTCACCTACTCGTGCTCGGGCGCAATCGATGCGGATCTATTCCAAAAGATCGTGGCCGGCGCGGCGGCCGACGCGCGCGTCGACGCCCGAATCCTCAAGCGCCTTGGCGCGGGGGTGGATCATCCGTTGCTGGCCGCTTTTCCCGAGGGTGAATACCTGAAGGGGCTGCTGTTGCAAATCGTCTGACCGTCCCCATCTGCGCGGTTTGAGGCGCGCTCGCGCTCGGCCGCACTCGTTCGCGGCGAGCTCGCTTTCGGCGCGGGGCGGCCCGATCGAAGCCGATCTCGCGCAAAGATGCGCGCTCCTCGGTATGCTTCAATGTTTTCGTGGCCGGCTCGGCTCGAACCGTCCCTGATTTTCGACCAAAGGCGATTGAACATGATCCCCGTCACCATCTTGACCGGCTTCCTCGGCAGCGGCAAAACCACGCTGCTCAAGCGCATCCTCAACGAAAAGCACGGCATGAAGATCGCCGTGATCGAAAACGAGTTCGGCGAGGAGAACATCGACAACGAGATCCTCGTTCAGAACCAAGCCGAGCAGATCGTGCAGATGAGCAACGGCTGCATCTGCTGCACGATCCGCGGCGATCTGCATCGCGCGCTCGCCGACCTGGCCGAGCGCAAGCGCTCCGGCCAGATCGCGTTCGATCGCGTCGTCATCGAGACGACGGGCTTGGCCAATCCGGGGCCCGTCGCACAGACGTTTTTCATCGATAGCGAAATCGCCGACGAGTTCTTGCTCGACGCGATCATCACGCTCGTCGACGCCAAGCATGCGAACGCGCAACTCGACGAGCACGAGGTCGTGCAGCGGCAAGTAGGCTTCGCCGACCGCCTGTTCATCACGAAGGCCGATCTTGTGGGCGAAGCCGAGGTGGCCGAGCTGCGGCACCGCCTCGTTCATATGAATCCGAAGGCGACGATCAAGGTCGTCAATTTCGGCGAGGCCGACATCAAGGAGATCTTCGACCTGCGAGGCTTCAATCTGAACGCGAAGCTCGAGATCGATCCGGATTTCCTGGCCGAGGACGACCACGCGCATGCACATGGTCACGACCATGACCATGACCATGATCACCAGCACGATCATGGTCATGAGCATTGCGATCACGACCACGGCCATTGCGCCCATGACGGCCATGCGCACCATCACCATGCTCATCACGACGACAAGATCAAATCGTTCGTCTACCGCAACGATCGCCCGTTCGATCCGAACAAGCTCGAGGACTTCCTCGGCGGCGTGCTGCAAATCTACGGCGAGCGGTTGCTGCGCTACAAGGGTGTGCTCTATATGAAGGGCGTCGACCGCAAGGTCGTGTTCCAGGGCGTCCATCAAATGATGGGCAGCGACCTGGCCGCCAAGTGGCTGCCGGCCGAAAAGAAGACGAACAAGATGGTCTTCATCGGCATCGATCTGCCGCAGGACCTCATTACCGACGGCCTCGACGCCTGCCTCGCCTGAATCTCCCGCCACGTGGGAAGTCGCACGCGCGCTGCCCGCCGAGGGTTCGCTTTTTGAACGGGCGCGCGCTATATTTTCATGATATTGGGGCGCCTGAGCAGGGTTTTCTCTGTTGCGGCGCCGAAGATCGATTCAGTTACAATACGTGCCCGCCGCTCCCCGGCGGGTGTGCCACGGCACCGGGAAACCTTATCCGGACAAGGCCGAACGAGAACGATCGAGACACCGAAAGACGCAGCGCCAAGGCTCGCGCATCGCGAGCCGCGTGTTGCGATGCCGTATCGAATGGGTAGGAGCACCCGAGGATCGGTTTCCTTGAGGAGTTCGGCCCCGCATCGGCGCGGCGGAGTCTTGGCGGCCATCGGGCCGCGGGCGCCGGCGCTTCCAAGCACCGCTTGCGGGCAATACGAAAGTGCGGGCAATATGCATGGGTTTTGCCTCACATTGAAGAAGCACGCAGATGACGACGAAACGACTCTTGACCGAAGCCGAAATCCTGAAGATGAGCGACAAGGATTACATGAACGAGGATCAGCTCGCCTTCTTCAAGAACAGGCTCGAACAGCTTCAGGCGGAAATTCTCCGCAACGCCGGCCAGACGACCGAGAACCTGCGCGAGACGGTGATCGTGCCCGATCCGGCGGATCGCGCGACGATCGAGGAAGAGCACGCGCTCGAGCTGCGCACGCGCGACCGCGAACGCAAGCTGCTGAAGAAAGTGCAGCAATCGCTCGCGCGAATCGAAGCAGGCGATTACGGCTGGTGCGAGGAAACGGGCGAGCCGATCGGCGTCCCGCGCCTGCTCGCGCGTCCGACGGCCACGCTCTCGCTCGAGGCGCAGGAGCGCCGCGAGCTGCGGCAAAAGCTGTTCGGGGATTGACGCCCACGTAGCGCGGCCCGACCTGCCGCGCGAACGCACGCAGCTTCCGACGAAGCGCGCGGTATCCCGCGCGCTTTTTCTTTTGAAATGCGGAAGTGGCGGCTTTCGCGGCTTCAGCGGCTTGCGCGAACCTCCAAGCGTCGCTCGGCGATGCCAGCCTGGGCGGGTTCGTACCGCGAATGTCGCGAACGTCGCGATTCGAGCGCTCCGGCGCCCGGCACTCCGGCTCATGACCCGGCAAAGCTTACCGATCTCGATCGAGGCCGTTCGTCGGCGCTTCCACTCCCGCTGCCACTCCGTGACCGGCGCACGTCCGCCAAGAGAGCGCCGCGCGCCGAATGCATACGAGACGTCGCCCGCCTCCCCCTTGATAAAACCGCGCACGCCCTAAAATGGGCTCAATGCGCGCAAGAAAACGCTCGCGCCTTTGCGCGATGCGGAATTCCGGCGCCACCGGTCATCAGCCCGCGCGGCACCGCGCCGCCGGGCCCCTTCCGTATTCTCGAGGAACGCACCATGGAGCAATTTCACGGCACGACGATCGTCTCCGTGCGCAACGGCGACAAAGTTGCGCTCGGCGGCGACGGCCAAGTGACGCTCGGCAACATCGTCATGAAAGGCGGCGCGAAGAAAGTGCGGCGCATCTACAACGGCAAGGTCCTCGTCGGCTTCGCCGGCGGCACCGCCGACGCGTTTTCGCTGCTCGACCGCTTCGAGGCGAAGCTCGAGAAGCATCAAGGCAATTTGACGCGCGCTGCCGTCGAGCTCGCCAAGGATTGGCGCACCGACCGCATGCTGCGCCGGCTAGAGGCCATGCTGATCACGGCCGACGCGCAAACGACGCTCGTCATCACGGGCAACGGCGACGTTCTGGACCCGGAAGGCGGCCTCTGCGCGATCGGCTCGGGCGGCGCCTATGCGCAGGCAGCCGCGCGCGCGCTGGCCGAGAACACCACGCTGTCGCCGCGCGAGATCGTCGAGAAATCGCTCGAAATCGCGGGCGACATGTGCATCTACACGAACCATAACCGCGTCATCGAGACGATCGAGTAAGCGCCAAGCGAGTGAGGAGTGAGGAATCGATGAGCACCATGACCCCCGCCGAGATCGTCTCGGAACTCGACAAACACATCATCGGCCAGCACAAGGCGAAAAAAGCCGTGGCCGTCGCGCTGCGCAACCGCTGGCGCCGACAGCAGGTGGCCGAGCCGCTGCGCCAGGAAATCACGCCCAAGAACATTCTCATGATCGGGCCGACGGGCGTCGGCAAGACCGAGATTGCGCGGCGCTTGGCGAAGCTGGCCGATGCGCCGTTCATCAAGATCGAGGCGACGAAGTTCACCGAAGTGGGCTACGTCGGCCGCGACGTCGACAGCATCGTGCGCGACCTCATCGAAATCGCGCTGAAGCAAACGCGCGAATCGGAGATGCGCAAGGTCCGCAGCAAAGCGCAAGACCAGGCCGAGGACCGCATCCTCGACATCCTGCTGCCCAGCGCCCGGCCCGTCGGGTTCGGCTCCGCCTCGCCGGCGGAGGCGTCCGGCGATGAAAGCGCGACGCGTCAGACGTTCCGCAAGCGCCTGCGCGAAGGGCAGCTCGACGACAAGGAGATCGAACTCGACGTCGAGTTGCCGCAAACCGGCATGGACATCATGGGGCCGCCCGGCATGGAAGACATGACCGAACAGATCCGCTCGATGTTCGCGAACCTCGGCGGCGGCAAGAAGACGCGTCGCAAGGTCAAGGTCAAGGAAGCGATGAAGCTCTTGACCGACGAAGAAGCGTCGAAAATGCTCAACGACGAGGAAGTGAAGGCCAAGGCCGTGCAGAACGTCGAGCAGAACGGCATCGTGTTCCTCGACGAGATCGACAAGATCGCCTCGCGCAGCGAAGCGGGCGGCGCGGAGGTGTCGCGCCAGGGCGTGCAGCGCGATCTGCTGCCGCTCGTGGAAGGCACGACGATCAACACGCGCTATGGGATGGTGAAGACGGACCACATCCTGTTCATCGCGAGCGGCGCGTTCCACTTGTCCAAGCCGAGCGATTTGATTCCCGAGCTGCAGGGCCGTTTCCCGATTCGCGTCGAGCTCGATTCCCTGTCGGTGGAGGACTTCGAATCGATCCTGATCGCCACCGATGCGAGCCTCGTCAAGCAGTATCAAGCGCTGCTCGCGACCGAAGAGGTCGAGCTCGACTTCGCGCCGGACGGCATCAAGCGCATGGCCGAGATTGCGTTCTCGGTCAACGAACGCACCGAGAACATCGGCGCGCGCCGGCTCTACACCGTCATCGAGAAGCTGCTAGAGGAAGTGTCGTTCTCGGCCGGCAATCACTCCGGGCAGAAGGTCACGATCGACGCGGCCTACGTCGATCGCGCCCTTGGCGAAGTCGCGCAAAGCGAGGATTTGTCACGTTACGTGCTTTGAGCCTCGGCACGCCCATCTTGAAATGAACGGTGCGTTGCGAGCGCAGCGCACCGTCGAATTTGCCCCCCCTCAAACGTAAATCGGTCGGAATTAATCGCGTTCGCCTCGTCCCGATCGACATCACGCCGATGATCTAGCCTCCCACCGCAACGGCGGGTTCCTTGGACGCAGTCCAATCAAAAGGAGGCAAAGTCGTGAAAGCATCATCGTCGAATCATTCAGCCAAGCGTCATCTCCTAACGGCCGCCGCGATGGCGGCGTCAATGCTTTGCGCCGCACCGGCGAGCGCCGCACGCACCGCACTGCCACCGCCTCCACCGCAGCAAGTGCAGTTGCCCGACGGCATCATCGAAGGCCTCAAGATGCGCGGCGAGCATAAGGACGTGCGCGTCTTCCGCGGCATTCCCTACGCGCAAGCGCCGGTCGGCGAATTCCGCTTTCGCGAACCGCAGCCGGTCGCCCGCTGGGCAGGCGTGAGGCAAACCACACAGTTCGGTCCGCGCTGCATGCAACCGGCCGTCGGCGGCAAGCTCGACTCTCGTTCGAAGCAAATGAGCGAGGATTGTCTCTATCTGAACGTCTGGACGCCGGCCCGCGGCGCCGACTCCAAGCTGCCCGTGCTCGTGTATTTCCACGGCGGTGAGTTCGTCGCCGGGGACGGGTCGCTGCCCCGCTACGACGGCGCGAATCTCGCTTCGCGCGGGCTCATCGTGGTCACGGTGAACTACCGGCTCGGCGTCTTCGGCTTTCTCGCGCCGCCGGAGGCTGCACGCGAGTCGTCGCATGCGACGGCCGGCAATTACGGGCTGCTCGATCAGGTGGCGGCGTTGCGCTGGGTGAAGGCGAACATCGCGCAGTTCGGCGGCGACCCTTCGAAGGTGACGATCGCCGGCGATTCGGCTGGCTCGGTCGCCGTGAGCGCCCACATGGCCTCGCCGCTCTCGCGCGGCCTGTTCGCGCGCGCAATCGGCGAAAGTGGCGCGGCCTTCGCGCCCAACGGTCTTCCGCCGCGCGGGCAGGCAGAGGAAACGGCGAGGAAGTTCGCCGCGCGCGTCGGCGCCTCGTCGCTGCAGCAGTTGCGGTCGCTGCCGGCGCAAACGCTGCTCGCGGCGGCCACGCCGTCGAAGCATGCACCGGCACCGGCACCGTTCGGGCCCAGCATCGACGGACACTTCCTGACCGAGTCTCCGGAGCAGGTCTTCGCGAACGGGGGGCAGGCCCGCGTCCCGCTGCTATTGGGATCGAATTCGCAGGAGCGCCTCTACTCGGCGGTGCTCGGCGATACGGCGCCCACGCCGGAGAACTGGCAAGCGGCGATCAAAACGAAATTCCCCGCTCATGCGGAAGAAGTCCTTGCGCACTACCCCGGCAGCACACAAGACGAGGTGATGCGCGCGGGCACGGCTCTGGCGAGCGATCTTTTCATCGGCCACGGCACGTGGCGATGGATGAACGAGCATCGCGAAACGGGGCACTCGCCGATCTTCTACTACCGATACACGCAGCCGCTGCCGCCCGAGCTCAAGGATGCGTCGGAACCCGCGCAGCCGCGCGAACCGGTCCTCGGGGCCGCGCACGGTGCGCAAGTCGCCTACGCGCTCGGCAATATCGGCAATCTGCGCCGGTATGCATGGACGGCGGCCGATTACGACGTCGCGCGGATCTTCTCGAGCTACGTGGAGCAATTCGTGAAGACGGGGGATCCGAACGGGGCGGCGCCGGGTTCGGAGTCGATGGCGTCCTCGAACGAGGAAACGGCGGGGCAAAAGGGGAAGTGGCTGCCTCGGTGGCCCGCCGCGCGAGCCGACAACCAGGGCCTACTCATGCAGGTCATCGGCGAAAACACGCATTCCGTGTGGGATCGCGGTGGGCCGAGGCAGGGGTTGATCCAACGCCTAGCAGCGGGCGGCCAACTGGCAGAGGCAACTGCGCCGGCTGCGCCCGACGTAGCGGCCGCACCGGCCGCTCGATGAACGAGCCTTGAAGACGCCGCGCCGGCCGCCTTGGCGGCCGGCGCGCGGTGCTCCGCGAGCGGAGAGCATGCTACGCGCTAGCATACGCGGGGATAGCGCGAGCGCACCTTGTTAGCGATTTGGAGAAGGGCGTGCGCAGCGGGCAACTGCGTTTGCAATCACGATGACGGCAACCACGGATTCAAGAGATTGGCACCCGTCCCAGCGAAGTCCGCTATGTTGCGCGTGACGACGGTCATGCCGTGCACCAATGCAGTTGCAGCAATCAGCGCATCGCGTTCAGAGCGACGATCGGGCACATGCAATCGCGCGCATCGCTGCGCCACGATACTGTCGATAGGCAAGATTCGCCCCGCGAACTCCGGCATGACATGATGATCTAGCCAAGCGCGCAGCAAGGCCCCCTGCTTGGCATCGCGTCGCTCGATTTGCAGTACGCCGGTTTCCAACTCCATGACACTGATGGCGGAAAGAAACAACGAAGCCGCGTCGACGGTCGATGCCCAAGCGGAGACGTACATGTCCGCCTTGCCTGCTCGAACCTTCCTCAATTCGGATACGACGTTCGTATCGAGAACGTACATCACTTGAAGTCAACTGGCCTGGGTTCGATTTGAACGCGCGGCGGTTCGAACTCGATATCCTCAACGCCCGGCATCGCAATCGCATCGGCGATATTCCGTCGCTGCTGCGTAAGCTTTCGATAGTCTTCGAAACTCAGCAGGACGTGCGCAGGCCGCCCACGGTCCGTAATGAATACGGGGCCGTCCTTGGTAGCCTTCTTAGCACGCGTTACGTCGTGATTGAGTTCGCGGCTTGAAAGAGTCGTGATTGTCATGGCGAGTGCTCCATCATGATTTGTAGGTATGTTACTACATGAAGCACGACCGAGCAATGCTCAGCCCTCTGCGCGCGCGGCCTCACTGCTTCACCGGCCGCTTCGCGAGCTTTCTCTGCAGCGTCCGACGATGCATGTTCAACGCCCGTGCGGTGGCCGAAATATTCCCGCCGTTCTCGGCCAGCGCGCGCTGAATGTGCTCCCACTCGAGCCGCGCCACCGATAGCAGCGTCGGATGCTCGATCGCGGCCTCGGCTTGTACCTCGCTCGCCTCGTTCTGCAGCGCGGCCAGAATCGATTCGACGTTGGCCGGCTTGGCCAGGTAGTTGTCGGCGCCGTCCTTCACGGCTTGCACGGCCGTCGCGATGCTCGCGTAACCGGTCAACACGAGCATCCGCGCATCGGGCTGCAGATCGCGCAGCGGCGCGACCAGGCTCAACCCCGAATCGCTGCCGAGATGCAAATCGACGGTGATGAATTCGAAACGGTGTTGGTTGGCAAGCGCAATCGCCTCTTCGGCGTTGTGCGCCTGATAAGTCGTGAAGCCGCGGCGCGTAAGCCCGCGTGCCAAAATGCCCGCGAAGACTTCGTCGTCGTCGATGACGAGAAATTGATTGCCGCTCAAGATTCGTTCTCCTTGAAATCCAACGAGGTAGGCATGCCGCGCCGTGGTTGCCCGTCGTCCTGCGCTGCCGGCACGCGCAGCACGGCACGCGTGCCGTGCGGTTCGCCGTCGAGCAGCTCGACCGATCCGTTCAACCGCGCCGCCGCGGCAAACGCAAGATAGAGGCCGACGCCATGTCCGCCCTGGGTACTGTCCACCGGCGCCGCGCCGAGCTTCGTGCGCAGCGCGGGCGAAATCCCGGGACCGGAATCGCACACTTCGAATTCGATGAAGCCGCCGGCCACCGCCGCGGCAAGCGTCACGCGGTCGCGGCTCGCACGCGCCGCGTTGTCGAGCAGGATCGTGAGGATTTGACCGACCGCGGCCGTCTCGTCGAGCCAGACGTCGCCCGCCGCCACGCCGGCCCGCACGAACTTGACGTGCGGATGGCGCAGCCGCCACTGCTCGCAAAAACTCGCGAGCCAGCGGTCGAGCCGCTCGCGGGCCGGCGCCACCGACGCGCGGGTGGGCAGCCCCGCGCGCGGCGAGGTGCACAACGTCATATGATGCTGGAGCAACCAGAAATCGGCTGCGTACCGCGCGA
>NZ_JBQCIF010000004.1:0-12898 GCF_051953955.1 Trinickia sp. | reverse complement strand
CTTGCCGGGACCGTGGGAGTCTGGCTCGTCGCGGCACAGATCGGCGTCATCGCGGGCGCTCTGGCGAAGTCGTTGGATCACGTGTACTCGATGGAGTCCATCGTCTTGCTGCCGCTCGGATTCGTCGGCGGCGTCTTCTACTCGATCCACACGCTGCCCGCGTTCTGGCAGGTGCTGTCGCATTTCAACCCGTTCTTTTATATGATCGACGGGTTCCGCTACGGATTCTTCGGACTCTCCGACATCGCGCCCGGCTTGTCGCTTGCGCTCGTCGCGGGAGCTGCGGTCGCGCTCGCTGCGGTCGCCCTCGCCATGCTCGCCCGCGGCTACAAGCTGCGGCACTGAAACGATTTCCCACATGGTCACTCCCCAATCGATCGAAGCGTCGATCCGCAACGGCCTCGCATGCGACGAGGTCGAGGTCGCCGGCGACGGTCACCATTTCGAGGCACGCATCGTCTCGCCCGCCTTTCGCGGTCTTTCACGCATTGCGCGGCACCGGCTCGTCTATGCGGCGATGGGCGATCGGATGCGCGAGGAAGTTCACGCGCTGTCGATGACGACGCTGACGCCTGAAGAGGCGGCGAATGGATAAGCTCGTCATCGAAGGCGGCCAGCGGCTCGCAGGCGAGGTGCGCGTCTCCGGCGCGAAGAATGCGGCACTGCCGATCTTCTGCGCATCGCTTTTGACCGCCGAGCCGCTGACGCTCGCCAACGTCCCGCGCCTGAACGACGTGCGCACGATGCGGGCGCTCTTGTCGCAGATGGGCGTGCGCCAGCACGACGACGAGCGCGGCGGCGTCACGCTCGAGGCGGCGCACGTCGACTGGCCGCTCGCCCCGTACGAGCTCGTCAAGACCATGCGCGCGTCGATCCTGGCACTGGGACCGCTGCTCGCGCGTTGCGGCGAAGCGCGCGTGTCGCTGCCCGGCGGCTGCGCGATCGGACTGCGGCCGGTCGACCAGCACATCAAGGGCTTGCAGGCGATGGGCGCCGAGATCGGCATCGAGCACGGCTACATCGAAGCGCGCGCGAAGCGCCTGAAGGGCGCGCGCATCATGACCGACATGATCACGGTCACCGGCACCGAGAATCTAATGATGGCGGCCGTGCTGGCAGACGGCGAGACGGTGCTCGAAAACGCGGCGCGCGAGCCCGAAGTGGGCGATCTCGCACAGTTGCTCGTGCGGATGGGCGCGAAGATCGACGGCATCGGCACGGATCGGCTCGTGATCCAAGGCGTCGAGAAGCTGCACGGCGCGCGCCATTCGGTGATTCCCGACCGCATCGAAGCCGGCACGTTTCTGTGCGCGGTGGCAGCGGCCGGCGGTGAAGTCACGCTGCGCGACGTGCGGCCGATCACGCTCGAGGCCGTCACGATGAAGCTGCGCGAGGCCGGTGTCACGATCGAGGAAGGCGACGATTGGATTCGCGTGCGGATGATGCGGCGCCCTCGTGCCGTTTCGCTGCGCACATCCGAATACCCTGCGTTCCCGACCGACATGCAGGCGCAGTTCATGGCTTTGAACGCGATTGCCGACGGCACGTCGCAAGTGGTCGAGACGATCTTCGAAAACCGCTTCATGCACGTTCAGGAGCTCAATCGGCTCGGTGCGAGCATCACGGTCGACGGCAATACGGCGCTGGTCACGGGCGTGCCGCGCCTCTCGGGTGCGACGGTCATGGCCACCGATCTGCGGGCGTCGGCGAGCCTCGTGATCGCGGGGCTCACGGCCGAGGGCGAAACGCTCGTCGACCGCATCTATCACCTCGATCGCGGCTATGACCGCATGGAAGAAAAGCTGACCGCGATCGGCGCGCGCGCCCGCCGCATGTCGGAGCGGGCCGCGGCTGCATCGGAGAACCACGCATGAGCACACTCGATACGACACCCCTGACGCTCGCGCTCTCGAAGGGCCGGATTTTCGAGGAAACGTTGCCGCTGCTCGCGGCCGCCGGCGTGCACGTTTCCGAAGATCCCGAGACGTCGCGCAAGCTGATTTTGCCGACGAGCGCGCCGAACTTGCGCGTGATCATCGTGCGTGCGACCGACGTGCCTACCTACGTCGAATACGGCGCGGCCGACTTCGGCGTCGCGGGCAAGGACGTCCTGCTCGAGCATGGCGGCTCCGGCCTCTATCAGCCGATCGATCTGAACATTGCGCGCTGCCGCATGTCGGTGGCGGTGAAGGCCGGCTTCGACTACGCCAATGCCGTGCGGCAAGGCGCGCGATTGCGCGTGGCGACGAAGTACGTGCAGACCGCCCGCGAGCATTTCGCGGCGAAGGGCGTGCACGTCGACTTGATCAAGCTGTACGGCTCGATGGAGCTCGCGCCGCTCGTGGGCCTGGCCGACGCCATCGTCGATCTGGTCAGCTCGGGCGGCACGCTGCGCGCGAACGATCTCGTCGAAGTCGAGGAAATCATGCAGATCTCCTCGCGCCTCGTGGTGAACCAAGCGGCGCTGAAATTGAAGCGCGCGGCGCTCAAACCGCTGCTCGATGCGTTCGAGCAAGCGTCGCAGCGCACGACGGCGACAAGCGCCTGACGCGGGCGGGGCCCGCCGCGCGCGCCCGGCCGTCATGCCCGGCACGCGCATTACCGAAACGGATACCAGCATGTCACTGACGATTCGCAAACTCGACTCGAGCGCGGGCGACTTCGCCGCGAAGCTCGCTGCCGTGCTCGCCTTCGAGGCGAGCGAAGACGAAGCGATCGAACGCTCGGTCGCGCAGATTCTGGCCGACGTGAAATCGCGCGGCGATGCCGCCGTCCTCGAATACACGAACCGCTTCGACCGGCTCGCGGCGGAAAGCGTAGCCATGCTCGAGCTGCCGGCCAGCGAGCTCGAGCAGGCGCTCGACGCGCTCGAGCCGAAACGGCGCGCGGCGCTCGAAGCGGCAGCCGCGCGCGTGCGCGCTTACCACGAGAAGCAGAAGATCGAGTGCGGCAGCCATAGCTGGCAGTACACCGAAAGCGACGGCACCGTGCTCGGCCAAAAGGTCACGCCGCTCGATCGTGCCGGCATCTACGTGCCGGGCGGCAAGGCCGCGTACCCGTCGTCGGTGCTCATGAACGCGATTCCGGCGCGCGTGGCCGGCGTGCGCGAGATCGTCATGGTCGTGCCGACGCCGGACGGCGTGCGCAATCCGCTCGTGCTCGCCGCCGCGCTGCTCGGCGGCGTCGATCGCGTGTTCACGATCGGCGGTGCACAGGCGATCGGCGCGCTCGCCTACGGCACGCAAACGCTGCCGGCCGTCGATAAGATTTGCGGCCCCGGCAACGCCTATGTGGCTAGCGCGAAGCGGCGCGTGTTCGGCACGGTCGGCATCGACATGATTGCCGGACCTTCGGAAATCCTCGTGCTTTGCGACGGCACCACGGATCCGCGCTGGGTCGCGATGGATCTGTTTTCGCAGGCCGAGCACGACGAGCTCGCCCAGTCGATCCTGCTCTGTCCCGACGAAGCGTTCATCGCTCGCGTGGAAGAGGCGATTGCCGAGCTGTTGCCGACGATGCCCCGGCGCGACGTGATCGAGCGTTCGCTCGTCGATCGCGGCGCGCTCATCAAAGTGCGGGACATGGCCGAAGCCTGCGCGATCGCCAACCAGATCGCGCCCGAGCACTTGGAGATTTCGGCGCTCGAACCGCATCAGTGGGCGAAGGAGATTCGTCACGCGGGTGCGATCTTCATGGGCCGCTACACGAGCGAGAGTCTCGGCGATTATTGCGCCGGGCCGAACCACGTCTTGCCGACGTCGCGCACGGCGCGCTTCTCGTCGCCGCTCGGCGTCTACGACTTCTTCAAGCGCTCGAGCGTGATCGAGGTGAGCGCCGAGGGCGCGCAAACGCTGGGCGAGATCGCGGCCGAGCTCGCGTACGGCGAAGGGCTGCCCGCGCATGCCCGCAGCGCCGAGTACCGAATGAGACAGAGCGGCTAGACGAAGGTAGATAACCAGACAGGCAGACCACCATGACCCAACCCGCAGACATCATTCGCCCCGACGTGCTGTCGATGACGACCTACGCGGTGGCCGACGCGACCGGCTTCGTGAAGCTCGACGCGATGGAGAATCCCTACGCGTTGCCGGCACCGCTCGCCGCGCAATTGGGCGACGTGCTGGCCGGTGTCGCGCTGAACCGCTATCCGCAGCCGCGGCCGGCCGTGCTCATCGACAAGCTCAAGCAGGTGATGGGTGTGCCGAGCGAGGCCGAGGTGCTGCTCGGCAACGGTTCGGACGAGCTCATCAGCATGATCGCCATCGCCTGCGCGAAGCCGGGCGCGAAACTGCTCGCGCCGGTCCCCGGCTTCGTCATGTATCAGATGTCGGCCAAGTTCGCGCAGCTCGAGTTCGTCGGTGTGCCGCACCGCGCTGATCTGACGCTCGATATCGACGCGATGCTCGCGGCGATTGCCGAGCACGATCCGGCCATTATCTACTTGGCCTATCCGAACAATCCGACGGGCACGCTCTACACGGATGCCGAGATCGAGCGCGTCATCGCACAGGCGAAAGGGAGCCTCGTCGTCATCGACGAAGCCTACCAGCCGTTTGCGCAAAAGAGCTGGATCGGCCGCGTGCTCGACTACGACAACGTCGTCGTCATGCGCACGGTTTCGAAGCTGGGGCTGGCCGGGATTCGGCTCGGCTACCTCGTCGGCGCGCGGGCCTGGCTCGACGAATTCGACAAGGTTCGGCCGCCGTACAACGTGAACGTGCTGACGCAGGCGGCAGCCGAGTTCATGCTCGAGCACGTCGACGTGCTCGAGGCGCAAGCGGCCGAACTGCGTGCGGAGCGGGCCAAGCTGGCGCAAGCGTTGGCGGCGTTGCCGGGCACGACGGTGTTCCCGAGCGCGGCCAATTTCCTGCTCATGCGCGTGCCCGATGCCGATTCGGCGTTCAATGCGCTGCTCGACGCGAAGGTTTTGGTCAAAAACGTGGGTAAAATGCACCCATTGCTGACTAATTGCCTGCGTTTGACGATCGGTGCGCCCGACGAAAACGCGCAAATGCTGGCGGCGCTCCAGCAAGCGCTGAATTAAAAGCCAATTCGAGGAATTCCATGCGTGTAGCGGAAGTGTTTCGCGATACCAGCGAGACGAAGATCCGTGTGAAGATCGATCTGGACGGCACCGGCCGGCAAAAGCTGGCAACGGGCGTGCCGTTTCTCGACCACATGCTCGATCAAATTGCCCGCCACGGGCTGATCGACCTCGACATCGAGGCGCATGGCGATTTGCACATCGACGACCACCATACCGTCGAGGATACGGGCATCACGCTCGGGATGGCCGTGGCCAAGGCGATCGGCGACAAAAAAGGGATTCGCCGCTACGGTCACGCCTACGTGCCGCTCGACGAAGCGCTGTCGCGCGTCGTCATCGATTTCTCGGGGCGTCCGGGGCTCGAATTCAACGTCCCGTTCACGCGGGCGCGGATCGGGACGTTCGACGTCGATTTGTCGATCGAGTTCTTCCGCGGGTTCGTCAATCACGCGGGCGTGACGCTGCACATCGACAATTTGCGCGGCCTGAACGCGCACCATCAGTTGGAAACGGTGTTCAAGGCATTCGGCCGTGCGCTGCGGATGGCCGTGGAACTCGACGATCGCGCGGCGGGGCAGATTCCGTCGACGAAGGGAAGTCTCTAAACACGGACCGGCGCGCTTTTCCGGGGGCGCCGGCTTGCGATGGATCTTCTCAAATCGTTCATTTCACTGCTGGCGCTGATCAATCCCGTCGGCGCGGTGCCGTTCTTTCTGAGCCTCACATCGGAGCAATCCGAGGGGGAGCGGCGGCGCACGATCCGCATCGCCTCGATTTCGGTGTTTTGCGTGATCGCGATCACGACGCTGCTCGGCCAGCAGATCATCAGTTTTTTCGGCATTTCGGTCGGCTCGCTCGAGGTCGGCGGCGGCATCATCATGCTGCTGATGGCGGTGAACATGCTCAACGCCCAGGTCGGCAACACGCGCGCGACGGCCGAGGAGCGCGACGAGGCCGAATCGAAGAACAGCATCGCGGTCGTGCCGCTCGCGATCCCGCTGTTGACGGGCCCCGGCACGATCAGCACGGTGATCGTCTATTCGGCGAATGCGGCGCACTGGTTCGACCGGATTTGGCTCGTCGTGATCGGCGCGGTGATCGCGGTCATCTGTTTCGGAGCGCTCAGGCTGGCCGATCCGATCGCTCGCTGGGTGGGCCAGACGGGGATCAACATCGGCACGCGGCTCATGGGTTTGATGTTGTCCGCGCTGGCGGTGGAGTTCATCGTCGACGGATTGAAGGCGTTGCTGCCGAACTTGCGGTGAAAGGCTTGCTGCCCAACTTGCGCTGAAAAGCGCGCTTGCGATGAAAAAGATTGCGATTGTGGATTACGGGATGGGCAACCTGCGCTCGGTGTACCAAGCGCTGAAGAAGGCTGCCCCCGAGGTGGACGTGGCGATCGTCGATCGCCCCGAAGCGATTCGCGAGGCCGAGCGCGTCGTGCTGCCGGGCCAAGGCGCCATGCCCGATTGCATGCGTTGCCTCGGCGAATCGGGATTGCAGGAGGCGGTGCTCGAGGCGTCGCGCACGAAGCCCTTGATGGGAGTGTGCGTCGGCGAGCAGATGCTGTTCGATTGGAGCGAAGAGGGCTCGACGCCGGGGCTCGGCTTGATGCCCGGCAAAGTCCTGCGCTTCGCGCTCGAAGGCAAGCTGCAGGACGACGGCTCGCGCTTCAAGGTGCCGCAGATGGGCTGGAACCGCGTGCGGCAAACGCGCACCCACCCATTGTGGGCGGGCGTGCCGGACGGTGCATTCTTCTACTTCGTCCACAGTTACTATGTCGCGCCGGAGAACCGCGAGCACACGGCCGGCGAAACCGAGTACGGCACGACGTTCACGTCGGCCGTGGCTCGCGAGAACATCTTCGCGACTCAGTTCCACCCGGAAAAGAGCGCCGAGACCGGGCTGCGCGTGTACCGCAATTTCGTCGACTGGAACCCATGATGTGCCGCGGCCGCCTGTAAGCATTCGTCCTATCCGGACGGCAAGCGGGCGGCACGCTGAAAGACTTGTACTAAACTAAGCGACACGGCTGTTCGGCGGCGGGTGCGATTGTGTGCCCGCCGCCGGCGGCACCGACACTCAACCTTCCAGATTTCACGCGATTGCTATGCTGCTGATTCCCGCCATCGACCTCAAGGACGGTCAGTGTGTGCGCCTCAAACAAGGCGATATGGACCAAGCGACGATATTTTCCGAGGATCCCGCGGCGATGGCTCGCCATTGGGTCGCCAGGGGCGCACGACGGCTGCACCTCGTCGACCTGAACGGAGCGTTTGCTGGCAAGCCGAAGAACGAAGAGGCGATCCGCGCCATCATCGACGAAGTCGGTAGCGAGATCCCCGTGCAGCTCGGGGGCGGCATCCGCGATCTCGAAACGATCGAGCGTTATCTGGACGATGGCCTCTCGTACGTCATCATCGGCACGGCGGCCGTGAAGAACCCGGGCTTCCTGCAGGATGCGTGCACCGCGTTCGGCGGCCATATCATCGTCGGCCTGGATGCCAAGGACGGCAAGGTGGCGACGGACGGATGGAGCAAGCTCACGGGCCACGAGGTCGTCGATTTGGCGCGCAAGTTCGAAGATTACGGCTGCGAATCGATCATCTACACCGACATCGGCCGTGACGGCATGCTCCAAGGCGTCAACATCGAGGCGACGGTGCGACTTGCCCGAGCCGTCAAGATTCCCGTGATCGCGAGCGGCGGCTTGTCGAATTTGGCCGATATCGAAGCACTTTGCGAGGTCGAGGGAGACGGCGTCGAGGGCGTCATTTGCGGGCGTGCGATCTATTCGGGCGACCTCGATTTCTCCACGGCGCAAACGCGCGCGGACGCGCTGCGCGAATCGGACGACGCCTGAAGCGGGGTGCGTCGCCCGTCGCCGCCGGCGTGGCGCGGGGCTTCGGGAGCGCGATGAATTCGAGCGGCTCGATCGATCGGTGCCGCCGGCGCCGGCCGCACCGACGCCGCGACGCCTCGGCTCGCCACGACATTACGCCGCCTGCTTCGCCGCGGGCGGCCCACTTAGCGGCATTTGCACCATCATGGCTCTAGCTAAACGCATCATCCCCTGCCTGGACGTGACCGCCGGCCGCGTCGTCAAAGGTGTCAATTTCGTGGAGCTGCGCGATGCCGGCGATCCCGTCGAAATCGCGCGCCGCTACGACGAGCAAGGCGCCGACGAACTGACGTTCCTCGACATCACGGCCACGTCCGATCAGCGCGACCTGATCCTGCCGATCATCGAGGCGGTCGCGGCGCAGGTCTTCATCCCGCTGACGGTGGGCGGAGGCGTGCGCGCGGTGGAAGACGTCCGGCGGCTGCTCAACGCGGGTGCGGACAAAATCAGCATGAATTCGTCGGCGGTGGCCCGGCCCGAGCTCGTGCGCGAGGCCGCGCAGAAATACGGCTCGCAGTGCATCGTCGTTGCGATCGACGCGAAGCGCGTCTCGAGCGAAGGCGAGCCGGCGCGTTGGGAAGTCTTCACGCACGGCGGCCGCAAGGCGACGGGTCTCGACGCGGTCGAGTGGGCCAAGCGGATGGCCGAGTACGGTGCCGGCGAAATTTTGCTGACGAGCATGGATCGCGACGGTACGAAAAGCGGGTTCGACCTCGCGCTCACGCGCGCGGTATCGGATGCCGTGCCCGTGCCCGTGATCGCATCGGGCGGCGTCGGCTCGCTGAAGGATTTGGCCGACGGCATCGAGCAAGGCCATGCCGATGCCGTGCTGGCCGCGAGCATCTTTCACTACGGCGAGCATACGGTCGGCGAAGCGAAGCGTTTCATGGCCGAGCGCGGTATTTCAGTGAGGCAATGATGGGCGTTTCCGCCGAAAAATCCTGGCTCGACAAGGTCCAATGGGACGCGAACGGGCTCGTGCCGGTCATCGCGCAGGAAGCAACGACGGGCGACGTGCTCATGTTCGCGTGGATGAACCGCGAGGCGTTGACGAAGACGATCGAAACGGGCCGCGCGGTCTATTTTTCGCGCTCGCGCCAGCGTCTGTGGTTCAAGGGCGAAGAATCCGGCCACGTGCAGCACGTACGCGAAGTGCGGCTCGACTGCGACGAGGACGTCGTCTTGCTCAAGATCGAGCAAGTGTCGGGCATCGCCTGCCATACCGGGCGCCATTCCTGTTTTTTCCAGAAATTCGAAGGCACGGCGCAGGAGGGCGACTGGGTCGCCGTCGATCCCGTGTTGAAAGACCCCGAGCAGATCTACCGATGACCGAACCCACGCAAACGGCTGCAAACACCGCCGCTCCCACGACGCAAGACACGCTGCTGCGGCTGGCCGCGGTCATCGACAGCCGCAAAGGCGGCGATCCCGAGGTGTCCTACGTCTCGCGCTTGTTTCACAAGGGCGACGACGCAGTCCTCAAAAAGATCGGCGAGGAAGCGACCGAAGTCGTGCTGGCCGCGAAGGACGTGCGCCAGGGCGGCGCGCCGAGCGCGCTCGTCGGCGAAGTGGCCGATCTCTGGTTTCACTGCCTGGTCATGCTGTCGCACTACGAGCTGAGCCCCGCGGACGTCATCGCCGAGCTCGAGCGGCGCGAAGGCCTGTCGGGCATCGAGGAAAAAGCGCTGCGCAAGCGCCGCGAGCGTGAGGAAAACGGCGGCTAGCCCGTGCGGCCGATGCGGCCCGCTGCGGCTCGATACGGCCCGGATTCCGATTGCCCACTGCACGAGCTTTGCACACGCAGGCGGGCCAGCGCTGAAGCCCAAACCCTGGCGATAGGAGCGTGAACATGGAACAACGACCGGGTTCGCCCGTTTCCTACCCGACGCCGCGAGCCGGCGGCGACATGCGCACGTTGACGCACATTCTGTACGGGCTGTTCGCGCTGCACTGGTTCACGGGCGGCATTTCGATCATCGTCGCGATCATCATTGCCTACCTGAAGCGCGGCGATGCGGCGGGCACGCCGTGCGAGGCCCACATGACCTGGCTCATCCGTTCGTTTTGGATCGGGCTCGTTGGTTATATCATCGGTGCCGCGCTCCTTTTCGTCTTCATCGGCTTCATCGTGCTGACGGCCGTGTCGATTTGGATGCTGTACCGTATCGTGAAGGGCTGGCTCTACCTCTACGAGAACAAGCCGCTCGAGCCTCGCGCGTGGTTTTGACGACGTGCCGCGCGTTTTCGCTTCGCCACCAGGAAGACCATGAGTCACGACAACTGCCTTTTCTGCAAGATCGCCTCGGGCGAGATCCCGAGCACGAAGGTCCATGAGGACGAAGACTTCGTCGCGTTCAAGGATATTCATCCGGCGGCGGACACGCACGTTCTCGTCATCCCTCGAAAACACATAGAAACCCTGTCCAATTGCAGCGAAAGCGATGCTCCGCTGCTTGGTAAAATGATGATTCTGGTGGCGCGGCTGGCCGACGAACTCGGTTGCGCGTACACCGGCGGCGATACGGGGTTCCGCACGGTCATCAACACAGGGCCGGGTGGCGGGCAGGAGGTCTACCACTTGCATGCGCACATCCTCGCCGGCCCGCGTCCGTGGAAGCGGATGGGCTGAGGCACGGCGCGCCCGTTGCCGCATCGATGGACAGGGAGCGTCAGCGCTCCGATTAGGGTCGCAAGGCCGGTATTCTCGTCACCGCATGGCGCGACGGCGAGGCTTGGGAGGTTTTCATGGGTTCATTCAGCATTTGGCACTGGTTGATCGTGCTTTTGATCGTGGCTCTCGTGTTCGGCACGAAGCGCCTGCGCAGCATCGGCAGCGATTTGGGCAGCGCGGTGAAGGGCTTCAAAGAGGGCATGAAGGATGCCGATGCGCCGTCCCCGCCCGCGTCCACCGATGCCGAGCGCCGCGAGTTGCCGCGCACGAACACGATCGACGTCGAGGCGAAGGAAAAATCGCGCTCGAACGATTACCGCTGAACGAATGCCGCGCGCGCCGCGGCACAGGATGAAGCGATACGACCGTACAACCGACAACGGACGATTGACTAGGGCACCTCAATGCTCGATCTCGGACTGACGAAGATGGCGCTGATCGGCGTCGTGGCGCTCGTCGTGCTCGGCCCCGAGCGCTTGCCGCGCGTGGCCCGCACGGCGGGTGCGCTGTTCGGCCGCGCCCAGCGTTACATCAACGACGTGAAGGCCGAAGTGACGCGCGAGATCGAGCTCGATGCGCTGCGCCAAATGAAGACCGAGTTCGAATCGGCTGCGCGCAACGTCGAGACGTCCATCCACGACAATCTGCGCAAGCACGAAGCCGAACTGAACGATGCGTTCCGCAGCGGCTCGTCGATCTCGCCCAGTATTGCCGGAGGCGCGGCGGCGGAAGATGCGGCAGGCGATGCCGGCACGTCGTTCGGGGGTGCGTCGTCGTGGCGCACGAGCGCGCCACCCAGGGCCAAGCGCGTCAGTTGGCGCGGCAAACGCTCGGCCGCGCCCGTCTGGTACAAGCGTGCCGTCGGCCGTCGCACGCACGTTCAATCGGGCGCCGCGCGCGTCGCCCGCCATACGCCCACGAGCCTGCGCAAGCAGCGGCGCTTTCTTTGACCGAGCCGATGCCAGTCGTGCAGCGTTCGACCGTCGATGGCTTCCCACTTCCGATTTTTCGGCGCACCGCGCGTCGATCTCACTAAGAGGGCCGGTGTGAGCGACCCCCAGCAGAAGCAGGACGAAGGCCCAGAAGAGTCGTTCATCTCGCATCTCGTCGAGCTGCGCGACCGCATCATCAAGGCCGGCAGCGCCGTCATCATCGTCTTTCTCGGGCTCGTCTATTGGGCGACCGACATCTTCAGGGTGCTTGCCCGGCCGCTGATGGAGAACCTGCCGAAGGGCGGGCGAATGATCGTCACCGACGTCACGGGCTCCTTTTTCGTGCCTGTGAAGGTGACGATGCTCGTCGCGCTCGTCATTGCGCTGCCGTTCGTGCTCTATCAAATTTGGGCGTTCGTCGCGCCGGGGCTCTATCAGCACGAGAAGAAACTCGTCGCCCCACTCGTGGGCAGCAGCTATATCTTGTTTCTGTGCGGGATGTCGTTCGCGTACTTCGTCGTCTTTCCGACGATCTTCCGCGTCATGGCCCACTACAACGCGCCGCTGAACGTGCAGATGTCGACCGACATCGACAACTACCTCAGTTTCGTGTTGTCGATGTTCCTTGCGTTCGGGGTCACGTTCGAGGTCCCGATCGTCGTCGTGCTGCTCGTGCGCATGGGCGTGGTCACGCTCAAGAAGCTGCGCAGCATCCGGCCCTACGTGGTGGTGGGCGCGTTCATCGTGGCCGCCGTGGTCACGCCGCCCGATGTCTTTTCGCAGCTGATCCTCGCACTGCCGCTGATCATTCTCTACGAAGCCGGGATTCTCGCGGCCCGGCTGATCGTCGGAAAAGATCGTCCGGTGGCCGAGGAAGAGGGCGCGGCGGGCTGACCCTCATTCCTCCTGTTGGGCGTCGCCGCCATCGTCTTGGTTGCTGTCGGACTGCTTCGGCGGCGGCGGGCGCTTGCCGATCGTCACGACGACGTCCATCTCTTTCTTCTTGCGCATCAGCTTGACCTTCGCCTGCGTGCCGGGCTTGATCTGCGCAATCACGTTCAAAAGCCGCGTCGTATCGATGATGTCCTCGCCGTTCACCTCGAGCAGGACGTCGCCGGGCTTGATGCCGGCCTTATCCGCCGGGCCGCCTTGCAACACGCCCGCGACGATCGTGCCGCGCTGCTCCAGCCCGAACGATTCCGCGATGGCGGGCGTGACGTCCTGCGGCTCGACGCCGATCCACCCGCGCGTGACCGATCCCGTCGTAATGATGCTTTCCAGTACGCTGCGCGCCGTCGAAACGGGGATGGCGAACCCGATGCCGAGCGAGCCGCCCGAGCGCGAGT
>NZ_JBQCIF010000003.1:0-43885 GCF_051953955.1 Trinickia sp. | reverse complement strand
GGCATCGCCACTCGCGAAGCGAATGATGCCCTTGCCGCCGTTACGACCGAACATTCGATGACCTTACGTCTTCAAGACGATAGCGGCAAGGAGCGAGACAGTGACGACGATGGCAAAGCGCGGGCCGGTGCGGATCGGCATCGCGGGATTGGGCCGCCTAGGCAAGCGGCATGCGACGAACCTGGCTTATCGCGTGCCGGGTGCGGTATTGGCGGCGGCATGCAGCCCGGTCGCCGAGGAACTCGACTGGGCGCGGGATACGCTGCCCGATCCGCGGCGTTATTTGGACTACGAATCATTGCTCGCCGATCCCGAACTCGATGCGGTTTGGCTCGTCACGCCTTCGTCGCTTCATGCCGAGCAGATCGTGGCGGCGCTGCGCGCGGGCAAGCATGTGTTCTGCGAGAAACCGCTTTCGCTCGACGTGGCGGAGTGCGAACGCGTGCTAGGTGTCGCGCGCGAATATCCGCACTTGGAAGCGACGATCGGTTTCATGCGTCGCTTCGATCCTAGCTATCGCGATGCCTATGAGAAGGCGGCGGCGGGTTTGATCGGCCGGCCGTTCATGGTGCGCTCGCAAACGACCGACCAGAACGATCCCGATGGCTTCTTCGTGCGCTTTGCGCCGACCTCGGGCGGCATCTTCCTCGATTGCACCGTGCACGATATCGACGTCGCGCGCTGGTTCTTCGGCGGCGCGCGGGCGGTGCGTGCGTTCGCAACGGGCACGATCTCGCTCCATGAAGGACTGCGCGAGTTCGGCGATGTCGACAACGGCGTGGGCGTCGTCGAGTTCGAAGGCGGCCGGTTGGCGGTGTTTTATGCTTCGCGCACGATGGCGCATGGCAACGACACGCAAAGCGAGGTGATCGGGACGAGCGGGGCACTGGCGATCGGCCACAATCCGTGCAAGAGCCGCGTCGAGATCTACGAGGCGGGTGGGGTGCGCAGCGAGAGCACGCCGACGTTCTTCGATCGCTTCGAGGATGCGTTCCTCCATGAGGCGCAGGCATTCGTGCAGGCGGCGGCGACTCGTTTGGCAGGCGGCGTGCCCGGAACGCCGGCCGGAGCCACGCTGGCCGATGCGCTCGAAGCGACGAGGATTGGTCAAGCGCTGCGGGAGGCGTGCGTAAGCGGGGCGCCGGTGGCGCTGTAACCCTGCGCGTGCCCAAGCCGACCGTGAGGTAAAATCCTTGCTTTGCTTCTCGGTGGCTGGGCGCGGCGCGTTCCGGCGAGCGCATCGCTTAGGCGCCCGGGACGCTTCACGGGAAGACCAATTGTCGATGGAAATTCATAAGGAAGTCGATGCGCGCGGATTGAACTGTCCGCTGCCGATTCTGCGCGCGAAAAAGGCGTTGGCCGACATGCAAAGCGGCCAAATCCTCAAGGTACTGGCAACGGATCCCGGCTCGCAGCGCGATTTCGCCGCGTTCGCCAAGCAAACGGGCAATGAAATCGTCGAAAGCTCGACGCAGGACAAGACGTTCGTTTTTCTGATGCGGCGGCGCTGAGCCGTTGGCGCGTATAAAACAGTAAGGGCTACAGGCATGACGCCTGTAGCCCTTACTGTTTGCTAGCCGCTCGTGATTCAGCTATCCATCACCGGAGCGCGCGTGCGCAAGTAGTGGTCGAATTCCTCGGCCACTTCGGGGTGGCGCAGCGCGAACTCCACCGTCGCCTTCAAATACCCGAGCTTGCTGCCGCAATCGAAACGCGTGCCGTGATACTTGTAGGCGAGCACTTGCTCGTCGCCGAGCAGCGACATGATGCCGTCGGTGAGTTGAATCTCGCCGCCGGTCCCCGGCTTCAATGCTCGCAGGTGGTCAAAGATGCGCGGCTTGAGCACATAGCGGCCCACTACGCCGAGATTCGACGGCGCGACTTCAGGCGCCGGCTTTTCGACGATGCCCGACATCTTGATGATCGCGTCTTCCCACTCCTTGCCGTCGACGATGCCGTAGGAACGTGTTTCTTGCGGCGGAATCTCTTCGACCCCGATCACCGAGCTGTGATAGTGATCGAAGACGTCGATCATCTGCTTCATGACCGGGGGCTCGGCGTAGAGCAAGTCGTCCGCGAGAATGACGGCGAACGGGTTTTCGCCGACGAGCTTCTCGGCACACAGCACGGCGTGGCCCAACCCGAGTGCTTCGGGCTGGCGCACGTAGAAACAATCGACGTGACTCGGCTTGATGCTGCGCACGAGATCCAGCAGCTTTTCCTTGCCGCGCGCCTCGAGCTCGGCTTCGATTTCATACGACTTGTCGAAGTGATCCTCGATCGCACGCTTGCTGCGGCCCGTCACGAAGATCATCTCCGTGATGCCGGCCGCCATCGCTTCCTCGACGGCGTACTGGATCAGCGGCTTATCGACGATCGGCAGCATTTCCTTCGGGCTGGCCTTCGTGGCGGGAAGAAAGCGCGTGCCGAGGCCCGCAACCGGAAAAACAGCCTTGGTGACTTTTAGCATGGCATTACCCTAGTTGTACTGATGGGACCACGTGCCCAATACGACGCAAACGGTCAAGCCGGCAGGCGCGCGAGTTGCGCGCGGAGCTTGGCAACGGTGTCTCGATATTGTGACAGCCTTTTCTGCTCTTGCTCTACGACGGCAACCGGGGCTTTTGCGACAAAAGCCTCGTTTCCGAGCTTCGCGGAGCACTTGGCGATTTCCGCGTCGAGCCGAGCAATTTCCTTGCCTAGGCGCTCGCGTTCGGCTGCGACATCGATTTCGACGAGCAGTGCGAGCTTGTCGCCGCCGACGATCGAGATCGGCGCGCCTTGCGATTGCGCATCGAGCGTGGCTTCGTCGGCCACGATGCGCACCTCGGACAAACGCGCCAGCGCTTGGGCGTAAGGCGCGAACGTCTGCCATTGACCTGCGTCGCCGTGCACAAGCAGAGGGACCTTCGTTGCGGGCGATAGGTTCATTTCGCCGCGTAAGTTTCTGCAACAATCGATCGCGGCTTTGAGCCCGGCGGCCCAGCGTTCCGCATTTTCGTCGATTTTTTTCTGCTCCGCGCGCGGGTACGGTTGCACCATGATCGACGCTTCGCCGTCGGCTGCGCCCCGCGGATAGGCATCGGTCAACGGCGCCGCCTTTTGCCACAGCGCTTCCGTGATGAACGGAATGATCGGGTGCGCGAGCCGCAGCACCGTTTCGAGCACACGCAACAGCGTGCGGCGCGTGGCGCGCTGCTGCTCGGGCGTCCCGTTTTGGATCTGCACCTTCGCGAGCTCGAGGTACCAGTCGCAATACTCGTCCCAGACGAACTTGTAGATGGCGTTCGCGACGTTGTCGAAGCGATAGTCGGCAAAACCCTTCTCGACTTCGCTCTCTACACGCTGAAGCAGCGAGACGATCCAGCGGTCGGCCTGCGAAAAATCGGTGTAGCCGCCAGGGCCGCAATCGCCGGGTGCGCACGCGCCGGGCTTCGAAAAGCCGCAGTCGTGCCCCTCGCAATTCATCAGCACGAAGCGCGTCGCATTCCAGAGCTTGTTGCAGAAATTGCGATAGCCCTCGCAGCGTGCGAGGTCGAAGTTGACGTTGCGCCCGAGCGTGGCCATCGAGGCCATCGTGAAGCGTAGGGCGTCGGTGCCGAATGCCGGAATACCTTGCGCGAATTCCTTTCGGGTTTTTTTCTCGATCGACGCGGCTTGCTTCGGATTCATGAGGCCCGTCGTGCGCTTGGCGACGAGCGCTTCCAGATCGATGCCATCGACGATGTCGATCGGGTCGAGCGTGTTGCCCTTGCTCTTCGACATCTTCTGGCCTTCGTGATCGCGCACGAGCCCGTGTACGTAGACGGTTTTGAACGGCACCTTCCCGGTGAAATGCGTCGTCATCATGATCATCCGCGCGACCCAGAAGAAAATGATGTCGAAGCCCGTGACGAGCACGGACGAGGGCAGGAACGCGGCCAGCTCTTTCGTTTCGTTCGGCCAGCCGAGCGAGGAGAACGGCACGAGCGCGGACGAGAACCAGGTGTCGAGCACGTCGTCGTCGCGCGTAAGGCTGCCCGCATAGCCGCGGGCCTGCGCTTGCTCGCGCGCTTCGGCTTCGGTGCGCGCGACGAAGACTTCGCCTTGCTCGCCGTACCAGGCCGGAATCCGATGGCCCCACCAGAGCTGCCGCGAAATGCACCAATCCTGGATGTTCTCGAGCCACTGGTTGTAGGTCGTCGTCCAGTTTTCGGGGACGAACGCGATGTCGCCGTTGCGCACGACGTCGAGCGCGACTTGCGCGATCGACTTGCCGGGATGGAACGTGCCTTCCGGCGCCGGCTTGCTCATCGCGACGAACCATTGATCGGTGAGCAGCGGCTCGAGCACGACGTTCGTGCGATCGCCGCGCGGCACCATCAGCTTGTGGTCCTTTACCGATTCGAGCAGGCCTTGCGCTTCGAGATCGGCGACGATGCGCTTGCGCGCCTCGAAGCGGTCGAGGCCGCGGTAGGCCGCAGGCGCGTTGTCGTTGATCTTCGCTTCCAGCGTGAGGATTTCGATTTGCGGCAGGCCGTGGCGCTGCCCGACCTGATAGTCGTTGAAATCGTGCGCGGGCGTGACCTTCACGACGCCCGTGCCGAATGCTCGGTCGACGTAGTCGTCGGCGATGACGGGGATCGCTCGATCGCAAAGCGGCAGCTTGACCTGCTTGCCGATCAAGTGCGCATAGCGTTCGTCCTCGGGGTGGACCATGACGGCGACGTCGCCGAGCATCGTCTCGGGGCGCGTCGTGGCGACCGTCAGATGACCGCTGCCGTCGGCCAGCGGATAGCGGATGTGCCAAAGGTGGCCGTTCTCTTCCTCGCTCGCGACCTCGAGATCGGACACGGCCGTCATCAAGACGGGGTCCCAGTTGACGAGGCGCTTGCCGCGGTAGATGAGGCCCTGGTCATAAAGACGGACGAACACTTCGCTGACGACGTTCGACATCCTCTCGTCCATCGTGAAGTATTCGCGCGACCAGTCGATCGACGCGCCGAGGCGCCGCACTTGGTTCGTGATCGTCGAGCCCGATTTTTCTTTCCATTCCCACACGCGCTCGACGAATTGCTGGCGGCCCAGATCGTGGCGCGACACGCCTTGCTGATCGAGTTGCCGCTCGACGACGATTTGCGTGGCGATGCCGGCATGGTCGGTGCCGGGCAGCCAGAGCGTGTTGTCGCCGAGCATGCGGTGATAGCGCGTGAGGCCGTCCATGATCGTCTGGTTGAACGCGTGCCCCATGTGCAGCGTGCCCGTGACGTTCGGCGGCGGCAGTTGGATCGAGAAGTTGGGACGCGGTGCGCCGGACGCATCGGGCGTGAAGGCCGGTTTCGCGTAGCCGCGTTTTTCCCATTCGGGGCCCCATTGGGCCTCGATCGTCTGGGGCTCGAAACTCTTCGCCAGCGTGGTGTCGGTCATGGTTGGAAATCCGCCGAAAAATGCCTGAGATGATGTGGATGATCCGATCGAGAACCTGCGGGGAAGCCGCGGCCGGCTCGGTTGGCAGGGTCGAAACTCTCGATTATAAGGGGACGGCGGCTCGCCCCGGCGCTCGGCCTTATAATGATCGGCTTGCAAAGCGTTGCCGCCCGCGGCGGCGCTCGCCCCTTCCGTCGCCGAAGTTGCCGAAGAACCGCTCCCTCCATGCCAGAACTGCTCGCCAACCTGAACCCCGAACAATACGCGGCCGTCACGCTGCCGAACGAACCGGCGCTGATCTTGGCGGGGGCGGGCAGCGGCAAGACGCGCGTGCTCATCACGCGCATCGCGTGGCTGATTCAGCATGGCTTCGCGTCGCCGGCCACCGTGCTGGCCGTCACGTTCACGAACAAGGCGGCGCGCGAGATGATGTCGCGGCTCTCGGCGCTGCTGCCGATCGACACGCGCGGCATGTGGATCGGGACGTTCCACGGCCTGTGCAATCGCATGCTGCGCGCGCATCATCGCGATGCGGGGCTGCCTGCGACGTTCCAAATTCTCGATACGGCCGATCAACTCTCGGCGATCAAGCGCTTGATGAAGGGCCTGAACGTCGACGACGAGAAATATCCGCCCAAGAACCTGCAGTACTTCATCAACAATGCGAAGGAGCAGGGGCTGCGTCCCGACCAGGTGGACGCGACCGACAGCTTCAACCTGAAGTTCGTCGAGCTCTACCGCGCCTATGAGCAGCAATGCCAGCGCGAGGGCGTCGTCGATTTTCCCGAGCTGCTGCTGCGCTGCTACGAGCTGCTTGCGCACAACGCGCCGCTGCGCGCGCATTATCAGGCGCGCTTCAAGCAGATCCTCGTCGACGAGTTTCAGGATACGAACAAGCTGCAGTACGCGTGGCTGAAGCTGCTGGCGGGGCAGGGCAACGGGGCCGCCTCCGGTGCGATTTTCGCAGTCGGCGACGACGACCAATCGATCTATGCGTTCCGCGGCGCGAACGTCGGCAATATGCTCGACTTCGAGCGCGAGTTCAACGTCCGCAATCTGATCAAGCTCGAGCAGAACTATCGCTCGCACGGGCACATCCTCGATACGGCCAATGCCTTGATCGCGCACAATTCGCGCCGCCTCGGCAAGAACCTGCGCACGGACGCGGGGCACGGCGAGCCCGTGCGCGTCTACGAAGCGGCCACCGATTCGCAGGAGGCGGGTTGGATCGTCGAGGAAATCCGCGCATTGATCAACAACGGCGGCCTCGCGCGCAGCGAGATCGCGGTGCTCTATCGCAGCAACGCGCAATCGCGCACGATCGAGCACGCGCTCGTGAATGCGGGCATCGCTTACCGCGTTTATGGTGGTTTGCGCTTTTTCGAGCGGCAGGAGGTCAAGCACGCGCTGGCCTACTTGCGGCTCATCGATAACCCGAACGACGATACGGCGTTCGCGCGCGTCGTGAATTTTCCGACGCGCGGGATCGGTGCGCGATCGATCGAACAGTTGGCCGATGCGGCACGTTTGTACGGCTGCTCGATGGCAGCCGCGATCCCGTATGTCACGGGCAAGGCCGGCACGAGCCTCGGCTCGTTCGCCAATCTGATTGCGAAGATGCGCGCCGAAACGGAGCGGCTGAGCTTGCCCGAGACGGTCGAGTACGTCGTACGCGCGAGCGGCTTGTCCGAGTTCTATCAAAACGAGCGCGAGGGGCAGGACCGGCTCGAGAACTTGCAGGAACTCGTCAATGCGGCCACGGCGTTCGTCAGCGAGGAGGGCTACGGGCTCGACACGCCGGCGCGCTCGATCCGTCTGGCGCCTGGCGCCACCGCGGCGCCCGAGCTCGGTGCCCTCGGTGCCTTATCGCAGGGCGAGGACGACACGGTCGTGCTCGAAGCCGCCGGCCTGACCGACCCGGCGCAAAACCCCGACACGATGACGCCGCTCGCGGGCTTCTTGTCGCATGCGTCGCTCGAGGCCGGCGAAAACCAGGCGCAGGCGGGGCAGGAGGCCGTGCAGTTGATGACCGTGCATGCGGCGAAGGGGCTCGAGTTCACGGCGGTTTTCATCACGGGGCTCGAAGAGGGGCTGTTCCCGCACGAGAACAGCGCAACCGAAGCGGACGGACTGGAAGAAGAGCGCCGGCTCATGTACGTCGCCATCACGCGCGCGAAGGAGCGGCTCTATCTCTCGTTCGCGCAAAGCCGGATGCTCCACGGCCAGACCCGCTACAACGTGCGTTCGCGGTTCTTCGACGAATTGCCCGAGACGACGCTGAAATGGTTGACGCCGAAGGTCGAGGCCGGATCGCGCTGGGGCGGGCGGTCCGACAACGCCGGTTGGGGCCGGGACTGGTTCGCCCGGCCCGATCGCGGCGGTCAGACGGCGCACTTCGAAGCAGCGCCGCTGCCGGCGTTCGCCAACGAGCAGCGCGCGGCCGATACGGGTTTTCGCGTGGGCCAGCAAGTCTTTCACACGAAGTTCGGGGAGGGTGCGATCACGGCCCTCGAAGGCAGCGGCCCCGACGCCCGCGCGCAAGTGCGGTTCAAGCGGCACGGCGAGAAGTGGCTCGCCTTGTCCGTCGCGAAGCTGCAAGTGGTCGAATGATTCGAGCGATCCGAGCCTATTTCTTGAGCACGATTCAATGAGCATCTACACCGAAAACCTCGATGACAGCGGCAACGCGGCGGTGCGCCGGCTCGGCGTATTGGCGGCGCTGCCGCAAGAACTCGGCGATATCGTCGAGGCGATGCGGGCCGCCGGCGACATGCGCACCGTCACGCTCGGCCGGCGCGATTACCATGTCGGCACGGCGCATGGCGTGGCTTGCGTCGTTACGATGGCGCGCGTCGGCAAAGTGGCGGCTGCGGCGACGGCCAGTGCGCTGATTCACGTGTTCGGCGTCGATGCGATGGTGTTTACCGGTGTAGCCGGCGGTGTCGGCCGTGGCGTGCGCGTCGGCGACATCGTCGTCGCGGATTCGCTGATGCAACACGACATGGATGCCTCGCCGCTTTTCCCGCGCTACGAAGTGCCGCTGCTCGAGCGCGCCGGCTTCCCGGCGCATGCGCCGCTCGCCGATGCATTGGCGGCCGCCTGCGAACGGTTCCTGGCCGAAGCGGGCGCGGCGCTCGGCGAGCGCTTCGGATTCAAAGCGCCGCGCGTGCATCGCGGGCTGATCATCAGCGGCGATCGCTTCGTGTCCAGCGAGCGCGAAGTGCGCGCGCTGGCCGAAGCGCTGCCCGAGGCGATGGCAGTCGAGATGGAGGGCGCGGCCATGGCGCAGGTCTGCTACGAGCACGATGTGCCGTGTGCGATCGTGCGCACGATCTCCGATACGGCTGACGATCACGCGACGGCCTCGTTCACGAATTTCCTGACCGATATCGCCGGTGCCTATTCATCGGGCGTGCTGCGCGCGTTTTTGACTGCCTACGCCGAGGCGCCGGCGAGGCAGTGAGCCACAGTCTTCCGTTTCGGTGATAGATCGGCTCATGGGTATTTTTGCCGTGCGTGGACGACGCTCAATGCGGTAACCGTGCTGGTAGTCTCTTCGAGAATCACGATGTAGTTTGCGTGCGCTACTAGCTCGGTAGTGCCGGGAGCCCGGCCCGGTCGGCGCGGAAACTTTGGATCCGCTAGCATGTCCACCTGATCATCTATATGTAACCACATCTCGGCTCCAGCCCCCGGGCTGTCTTCGGCAATGTGGGCCTCAATTGCATCGAGGTCGTCTCGATAACTTTCCGCACGGACGACAACCGTCATCTGCCGTCACGCTGCCGTTTCTTGGCGGCCCGGATGGTCTCCCATTGGTCGGGCATGATGCGCCGGTTCGTGCCGTTTTCGAGGCCGGCGCGCGCCGCATCGACCTTTCGCTGGATCCATTCGGTATGCGACAGCGCTTCATGCGCTGCTTTCAGATGCGCGGCGCGATCGGGACGTGCACGGCGTTGCAACGCTTGATCTTCGGGGCGCCACTGCTGGCTATCAATATGCGCTTCGCTTATTCCCAACTCGCGTAGCAGCAGGAGCGCTTTTCGGGGATCGGCAAACTTGCGCACCTCTGGCGCAGAGCGCGCCTTGCGTGCTTTGACGAGCTTTGCAGGGCCGCCTCGGGTCTCGATTTGTATCTCGAAAGAAGGCCCCTCGCCGTGCAAAGTGACCGAAAGCACGGCGCCCGCTTGTTGCGTTGCGCGCAATTGCTCTAGCGTCAAGAGCTGCATGATGTCCATCCGTTGCGGATCGAGAAACGTCGCGCAATAGTACATCATGCGAACAAGTAATTGTTATGTGTCGAAAAAATCATCGTTGACGGCTCCATTGCGATGACGAGACAACCCTCGCCGAGTGCCGCAAAGTAACTGTCTCGAAGCGTTGCTGCCTGGAAATTCCCGGTTTTCGGACCAGGTGAACCCACGCGTGCGCGCGGGTTCACCGATACCGCTCGTTACGCGCGCACCTGGCGCTTGGTTTCGAGGTTGGGCAGGAACATCGTCAAAATGCCGATCAGCGGCAAGAACGAGCACACCTTGTAGACAAAGCTGATGCTCGTGGCGTCCGCCAGATCACCGAGCACGGCCGCCCCCACGCCGCCGAGGCCGAATGCGAAGCCGAAGAACAGGCCCGCCACCATGCCTACGTTGCCCGGAATCAGCTCTTGGGCGTAGACGATGATGGCCGAGAACGCCGAGGCCAGCACGATGCCGATCACCACCGTGAGCACGCCGGTCCAGAATAGGTTTGCGTAGGGCAACATCAGCGTGAACGGCGCAACGCCGAGGATCGACGCCCAGATGACGTATTTGCGGCCGATGCGATCGCCGATCGGACCGCCGATGATCGTGCCTGCGGCCACCGCGGCAAGGAACACGAACAAGTGGATCTGGGCGGCTTGCACCGAGAGATGGAACTTGTCGATCAGATAGAACGTGAAATAACTGTTCAGGCTTGCGAGATAGAAGTACTTGGAAAACACCAGCAGCACGAGCACGCCGATGGCGAACGCGACGCGTGACTTCGACAGCGACGGATGCATCGCACGGGCGCCGGCTTTTTTCTTCGTCGCCGGATGGCGGCTATACCAGCGGCCGATATTGGCGAGCACCACGATCGCCACGAGCGCCGCCACCGAGAACCAGGCGATGCTGCGCTGGCCGTGCGGCATGACGATGAGCGCGGCGAGCAGAGGCCCGAGCGAGGAGCCCGCGTTGCCGCCGACCTGGAACAGCGACTGCGCGAGCCCGTAACGCCCGCCCGACGCCATGCGCGCGACGCGCGACGATTCCGGGTGAAACACCGACGAGCCGCAGCCGACGAGCGCCGCGGCGATGAGCAGCACGCCGAAATTCGGTGCCATCGACATCAAGACGAGCCCCGACAGCGTGAATCCCATGCCGACGGGCAGCGAGTAGGGCTGCGGACGCTTGTCGGTGTAAAAACCAACGAGCGGCTGCAGCAGCGAGGCCGTGATCTGGTAGGTCAGCGTGATGAGGCCGATCTGCGCGAACGAGAGCGAGAAGTTCTCCTTCAGCATCGGATAGATGGCCAGGATCAGCGACTGAATCATGTCGTTGAGCAGATGCGAGAAGCTGATCGCGCCGAGAACCGAATAAACGGTGCGCGAAACGGTGCCGGCCGCCGCTTGGGCCGGAGCCTGGCTTGCCGCTGCCGGATCGCCGGAAACGGTGTTTTTCTGAATGCTCGTTTGCATCGTGGGCACTTTGAGGAAAGGAAAAACGGCACGCGCGGCGTCGGAACGACGCGCGGCCATCAGTTCGTCGGATGTAACCGTAAGCGAAGTGTAGTTTGTCTCGAATGGAGCAATCGGACAAAGTTTGTCGTAAACAAGACATCATGTGCGGACCGGTTCAGCCCCGGACACCGTGCCGTGGCCGAGCAGCGCTCGCCGTGTGCCGCGCGTGACCTCGCACTGCCTTTTTGTCGAGGTATAAGACAGTCGGCGGCCACGAGTCGTCGAGCACCGGGTTTACATAGGCCCTCGCGCACTAAAGAAGTGCACGCGCGTGCCGTTGACCCGATAGGTACGTAAAGGATTGCGTCGCCTTAACCCACGGCGGCCAGAGAAATAAGAAGGGGAATGACATATGAAGGCAGTTTCGCTGGGCAGGCGCTCGGGCGCAGGTTTCGTTGCGGACGGCACGGGGGCCGGCGGCAGATCGCACAAGGGGACGGCGAAGTCGAGGCTGCATGCGTTGTCGGTGAAGGCTTCGCTGCGTTTGGCGTTTGCGGTGGTGCTCGTCGGCACGCTTGCGATCGGCGTATTTTCGCTGACGCAGATCGACCGGCTGAACGGCTCGACGAAGTCGATCTACGAGCAGGGCCACGTCGCGAGCCGCGCGGCCGAGGAAGTGCGTGCGAACGTGCTGCGCGCGAGCCGCGCGCAGAAAATGCTGCTGACGGCCACGACGGCGAAGGAACGCGACGAGCTCGGCAACGACATCGAAAAGGGGCTGTCTTCGATCAACGGCGAGATCGGTGCGTTGCAACAGTACACCGACGCTTCCGATGCC
Organism: Trinickia sp.; assembly: GCF_051953955.1. Lineage (GTDB taxonomy): Bacteria > Pseudomonadota > Gammaproteobacteria > Burkholderiales > Burkholderiaceae > Trinickia. Next base: position 31,943 of record NZ_JBQCIF010000003.1, on the reverse strand, counting down.
GACGGTCTGGCGGAGCAGAAAAAGTTCGCCGCCGCGGTGAGCACGTGGGCCGGGCACTTGCGCACGTTCGTGACGCTCGTGAAAGCGCAGTCGCTCGATCTGTCGCAGATGAACTGGCAGGTCGGCATGCAAGACGTTTCGCTGCTCGTCGAGACCGGCAAGCTCGAAAAGCTCGTCGACGAACTCGTGGAGCATCGCGGCACGGCAGCAAAGGCGACCATCGAGAAATCGGCATTCATTTTCAAGTCGTCGTTCGCCATGATCGCTGCGATGACGATCGCCTTGATTTTGGTCGCCTTCGTCGTCAGCGAGTGGGTCGTGCGGCGCCTCACTCATCAACTCGGCGGCGAGCCGGCCTATGCGAAGCAGATCGCGAGCCATATCGCCTCCGGCGATCTGTCGAACGAGATCAAGCTCGGCAAGAAGGACAATTCGAGCGTGCTTTATGCCCTGACGGAAATGCAGACAGGGCTGGCCTCAACGGTGGGGGAAATCACGGCGAGCGCCGAGGCGATTTCCTCGGCGGCCGGCGAAATCTCGATGGGCAACCTCGACTTATCGCAACGCACGGAGCAGCAAGCCGTCTCGCTCGAGCGCACGGCGACGAGCATGGAGCAGCTCACGTCGACCGTGAAGCAAAATGCCGACAACGCCAAGCAGGCGAGTTCGCTGGCCAACAACGCGTCGGAAATCGCCTCGACTTGCGGCGACGTCGTTTCGCGCGTCGTGACGACGATGGGCGAGATCAACGATAGCGCGAAGAGCATCGGCGACATCATCGGCGTGATCGACGGCATTGCGTTCCAGACGAACATCCTCGCGCTGAACGCGGCCGTGGAGGCGGCGCGCGCGGGCGAGCAGGGGCGCGGTTTCGCGGTCGTGGCGGGCGAAGTCCGTTCGTTGGCGCAGCGCAGTGCTGCCGCGGCCAAGGAAATCAAGACGCTCATCAACACGTCGCTCGACCGCGTTGCGAACGGCTCGAGCCTCGCGACCGATGCGGGGCGGACGATGGACGAAGTGGTGAAGGCGGTCAAGCGCGTGACGGACATCATGGGCGAGATTTCGGCGGCTTCGTCGGAGCAAAGCGCGGGGATCGAGGAAGTGAATCGCGCGGTCACGCAGATGGACGCCGGCACGCAGCAGAACGCCGCGCTCGTCGAAGAGGCGACCGCCGCGGCGCGCTCGCTCGACGATCAGGCCAAGGCGCTCAAACGGCTGGTCGGACAGTTCAAGCTGCGCGCGGCGCGTTGAGCCGACGACGGCGTCGAGGCAGGACGCAAACGGGCCGCACATCGAGTGCGGCCCGTTTGCTTTGGGGGGCGGGCGAACGCCTACCTATGCGGTGACGCGGCAATCATGCGAATGGGGCGATCGACGAATCAGTACCGCGTGGCAGACGTGATCGTTGAATGTGGAGCAAACCGACTAACAATCGAAAAGACGATTCTGTCTAAAATCCAACATCAACTCTGATTGTGATGTGTCGGAGTTTGCACTGATTATTTTAACGATTCTTTTAATCGTTGACTTGCAATGCGGGGATAAATAGAATTCGCCATCCGGAAAACCGGGGTAATACATGACCCTTGATGAACGCAAGCCATGCTGACTCTATACAAGATCGCTCTCGGCCCGGTCTTGATCGCCCAAGCGCGATGGCTGCGTGCCACTGCGCTGCGATTGCCGGAGGCGGCCGGCCCGCGCCGCGGCGTGGAAGGTGAGTGTTCAAAGTCGGTTCCTCCTTTGCGCATTCTGATCGTCGGCGATTCCTCCGCGGCTGGCGTAGGCGTGCAAGAACAGTCGCATGCGCTCGCGCAGCCTCTCGCGCGATTGCTGTCGGCGGTCACAGGCCGCCGCGTCGCATGGCAATTGCTTGCCAAATCCGGCGTCAACACCCGCGAGGCCTTGGATTTGTTGATACGCAGCGAAGTCGAGCCGGCCGATTATTTGGTCACCGCGCTAGGGACGAACGACGTCACGTCGCAGTGCCAGCCGAATCGTTTCATACGCGACTACATTGCACTTTCCGAGCATCTGCGCGAACGGACGGGGGCGAGGGGAATGGTCGTAACGGGATTGCCGCCGTTGCGTATCCTTCCGGCCGCACCGCATCCGTTGCGGTGGTACTTGGGCCGCTACGCGCTTCGGCTCGATCGCCTGCTGCAAAGCTGGGCCAGCCTGCATGCGGCGCGGCGCTACGTTTCGCTCGAGTGGGCCGCGAACCCGGACGAAATGGCGATCGATCGCTACCACCCGGGGCCAGGCCAGTACCGGCGATGGGCCGAACTGGTCTGTGAGGAGATCGCGACGCTGTGGCGCGGCGACGGCGGTATGCCCGCCTTGCCCTAGCGCGTTGGCCATTGCATTGCGATCCGAAGCGATCCCGGGCCTTCTCAACGCGCCGACGTGCGGGCCTCCGCCTCCGGCGACACCACTACCGTACAAGTCGTCCCCGCGGCGAGCACGAGCCCATCGGGCACCTTGTCGATGTGAATCCGCACGGGCACGCGCTGCGCGAGCCGCACCCAATTGAACGTGGGGTTCACATCCGCAACGAGTTCCCGGCTTTGCGGGTTGTCACGATCATAGATCCCGCGCGAGATGCTCTCCACGTGGCCCTGGAGCACGCCGCCGCTCATCAACCGAATCTCGGCCTTGTCGCCGATCTTCACGCGCGGCAATTTCGTTTCCTCGAAGTACCCGTAGACCCAGAACGACTGGCTATCGACGATGGCCAGCTTCGGCGCGCCCGCCGTCGCGTAATCCCCGCGGAACACCGAGAGATTCGTGACGTAGCCATCGACAGGCGATACGACCGTCGTTCGCGAAAGGTTCAGCTTGGCCGCATCGAGTGCCGCCACGGCCTGTTGATACTGCGCCTGTGCCGCCGTTGCCGCGCTCGATGCGTTCTCGCGGTTCTCCTTCGAGACGACGAGGCTGTCCATATCGGCCCGCCGCGCGGCGTCGGCACGGCGCATCTGCCATTCGGCACGGCGTGCGGCCACGGCTGCCTCGGCCTGCTCGACGGCCACCTGGTAATGCGCGGGATCGATCCGCATCAGCACTTGGCCTTTCTTGACGAACATGTTGTCGGCCACGGGCAGATCGACGATCGCGCCCGACACGTCGGGTGCGATATTGACGATCTGCGCACGCACGCGGCCATCGCGTGTCCAAGGCTCGTCCATGTAGTGCACCCAAAGCCGATGGCCGATGGCCAGCGCGATCACGAGCAGCAGTGCCGTGGCGATGAAACCGATGATGTGTCGAAGCGTCATGATTGCAGGTCTGAAAAAGAGCAAAGCCCGAAGGTCCCGTTTCGCGCGTGCCTATCGCGTGCCTATCGCCTGCCTACCGGTAGACGGCGAGCCCGAGCACGCCGCAAATGCAGACGAGCAGGCTCGCGCGAAACAGCGCGGGGTGCCAGACGAAGCGGTAAAGGCCGGCTAGCCCCAGCAGCCGGTCGACGATCCAGGTCAGCGCCGCGCCGCCGATGCAAAGCGGTATCAGCATGGGAATGTAGGCGCCGAAAACGGCGATCTCACGATGCATGATCAGCTCCTTGGTGCCGTGCCGGTGCCCCGCCCGCATAGCGCGCGAGCGGCGAATGGGGGTCGATGAGCGCCGTGCGCACGAAGTGCAGGTAGCTCAGGATGCGTTGCAGCCGATGCCGGTCCTCGCGCGGCGGAGCGAACGCCGCCAACGCCTGCTGCGTGGCGGCGATCGCGCCGAAATTCGCCGCGAGCGCGGCATCGAGGCGCGCATCCGTCGGCCGTGCGAACAGTGCGGTCAACGCCTTGGCCGATTGCGCGATGCCGCGCCGCCACGGCATCGTCCGCGCATAACGCGCGTCGCTCGGCAAGCCAGCCAGCTCACGGCGCAGATCGATGACGGCGTGGCCGACTTCCAATACCGCGATGAGCCAAGCGAGCGCGTCGCGCTGTTCGGCCGGATCGCGCTCCATCAGCGCATAGGCTTGAAAGGCGAGATCGCGGGCACGGCTTTCGAAGCGTCCGCGCACGGTCGGGATCGGCGCCTTGCAGGCCAGCACGACTTGCCGTCGCAAATCGGCGAGCAAGTGCCCGCGCAGCCAGGGCGTCGATGGCGGCAACAGGACGGCGAACGCGATCGCGCAGACCGCCATCGACAGCACGAGCGCCAAGGCTGTGTTCGCGTAGCCGGCCGGATCGTAGCGCACGAGGTTGTCGGGGCCCGCCAGCACGCAAAAGAAGATGCAGTAGCCGGCGCCGTAGCCCGCGAGCTTCGGGCGCGTCGTCATGAAGATGCCGAGCGCGAGCGCCGGCGCAAGCACCGCGCACAGCAGCACGAAGCCGTCGATGTGCGGATAGGCCCCGAACACGACGATGAACCCGACGAGCGTGGCGAGCACCGTGCCGAGCGCCATCTGATTGGCCATGCGAGTTGGGCGCGGCGAGGACGACGCCAGCGCGCAGACCGCTGCCGCGTTGAGCACGAGCGTTGCGCCGTCTGGCCAAGCCGACGCGATCCAAAATGCGCTGAGCGCAGCCATGACGATGGCGCCGCGGATGCCGGCGACGAACGTGAGGACGGCATTCGTCTTCGGCTCGTAGCGTTCCGGTGTGCGTTCGCGCTCGTGCGTGGACGCTGCGAGCGATGCATAGGTCAGCGCATAGGCGTGCATGTCGTCGACGAACCGGTAAAGCAGTTCGGCCGCCGTATCGAAGTCGAGCAGCGGAAAGCCGGGGCGCTCGGCGAGCATCGCGCGCGCATCGCGAACCCGTTTCGGCAGCGCGGCCTTGAACGCCTCGAGCCTGCGGGCGGAGCCGGCCGCATCGCGCGCGGTCAACACCGGCTCGCCGGGCGTATGCAGCAGCGGCGCCAATTCCATGAAGTACGGCTCCAACGCATTCACGGCCTCGGTGGCGCTGGCACTGCGCAGGCGATTCATCAACTGATGGAGGGCATGAAAACGCGTCGAGGCCGTCATGAACTCGCTGTTCAAGCGCGCGAGACGCCCGCTGCGCCCGCGAGACTCCGGCCCCTCGAAGACGGCGATGCTGCGCATCGCTTCGAAGCCGACGATTTCGGCGAGAAAGCGCGCGTTCTGCCGTTCGATTTGCGCGCGGTCGACCTGCCCCGACAGCGCCGCCGCCACGTATTCGACGAACGCCGAGAAACGCGCGCGCACGGTCGAGCGCATTTGCAGGCTCGCGTGCTGCGGGAAGACGAGGGCGCCGACGAAGCCCGCGCATAAGACCCCGAGCGTGACTTCAGCGGCGCGTGTGAGCGCCGAAAGGAACGCGCCGTCGGGATGCTGGGCGGCCGGGATGCCGATCAGCGCCGCCGTGTAGCCGGCGAGCAGAAAGCCATACGAACGGAAGTTGCGGTTGCGCGCGGCGCCGGCCGTGCAGATGCCGGTCCACAGCGCCAGCGCGCCGAGAAACAGTTCTCGCTGCGGCGCGAACACGGCGATCAGGAACAGCGTGGCCACGAGCCCGACGAGCGTGCCGCCGATCCGGTAAAAGCTCTTCGCGAGAATGGCGCCGCTTTGCGGCTGCATGACGATGAACACGGTCGTCATGGCTGTGCGCGGCTGCGGCAAATCGAGCCGCATCGCAATGCCGAGCGCGAGAAATGCCGCGGCCAATGCCTTGACCAGATAGATCCAGGTGAGCCCGTCGGTGCGAGCCCAATCCGCTAGGGCGGCTTGCAGGGCCGGCAGCGGGCGAGGTGAGGGGGAGGCGGGGTCGGCCATGGCGCTCGTCCTTACCTCGGCTCGCCTTGCTTGCCGCCGGCTTCGTGCTCGGCGGCGGGCGCATCGTCGTCCGGCGCAAGGCTTTTGAGCACCTTCCCTCCGAAGGCGACGTGCCGCGAAGGCTGCATGGCGTCGGTGTCGGGGCCATCGCCAGGCACCGTGAGTCCGCCGCCCAGCGCGCCCATCAGCGACGCATAGGCAGCCAGCCGCGCCGCGCGTATTTGCGCGACGCCCTGCTGCGCAGCGAGCCATTGCGTTTCGCTGACGATCACGTTGACGTAGTCGTTCAAGCCGCGCTTGAAGCCGAGTTGCGCGAGCCGATAGCTACGCTCGGCGACGGTAATCGAGCGCTCGGCCTCGCCTTGCTGCGCATCGAGCGAATGCAATTGCACGATTTGGTCGGCGATTTGCTTGAGCGCCGCAACGACGGTCGCGTTGTAATGGTCGACGGCTTCGTCGTAGCCGGCCGATGCCGCACCGAGCCGGCTGCGCAGCGCGCCGCCTTCGAAGATCGGCAGCGACAGCGCCGGCCCCGCAGTCCAGGCGCCGTTGGCGGCATGCAGGAATTGGAACAACGCGCCGCCCGCCGCGAAGCCCCCTATCGACGCCATCAGGTTGATGTTCGGATAGAACGCCGCGTGGGCCACGTCGATGCCGCGTGCCGCGCCCGCCACGGCCCAGCGTGCCGCGACGACGTCGGGCCGGTGCCCGATCAACTCGGCCGGCACCGCGGAAGGCAGGGCGGCCTGCGCGTCGAGCGACAGCGCCGGCCGCGTCAGCGTGGCGCCCGCTCCGGGACCTTGGCCCATCAGCGCCGCGAGTTGATTGCGATCGAGATCGATCGCCTCGTGCAGTGCCTCTATGCGGCGCTCGTACTCGGGCAGCGGCGCCTGTGCCTGGCTCACTTCGAGTTGCGTGCCGATGCCGCCGGCCACGCGTCGCTTGGCCAACGCCAACAGTTGTTGCTGGCGCGCGAGCGTATCGTTCGCGATGTCGAGCAGCGCATATTGCTTGGAAAAGTCGACGTAGGCGCGCACGACGTTCACTTCGAGCTCGAGTCGAGCGGCTCGCTCGCTGGCCGCGCGTTCGTGCGCCGCATCGAGCGCGCGCTCGTGCGCATGCTCATCCGAGCCCCACAGATCGAGGCGATAGGAGAAGCCCAGCGTACCGGTGTTGTTCCAGGTCGTCTGATCGGCGAGTTCGCCGGGGCCGTAATAGAGCGGATTGTCGGCCCAGTGCTGGCGCGTGATCGACAGATTGCCCTGCACGTGCGGCGCGAGCTCCGCCGCGGCTACGCCTGCGAGCGAGCTCGCTTCGCGCACGCGGGCGGTGGCGGCAGCGAGCGTGGGATTGCCGGCGATGGCTGTCGCGACGAGCGAATCGAGTTGTGCGTCGCGGTAGCTTTGCCACCAATGCGCGTCGGGCCAGCGGGCGCTGCGGTCGGCCGCGCGCACCGCCGCGCCGACGTCGAGCGCGGACGGATCGACCGCGTTTTGCTGCGGCGCAATGCCGCCCGTGCTTGCACATCCGGCCATTATTATCGACAGTGCAAGAAATGCGGAGGCGATACGCATCTTGCCGATCGGCAATCGCACGATTTTCTCCCTTTGGCGACGCTATTGGACGCAGTCGATTATATTTTTCGGTGGATTGTCGAATAAGCCGTAAGGATGTAATGCATTCTTACCTCGTTTGAGATAATCCGCGTTGCGGAACGTGCAACAATCGCGGCGCAGAGATACGAAGGGGTGGGTATGGATACGCTTCAAAACATGCGCGTCTTCGTGCGCGTCGTCGAGTCCGGCAGCTTCACCGCGGCCGCGCAACATCTGAACACGACGACCGCCTACGCGTCGCGCGCCGTTTCCGATCTGGAAGCGCACTTGCACACGCGCTTGCTGAACCGGACCACCCGCCGCATCGCGCTGACCGAGGCGGGCAAACGTTATTTGCAACGCTGTCAGCAGATCCTCGCCTATGTCGAGGAAGCCGAGGCGGAGGCGGGCGATGCGCACGCGCGGCCCTCGGGCAAGCTGCGCCTGCATGCCATGGCCAGCTTGGGCATGCATTACATCGTGCCGGCCGTCGGCCGCTATCAGCGGCGCTACCCCGACGTATCGGTCGAGATGACGCTTGCTCAGCGGACCCCGGACCTGCTCGACGAAGGCTTCGACGTTTCGGTCGTAGTCGGTTACGAGTTGCCCGATTCGGGCTTGATCTCGCAGCGGCTCGGCACGGTCTTCAGCATCGCCTGTGCCTCGCCGGCGTATCTCGAGCGCCGCGGCGTGCCGCGCACACCGTCGGAACTCGCCGAGCATGCCTGCCTGCGCATCGTCACGCCGGCTTCGGTCTTCGACAAATGGAATTTCGACGGTCCCAACGGCACGGAAACTTTCACGGTATCGGCGCCCGCGTTTCAGGTGAACGGCGCCGATTCAATGGCGATCGCCGTGCGAGAAGGCATGGGCATTGCGGTACTGCCTACGTATGCGGCGATGCGCTGGCTCGAAAGCGGTGAATTAGTCTGGATATTGCCGGAGTACACGGCGATGCAGCTCAACGTCTATGCGCTCTATCCGTCGCGGCAATATCTCGACGCAAAGATTCGCACCTGGGTCGACTTTCTGCATGACGAATTGCCGACGACGCTCGCGGCGGAGCAAGCGGCTCTGCGGAAATTCGCGCGCACGTAGCCACCCGCGCGATGCACCTCGCCCGGTGACCGCCGGCGCAATGCGCCGGTTCGTGCCGAAGCCCTCCGCAGGCGTTTCAGCGCGTAATGTTCAGCGCTTAATGCTTCGTGCGGTGCCAGCCCAGCATGTGATGCTCGGCCAGCCAATGATGAATCATGCCTTCGCCGTTGTGCTCGCGCTTGTACGAGCGTGATTCGAAAATCGTCAACGCCAGCAGCACGAGCAGTCCGACGCATAGTCCGACCAGGCCGGCAATCGATTCGGCGTCCATGGCAGCCTCCTTTCCGCGGTTTCACGATCGCGCTACTCCATACTAGGACATGCCGCGCTCTTGTACACAGACCCACGGGGAAACGACGACGGCCCACAATTCCGGATCGCGGGACGCGAAATCGGCGGCCGTTTCCGCTTGCATGCGCTCGACGAGCCCCGCCGAGAGCCATTGAGCGACTTGCGTGGAATCGTCCTCGGCGATGGCGGCGGCGACCGTCACGAGATCGAGATCGCGCGCGACGCGCAGCAGCATGCCGCGCGCGAAAAAGCGCTCGAGCTCGGGCCAGGCAATCTTGGCCGTTTCGGCGAGCAGCTTCAGATAAAGCGGGCTGTGGCCCGGGGCGGCGTCGGGGCGCTCGGAGGAGGTCATGGCGATCACTGCGTTCATTCGTGGGGGTCGTCACTATAATCGATCTTTTTTTGTGCTCCACGAGGTGATTATGTCTGGCGCCATCGCCGCTCCGAAATACGACCCGTTCGCCCGCCTGCTGCATTGGCTGATCGTGCTGCTGTTGATCGCTCAGTACATCGTGGCCTGGACGATGCCGGACATTCATCGCGGCACGCAGCCGCTTGGGCTCATCGCCGTGCATCTCGACCTTGGCGCCTTCATCATCGTGATCACGGTCGTGCGCGTGATTTGGCGCTTGGTGCGCAAGGAACCGGCTCCCGCGGAGGGAACCGCACTGACGCGCGATGTGGCGTACCTGACGCACGGCCTGCTCTATCTTCTGTTGATCGTGCAGCCCGTGCTGGGGTGGGTCAATGCGTCGTCGCGCGGATGGCAAGTGACCCTCGCCGGGGTGAATCTGCCGCCGCTCGTGGCGACGGGCTCGTCCCTCGGCCACCAGATGGGCGACGTCCATGCGCTGCTCGCATGGGCCATGCTTGCGCTCATCGGCTTGCACGTTGCCGCTGCGCTCTACCATCACTTCTTGCTGCGCGATCGCGTGCTGCGCCGGATGATGTAACGCTCGGGTGCTGTGCCGCCAGGGCCGTTTCGAGCCGGGCTCGGGCTCGGGCTCGGGCTCGGGCTCGGGCTCGGGCGGTCGATCGGCATGCTCGGCCTGTGAGCCTCAGCCGAGCGTGCGTAGCTCGCGACGCACGATTTTCCCCGTGGCCGTCATCGGCAGACTTTCGACGAATGCGATCGCGCGCGGATACTCATGCGCGGCCAGTCGCGTGCGCACGTGATCTTGGATCTCGCGCACGAGCGCGTCGCCCGGCGCATAGCCCGCGTTCAGTACGATGAATGCCTTGACGATCTCGGTGCGCGCCGCATCGGGCACGCCGACGACCGCGGCCATGCGCACGGCCGGATGGCCGAGCAGGCAATCCTCGATCGGGCCGGGGCCGATCCGGTAGCCCGCGCTCGTAATGACGTCATCGTTGCGTCCGACGAAACGGATGAATCCATCGGCATCCATCACGCCAATGTCGCCCGTCACGAGATACTCGCCCGCGAATTTCTCGCGCGTCGCCTCATCGTTGCGCCAATAGCCGAGGAACATGACCGGATCGGGTGCGTGAATGCCGATATTGCCTTCCGTGCCGGGAGGCAGCACGCGGCCGGCGTCGTCGACGATCTCCACGCGGTGGCCCGGCACGGCCTTGCCGATCGAGCCGATGCGAGGCTCGAACAGGACGCTGCACGAACTGACGACGACGTTGCATTCCGTCTGACCATAGAACTCGTTCAGCGTCACGCCGAGCGCTGCGCGGCCCCATTCGATCAGCTCTTCGCCGAGCGATTCGCCGCCGCTCGAGACAGCGACCAAGGACAGTGCGTGGCGTTCGCGCGGGCGCTCGACCGTGCGCAGCATCTTGAGCGCCGTGGGTGGCAAGAACGCGTGCGTGACTTGGTGCCGTGCCATCAGATCGAACGCGCTTTCCGGGTCGAACTTTTCGAACCGGCGCGCGAGCACGGGCACGCCGTGGTGCCATGACGGTAAGAGCACGTCGAGCAGGCCCCCGATCCACGCCCAGTCCGCGGGCGTCCACATGAGCCGCGCGTTCTCGGGAAAGAACGCTTGCGGCATCTCGACGCCGGGCAAGTGCCCGAGCAGCACCCGATGCGCGTGCAGCGCCCCTTTCGGCTTGCCGGTGGTGCCTGACGTATAGATGATGATGGCCGGGTCGTCCGCGCGCGTGTCCACTGGCTCCAGCACCCGTACTTCATGTTCGAGCGATGACCAGAACGGCAGCGCGCCCGCCGCCTGCAATGCCTGCTCGTCGCCATCGATGCAATAGACCGTCTTCAATTCGGGCAGCGAGTCGCGAATTTGCGCAATCTTCGCCAGCCCCGCCGTGTCGGTGACCAGCGCGACGGCACCACTGTTGGATAGCCGATACTGCAAGGCCTCGACGCCGAACAGCGCGAACAACGGCACGGCGATCGCGCCGAGCTTGTAGGCGGCCAAGTGCGCAAGCGCGGTCTCGGGGGCTTGCGGCAGGAAAATCCCGACGCGCTCGCCGCGCGCCACTCCATGACGCGCGAAGCTGTGCGCGAGCTGATTGGACAGCGCCTTCAGTTCGTCGAAGCCGTAGCGCGTCACGGTACCGTCGCGCTGCTCATAGACGAGCGCGAGCCGGTTGGTGCCGTCGGCCCATTTGTCACAGACATCGACGCCGATGTTGTAGCGTTCGGGGATGCGCCACGCAAAGCCGGCGGCGAGGGTTTCGTAGCTGCTCGTTCGGATTAGCATGCCGTGTCTCCTTTAATCCTCTTATCTTCTGCCGGCTTGGCGGATTCGTCGTCGATTAAATCGGAAAAAATACGAAACAATTGCGAGCGGACCGATCAAGTCAGTCGAATGCAGATTAATCGCGGGTCAATCGGCGTTTTCCGCCACCGCAGTGGAAGGGTCGGCTCCGGTGCTTCCCGCGGGCGCTGCAGCCCTTTTGCATCCGTTTGCGTGCGACCTCATAAGCGACGTCCTCCAGCTTCGGCGTATTTCTATGACATTATCTAGGCACTATGTGCCAATTACCGCTCTTTGCTCGATAAATCGATTGTGCTGCTATTGCGAAATCGCTAAATTTGATATCGGCGCACGGCGAACCGGTCCTTTGCCTCACTGCGCCGAACCCCCGTTGGCCCGGCTCGTCCGGGCCTCTTTTTTTAAGACGCCCGGCCACCGGCTGCCACCGCTTGCCTGAACTTTAGCGCGTCGGCAGGTAGCGGGAAGGATCGATCGACTTTCCGCCGTAGCGCAACTCGAAGTGCAGGGCCACGCGATCGTTGTCGGTGTCGCCCATCTCGGCGATTTTCTGGCCTTGCGCGACGCGTTCTCCTTCCTTCACGAGCAGCGCTTGATTATGCGCATAGGCCGTGAGGAAGTCCGCATCGTGTTTGACGATCACGAGGTTGCCGTAGCCGCGCAAGCCGTTGCCCGCGTAGACGACGGTGCCCGGTGCCGCCGCGACGATCGGCGTGCCCGCCGTGTTGGCGATGTCGATGCCCTTGTAGGTGACGCCGTCGAAACCGTGAATGACCTTGCCGGTAGTGGGCCAAATCAGCGAGATTCCACGGGCCGGCGGCGCTGTCTCGGGGCCCGCGCGCGAAGGTTCGGTGCTGGAGTTGGGCGCGGGAGCCGCACCGGGGCTCGTGCGGATCGGTGCGCCCGCCGCCGCATTCGCTCCGGGCGGGACTACGCGCAGCACCTGACCGACTTCGATCGAATCGGGATTCGTCAGGTTGTTCCAACGGACGATGCTTTGCACCGACTCATGGTGGCGGCGCGCGATTTTCGTGACCGTATCGCCGCGCTCGACTCGATAGTACCCGGGCGCGACGGGCGCCGATCCGCACGCGGCCAGCACCGCCGCCAGCGGCACGCACGCGAGCCGCATCATCGTTTTCCGCAACATTGAACCTCGCTCGACTTCTGAAACGCTTCTCATGCTTCGCCGCGCCCTCGACGAGGCGCGGCGGACAAAACGTCCGATTGTAGCGGGGTTAAGGCCGACGAATGCGTGTAAAAGACGAATTCGGACGGATGCGTGCTCCGTTGCCTTCGGTGCGCCGGACGATGAAGCGCGAGCGCCGTTGCACCGTTAGCCGAGGTCCGATACGCGAATCCGCAGCGAAGCCGTCTCGGTGCGCCCCGGTTCGAGCCAGCGCAGGCCGAGCCCGTTGTGGATCGCATCGGGCAAGCCGAGCCAAGGTTCCACGCAATAGAAGTCGGACGTATCGGTTTCGGTCCAGGTCGTGACCGCATACCAGGGCACTGAGCCTTCGCGGTCGACGTCGATGTCGATGCGCCGGCGCAGCGCCGGACATTCGAGCCGCACCGGCGTGGCCGGCACGCCTTGCAGGCAATGGAAGCGGTCGTGGATGAACGGGTCGTCGAGCGTGTACTGCGCTTCGCCGGGCTCGGGGGTGCTGATCGAGCCATCCTCGAGCTGCCGGCGGCGCACCGTGGGCGGCAACTCGAGCGTCGTCTCGGCGCGCAGCGCATGCGGCAACGCGAAGTAGAAATGATGGCCGGCGTAGTAGGGCAGCCGCGCATCGCCGGTGTTCGACGTGCTCAGCGCGACCTCGAGCGTATGCGTATCGGCGAGCCGGTACGCCGCCTCGAAGCGGAACGAGAACGGATATTGCACGCGTGTGGCCTCGGTATCGGTCAGCGTCATGCGGATGCCGCGGCCGTCGGCATCGACTTCGTGCGAGAACGGCAGATCGCGCGCGAAGCCGTGCATCGGTAGTGCGCGCACGACGCCTTGCGCGTCGCGCCACTCGCCGATGCGGCCGTCGACGCGGTGCCGGCCCAGGAACGGGAACAGCAGCGGATTGCCGCCGCGCACGCGCGGCACGTTGTTCCAATCTGCCCGCTCGGGCCAGTAAATGACCGTCTCCTCGCCGATGCGCCAACTGAGCAGCCGTCCGCCGAGTTGCGGAGCGAGCTGAAGGCGCGACGAACCATGCGCGATATCGACGAGAGCCTGCGTGGGGGATGCAGTCATGATGGGCGGTGCTCGATGAGGAAGTTGAGAGCGTAGCGCTCGGTGCTTGCCGCGGGGAACGCGAACCGTGCGTTCGGCACGCGGCGACATGCGATTGTGCCTCGGGTTCGGCTCCGGAAAAACCCTGCTCGGGAAATTGCCCGCTTTCGGGAACGAAAGGCTCGGCTCATAATGGCGGGGCCTGCGGATATTTTGTCTTTTTGCACCGTTGCGCGGCCGGGCCAGCACCGCCCAGCGCCGCTGGGGCCGTCCCATCCGCTGTAGCGTCAATCGCAAACCGTTCCGGAGCCAGCATGGATCTCGCCATGGCAATGGGCCTTGCGCTGTTCGGCATCTTCGCCGGCAGCACGGTCTTTTTCTTCTACCGTCTCCCACGCTGACGCACGCGTGAAGCCGCTTGCGCGGCTCATAGCGCCGCGCAAGCGGCTCGTGCTTCGTCGACGTCCGCCCGCTCGGCAACGAAGCGAACTCGGTCGAAGTTGATGTTGGCGCCCGAGGCGATGGCCACGAGCGTTTCGCCTTCGATGCCGGTGCGTTGCGCGTAGCGTTTCGCCCCCGCAACGGCCATGGCGCCGGCCGGCTCGAGCAGGCTGCGCGTGTCCTGGAACACGTCTCTGATCGCCGCGCACAATGCGTCGGTATCCACCGTGACGATTTCGTCGAGATACGCACTGCACAGGCGGAACGTTTCCTCGCCGACGAGCTTGACGGCCGTGCCGTCGGAAAAGAGCCCCACCTTCTCGAGTTCGACGCGGCGCCCGCATGCGAGCGATCGCGCCATCGCGCACGAATCCTCGGTTTGCACGCCGATGACGCGGATCTCCGGCCGCACGGCTTTCGTGTAAGCGGCGATCCCCGCGGCGAGGCTCCCGCCGCCGATCGGCACGAAGATCGCGTGAATCGGGCCTTGATACTGCCGCAAGATTTCCATCGCGACGGTGCCTTGCCCCGCGATCACATAGGGATCGTCGAACGCGGGGATGAACGCCAAGTCGTGCTCGCGCTGCAGTTCGAGCGCATGCGCGTAGGCATCGCTGTAGGACTCGCCTGCGAGCACCACTTCGACGGTCAGGCCGCCATGTGCACGGACGGCGTCGACTTTCACCTGCGGCGCCGTCTGCGGGACCACGATGACGGCGCGCGCCCCGAGCTTGGCCGCCGAGAGTGCGACGCCCTGCGCGTGATTGCCGGCCGAAGCGGTCACGACTCCACGCGCCAGCGCTTCGGGCGAGAGGTGCGCCATCTTGTTGTAGGCGCCGCGCAGCTTGAACGAGAAGACGCTTTGCTGATCCTCGCGCTTCAGGAAGACGCGACAGCGCAGCCGGGCCGACAATTGCGCGGCATGCTGCAACTCCGTTTGCCGCGCGACGTCGTATACGCGCGCGGTCAGGATTTTTGGGAGGTAGTGGGCCAACTCGTCGGTGCGTCGAGTTTCGTCGGCGGCGAGCGCGGAAGGTGAGCGATGCATGGGACGGCTCCTCGTCATGGGTGCGTTTTCAGGGAGCCCACGAGGCGGAAATGAAAAAACCCGCCTATTTGGGCGGGTTTCATGTCTGCTGCCAATGCGCTCTAACCCACCATTATCGGAATGGCGGGAATAATCACGGCGATGGGCAATTGGCGGCAGTTCATGCGGCTAAGAATGGCGTATCGGCGAGCGGCTGTCAATCGCTTCGTGAGACTTGCTTCGAGGACCTCATGCAGCGAGGCGGAGTCGTGCGTCGAGCGTCATTCGGTTCCGAGCGCGGCCGACGATACAGCGGCGGCCGGCTCGTCATTGGACGCGACCTGCGCGTAGATGAGCGCCGCCACGATGGCACCCAGGCACGGCGCTAGCCAAAAGAGCCAAAGCTGGCCGAGCGGGGCGAGGTTGCCGGAGAGGGCGGCGACGATGGCGGGGCCGGTCGAGCGGGCCGGATTGACCGACGTGTTCGTGATCGGGATCGATACGAGATGGATCAGCGTCAAGCATAGCCCGATGGCGAGTCCCGCGAAGCCCTGGGGCGCGCGTTTATCGGTTGCGCCGAGGATCACGAACGTGAAGAAGGCCGTCATGATCGTTTCGCAAAGGAGTGCGGCCGTCATCGAATAGTGGCCGGGCGAGGCGCCGGCGAAACCGTTCGCGGCGAAGGTGCTCGCTTGCAGGTCCACCCCCGGGGCTCCCGTCATGATTTCCTTGAGCGCGATGATTGCGATGATCGCGCCGATTACTTGGCTCGCGATGTACGGAACGACGTCCTTGAATTGAAACCGCCCCGCGACCGTGAGCCCGAGCGTGACGGCCGGATTGAAGTGGCCGCCCGAAATGTGGCCGACGGCGTAGATCATCGTCAAGACCGTGAGTCCGAAAACGAGCGAGACGCCGACCAGGCCAATGCCGCCGCTGTCGGCGGACGCGTGGAAGTTCGCGGCGATGAGCGCACTGCCGCAGCCGCAAAAGGCAAGCCAAAACGTGCCGATCAATTCCGCCAAGGTGCGTCGAAATAGATTCATGAATAGGCCTCCGAATCAAACGATAGAGAAAACGAGCAGCGCGGTTGGCTTGCCCGAAAGTGACGCCATCTTATGTGCCGCCGCACGACTACGATCAAAACTATTGTGAAGCAGCTTAGTGCATGAAGCGGCGCCGCGCGGTCGTTGCCGGCTTTGTGCGTGGGGCGATTCTTTCAATATGGGATTGAAAGCGGAGGCAATCGAAATATGCCAGCTCGAATGCGATCGAATCGAATTGCGCGCTTGCCTTAATGAAAACCGCTGCGAATAATCGGCGCAAATCTCATGCTAAGAGGCGAGCATGTCCAATACCGTGCGCAAGGCGGCATTCATCGCGGCATGGAGCGCCGCGATAGGTCGACTATACGGTCGCGAAGATCGTTCGCCGTTGCGCTGGTGCGTTCGCTGGACGCCGCCCATCGCGGCGGCGGCCGTCGCCGGCGCATTCTTCTTCGTCTGGGCGTTTCTTCGGATCGTCCTGTTTCTCGTGTTTCCTCGCCCGCCGGCTCCCTGACCTCGCACACTGACCGTCGTGATCGTTGCCGCCCGTTCGGCGACGATTAGGGGACATTTGCGCATGTAATGATATTGAGAATGATTCTCGTTTACGCTACAGTCGCACCCACTCGAACATTGAACGATGGGGGAATCGATGCCGGAAGTAGTGGTGAGTCACGCGGGTTGCTTGATGAAACGGCCTATGCGAGTTGCGCGCGGTGGGCCGGCATGCCGCCAGGATCGGTTGATCCTCGCATGGGCGCTGGCGGTCGCGTCGTGGAGCGTCTATGCGCAGGACGACGCCGGCAACGATGCGGCGGCGTCGCGCAAGTCGGCCGGCGCGGCCGTGGCACAACCGGGGGTGGCGGCGTCCAGCGCGGGCACACTCGGTACGATTGCCGTGCGAGGCATTCGTCCATCGCTGTACGCGGTGCCGGACGTCAATGTCGGTGCGTTGGGCGCCAAGGATCCGAAGGACTTGCCGATGTCGGTCGCATCTTATTCGAGCGAGTTGATCGAGGCGCAGCGTGCGCGCACGTTGATGGACGTTTTGAAGAACGATCCGTCCGTGCAGAACACCGCTGTCGGCGGTGCGATGGACAACGTCAGCATCCGCGGCTTTCCGATCGATTGGACGAACACGATGCGCCGCGACGGGATGCCCGTTGCGCCGTACTACGACGTACCGCTCGAGAACGTCGAGCGAGTCGACGTGCTCAAAGGGCCATCCGGATTTCTCTATGGCGTCAATTCGCCGGGCGGCACGGTCGACTATGTGCTCAAGCGCCCAACCCAAGATCGGTTCGCGAGCGTGACGAGCGAGTTGCGCAGCTACGACGGCTACTACGGCGCGGTCGATACGGGCGGTCCGATCGGCGAGGGCCGGTTCGGTTACCGCTTCAATGCGGCCGGCGAGAAGGTCGGCAATTTCGGGCACTCGGGCGACCTGCGGCGTACGTTCGTCAGCGGCGCGCTCGATTGGGCCGTCTCGCCGCGTGCACTGCTGCAGTTCAATTTCGACTATCAGAACAAGCGGCTCGCGGCACAGCCCGTGATCGGCACGCAGCCGGACGGCTCGCTGCCGCCGCAGTTCGATCCGCGCACGCTGCTCGGGCAGCCGTGGCTGCAATACCGGACCAACACGTACAACGTCGGCGGCCGCTTCGATTTCAAGTTGACCGGCAATTGGACGTTCACGACGCAGATCGCGCAGTCGTACAACAATCGCGACGCGGCGTTCCCCGACATCTATTCGGTGGCGTCCAACGGCGACATCCTGAGCGGAGACATCTTTCTGTCGCCCGACCAGAGCTTTCGCGTGCTTTCGACGAATACGTTCGTGAGCGGAAAGTTCGATACGGGGCCGCTCGCCCACCAACTCGTCACCGGTGTCTCGACGCGCAACTACGAAGCGCGTCAAGGCGGCTTCGGCGTCATGCCGATCACGGTCGGGAATCTGTTTTCCCCTGTCTATTCGCTGGCGCAGAGCACCGCGTTCCCCGCCAAGACGGTCGAAAAGAACTTTCAGCCGAGCGCGTTCATCAGCGACTTGATCGATATCGGCTCGCACTGGAGCGTGATGCTCGGCGTGCGGCACGTCGGCTACCGCGATGATTCGTACGCGCCGTCCGCCGCGGGAGCGCACTACAGGACGAGCGTGACCGTGCCGTCCGCCGGGCTCGTTTTCAAGCCGCTGCCGTCGCTGTCGACCTACGCCAGCTACGCCGAGGGCTTCGAGCAAGGCGGCGTCGCGCCGTTCAACGCGCGCAACGCCGGACAAAACTTGGCACCCGTGAAGAGCAAGCAATACGAAGCGGGCGTCAAGGCCGACATCGGCGGGAAGTTGACGGTTGACGCCGCGGTGTTTCGCATCGAGAAGACGCTGCAGTATGTGAATGCCGCCGATTACTACGTGCAGGCGGGCACGCAACGTCATACGGGCATCGAGCTGACGGCCAACGGCCGGCTGACGCGCGACTTGTCGATCGTCGCCGGTGCGGCCTACCTGCACACCGAGCAGCAGGATACGGGCGATCCGGCGACGAACGGTAAACGCGCCGCGAACGTGCCGACGTTCCAGGCGAGCGCGTTTCTCGACTATCGAATCGCCGCCGTGCATGGGCTCGGCGTCGATGCGGGCGTCTACTACGTCGGCGCAAGGCCGCTCGACGCGGCGAACACGGTTTCGCTGCCGGGCTATGTGCGCGTCGATGCAGGCGCGCGCTATCGAACGCGCATCGGCGGGCATTCCACCACGTTCCGTGCCGGGGTGCAGAACCTCACCGACAAGCGCTATTGGGCTGCCGCGAACTACAACGCCGTATGGCCCGGGCAGCCGCGCACGTTCTTCGTTTCGGCACAGGTCGACATGTAGGGCAGGGCGCCGCGCGCCGAGCAAGCTCGAAAGAAAACGCCGCAAAAGAAGCAGTGCGAGCAACCGGACGTGCCCCAGAGCATGCCGGCTCGATCCCCACGAAAACGAGTCGTTCGCAGGGCATTCGCCTCACCGCCGGTGTGGCCGCGCCCGTTTTCACAGAGGGAATCGCATGAATCTTGTCGAAGGCATCGATCCGTCCGGAGTGCGGACGGTTTCCAAATCACTCTCGATCTACGAATTACGCGACGAGGAACTCGCGGCACTGACCGATATCGCGCGGGAGCTCGTCGCGCAGCACGACAGCGTCGAGGATGCATCGTTCGCGCACGATTGCGCGCTCGCTGGGCAAGAGCTGCCGCGTTCGCTGCGTGCGCTCGCGCATCGCTACCGCCAGCTCGAGCTCCCGTGCAGCGTTTTGCTGTTGCGCGGGATGCCCGTGGACGATGCGCGCATCGGGCCGTCGCCGGCCCACTGGGATGCGCCGTGGCGCAATCCGCCGTCGCTGCCCGAAGAAGCGATGCAGTGCTTGATGACGTCGCTGCTCGGCGACATGTTCGGATGGCGCACGCAGGAAAACGGCCGCTTCCTGCGCCACATCGTGCCGATCGAGAAGGACCGCGCCGAGCAGTTGGGCGGGGGCAGCAGCGTGACGCTCGTGTGGCACAACGAAGAGGCGTTCCATGAGCATCGTGCCGATTTTCTTTCGATTCTGTGCTACCGCAACGACGAGCGCGCCCGGACGATTTTCTGCGGGATCGACGAAATCGACGTGCCCGACGACATGTGGCGTGTCTTGAGCGCGCCGCGCTTCACGATTTTGCCGGACAAATCGCACCTGCCGGAGCAGAACGTCAGCGAGCATTGGCGGCTCGACGATCACGTATTCGCGCACATCCGCCGCATGCACGAAAACCCGGCACCGGTGCCGGCATTGTCCGGGGTGCGCGCCAAGCCTTGGATGCGCGTGGACGAGGCGTTCATGGCCGCGCTGCCGGGCGACGACGAGGCGCGGCTGGCGCTGCGC
The DNA here is from genome assembly GCF_051953955.1 of Trinickia sp. GTDB lineage: Bacteria > Pseudomonadota > Gammaproteobacteria > Burkholderiales > Burkholderiaceae > Trinickia. The sequence continues at coordinate 11,883 of NZ_JBQCIF010000003.1, read as the reverse complement.
TGGCTCATCGATGCCTGCTATGCGCATCAGTCGAGCGTCGTCATGCAGCCCGGCGACATGGTTTGGATCGACAACAAGCGCGCGGTGCATGGGCGCACGGTCTATCAGCCGAACTACGGGCCGCGTCAGCGCTGGCTGCGGCGCGTCAACGTCCACGTCAACTTGCGCGAGACGCTGCCGTTCAGGCAGGCGCCGGCGACGCGCGAAATTCTTTGAGGCGAAGATGAATACGATGACACTCGATTCCCATGCCGATGTGCGCCCGCATCTCGCCACGCAGCCATCGCGCTTGCGCGTGCTGAGCCGCCGCGTCATCGACGAACTCGGCTACGACACCGCGATGGTGCTCGATGCCGTCGAGCGTGCGTATCTCGGCCTAGCGAGCGGCGCATCCGACAATCCGCGCAAGCTGATGACGCAGCCGCCCAGCAAGCATTCGGTCGCCTATTCGATGCTCGGCCGCGACGGCGGGCGCCGCACGGTCGGCTTCAAAACCTCGTACAAGCATGACCTGGGGCATGGCCGCGAAGCGCAAAAGTACTACACGACGCTGCTGATGTTCGACGACGCCACGGGCATGCCCGTCGCGATGATGGACGGCAGCCTAGTGGGTGCGCTGCGCACGCCGGCCGTGTCTGCGTTGATTGCGCGCGCGGCCGCGCCGCATGCGAGCACGGCGCTCGTCGTCGGCACCGGCACGCAAGGACGCATGGCGCTGCCGTTCCTGTTGACTGCGTTGCCCGGCGTCGAGCGCTTGATCGTGCATGGCCGTTACCAGGCCGGCATAGAAGCGGTGCGCAACACGCTGAAGCGCTTTCATCCGGGCCGCGAGGTCGAAGTATCGACCGACCTGGCACGCGCGGCGAACGAGGCGGATATCGTGCTCGGCGTGGCAGGCGCCGGTGTCCGCGACGCCGTGCGCCACGCCGATCTGAAGCGCGGTGCGCTGGCGTTGCTGGTCGGGTATGGCATTCACGCCGATGCGCTTCATCGGGCCGACTACCGGATCGCGACGAGCGAGGCGCAGATGCAAGTGACCGGGCTCGACCTTGCCGACGAGCGCGGTGCACTGCCGCCGGTCGATGCGCAATTGCCGGACATTCTTCTTGGCCGCAAGCCGGCTCGGCGCGCGGACGACGAAATCGTGTTCGCCTTCAACAGCGGGATGATCGTGACCGATATTGCGCTCGGCCGCGTATTGGCCGATGCGGCGCATGCGAAAGGGCTCGGCGAGGAGATCGAGCTATGGTGAGGGACGTGCCTCGGCTGCCGGCTTCGTGGGACCCGATGCTGCGCGATTTCGTGGATCGGCATGCGGCGATGATCCGCGAACTGGCGAACGGCTTCGATGCGCCGCTTCATCTGCTGTTCCCCGAGTGCTTCGCGAGCAACGTCGCGGCGTTTCGACGGACGCTCGCCGAGCATCGTATTGCCGGGCGAATCTACTACGCCAAGAAGGCGAACAAGGCGCGCTGTTTCGTGCGTGCCGCGGCGGACGCGGGGATCGGGGCGGATGTCGCGAGCATCGGCGAATTCGGCGAAGCCTTGGTCGCCGGTATACGCGGCGCGGATATCGGCGTGTCCGGTCCCGCGAAAGCGAGCGACTTGCTGCGCCTCGCCGTGCATCATGACGCGCTCGTCGCGATCGACAGCGTCGACGAACTGAAGCGGCTCGTCGCCATCGGGCAGCAGTCGGGCCGCGTCGCGCGCGTGCTGTTGCGGATGGCGCCGGCCACGCAGCGTTCGAGCCGCTTCGGTTTCGATCCGTCATCGCTCCACGCTGCACTGGGGCTGTGCGCGTCGAATCGATCCGCGTTGTCGCTCGAAGGCTTTTCGTTTCACTTGTCCGGCTATGACGCGCAGGCGCGATGCGACCAAACGGGCATTGCCGTGCGCGCATGCTCGGCCGCGCGCGCATTCGATCTTGCGCCGCGCACGATCGATATCGGCGGCGGCTTCGCGATGTCGTATGCCGGTGCTGACGACTGGACAGCGTTTCAGGCGGCACATCGGCCGGACGATTATCACGGAAACAAGACGTTCGACGGGTTCTATCCCTACCACGCCGCGTGCGGCGGCGCGCGGATGCTCGAGGCCATCGTTGCCGGCGTTCCCGAGGGAGATTCGAAGCCGCTTGCCGAGACTGTGCGCGAGCACGGCCTGCAGCTCATGCTCGAGCCGGGGCGTGCGTTACTGGATCAGGCCGGGTTCACGGTGTTCGCCGTGCAGGGCGTAAAGGATCTAGACGGCTACGGCATCGTGACGGTCAACGGCACGAGCTTCAGCGTCTCGGAACAGTGGTTCGCCAGCGAGTTTTTGCCGGACCCGGAACTGTTGCCTACCGAGCGCGAACGCGGCGAGCCGCTGGCCACCCACGTACCGTACCGCGCCTGCGTCGGCGGGGCGAGCTGCCTCGATTCCGACATGGTCACTTGGCGCAAGGTCGCTTTCCCGCGGCGTCCCGAGATCGGCGATCTGCTGCTCTATCCGAACACCGCGGGCTATCAGATGGATTCCAACGAATCGCCGTTTCATGAGTTGCCGCTGCCCCCGAAACTCGTCGTGACCCTCGATGGCACGCGCCCGCATTGGCGCGTCGACCGCCTATCCACGCTTTCCGGAGCTTGACGATGAACATGCGTCTCCTAGCAGAACAGCCGACGATCACCGTGCCGGCGATCGTGTCGAAAGTATCGGATCTCATCGGCCATACACCGTTGTTCGAACTGATTCGAAGGGCGGACGGCGCCCGCATCCTGCTCAAGCTCGAATCGACGAATCCGACGGGCAGCGCCAAGATTCGAATGGCGCGCCAGATGCTGGACGAAGCCGAGCAAAACGGCAGCCTTCGCCCAGCGGGCCGGGTGATCGAGTCGACCTCGGGCAATACGGGCATGGGGCTCGCGCTCTTATCGGCCGAACGCGGGTATCGGTTCACGGCCGTCGTCGATCGTCATGCGTCGAAGGATAAGTTGCGTGCGATGCAGGCGTTCGGCGCCGAGCTCGTTTTCGTCAGCGAAGGAGAGGCCCTCGCAACGGCGGATCGCGAGGCGCTCGCCGAGCGGATGGCGGCCGACGATTCGAGCAGCATTTGGACAGAGCAGCACAACAATCCGGCCAACGGCCATGGGTACCGCACGCTCGCGCGCGAACTGCGCGACGTGCTCGGCGAGAGGATCGACTGCCTCATCGGCGCGGTAGGCACAGGCGGTTCGTTGTTCGGCACCGCACGCGAGTTGCGCGCGACGGGGCCGGCGCCTCGCGTGATCGGTGTCGAACCCGTCGGCTCCATCGCGTTCGGCGGCGATGGCGGTGCGTACCATCAATCGGGCACCGGCACCCCGCCTGGTGCCGAGATCGGGGCACTCGTCGACTACACGCTGCTCGACGAGGGGATCAAGGTGACGGATGCGCAGGCGTTCAACACGGCCCGCTACCTCGCGCGCACCAAGTCGCTGCTCGTCGGCGGCTCGGCCGGCGGCGTGATTTGGCATGCGCTGCAACGGTTCGAAGCGGCGCCGCCCCGTTCGACGTCGGTCGTGCTCGTTTGCGACGGTGGGGAAAAGTATCTCGACACTGTGTTCAACGATGACTGGATGCGCGAGCGCGACCTGCTCGACGACACGATCGCCCGCGAGCTCGAACCGGTCTTCGCCGACGCCCTATGAACGCACGTCGACGGTTTTTACGCGATATCCGGCACATCGGCGCGCTTGCCGCGCCGCTCATCCTCACGCAGCTTGCCCAGGTGGCGTTGACGACGACCGACATCGCCATGATGGGGATGCTCGGTCCGACCGAGATCGCCGCCGGGGGGCTCGCGCTGGCGATTTTCAATCAGTTGCGGACGATGGGAACGGGGCTCGTGACGGGCACCGGCAATTTGGTTTCGTTCGCCAGCGGCGGGGGGGACCACGCGCGGATCATGCGCCTCGTTCGGGCGAGCTTCGCGCTGTCGACGCTCGCCGCGCTCGTGTTTGCGCTCGCGATGCCGTTCGTCGCCACGCCGCTCGCATGGCTCGGCCAGCAGCCGCAGATCGCGCGCCAGGCCGCGCTGTATCTCGCCGCCGCGGCGCCCGGCATGTTGCCTTGCCTCTGGTTCCAATCGCTTCGTCAATACACGGTGGGGCTGCGCAAGCCCGGCCCGCTGCTCGCGATCACGCTCGTGTCGATCGTCGTCAACGCCGTGCTCGACTACGCGCTGATGTTCGGACGTTTCGGCCTACCGGCGCTCGGCTTGACCGGCATCGCATGCGCGACGAGCTGCGTGTATCTGCTTTCGTTCGCCGCGCTGCTCGCCGTCGTGAAACGCCGGCCGGAACTGGCGGAGCATCTGTCGCTGGCCGCCTGGCGCGCGGACGCTCAGGCACTCGCGCAAACCTGGAAGATGGGGCTGCCGATCGCGGCGACCTATGGCTCCGAAGCGGCATTCTTCACCGTGCTGACGCTCGTGATCGGGACGCTCGGCACCGACGCGCTCGCCGCTCAAACGATCGTGAACCAGGTCATCTACATCGTATTCATGATCTCGGTCGGCTTATCGCAGGCGTCGTCGATCGGCATCAGCCGCGCGTGTGCGCAGCGCGACTATCGCGGCGCGCGCAGGCTCGGCTACACGGGGCTTGCGCTCGGCGTGGCGGCGATGACGTGCGCCGCGTTGCCGTATCTCGCCGCGCCGGCTCAGGTGCTGGCGCCTTTCCTGGGCCATGGGGCGGCATCGAACGCCGATGTGCTGCACTTGGCGACGGGCCTGCTCACGATCGCCGCGCTGCTGCAGATATTCGACTGCAGCCAGAACATCGGCGTCGGCATCTTGCGCGGCCTCGGCGATGTGAAAAGTTCGTTCCGGATTTCGATCATCGGCTACTGGATGGTCGGTTTGCCGATCGCGTGGTCCGCCGGTCTACGGCTCGGTTACGGCATCTACGGGGTCTGGATCGGGCTCGCCGCCGGGCTGGCGGTGACGGCGGCGATGCTGCTGCGCATGTTCGAGTGGCGTCTTAGCGCGCTCACTCGGCACGCCAGCGGAGGCAATTCATCGTAAATCTGACTCCGGTTTGAAACTCAGCCCTTCAGGGCGGTGAGCCGGGCCCCCGGCCTGAAGGCCGGTTATGGACAGTTGCTGAAGCGAACGAAGGAGCACGGGATGCCCACTGATCCTTGGACCATCGAACTGATCCCAACCGAACGCATCCTGCCGAACGAAGAGCACGACGAGGCACGCTTGCTGGAAGTGCTGGCCAGCATGACGCGCAGCGGCCGCTGGACTGCGCCGATCGCACTCGAGCGTGCGAGCCTGGCTGTGATGGACGGACACCACCGGCTCGCGGCGGCTCGGCGTTTGTCGTTGCCGCGCGTGCCTTGCGTGCTGCTCGACTACGCGCAAGTCGACGTGCAGACACGGCGCCCCGAGTTCAGCGTCGACGCGGCTCGGATCGTCGCCCGTTCGCTGGCGCGGCAGCTCTACCCGCCGAAGACGACGCGGCACATTTTCTCGCGGCCGCTTCCGGTCTGCAGCATCGAGATTGCTACGTTGCTCTCATCGCCGATCCGCCCGGGTTGCTGGTCGGGCTCGGGCTCGGGTGTCCCGATATCGGGCACGTCGTCGGGCGCGCCGGGAGTCGGTGCGTCTGGAATGACCGGTTGATCGGGGATCGGCGGCTCGGTCGGGTCGCTCGCGTGAATGGGCATGGCAGGCTCCTTGTTCGGCGAGGGACCAGGCACCGCCCCATTGCATGCTCAGTCCGCCGTCGATGGTCTAGGTGTGGCCGGTAACGTAGTCGCCGTCGTCCGATGCGAGAAACAGTGCGAGGCGGGCTATTTCGCGCGGCTGTCCCGCGCGATGCTGAACGCGCAAGCGTCGTGCCGAGCGCTCCGGCACAATCACTGCTTCTCCAACGAGCAGAGCGCCGCTGTCGCGTTCGCGCGCGGCGTTGATTGCGAAAAACTGCGAAGGACGCTCATGATGGAATCCGCCGGCTATGCGAAGACGGCGCCTACGCGCGCCGAAGTGGATGCGCTCGAGGGCGCGACGGTGCTCGAGTTCGGCACCGACTGGTGCGGCTATTGCAGGGGCGCGCAGCCGCATATCGCCGAATCGCTCGCCCGGGCGCCGCAACTGCGTCACGTCAAGATCGAGGACGGGCCCGGCCGCCCGCTCGGGAGGTCATTCAGGGTGAAGCTCTGGCCGACCCTCATTTTCTTGCGCAACGGTGCGGAAGTTGCGCGCGTCGTGCGTCCTAGCGATGCAAGCGATGTCGACGAAGGCGTTGCTGCGCTCGCTTGATGGTGGGGTTTGCTCGCGGCTAGCCGATCGCGCGTGTTCGTGGGTTCGGGTCATGATCGTTTCGGTTCCAATGGGCTGACCGACTAGAGCGCCGCAACGTGCGTGCCGGGTGCGGCCGGCAACGCGTTCGGGCATTGGTCCGATTGATTCACCCGTTTGCCGATTTTTTACGAATTTGAATTACGCCGATCAGTAGGGATGACTCGAAATCGAAGAGTGGGTAGAAAGGCCTTTATATTTTTGTATTGACGATTTCCTTACTGCCAAAGAAAATAAATAGACAATTCGGTGGAAAATAAAAATAGAAAAATATGATTCCCACGCAATTTCGTAAGATAAGAGATACGAGCGCGTGGACGGAGAAGCCTATCAGAGCTTAGCCTTGACAAGCATCGTGTTCACGCATAGTTTCTTATCGCCGATGTCATCGGCTATTCATCTGCAATACCCTCCGAAATTCCATTGGTAATAAGGCTCAAAAGACGTTCGGCAACACCTAGTAATCATTTCGTGCGGTTCGATAGTCAGGCTCTTGGTCGTAATCGAGAAGAGGGCTGAATGTCGGCCGGCGTCGGGTATTCGCGCGCCGCAAAACGGCTCGCGGCTTCCGGTGCGGCCATAGAGAAACGGCAACTCAACTACCAAGGACAAAAAATGAAGAAGCGATATAGGAGTGGTACTCCAGATCTGCCGCGTCATGCGCGCGGCGGTTTCTGGCTCGGTGCAATCGCGGCCGCGGCAATCGCGCTGGCCGGCTGCGGCGGCGGCGACGGCGGCTCGTCGGTAGGCACGAGCGCCGACGCCCAGCAGATGGCCGCGGCGCAAACGCCTGTCGCCAATCAGCAGAAACAGGCGGGCGCCGATCAGCCTTATACGGACCCGATCGCCTATTCGATGAAGGGCGGCGACAGCCTCGATCCCACGCAAGTATCGGAAAAAGCCGCCGTCATGCATCACACGTGGAAGTCGAGCGGCAAGACGATCCATTACACGACGACGACCGGGCACTTGACGGCGTCCGATCTCGGCGGTGCGGCCGAGGCGACGATGTCGTACGTCGCCTACACGGCCCCGAGCAAGGATGGAAAGCCCCGGCCCGTGACGTTCTTCTACAACGGCGGCCCGGGCTCGTCATCGATCTGGCTGCGGCTCGGCTCGTTCGCGCCCACGCGCGTGGCCACGCCGGACCCGCTGATGACGAATTGGCCGAACTTCCCGCTCGTGGACAACGAACAGAGCCTGATCGATACGACCGACATGGTCTTCATCGATCCGCCGGGCACGGGACTATCGGAAGCGATCGCGCCGAACAAGAACCAAAAATTCTGGGGCAGCGACCCTGACGTGGGCGTCATGCGCGATTTCATCCGGCGCTACATTGCCGTCAACCATCGCGCGAATTCGCCGCTGTACCTGTACGGCGAATCCTACGGCACGCCGCGCACGGACATGCTCGCGCTCTCTCTCGAAACGGCCGGCGTTCACGTGACGGGCATCTCGTTGCAGTCGTCGATCCTGAACTACTTCGCCGATGCGATCGAAGCCGTTGCGATTCTGAGCGGCAATACGATCGACATGAATGCGCTCAAGCTCGATACGGACACGCTGAGCGGATACTACCCGGGCTATGCCGCAGTGGCAGCGTACTTCAACCAAACGACGATGCCGGGCGTTCAAGTCGATCCGGCGCTGTTCGCGTTCCAGTCGGAACTGTTCGCGTCGACGCACTACGGCGCGTTCAAGCAGTACGCGCAGTCGTGGGTGCTGAGCCAACTCGGCGTGCCCGACTTCCTTGGGCCGCCGGTGTTCCCGAACGCGCCGACGCTGGCTTCTTGGACGTGGGCATCGGGCTTGTCGATGCAGGCGCTGACCGGGTACTTCAACGTCAATCCGTTCAACCTCGCAATGCTGCCGGGCACGACGATCGGCCGCTACGACGGCCGCGTGTCGCTGCCCAACAGCGACCCGCGCCTGCAGACGGACGGCGATCCGTCGGACATCTTGATTTCGCAGCCGTTCACGACGGCTCTGGCGACGCAGATGCCGACGTACCTCGGCTACACCGCACCGAACGCGACGTACATGCCGCTGAACGACGACATCATCAACGTCTGGGATTTCTCGCATGACGGCCAGCCGTTGCCCGATACGATTCCGGACCTGTTGGCGGCGATCGAGCTCAATCCGCAGTTGAAAGTGCTGGCGCTGAACGGATACCACGATCTGGCCACGCCTTTCTTCAACACGGAAAAGCAGCTCGCGCGTCTGCAGACGGTGCAGGGCTTGAATCCGAACTTGCAGGTGACGTTCTATCCGGGCGGCCACATGATCTATCTCGATGATCATGCTCGGCCGAAGATGAAGTCCGATTTGCGCGATTTCTACGCCGGCCGGCCAGCGCCGACAGCGCTCGGCTTGTGGATGCTGCCCCCGCCGTGGAGCGACGAAAGCCCGGCCGGCACGCCGACGCTGGCGGCGGCGCAGACGGCTCGGTAACTGGCGCTTGCCAACGACTTCGGCTACCTTTTACTTGCGAGTGAATCATGTCACCCATTGATATGCTGCGACGACTGACTCCCCTCATTGCGCTCGGCCTGCTGGCCGGCGCAGCCCATGCCGCGACGCTGCAAGCCGTGGCGCCCGTGCACTTGCCGCACCGCGGCAGCGGTGTCGACGGGCCCTACTTCCCGAGGGCGCGCGCCACGGCCGTGATGCCCACGACGGGCAGCGAGCTCCAGGCGCAGGCGCAACAACGGCTCGACGCCCGCCTCGGCGCGAATACCGTCCTCAGCAATGGGGCGGCAATCACGAAGGCGCAGGCGCAAGCCGACGGGCTCGGCTATATCGCCAAGCACTTCGACGCTATCGATACGGCGCATAGCGGGCGCGTCACGATGAGCGACGTCAAGCAGTACCTGCAGCAGCGCCAGCGTCAGCAGTAGCGGCGCCGCATCCTTCCTTTTCGCGGTACCGGAACTGCCCGCGTGCGATCTTCGTGCGCGGGCAGCTTGTTTTTCGGGCGAGGCCGCACATCGACGGCCTCGGCAATGCGCGCTCGGTTTCCGTTGGGCATGGCGATTGCGAATCGATCCATGCCATGCGGTAGGTATTCGTATCAACCGGACAATCGGAGGTTTCCATGCCCGAACGCAAAACGCTCGCGCGAGCACAGGCCGATAAGCGAGCCGGCAAGTCCGCATCGACGCAGGCCGGCGAATTCGTCAAAGAGGAAATGGATCACGTCCGCGCCGGCAAGCACGGCGTGCGGTCCGCGAAACAGGCGGTCGCCATCGGCCTATCGAAGGCCAGGCGTGCGGGCGTCGATCTGAAGCCGCCGAAGAAGGGCAAGACGAGCGAGGCTACGCGCAAGAAGGCGGAAAAGGACTCGGCCGCGGGGCACGGCAAGGCCAAGCATTCCGCGAGCACCGAGACGAAGGCGAAACGCTCGCGGACCACGACCTCCGTGCTCGCGCGGGAAAGCCGGCGCGGCGCGTCGCATGCGGCGGTCTCGAAGCAAGCGAAGTCGGCGGCGGCAAAACGGCCGGCAGCCAGCCGCTCCGCCGCGGCAAAAAAGGCGGCGCAAACCAAGGGTGCGGCCGGGCGCTCGGCGGCCGCCAAGAAGGCCGCCCGCACGCGTGCAATGCGGTCGCATTCCCATGCACACCATTGAGCGACGACCCTCGAACGCTTGCACACCACGGACGTCAATGGCTGGCGCCTGCTGCGCGCCCCTCTCGCGCGGCAGGCGCGGCCCGCTTTCACGGTCAGCGGCGCCCGTCGCGACGCTCCGCGGCAATTAGGGGTGACCGGGGACGTAGCGCCCTGTCACGCACGTTCCTGGCCTGATCGAAGGTTGATCTTAGTCAAAGAAACGTCGCGTTTCGCCGAATCCTGGCGCACGCCGTATCGTCTAATCATTCCACCGGTGCCGATGGGTGGCGATGCGTGTTTACCTGATCCAAAAAAGCCGTGCAACGTCGTGTCGGAATCTAAAGAATCGACCGAGGCTCGTCGTTAACGAGCGCATGAGCCGGACGAACGCGGCTCGCCGTCTCGCCTGTTGGGCAACGCAGCCGAGAGCACAGAATAATCGCTACGGGGAAAGTACCTTGAATCAACAAAAAACGTCCTGGACGCGCACGGCCGCGCCCGGCGAAGTGATCTACTCGGAAGGGTTCGCCGGGGAGGCCGTCCTCTACGTCATCACGGAGGGCAAGGTTGAGCTGTCGACGCGCTGCGACGATAAGAAGGTCGTCCTCGCAACGGTAGGCAAGGGCGAGTTCTTCGGCGAGGCAGTGCTGCTGCAAGCCGAGCCGCGGGCCCATACGGCCAAGGCATTGTCGTTCTGCCAACTGACGGTCATCCACGCCAGCATGGTCGAAGAGGAGCTCGAGCGCGCCTCGCCGCTTCTGCGGCACATCGTGCGCACGACGATCCGCCGCGGCCGTAAGAAAGACGATCTGCTCGCCACCTATACGCACGCCGATTTTCTGCCGGGCGTCGTCTCCTATGCGCACGTGCTCGCCTTGATGGCCGGCACCGACAACGCCGATTCGATGGATGGGCGCATGCGCCGAGGCCAGAGCGAGGAGGTTTCCGTGCCCCTGCCGGAAGTCATCAAGAAATGCCGTGCGATCGCCGGACACTCGCGCCCGCACGTCATGACGATGCTGACCCGCATGGAGAAGCTGAACCTCGTCTCGCTGGGCACGGGGCGCGCGGAGAGCCTGAGCGGCAATTCGCGCTTCGGCGGCGATCCGGCATCGAATCGCCAGGTGGTGACGTTCGATCCGTCCCGCATCACCGAGCGTGCGCAGCAGGTGGCCGACCAGGACCTCGACATCGCGATCAACAGCGAACTCGAGCTCATCGAGCTGGCCGACCTCGAGGCGCTGATCGGTGTGGAGCGCAAGATGCTGCTGAACAAACTGTCGCACGACGAGATCGCCGAGGACGTGTTCGCGTTCAGAAAGACGAAGGTGCTGCACTATGTCGAAGAGAAGGGTGTGAGCTACTTCTCGAAGCGCGCGCGAGGCAGTGGCGAAATCAAGACGCTCGAGGATATCGAGTTCGTCGACCATCGCACGCTGTTCGATGCGGTCAGCGCAACGGATACCTACGATTTGGCGAAGCTCGCCGCGGCGGCCGGGGACCAAGCCATCGTCGACAAGCTGTTGTCGGTGATGACGGAGGCGCGCAAGAAGGAAGTATCGTGGGTCATGCGGCGCGACCTGAAGATCGATCAAGCCGAAGTGGACGACATCGAGCAGCGCTTTCTCCAAACGATTCGCGAGCTGAAGGCCGCGAGCGGCCGCGCGCCCGAGCGCATGAGCCGCGAAGCGTGAGACAGCGCGGGCGCACCGCGAAGGCTGCGCTCGCGGCACTGCGAGTCAACGAGCGCACTGCTCGAAATCGGAATCGTTAGAGGTACATATGGATCTGCTCACGATCATCGGGGCGCTGTTCGGTGCGGCGGCCATCGGCGTAGGTTTTTGGCTCGAAGGCGGTCACTTCACGACGCTGCTGCAGGGTGAGGCGTTCGTGATCGTGCTGGGCGGCACGCTGAGCGCCGTCATGATTCAAAACACCTGGGCGCG
>NZ_JBQCIF010000002.1:0-96093 GCF_051953955.1 Trinickia sp. | reverse complement strand
CGGGAACCGGCCGAATCGCTCGATCACGGCGGCGTGCCGACACGCGTAATCGTAATAGCTGCCCTTGCCCGCAGAGCCACTGTCACGAGCCAACGCCTCGAATAGCCGCACCGATTCGCGCTGAGCGGCACGCGACTCCGCGTGCTCGAACGGCAGATACGCAAATGCCCGATGCTCGGTCGACGGCAGGTCCAAATGGCCACCGCTATCGACGAGCCGGCGCGCGACCGCGAATGCCTGCGCATCCGACGAAAATGCCTCGGCTCGGCCGCGGCACGTATTGCGCGTAAATTGATCGAGCACGACGATGAGCGCAAGGGCGCCGAGCGGCGTGCACTGCCAGACATCGCATTCGCCGCGCTGCGCGCGCGCCAGCGTCTCGCCGAAGCGCGCGAGAATCGACGCGTCGAAGGCATCGTCGCGCTTGAACCAGCGCTCGGACGGCTTGCCGAACGCCGGCGTGCCCGGCTCCCCGAACCAGAAGTCGAGCACAGCCCGCGCTTGCGGATCGAGCGCGGCGTAGTCTGCATTCGCGTCGATTCGATTCATCTGGCGTTCCTTCAACCCGGCCGATTGCGCATCCAATCGGCCGTATCGAAGAACGATGTGACGAGGCGCTCGCGCAGCGCTTGCGGCAGCCCCGTATCCTCCATCGCCCACGCCATGCAGCGCACCCATTGGTCGCGTTCCGTCGAAGCGATCGCGAACGGCAAATGGCGCGCGCGCAGTCGGGGGTGTCCGAAGCGTTCGATGTAATGATCGGGGCCGCCGAGCCAGCCGCAGAGGAACCAGAACAGTTTGTCGCGCGAGCCGTCGAGCGACGCGGGATGCAGCGCGCGGATGCCCGAGAACTCGGGCTCGAGGTCCATGAGGTCGTAAAAGCGGTCGACGAGTTCGCGCACGCGCGCTTCGCCGCCCACGAGGTCGAATGCGCTGGACTGCTTCTCCTGCGCTTGTCCGTCGTTCAAATCATCAGTCATACGTCTAGTAATCGAAATCGATACGACACCACGCCGACACCAAGCCGAAAGCTCCGGCGGCACCCACATCGGAGCCCGAACCGCGAAAACGCGGCGAATGGCCGCACCTCAAGCATCGCGCAACGACTGCGCCGCCGGACGGTTCAGCACGCGCCGCAAGCTGAGCCAGCCGCCGACACCCGCGCATGCGATTCCGGCGGCGATGCCCGCGGGCACGAGCCACGGATCGAGATCGACATGGAAGTCGAACACGCGCGTTGCCAGCACGAGCGCGAGGGCCTGTGCGCCGATGGCTGCCATCGAGCCCGCCAGCGCGCCGACGACGGCAAACTCGGCCGCATGCACCGAGCGCACTTGGCCGTGCGATGCGCCCAGTGCACGCAACAGTGCCGATTCTCGCACGCGCTCGTCGCGCGTGCCGGCAAGTGCCGAATACAGCACGAGCAAGCCGGCCGCGAGCGTGAAGCCGAACAGGAACTGCACCGCCCCGACCACCTGCTCGACCACGTGCTCCACCTGCGCAAGGATCGGTGCGATATCGATCGCCGTCACATTCGGGTGCGCGGCAACCAAGCCGTCGAGCACCGGCCGCTGCGCGGGCGGCAGATAAAAGCTCGTGATGAACCGCGTCGGCAATCCCTGAAGCGCGGCGGGCGGCATCAGCACGAAGAAGTTGACTTTGAAGGTGCCCCAATCGAGCGTGCGCACGCTCGTGATCGGCGCCTCGATCGGGATGCCCGTCACTTCGAAGCGCATGACGTCGCCGACCTTGACGCCGATGAGCTTGGCCAGCCCCGCCTCGATCGAAATCTCGGGCCGCGTCGCATTGCCGAACCACTGGCCCGCCGTGATGCGATTGTCTTCGGGCAGTTCACGCCGATACGACAGATTGAATTCGCGGTCGACGAGGCGGCGCGCATCGGCATTCTTGTACGTGTCGGGCGCGATGCGTTTGCCGTCGATCGCGACGAGCCGGGCACGCACCATCGGCTCGAGCACCACGTTCGTGATGCCGTGCGCGCTCAGATAGTCGATGACGGCCTGCCGCTCGCCGGGCTGAATGTCGATCAGAAACTCGTTGGGCGCATCGGGCGGCGTCGATTTACGCCAGCCTTGCACGAGATCGTTGCGCGTCAGCGCGATCAGCAGCAGGCACATGAGGCCGATCGCGAGCGCGGTGATCTGAAGCGCGCTGACCCAGCCGCGCCGCTCGAGCGACGCCCATGCGTAGCGCCAGCCGACGCCGCCCGCCACGCGCCGTCCCCCGTCGCTGCGCGCCACCCGCGCGCATAGCCAAAGCGCCGCGCGCGCCGTCGCGGCAAACACGACGAGCCCTAGCGCGAACCCGCCCGCGACGATCGCGCCGAGCTTGAGCTCGCCGGCCGCGAGCACGAGCAGCGCGCCGAACAGCGCGATGCCGACGGCATAGGCCCACCAAGCCGCTCTCGCTTCGCCAGCCCACTCGCGGCGCAATACGCGCAGCGGCGGCACGCGGGTGAGCGGCAGCAGCGGCGGCAAGGCGAAGCCGAACAGCAGCACGAGAGCGGCACCCACGCCCTCGAGCGCCGGCAGCGGGCTCGGCTGGGGCAGCGCCACGGAAATCAAGCTGCCTAGCCACGCGAGCAGCGCGAAATGCCCTAGATAGCCGAGTGCGGCGCCGAGCACCCCACCCGTCAAGCCGACGAACGCGAATTCGAGCGTGACGAGCGTGCGCAGCTCGAGCTTGCTCGAACCGAGGCAGCGCATGACGGCGCAACCGTCCAGATGGCGCCGCGTATAGCGATGAGCAGCCATGGCGATGGCGACCGCCGCGAGCAACGCTGTCAGCAGCGCGACGAGCCGCAGAAAGTGCCCCGCGCGCTCGAGCGTCTCGCGCACCTGGGGTTGGCCGTCCTTCACCGATTCGAGCGCGACGCCACGCAGCCGGCCATCGTCGACGCGCGCATGCGCGAACGCGGCAAAGCGCGCGACGGCTGCGTCGTCCCCGGCGACGAGCAAACGATACGTCACGCGGCTGCCGTAGCCGAGAAGCCCGGTCGAAGGCAGCTCGTCGGCGCGCATCATGACACGCGGGGAAAAATTGACGAATGCGAAACCGCGATCGAGCTCGCGCGTGATGACGGCACCGATCGTGAAGCGGCGATTGCCGAGCTCGACGGTGTCGCCGACCTTCGCATGCAGCGTCTCGAGCAGTTGCGCATCGACCCAAACGCTGCCTTTCGGGGGAATCCCGTCCGCGCGATGATCGGGCGCGTCGGCGCCCGGCGCGATCCGCAGGGCGCCGCGCAGCGGGTAATCCGGGGACACCGCTTTGACGGCTGCCAGCCGCGCATTCGACAGCGCCGCATCGCCCGCGCTCCCTGAGTCTACGCGCGCCACCATCGTCGGAAAAATTGCCGTCGTCGCCGTGCGCAAGCCCAAGGTGCGCGCCTCGCTCGAGAACGTCGGATCGACGGGATGATCGGCACGCACGACGAAATCGGCCGCGATCATGCGGCGTGCGTCGCGCTCGAGCCCTCGCTGGAGGCGATCGGCCAGAAAGCCGACACTCGAGAGCGCCGCCACGGCCAGCACGAGCGCGATGACGAGCATCGTCAACTCGCCCGCGCGCCAGTCCCGCGCGGTCATGCGCGCGGCTTGCCGTACAAGCTCGAACCGGCCCAGCGGCGCGCTAGGCTTGACGACGGGCGGCGCTTCGTTCAATCCCGCTTGCCCCCTATCGAGCCGAGGCGCGACACCATGTGCGCCGCCATTGCCCGGAAGCCGCCCTGCACGCCGCGCCAGAGACGCGGCAGCGCCCAGGCCGCGAACGCGACGAAAGCGGCCATCAGAACGAGAAAGACGAGCGGCACGAAAAGCGCAAGCGCGAGACCCACGCAGACGAGGATGTCCTCCGTCGAGGAGGCGATCCAGTTCGAAAACGGCTCGGGCGACAAATTGATGAGCGCGCGCGTGCCGGCCTTCGTCAGGTGCGCGGAACCGGCCAACGCGCCGCCCACGAGCGCCGCGACCGTCAGGAGCGCCGGATCGGCATGGCCGAGCGAACCGACGGCCAACAATGCGCCCGCCGGAATGCGAATGAACGTGTGGATGGCATCCCAAAGCGAGTCGAAGGCGGGAATGCGATCGGCCAGGAATTCGACGACGGCCAGCACGCCCGCCGCGCCGATGACCCACGCGGATGAAAGCGTGGAGAGCGTCTCGGGCAGGTGCACGATGCCGAGCCTCGCGAACACGCCGACCAGGAAGACGGTCAGATAAAGACGCAAGCCGCTGGCCCATGAAAGACCCGCGCCGAGCGAAAGTGCGTCGATCATTGCCCCTCCCCCGCCACCTTGATGGCGCCTGGCTGCCCGAGCGCCATCGTTGCCGCATGCCGCGCGGATGCCACAGTGCGCCGATATCCCATTATAGACAGGGCGGCGGCCGCCCGGCGGCGCGGGGTGCGCGCCAGCGAACCGGGCGACGCGCAAATCCCAAAGAGGCGGCGGGACCCGCGAGCCTTACGGCGCGCCTTACGGAATCAAAACGGTCGAGCCCGTCGTCTTGCGGCCTTCGAGCGCCCGGTGGGCCTCGGCGACGTCCTTTAGCGCGTAGCGCTGGCACACGTTAGTCTTGACCTTGCCCGATGCGATGACGTCGAAGAGCTCCGCAGCCATCGCATCGAGCCATTCTCGCTTGGCCATGTAGCTGAACAGCGTCGGCCGTGTGAAAAAGAGCGATCCACGATTCGAAAACTCGGCGGCCTCGATCGGCGGCAACGCCCCCGAGGCGCTGCCGAAGCTGACGAAATAACCGAGCGGCGCCAAGCAATCGAGCGATCCTTTGTAGGTGTCTTTGCCGATCGAATCGTAGACGACGGGCACGCCCTCGCCGTTCGTGATCTCCCTCACGCGGTCCGTGAAGTTCTCGCGCGTATAGACGATAGGGTGATCGCAGCCGTGCGCCTTCGCGAGCTCGGCTTTTTCATCGGAGCCGACGGTGCCGATCACCGTCGCGCCGAGCGCCTTGGCCCATTGGCAAACGAAAAGGCCCACGCCGCCCGCCGCGGCATGAATGAGGATCGTCTGCCCCGGTTCGACGCGGAACGTGCGGCGCAGCAGGTACTGCGCGGTCAGCCCTTGCAGCATCGCGGAAGCCGCATCGTCGAAGCTGATCGCGTCGGGCAGCTTCACGAGCGCATCGGCCGGCAGCACGCGCTCGCTCGCATAAGCACCGGGCGGCCGCGCCACATAGGCGACGCGATCGCCGGCCGCAAAGCGCGTGACGCCCGCGCCGACCTCCGTCACCACGCCGGCCGCTTCCATGCCGAGGCCGGCAGGCAGCGGCAACGGATAGTGTCCCGTGCGGAAGTAGACGTCGATGTAATTGAGCCCGACCGCTTCCTGCTTGATGCGCACTTCACCGGCGCCCGGTGCGCCCACGTCGACGTCGACCCACCGCATCACTTCGGGACCGCCCGTCTTCTCGATTCGAATCGCTTTCACCATGCCGTTCTCCTTGCCGAGCGCGAAGCTCGA
Organism: Trinickia sp.; assembly: GCF_051953955.1. Taxonomy (GTDB): domain Bacteria; phylum Pseudomonadota; class Gammaproteobacteria; order Burkholderiales; family Burkholderiaceae; genus Trinickia. Next base: position 90,593 of record NZ_JBQCIF010000002.1, on the reverse strand, counting down.
GTCGTTCGGTTCAGGCGGCCGAGCGTCGTGCCGCCGCGTTCATCGTTACAGTTGCCAGAGACTGCTTCGACCATTCCCGCCATTCCGACGAGGCGCGCCTCGTCAAGCAGCCGCGGTGCGCGCCGCGAGCGTGTCGAGCAGCATGCGCGCCGTCGCGAGGTTCGTCGCGCAAGGCACGTCGTGCACGTCGCAGGCGCGCACGAGCGCGTTGATGTCCGGTTCGTGCGGCTGCGGCGTCATCGGGTCGCGCAGGAAGATGACGAGATCGATTTTGCCTTCGGCGAGAAGCGCCCCGATCTGCAAATCGCCGCCATACGGACCCGAGAGCATGCGCTCGACGGTCAGCCCGTGCGTATCGGCGATGCGCCCGCCCGTCGTTCCCGTCGCGATGAGCTTGCAGTGACGCAGCGTCCGCGCGTACTCGCCGGAAAGGGCGACGATATCGTCTTTCTTATGGTCGTGCGCAATCAATGCGACGCAGGGGGTCATGGCACAGCTCCTTCGCATTCAAGCCAAGTTAAAGCCAAGTCAAAAAGCGATCGCATCCGATCGGGAAGCCGGGTGGCCGGGACTCAGAACGTGCCGGGATAGGCGCCGCCGTCGATGAGCCAGTTTTGGCCCGTAATGTAGCCGGCGTGCATGCTACACAAGAACGCGCAGGCCCGCCCGAACTCGTCCGGCTGCCCGAGCCGCTGCGCGGGGATGCTGGTCGCGCGCTGGCGCCGCGCCTCCTCGACGCTGATTCCTCTCGCTTGCGCCTGCGCGTCGAGCGTGGCGGCGATGCGATCGGTGTCGAACAGGCCCGGCAGCAGATTGTTGATCGTCACGTTGTGGTGCGCGACCTTGCGCGCGACGCCCGCGACGAAGCCCGTCAGCCCCGAGCGCGCGCCGTTCGACAGCCCGAGCACGTCGATCGGCGCCTTCACGGCCGAGCTCGTGATGTTGACGATGCGGCCGAAACCGCGCGCGATCATGCCGTCGATCGTCGCCTGCAGCAGCGCGATCGGCGTGAGCATGTTCGCTTCCAGCGCGCGAATCCAGTCGTCGTGCGTGAACTGGCGAAAATCGCCGGGCGGCGGCCCGCCGGCATTGTTGACCAGGATGTCGGGCGCCGGGCAGGCAGCGAGCGCCGCTGCCCGGCCCTCGGGCGTCGTGATGTCGCACGCGACGGTGCGCACCGAAACGCCCGTCTTCGCGCGAATGTCGGCGGCGGTCGCCTCGAGCGTCGAGAGCGTGCGCGCAACGATGACGAGCTCGACGCCCTCGGCGGCGAGCGCCTGCGCGCAGCCCCGGCCGAGCCCCTTGCTGGCCGCGCAAACGAGCGCGGTGCGTCCTGCGATTCCTAGGTCCATGCTTGATCGAGTCCGATGAGGATGGGCAATGGGGGCGATTGTAGAAGAATCGCCGCAACCGCGCCGAAGCGAGCCGCCGAGTTGCCGACGCTCGCGGAGCCGCGGCCGCGCGATACGGATCGAATCCGTGCGTTCGCTGCCAAGAAAACAACGGAAATTCGGCAACGAAAATTCGGCGCACACGGTTCTTTCGGTAAACTTGCGCGAACATACCCAGCCGCCGCACGCGCTCCCCATGAAACAAGACAGCCGCTTCCCGAACCTCTTCATCCTCGATCATCCGCTGATCCAGCACAAGCTCACGCACATGCGCGACAAGGACACGTCGACGCGCACGTTCCGGGAGTTGCTGCGCGAGATCACGCTGTTGATGGGTTACGAGATCACACGCGACCTGCCGATCACGACGCGCCGCGTCGAAACTCCGCTCGTCGAAGTCGACGCCCCGGTCATCGCGGGCCGCAAGCTCGCGATCGTACCGGTGCTGCGCGCGGGAGTCGGCATGTCCGACGGCTTGCTCGAGCTCATTCCGTCCGCGCGCGTCGGACACATCGGGGTCTATCGCGACGCCGATCATCGCCCGGTCGAATATTTGGTGCGGCTGCCCGATCTGGAAGACCGTACGTTCATCCTCTGCGATCCGATGGTGGCCACGGGTTACTCGGCCGTGCATGCGGTCGACGTGCTCAAGCGCCGTGGCGTGACGGGCGCACAAATCTCGTTCGTCGCGCTCGTCGCCGCGCCCGAAGGGGTCCAAGTGTTTCAGAATGCGCATCCCGACGTGAAGCTCTACGTCGCGTCGCTCGATTCGCATCTGAACGAGCACGCATATATCGTGCCTGGGCTCGGCGATGCCGGCGACAGGCTGTTCGGCACGAAAAACTAGAAACTAGACCGGAGAATCGAGTCCTAGCGCGCCGCGGATTGCAGCGCGCCCCCGAAGCGGCGCCGATGCCGCCCGCCCCATGCCGGCCGCTCCACATCGCGCGACCCCTATTCGGGTTTGTCTCGCATCAGAAAACGCCCGGCGTGCCGTTAAACGACGTGAGAACCCTCTCCTCTCGTCATTGCAAGACCGCCATGCACGGCACCTATAACCTTTGGCTCGTCGCGCTCTCGCTCGTCGTCGCGACGCTGGCCTCGTTCACCGCGCTCGACCTGTCCGGGCGCATCGCTTCGCTGCCGAACCGCCGGCAGCTGCACGCTTGGCTGGCCGGCGGCGCCGGCGCCATGGGCGTCGGCATCTGGTCCATGCATTTCATCGGCGTGCTCGCCTTCAGGCTGCCGATCCCGGTCGGCTACGATTTCTGGATCACGACCTGCTCGCTGCTGATCGCGATCGGCGTGTCGTACTTCGCGCTACGCGTGATCGCGCAGCCCGCGTTGAGCCCGATGCGCCTGATTTGCGCGGCCATCCTCATGGGCCTCGGCATCTGCGGCATGCATTACACCGGCGATGCCGCCATGCGGATGGAGCCGCCGATCCAATACGATCCGCGGCTCGTGGCCGCGTCGATCGTCATCGCCATCGCGGCCTCCGGAGCGGCGCTTTTCATCGCACAAAAACTGCGCGCCGAGCATCAGCAACACATCCAGCGCAAGCGCATGGCCGCCGCGCTCGTCATGGGATTGGCCATCACGGGCATGCACTACACGGCCGATGCGGCCGCCAACTACCTGCCCGGGGCGATTTGCGGCGCGGCGAGCGGCGTCGACCTGCGCTGGCTCGGCACGACGATTTCGATCTTCACGTTCGCGATCCTGATCGTCACGCTGATGCTCTCGCGGTTCGATGCGCGCACGGCCGCTCTCGCGCAATCCGTCTCGCAGCTCAATAGCCGCATCGTGCACATGGCGACGTTCGACTCGCTGACCGAATTGCCGAACCGCCGCACCCTCACCGAGCACATGGAGCGCGCAATCGAGCTCGGCAGGCACGGCACGGGATTGTTCGCGATTCTGTTCATGGATATCGACGGTTTCAAGACGATCAACGACTCGCTCGGCCACACGGTCGGCGATCACGTGCTCAAAGCGTTCGCGCAACGCCTGCTCGATTGCGTGAGCGCGGGCGACACGGTGGCGCGCTTGGGCGGCGACGAGTTCGTCGTCCTCGTGCGCCATGTCGGCTTGCCCGAGGACGGTCTGCGCGTGGCGCAAAAGGTGCTCGACCGCATGCGCGAATCGATCTGGGTCGACGCACGGCCGCTTCAGGTCGCACCGAGCATCGGCGTCGCCCTCTTCCCGCGCGACGGCGACACCGTCGAAACGCTGCTGAAGAACGCCGACGCGGCGATGTACGCGGCCAAACGCGCAGGCCGGGGTACATGCCGGTTCTTCGAATCGGACATGAATGAGGCGGCGACGCGCACGTTGCAGATTCAGCAGGCGCTGCACGAAGCGCTCGACAAAAACTACTTCTCGCTGCGCTTCCAGCCGAAGTTCTATGGGCGCGACGGCGCGCTGGCCGGTGCCGAAGCGTTGCTGCGGCTCAATCACCCGACGCTCGGGCTGATTTCTCCAGCGGAATTCATCTCGACCGCCGAGCGCAGCGGGGAAATCGTGCCGATCGGGTATTGGGTCGTGCGCGAGGCGTGCCGGCAGATCCGGCGCTGGCAGGCGGCGGGCCTGAAATCGACGAAGGTGGCGATCAACCTGTCGCCGCGCCAACTCGCGCAGGCCGATCTGCTCGCGACGATCCAAGAGATCGTCCGCGCCGAGCGGGTCGGCCCCGAGCGGATCATGTTCGAAATCACGGAAACGGCGGCCATGCACGATGTGCGGCGCATGGCGGACACGGTGCACGCGTTTCAAATGAGCGGCTTCGAAGTCGCGATCGACGATTTCGGCACGGGCTATTCGAGCCTCGCCTACCTGCAGCGCTTCCGCGTGCGGCAACTGAAAATCGACCGATTCTTCGTCGATGGGCTCGATGCCAACGATGACGAAGGGACGGCGATCGTCTCGGCAATCATCAAGCTCGCGCATTCGCTCGGCATGAACGTCGTGGCCGAGGGCGTGGAAACGGTGTCGCAGCGCGAAAAGCTCGAGGCGTTGCGGTGCGACCAACTGCAAGGCTATTTGCTCGGCGAGCCGCTCACGCCGGACGCGTTCGGCGTCCTGCTCGGCGGGACGAACGAGAACGCTACGCCGGGCACCCCGGTTCCCGCTTGAGCGCCCCGCGCGGCGCCGGGTCCGCTCCTGCCTTTCCCGGCGCCCTGCGCGCCCAGGCCGCGCCTCGCGCGCGAGTCCGGCATGGTAAAATCGCCGTCTGCTCTTCGGACGGCCTGCTTCACTCGCATCGCGGCCCGCATTCACGAGAAACGCGCGACACGCCGCCCGACACCTGAACCGAGCCCGGCGGGACACGCGCGGCTCATACGATTCGCAATCGACGAAAACGCATTATGCGTGTGCCGGAACGGCGCGCGCCACGGAGAAAGGTATGGCTGGTCACTCGAAATGGGCCAACATCAAGCACAAGAAAGCCGCCGCTGATGCCAAGCGCGGCAAGGTCTGGACGCGTCTCATCAAGGAAATCCAAGTCGCGGCCCGCATGGGCGGCGGCGAGATCGATTCGAATCCGCGCCTGCGTCTGGCCGTCGAAAAGGCTTACGACGCCAACATGCCGAAGGACAACGTCAACCGCGCGATCCAGCGTGGCGTGGGCGGCGTCGACGGCGCGAACTACGAGGAAATCCGCTACGAAGGCTACGGCATCGGCGGCGCGGCCGTCATCGTCGACACGATGACCGACAACCGCACGCGCACCGTCGCGGAAGTGCGCCACGCATTCTCGAAGTTCGGTGGCAACATGGGCACGGACGGCTCGGTGTCGTTCCTGTTCGATCACGTCGGCCAATTTCTGTTCGCCCCGGGCACGCCCGAGGACAAGCTGATGGAAGCGGCGCTCGAAGCCGGCGCGAACGACGTCGTCACGAACGACGACGAGAGCATCGAGGTGCTCTGCGGCCCGAACGATTTCGCGAAGGTCAAGCAAGCGCTCGAGGCGGCCGGCTTCAAGGCCGAGCTCGCCGAAGTGACGATGAAGCCGCAGACGGAAGTCGAGTTCACGGGCGACGATGCCGTGAAGATGCAAAAGCTCCTCGACGCGCTCGAAAATCTCGACGACGTGCAAGAGGTCTACACGAACGCGTCGATCGCGGACGAGTAAGGGATGCCGCACGCCGTGCCCGCTTTCCGCGTGAATGAAGCGCAGCGGGCACGAGTGCCGCGCAAAGACATCGCGGCCGGGCTCATTGCGCCGGCCGCCCTCTTTTAGGTCTTCGGGGAACATCATATGAAACTACTCGTCGTCGGTTCCGGCGGTCGCGAACACGCGCTCGCCTGGAAGCTCGCGCAATCGCCGCGAGTGCAGCTCGTCTACGTGGCGCCCGGCAACGGCGGCACGGCGAGCGACGAGCGCCTGCGCAACGTCGCCATCACCGATCTCGACGCGCTCGCCGATTTCGCGGAACAAGAGCAAATCGCGCTCACCGTCGTCGGTCCCGAAGCGCCGCTCGCCGCGGGCATCGTCAACGTCTTCCGCCAGCGCGGCCTCAAAGTGTTCGGGCCCACCAAGGAAGCCGCTCAGCTCGAAAGCTCGAAGGATTTCGCGAAGGCGTTCATGAAGCGCCACGCGATTCCGACGGCCGAATACGAAACGTTTTCCGATGCCGCGCTCGCACACGCCTACGTCGATCGCAAGGGCGCGCCGATCGTCATTAAGGCCGACGGCCTTGCGGCGGGCAAAGGCGTGGTCGTCGCCGCCACGCTCGACGAGGCGCATGCGGCCATCGACATGATGCTCGCCGACAACAAGCTCGGCGATGCCGGGGCGCGTGTCGTCATCGAGGAATTTCTGACCGGCGAGGAAGCGAGCTTCATCGTCATGGTCGACGGCAAGCACGTCCTGCCGCTCGCCTCGAGCCAAGATCACAAGCGCCTGCTCGACGGCGACCAAGGTCCGAACACGGGCGGCATGGGCGCGTACTCGCCGGCCCCGATCGTCACGCCGCAGTTGCACGCGCGCGTGATGCGCGAAATCATCCTGCCGACCGTGCGCGGCATGGAAAAGGAAGGCATCCGCTACACGGGCTTCCTCTATGCGGGGCTCATGATCGACGCCGAGGGCAATCCGAAGACGCTCGAATTCAACTGCCGCATGGGCGATCCCGAAACGCAGCCGATCATGGCCCGCTTGAAGGGCGACTTCTCGAGAGTGATCGAAAGCGCCATCGCAGGCACGCTCGATACGGTCGAACTCACGTGGGACCGCCGCACGGCGCTCGGCGTCGTGCTCGCCGCGCACAACTACCCCGAGGCACCGCGCAAGGGCGATCTCATCAGCGGCATCCCCGCCGAAACCGAGAATGCAGTCACGTTCCATGCCGGCACGACGATCGCGGGCGGCAAGCTCGTGACGGCGGGCGGGCGGGTGCTGTGCGTCGTGGGCTTGGCCGATTCGGTGCGCGGCGCGCAATCGGCGGCCTATGAAGCGATCAACCAGATCTCGTTCGACGGCATGCAATATCGCCGCGACATCGGTTATCGTGCCCTGAACCGCAAGCACTGACGCCGGGCTCTAGCAGGCACGCGTTGTTCACCCTTCGCCGTCACTTTTGCGCACGTCCATAGCGTCCTATCATGTCCGACACTCCTTACGACGTCTCTCTTGTGCGCAGCTACCTGCAAGGGCTGCAAACGCGAATTGCCGACGCGCTCGGGGCGCTCGACGGCACGCCGTTCGGCGTGGATGCCTGGCAGCGTCCGGCCGGCGAACGCCTGCGCGGGGGCGGCGTCACGCGCATCCTCGAGGAAGGGGCGCTGATCGAACGCGGCGGCGTCGGATTCTCGGACGTGGCCGGCGACAAGCTGCCGCCGTCGGCCACGGCGCTTCGGCCCCATTTGGCGGGGCGCGGCTTCGAAGCGATGGGGGTCTCGCTCGTCATGCACCCGCGTAATCCCTACTGCCCCACCGCACACATGAACGTGCGGATGCTGGCAGCCACCAAGGAGGGCGAGGCGCCCGTCTTCTGGTTCGGGGGCGGCATGGACCTGACGCCCTACTACGGCTTCGAGGAAGACGCCGTGCATTTTCATCGGGTCTGCCACGACGCGCTGGCTCCGTTCGGGGCGGAGCTCTACCCGCGCTTCAAGCGCTGGTGCGACGATTACTTCTTCCTCAAACACCGCAACGAAACGCGCGGCATCGGCGGCATCTTCTTCGACGATTTCGACGAACTGGGCTTCGAGCGCTCCTTCGCGATGATGCGCAGCGTCGGCGACGCCTTCGTGAACGCGTATGTGCCGTTGCTAGAAAAGCGTCATGCGACCCCATATGGAGAGCGAGAACGCGCGTTCCAGGGGTACCGGCGCGGGCGCTATGTCGAATTCAACCTCGTCTACGACCGTGGCACACTGTTCGGGCTGCAAAGCGGCGGGCGGACGGAGTCGATTCTGCTGTCGATGCCACCCGGCGCGAACTGGCGCTACGACTGGCAGCCCGAACCCGGCTCACAGGAGGCGCGGCTCTACAGCGACTTCTTAAAGCCGCGGGATTGGGTTTGATGACCAGCGGACGGCCGATGCTGCCGCGCCGGATCGGCCTGCTCGGCGGCACCTTCGATCCGATTCACAACGGGCACCTCGCGCTGGCGCGCCGGTTCGCCGAGTCGCTCCAACTGACGGAACTCGTGCTGTTGCCGGCCGGCCAGCCGTACCAGAAATCGGGGGTATCCGCGGCGCACCATCGCTTGGCGATGACGCGCGCGGCGGCGGCTTCGCTTGCGTTGCCCAGCATCGCGGTCACGGTGGCCACCGACGAAATCGAGCACGTCGGGCCTACCTACACGGCCGAAACGCTCGCCCGCTGGCGCGCCAAAGAGGGCCCGAACGTTTCGCTTGCCCTGCTGATCGGCGCGGATCAGCTTTTGCGGCTCGATACGTGGCGCGACTGGCGACGGCTATTCGAATTCGCGCACGTGTGTGCCGCCACGCGGCCCGGCTTCGACTTGTCGAGCCTCTCGCCGGCATTGGCCGGCGAGCTCGGCCCACGGCGGGCCGACGCCGCGACGCTGCGCTGCACGAGCGCCGGGCATTGGCTCGTCGACGATACGCTCGCGCTCGACGTCTCCGCCACCGACATCCGAGCCCACGTGAAGGCGAGGCTCGAACGGGGCGGCAAAGCGGGGGCGCTAGGCGCCGCAGGCACGCCTACGTCCGAACCTATCCCCGAGGCCGTCTGGGACTATATTCTTCAACATCACCTGTACCACCCATAACCATGGATATCCGCAAACTGCAGCGCGCGATCGTAGACGGTCTCGAAGACGTCAAGGCGCAAGACATTCGAGTCTTCAACACGAGCCATCTGACGGAACTGTTCGACCGCGTCGTCGTCGCGAGCGGCAACTCGAACCGCCAGACGAAGGCGCTCGCCTCGAGCGTCCGGGAAAAAGTGAAGGAAGCGGGCGGCGAGATCGTCAGCACCGAAGGCGAGGACATCGGTGAATGGGTGCTCGTCGACTGCGGCGATGCCGTGGTCCACATCTTGCAGCCGGCGCTGCGCCAGTACTACAACCTCGAGGAAATCTGGGGCGACAAGCCTGTGCGCGTGAAGCTGTCCGCCACGAGCCCGTTCGGGCTCGCGCGCGCAAGCGAAGCGGAGGAAGACGAGGACGATGAAGAAGCGGACAGCGCACCGGCTGCCGCACCCGCACGTCGTGCTCCGGCTCGCAAAAGCCCCGCGCGCAAGACGAGCGCCAAGTAACCGTATCGCCACGCAAGCTGCCGCAAGCGTGAGCTTCCTCCAATGGAGGCTTACGGGTGCGCGTGCTGCGTGCTTGCTCGAGCATGAAACTCCATATCCTGGCCGTCGGCCATAAAATGCCCGATTGGATCTCGGCGGGCTTCGACGAGTACACGAAGCGAATGCCGCCCGAATTACGCATCGAGCTGCGCGAGATCAAGCCCGAACCGAGAACGGGCGGACGTTCGGCACAAAGCGTGATGGCGGCGGAGCGCCAACGCATCGAGGCCGCGTTGCCGAAAGCGGCGCGCGTCGTCGCGCTCGACGAGCGCGGGCGGGATTGGACGACGATGCAACTGGCCGCCGCGCTGCCCGAGTGGCAGCGCGATGGTCGCGATGTTGCGTTCGTGATCGGCGGGGCAGACGGCCTCGATCCCGAGATCAAACAACGTGCCGAGTTGCTTTTGCGCGTGTCGAGCCTGACGCTGCCGCATGGCATGGTGCGCGTGCTGCTGGCGGAACAGCTTTACCGCGCGTGGAGCATCACGCAGAATCACCCCTATCACCGCGTCTGATGCGGCGTCCGTCTCTCGCGATCGGGCGCCCTCGCCGATAACGAGAACGAACACATGCCGCAGCCGAGTACCCGCGTATCGCCCTACCCGTTCATCTACCTTGCATCGCAAAGCCCGCGCCGGCGCGAATTGCTCGCGCAACTAGGCGTCAGCGTCGAGCTGCTGCTGCCGCGACCCGATGAAGACGCCGAAGGGCTCGAAGCCGAACTCGTCGGCGAATCGGCCCATGCTTACGTGCAGCGCGTCTGTGTCGCAAAAGCCGAGGCGGCGCGTGCGCGGCTCGCGGCCGGCGGCCATGCGCCGGCGCCGATCCTCGTCGCCGATACGACCGTGACCATCGACGACGCGATCCTCGGCAAGCCGGGCGACGTCGAGCATGCCGTGCAGATGCTGGCGCGGCTCGCGGGACGCGAGCACGAAGTGCTCACGGCGGTGGCCGTCATCGATGCCGGCGGTGCGCTCCTGCCCCCCGCGCTTTCTTGCTCCACCGTCCGTTTCGCTCAAGCGCCGCTTGCCGCGCTGACGCGCTATGCGATGACCGGCGAGCCGCTCGGCAAAGCAGGCGCTTACGGCATCCAAGGCCGCGCGGCCGAGTTCATCGAGCGAATCGACGGATCCTATTCGGGTATCATGGGTCTGCCCCTATTTGAGACAGCCGCGCTGCTGCGTCAAGCGCGCGTGGACTTCTAAAGCAGCCGCCGACATCCGACATGAACGAAGAAATCCTGATCAATGTCACGCCGCAAGAAACGCGAGTCGCGCTGATCCAGCAAGGCGCGGTGCAAGAGCTGCACGTCGAGCGCACGCTCTCGCGCGGGCGCGTCGGCAACGTCTATCTCGGCAAGGTCGTGCGCGTGCTGCCGGGCATGCAATCGGCCTTCATCGACATCGGCCTCGAGCGTGCCGCGTTCCTGCATGTCGCCGATATCTGGCATCCGCGCTTGGCGGGCGAGCATGCGAGCCCGCAGCAGCCGATCGAGAAGATCGTGTTCGAAGGCCAGACGTTGACGGTGCAAGTCATCAAGGACCCGATCGGCACGAAAGGCGCACGGCTGTCGACGCAGATCAGCATTGCGGGCCGCACGCTCGTCTATCTGCCGCAGGAGCCGCACATCGGGATTTCGCAGAAGATCGAGAGCGAAGCCGAGCGCGAAGCCATCCGCGCACGCTTGACCGCGGTGTTGCCGGCCGACGAGAAAGGCGGCTACATCGTGCGCACGATCGCGGAGGATGCGACGAGCGAGGAGCTTGCGAGCGACGTCGCCTATCTGCGCAAGACGTGGGCAACGGTCGTCGCGCAAGCGCAGCGTCTGCCGCCCACGAGCCTGCTCTATCAGGATTTGAACTTGGCGCAGCGCGTGCTGCGCGACTTCGTCACGGACGAGACGTCGCGCATCCAAGTCGATTCGCGCGAAACCCATCAAATGCTGGCGGAATTCGCGGCGGAGTTCACGCCGGCCGTCAGTTCGAAGCTGCATCACTACACGGGCGAGCGGCCGCTGTTCGATCTCTATAACATCGAGACGGAGATCCAGCGTGCGCTCTCACGCCGCGTCGATTTGAAATCGGGCGGCTATTTGATGATCGACCAGACCGAAGCGATGACGACGATCGACGTCAACACGGGCGGCTACGTCGGCGCGCGCAACTTCGACGATACGATCTTCAAGACCAATCTCGAAGCGGCGCATACGATCGCGCGCCAGCTGCGGCTGCGCAATTTGGGCGGCATCATCATCATCGATTTCATCGACATGGAAAACGCCGAGCATCGCGATGCGGTGCTCGGCGAGTTGAAGAAGGCGCTCGCGCGCGACCGCACGCGCTCTACGGTGAACGGCTTCTCGCAACTGGGCCTCGTCGAGATGACGCGCAAGCGCACGCGCGAATCGCTCGCGCACGTCCTGTGCGAACCTTGCCCGGTATGCCAGGGCAAGGGGCAAGTCAAGACGGCGCGCACGGTCTGCTACGACGTGCTGCGCGAAATCCTGCGCGAATCGCGGCAGTTCAATCCGCGCGAGTTCCGCGTGGTAGCGTCGCAGGAAGTCATCGATCTGTTTCTCGACGAGGAATCGCAGCACTTGGCGATGCTCATCGATTTCATCGGCAAGCCCGTCTCGCTGCAGGTCGAGTCGAACCTGAGCCAGGAGCAATACGACATCGTGTTGATGTAGGGCCGAAATCGTCCGCGTTCGCGTTCACGTTCGCGCGTTCAGTGGCGATCGTGCCAGCCGCCGCGCCCATGCCCGCCGCCTCGGCCATGCCAATCGTCGCGGTCGTGCCATCCGCCGCCGCCGAAGCCGATCCCGATACCCACCGACGGCTCCGCGTAGGCCGGATAGGACTCGTAGTAGCCCGGCGCGTAGCCGTAATCGTAGCCATAGGCCGGCTGCGCCGGCGCCACCACGCATCCGGTCAGCGAGCCCGTCAAGGCCACGGTGCCGAGACAAGCCATTAGTACAACGAAAGTCCTTTTCATGACGCTCCTCCTCTTGCTCCTTTAGAGGAGCATTCTCTACTCCATGTTCGATGAGGAGTTGTGTCCGCGCGTAAAAGGTGTAATGCGCGCTGTAATACGACAGCAAGGAGCGCAATTTAAAGGCACCCCGTATTACGGGTCATATCGCCGAACGTAGCGCTGCACGTCTGCAGCGTCCAAATACCGCTCGATCCGCGCGCACGTCGTGAAATCTCCTAGAATTTTTGTCAGGCAGGTGGCTTGCAAGGAGAGCGTCATGGCCGAATCGATTGCAGACGTCGTGGTCGGCATCATTCTGTTGATTGCCGTGGTCATCATCGTGGTCTCGCACTTGCACCGCCAGCACCAGCGAGCACGGTGGCTGCACCGCGTCGGCGACCATCGGCTTTGGGACAGGCTCAGGCATCGGCATTGAACACGGGCGGCCGGCGCCGCGAGCCAATGGAGCCGAAGCGGAGAATCACATGTTCGAAGAAGACGCCTTGTGGCAAATGATCCAATACGAAGCGTTCGAGGTCCACGTCGCCCCCGTCGTTAGAGAACGAGAGGAAGGGATGTCGCCGAGAGCCGGCGAGGACTACACCTACATCGGCTACGTCTGCCATCCGGGGGCCGATCCGAAGTTGCCCGGCCATGCCGTGCCGTTTCACGCGGACGGGGACGTCGGCTTCCCCAGCGCCGCCGATGCACTCGAGGAAGGCATGCATGTCGGCCGCACGATCGTCGACGGCACCCATCCCGACTTGACCGTTCTGCCCCTCGTCACCGGTGGTGTCTAGGTGAAGCGACGAGTAGCCGGCGTTGCGTGCGCCGGCGCTCGACGCCGGCGGATGACGGCAAGCCGCAAACGCCGCCTAATCCGCCCTCAAGCGGCCTGCTGTTGATATTGAATCCGATGCAGATGGGCATATAGGCCATCCTGCTGCACCAGCGCGTCGTGGCTGCCTTGTTCGACGATGCGGCCCGCTTCCATGACGAGAATTCGATCGGCCCGCTCGATCGTCGAGAGCCTATGCGCGATGACGAGCGTCGTGCGCCCTTTCATCAGGGTTTCGAGCGCCGCCTGCACATGGCGCTCGGATTCGGAATCGAGCGCCGACGTGGCTTCGTCGAGTATGAGAATCGGCGCGTCCTTGTAGAGCGCGCGCGCAATCGCCAACCGCTGCCGCTGCCCGCCCGATAAGCGCATGCCGTTGCCGCCGACGTCGGTGTCCATCCCTTCGGGCATGGCCTGGACGGTATCCCAGAGATTCGCCGCCTGGAGCGCCGCCTGCACGCGCGCGCGATCGGGGGGGCCGCCGTACGCGACGTTCGCGGCGATCGTATCGTTGAACAGCACGACGTCTTGACTCACCATCGCGATTTGGCTGCGTAGGTCGTGCAGGTCGTATTCGTGAATCGGCACGCCATCCACGAGGATCTGCCCGCTCGTCGGCGCAAAAAAGCGAGGCAGCAGATTCACGAGCGTCGTCTTGCCACTGCCCGAGGGGCCCGCCAGCGCGATCATTTCGCCAGGCTTCGCCGCGAACGAAACACGATCGAGCGTGGGGCGATCGGCCGCGCCGTAGCCGAACGTGACGTCGGCAAATTCGATCTCGCCGCGCGCGTGCTCCAAGCGACGCGTTCCGCCGGCCGGCTCGAGCGGCTCGTCGATGAGGCCGATGATGAACTCGGCCGCCGTGACGCCGCGCTGCAGCGGCTGATTCACGTCGATCAAATGCTTGAGCGGCGAGATCACGAGCAGCATCGACGTGACGAACGCCACGAAGCCGCCCACCGTCGTCTGATTGTGCGCCGACTGCACGACGGCGACCGTGATGACGATAGCAAGCGCGACCGAGGCGAGAATCTGCGTGAGCGGCTGCGCGAGACCGCCCGCGACCGTCATCCGCATGGCGTAGCCGCGCAAGCGCTGGCTCATCGCCGTAAAGCGATTCATTTCGTAGGCTTCGCCGTTGTGAATCTTGACGACCTTATAGCCCGCCACCGTTTCCTCGACGATGTACGAGAGCTCGTTCGTCAAGTTCTGCTGCTCGCGGCCGAGCCGGCGCAGCCGCCGGTTGATCTTGCTCACGAGCCAGCCGATGCCGGGCAGAATCAGCGCGACGATCAACGTCAAGCGCCAGTTCAGATAAAACAGATAGCCGAGCAGGAAGAACACCGACAGCGAGTCGCGCACGAGCGTCACCATCACGCTCGTCAGCACACCCAGGATTTGATTGACCTCGAAGACGATCGCATTGATGACCGTGCTGGCCGTCTCGCGCTGGAAGAATGTCGCGCTCGTGTGGATCATGCGCTGGAACATGTCGAGCCGCAGTTGCAGCAAGATGCGGTTCGAGACGTACGAGAGCAGGTATTGAGAGGCGTACTGCGAGACGCCGCGCACGATGGCGAGACCGATCACCGCGAGCGGCACGTACCACTTCGCGTGATCGCTCGCATGCTGGCCGAAGCCGTGATCGAGCAGCGGCTTGAGCAGTGCGGGAATACCGGCGTCCGTGGCGGCGGACAGGCCCATCGACGCGACGGCGAGCACCAGCACCCAAACGACCGGTTTCAGATAGGGCCACAACCGCCGCATGACGGCCGGCGTCGACGACGCATGGGCGCCGCCGATCGGTTTTCTCAGTGTTGCCTGGGGTTCCAAGAGGTTCCTTGCCTTGTATAGCTGCGGTAGCTGCAGTCACGACGGAGACGGTGCGCGCTCGACGTCGATGCCGGTATTGGGGACGCGCCGCGCCCGTTCGCTCGCGCACGAGCGAAATCGACGCATTATAAGCCGGCGGCCAAACGTCGCCACGGGGTGAGCCAAGCTGGGCGCGGGCCCATCCGCCGTCGCCCGGCCCCGCAACGGGGAAATCGGCGCGCCCTCGTTCGATTACAATAGCGGGTTGCGCCGACCGTGCCCGGCCCAGCACGTGCCGAGCTTGCCGCCCCTTTCAAAAAAGGGGGAGAAGGCGAAACGCCGCCGGCCCTGATACAAAGGCTTATTCCCCATGCCCAATCAACCTCCGGAACACGACGATAGCCCTGTGTCGCGAGCGAATCGCGCGACGCTATCGGTCATCGTCGTCGCCATGAACGAGGCGCACGATATTCGAGATTGCCTCGAATCCGTGCGCGGCCTCGCCATGGAAACGATCGTATTCGATTCCGGCAGCAACGACGGCACGCCGGACATTTGCCGCGACCTTGGCGCGCGCGTCTTCGAAACGGATTGGCCCGGCGACGGCCCCCAGAAAAATCGCGCGCTCGCGGAAGCGACCGGCGACTGGGTGCTGTGCCTCGACGCCGACGAACGTGTCGGCGCCGAATTGCGGCGCGAAATAGAGCGTCTGCTAGCGGAGGGCAGCCCGCATGCAGCGTTTTCGACGCCCCGCCGATCGAGTTTCTGCGGCCGGTTCATGAAGCACTCGGGCTGGTGGCCCGACCGCATCGAGCGCCTGTTCCGCCGCGGCAGCGCTCGCTTCACCGACGTGCGCACGCACACCCATCTCGTGATCGACGGCACGATCGGGCGCTTCGACGGGCCCATCATCCACATTGCGATCGACGATTTGCACGAAGCGCTCGACAAGGCGAACTCGTACTCGACGTCCGGGGCGCTGACGATGGCCGAGAGCGGGAAGCGTTCATCGCTTCGCAAGGCAATCGGCAAGGGCATCTGGGCGTTCCTGCGAACGTACGTCGTGCGGCGCGGCTTTTTGGATGGGCGGATGGGTTTCATGCTCGCCGTCGCGAACGCCGAGGGCACTTACTATCGATATGCCAAGCTCGCGTTGATGACCGATCGTCACGCAAGCGCTTCGCGGCAGCCTCGTGAGGTCTGAGATGCTCGTCACGCTCATCGTCACGACCTACAATCGCCCCGATGCGCTCGAGCTCGTGCTCGGTGCTTGTCTTGCGCAAACCGATCGAAACTTCGAGATCGTGATCGCCGACGATGGCTCCGGCCTGCCGACGCGCGAGCTCATCGAGCGTACCGCCCTGCGCTCGCCAATCCCGATCGTGCACGCGTGGCAACCCGACGAGGGTTTTCGCGCGGCGGCCAGCCGCAATCGTGCGATCGCGGCCGCGCGCGGCGATTATCTGATCTTCCTCGACGGCGACTGCGTTCCGCAGCGTAATTTCATCGCCCGGCATCGTGCGCTCGCGCAGCCCAGGACGATCGTAACGGGTAGCCGCATCTTGCTGCGGGAGCGATTGACGGCATATGTCTTGGAGCAGCAGCTGGCCCTAGCCGAGCAGTCCGCCGGGTTCTGGCTGCGCCAGCGTGCGGCAGGCCAAGTCAACAAGGTGCTGCCGCTGCTCGTCCAACTACCCGATTTTGCGCGAAGGCGCGTCGACGGATTCGTCTGGCGCGGCATCAAGACCTGCAACCTCGGGGCTTGGCGCAGCGACGTCGCCACGGTGAACGGCTTCGACGAGAGTTTCGTCGGCTGGGGGCACGAGGATGCCGATCTCGTTGCCAGACTTCATAATGCCGGCATCGGTAGAAAGCAGGGCTTCATGGCCACCGAAGTACTGCATTTATGGCATCCCGAAGCGGCGCGCGATCGCGAGGGCCCGAATCACGCAAGGGTTCTCGCGCGGCTTGCCGACGGCACGACTCGTGCCGAGAAAGGGCTCGAAGATTTGGCCGTTGTCACCTAAAAGCCGTCTGCGCGCGAGCCGCGGGATCCAACGATCGAGGGCGCCCGCGTGGCGCAACGACGTCTTACCATCGGAGTTCAGACTTGCAACACGTTTCGGCCACCCCTATCCCCTCATATCGCCTGACCGCAGCCCGAACCTTTGCCGTCGCCGCGCTCTGTTGCACGCCCATATCGACGGCGTTCACGAATATCGCGTGCGGCCTCTTCGCGTTGGCCTTGCTGAGCGCACCGGAGTTCTGGCGCAAGTTGCCTCCGTTGCTTCGCCATGGCGCCGTCTGGTCCTCCCTGCTCCTGCTTGCGGCATTGGCCGCGAGCGTCAGTTACAGCAGTGCGGGCGCGCACGAAGCGTGGTCTTGGTTCGGCAAATACAACAAGTTGCTGCTATTGCCGCTCACGATCGTCGCGTTCGCCGATTCGAATTGGGACGACCGGGCGCGGTGGGCGCTGTTCATCGTCTTGTGCGTCATTCTCGTGCTGTCGACGACGAACTACTTGGGCATGACGTCACTCGGGCCCGCTCACGCGCCATCGGACCCGACCACGCGCGCCTGGGTATTCAAGAACCGGATCGCCGCCGGCATGCTCGGCGCACTGTTGTTCTATCAAGCCGCCGATTTCGCCTTGGTCGCTAGCTCGCGACGCTCGCGCGTCCTGTTCGCGGCGATCGCATTGCTCTCGTTGGCCAACGTGCTCGTCATGCTGCAAGGGCGCACGGGGCAAGTCATTGCACTCTTGTTCGCGCTGGTCATCGCTGCCCGCTTCGTTTGGCAAACGCGAGGCGATTCGATCGTGCGCCCGGTCCTGTATGGGCTCGGCATGCTCGCCGCGGCAATCGTGCTCGTCGTCGTCGCATGCACGGTACGTGGCAGTCGCGTCGAAGAAGTCGTCACCGAGGTGCAAGCGTATCGCCAGCACGATGCCGTGACCTCGACGGGGCTGCGTCTCGAGTGGTATCGCAAGAGCCTCGAGCTCATAAGCTCGCGTCCGCTGACAGGCTATGGCGTGGGTGGGCTCGGCGAGCAATTCCGCGAATTGACCATGGGCGAAACGGGCGCCCAGGGAACGATGACGTCGAATCCTCACAACGAATATCTGTTGATGGCCGTGGAGCTCGGCGTTCCCGGGCTCCTGCTGTTCGTGAATCTGATCGTGCAGGTCGGCCGGTACGGGATGCGGCTCGAACCCCGTTCGCGCCATATGCTGCTCGCGTGGCTAGCCACATTTGCAATCGGCAGCCTTGCCAATTCGCTTTTGATCGACTTCACCGAAGGCCATGTTTTCGTCCTGCTGAGCGGCATACTCCTCGGGTGCGGATATCGGAGCAGCCGGCGCGAAGCTACGCAGCTCGTCCCGGCGCCTCGGTAAGCGCCCAAGCCGGCGGCCCTGCCCTTCGGGCCTGCTGGCGCCCTACTCGGGAGGCCGCCGCCCCAGCGCGGACGTGTCAACGACTGCAACTTCATCGGCCGCGACACTGCGGCCCCGCATAGGCGGCACATCCAACCCGAGCATCTCGGCCACGGCACCGATCACGCGGCTTGCGGGAAGCGTCACCAGACATTCGCTGCGGCTTTCCAGATGCCGCTCGCATCCCTCCTTGTGGCAAGGAACGCACGGCGCCTCGCCTTGCACGAGATAGACGTTCCCGCGACGGCCAGACCCGACCAGCGACCAAAGTTCCGCTCCGGCTTTCCAGCCCTTCGGCCAGGGGGCCCAACGAATCGTCTGCGTCGGTCCGAAAAGCGCGACCGTCGCAATGCCCGTGGCGGCTGCGATATGTGTGGCGCTCGTATCGGGCCCGACATACACCTTGGCCCGCCGGAACACCTCCGCGCTCTCCCCGAGCGAGAGCTGGCCGACGAGGTTCAGCACGGGCTCGCCGCTCGCGGCGACGATCTCCCGGGCATACTCGCGCTCCGCGGCGGCCGGCCCGCCCGTCATGACGACGCCGAATCCCTGCGCGCGCAGCCAGCGAATGAGCTCCGCCCAGCCGTCGATGCGCCAGCGCTTGTAGACGAACATGGGGGCCGGGTGCACCACGGCCAGCGGCTGCCCCAAAGATACCGCCGGCGGAGCATCGAAGCGCGCGTCGAACGCCGCGCGCCGCGCGGGGTCGTCGCCGATGCCGGGCGGCACGACGTCGGCAACCGGCTCGATGCCCAGCACGCGCGCGACTTCGAGGCTGCTCTCGACGGTATGAACCGTGTCGTGATGGCTGAGCGCGATGCCGTCGAGAATGAAGCGATTGAGCCGTGTGACGCGGTCGGGATCGACGAGCCCGACGCGCCTTTTGCCGGCGAACCAACTGTAAAAACGCGGACGATCGGCGCTCGTGGCCGCACAAGCGAGGTCGTAGCGGCGCCAGATGCGCGCGGCATCGGCCAGACGCTCACGCGGTTTTGCGCGCTGCGCGACCACGATGACGCTGCGTATGTCGGGATTGTGCTCGAGCACGCCTTCGGTCCCGCGGAACACGAGCATGTCGATCGGCGTGTCGGGCCAACGCGTCTTGAGCGAGCGCACGAGCGGGGTCGTCAGCAAAACATCGCCGATGCGCCGCGTGCATACGACGAGGATGCTGCGGGGCGGACGGGAAGAAAAAAATCGCGCGGTCACGAGTCGAAGGGGAAAGCCACTGTAGGCCGACAGTCTACTTCAATCCTTGGCGACGGCCGCGGTGCTCGCTGTGGTACTCGCCGCGCTGCAGGTACGGCCGACACAGACGAAGAAGAAGCGCTCTTTGCCGAGTTGAATCGTCTTCACGATGCGCGAGTTGGGTTCGTTCGCGTCGCGCGTGAGGATCCATCCCTCGGCGACCCCTTTCGCTGGAGGATGCGTAATAGGCGCGGCAGGCCATCTCATGCTGTCCATCGGCCCTGCAATGCACAATCCGGCGGAGGTCGAATCGTCGATATACACCTTATCGCTGCCCGCAAGAGAGACGAGTTCCTTCGCCACTTGGACCGCGTCGCCGCGATATTTCGCTTGATAGAGAGGAAACACGATCAGGCCGATGCATTTGAGCACGATCACGCCGGCGACCGAATACACCGCCAGCCTTTCGATACGGGCATCGCACCGGGCCAGACGGCTCGCGAGATAGAAAGCGATCAACGGATACAACGGCAGGATATAGCGAATGCCGCTTTGCGGCGCGAGCCAGTACGGCAAGAAGTTGACGAACACAATCCATCCAATCGTCGATTCCCACGCGCGCGCGGGGGCTTCGCCGGTCGATCGCCCGCGTGCCATCGCGTAGACCGCGATGGCGGAGATCGGCAAAAACCGGCAGAACGTCTCGAGCGGAAACGAGACGATTTGTTTCAGCCAAGCACCGACGCTCGGGGGCAGCAGCTTTTGCGCGACGTCTCCGACCATCTGCGCGCTCTCGTTCCCCGCATGAGCTGCAGGATTGAAGTGAAACCACACGAGCGGAGCAGCCGCTGCAACGAGATAGCTCAGTACGGCGGCTGGCTTGAGCAACGTCGCACGGGCTCGCTCGTGCCGGACGAAAACCACGAGCCATGCGGCGCCTACGAAAACGTAGGCTGTCAGCGCCTTCGTCAGAAACGCGGCGAAAACGCACCCGGCCGTCACCCATAGCAGCGCCACGCGCTCCTGCTTCGCTGCCAGGACCACGCAGGCCATCGCGGAGAACGTCAGCAGCCCGAGCAATGGATCGGCATAGGCGAGCCACCCGTGATAGAGCAGCGCATCGGAACTGAGAAAGACGAGAACCGCAAGCCACGCCTGACGCGCCCCGACGCCAATGCCGCGTGCCGTCCAATGCAGCACGAGCGCGGTCCCGAGCGTCGAGAGCGCGGTAACGAGCCGGCTAGCCACGAGCACGTGCATCGGCCCGAACGCCATGGCGAACGGCGCCATGACCCAATTCAGAAACGGCGGACGACCGTATCGCGAACCAAAAAGCAACGGGGTCGACCAGACGTGCCCATGCCACATTTCCAGCGTGGAGATCGTATAGACCGCCTCTTCGCCGATATACGGAAAGAACAGCGTCGGCACGAACGTCAGTGCCGCAGCCAGCACCAGCCAACGCCAAAGAGCGGGAATTTCTCGTTTCATTTCGTGTTTTCCAATGCAATGTCGCTATTCGGTATCGGCGCGCTTCGACCCGCCGCGCGCTCGCGGGGAAACGTCAAACGTCACGTTCGACGGACCGAAACACCCATGCCGAGGGGGATCGCGTAAGTCAACGACCGGACGCAGGCGGCAAAGCGCGTCAATCGCCCGCCGCTCACGAAGCATCCCGCCGATAGACTCGGCGAACGATGTAAACGGGACGACGTTTCGATTCCATGTAGATGCGCCCGACATATTCGCCGATGACGCCGATGCCGATCAATTGCGTGCCCCCGAGAAACAAGACGGCCGTAATGATGGAGGCGTAGCCCGGCACGTCGACGCCGCGAATCACCGTGCGCAGCGTAAGGTAGACTGCGTAGACGATCGCGAACAGCGCCGTGCCGCCCCCGATGTAGGTCCACACGCGCAGCGGCCACGTACCGAAGCTCGTCAGCCCTTCGAGCGCGAAATTCCAGAGTTTCCACGCCGAAAATTTCGTTTTGCCCGCCATGCGCGGTTGCCGCTCGTACTCGATCTGAGCCGTGCGGAATCCGACCCACGAGAACAACCCTTTCATGAACCGGCGATTTTCGGGCAGCTGCTTGAGCGCATCGACGACCTGCCGCGACATCAAGCGAAAATCGCCGGCGTTTTCCGGGATCTCTGTTTCGCTGATGGCGTTGTGCACGCGGTAAAAAAGCGCCGCCGTGCCGCGCTTCATGTAGGTATCGGTGCTGCGCTCGACACGTTTGGCCAGTACGACGTCGAACCCTTCGCGCCAGCGTTCCACGAGCCGCGCAATCGCCTCCGGCGGGTCTTGCAGATCCGCGTCGAACGGAATCACGGCATCCCCCGACGCTTCGTCCATCCCGGCCGTCAGCGCCGCCTCTTTGCCGAAATTGCGTGACAGGTCGACCACGCGCACCCGCGCATTGCGCTCGCACACGGCCAACAGCCGCTCCAGCGTCGAATCGGCACTGCCGTCGTTGACGCAGACGATCTCGTAGTCGACCTGCGGAATGCGCTCGAGAATGGGCGTGACCTCGCGGAAAAACGTTTCCACGCCGTCTTCTTCGTTGTAAAACGGTACGACCAATGACACGAGATCGAGCGCGCCTAGCGGCGGGACCTCGTCCGCGCATGCCTTGGCGCCGGCCTGCGGTCCCCCAGTGAACTCCAGCATGGTCGAATGATTGACGTAGTTGCCTGAAAAGAAACGATTATCCGGATTGCAAGAGATCCGGGCAAGGACGCGTGAGCCGCGCGAAATATCATAAGGGGGCAGATCCACTCTCGGCCAGTTGCGGAGTGCCCAACGGCCTATTGCGGCACCGAGGCGATTACCTCGATCGCTGGCTCGCGGTTCCCGTCAATCGGCTCTCCTCGCGCGTGCACGCGGCGCCAGCGAGGACCTCGTCCGATGCGACGTCGATACGATCAACGCCATCAGCGCTTCGAGGTTGCGCGCCACGCAGAACCGATGCCGTACGTCGGCCTGCGCGCGGTCGGCCATTTCACGCATTTCGGCCGGATGCGTCAGCGCATATTCAACGGCCCGCGCGAGGTCGTCCGGGTCGGGGCTGCAAAGCAGGCCGGTCTGCCGGTCAACGATCGTCTCGGGAATCCCTCCGACGTTCGTGGCGACGACGGGTATGCCGAGCCCCGCCGCCTCGATCTGCGCCATGCCGAGCGGTTCCACGAGCGAAGGCATCACGACCAGGTCCGCTTTGGAAAGCGCAGGGGCGACAGGCGTGAGCGCCCCGATCCAGATTCGTTCTTCGAGGCCGAGGCTGGCCGCCCGCGCTTCGATGGCTTCCCGTTCAGGCCCCGCGCCCGCGATCACGAACCGGAAACGGTATCCGGCCCGCCGCAGCTTCGCCAACGCATCCAACATCAATAGATGCCCCTTTTCCTCGCGAAGCATGCCGACCTGCATGATGATCGGGCCATCTTGCCGCTCGAGCCATAGGGATAGTTCGGCAGGCAAGGCCTCGTTTCGCTCGGCATCGAGCCGCTCGAAGTCCACGCCCGGGGCGACGATATGGACCTCCCGAGGATCGACCTGCGGGTTAGCCAAAATACACGTGCGCAGGTAGCCGCTCGGTGCAAACGTGCAATCCACGAAACGGTTGTAGGTCCTCGCCGAAATCTTGCCGGCGAGATACGTTTTCGAACGCAGCAATCGAGGACGCTTAGCGTGCGACAAGCGAGCGGCGATCGCGAGATTGTTGGTGTCGTGCCCGCTATGACAAATGCAGGCCACCGGACGCAGTGCTCGAATCAACGCGCGCAAACCCCATATCGTCGGGATATCGAAGCTGTTTCGAAACGGAAACGTGCGCACGGGCAACCCCATGCCGATCGCATGAATCTCGATGCGAGAGCCGGGGCGGCATGCCAGCACCACTTCTGCCCCTGCCGCACGAAGCGCCCGCATCTGACTGAGCAGTTGCAGTTCCTGCCCCCCGAGATTCGGCGAGCTCTCGGTGAACAGCACCGCGCCCGCAATGGTCGATTGTTTCATCTAGTCGTTCTGCATTTCTCTATTGCGCGTTCCCGCAGCCGCGGCACAGCGCGATGCTCAACAAGGCACTGCTAATAAGCGATTTCTACGATGCTCTTATCGAATGCCGTGCGCAATTCGGCCAACAGTTCATCGCTCGGTCTCACGCGCCACGCCTCGCCGAGGGCCAGCTCGCCCTCCGCACGGACGTTGGTGTAGCGAATCCGGACCGCTAGGCCGTTCGGCGCGGGCGGTGCCGAGCGGCGCCCGCCGCCGTCTCGTCCGCCCCCGCGGGCGACGCCCGCTTCCGCCGGTGCGGCACCCGGTTCACCCTTCGCGATATACGCCTCCAACACCCGTTTGAGCGCCACCGCATCGGCATTGCCGTTCATCGACACCTTGACGGCTTGCGCATAGCGGCTGCGCGCACGCTCGAGGTCCATCACCGAATCCACGGTGAAACGAATGCCGCCCGTAAACGCATCGTTGCGCGCCTGCCCCTGCACGACGAGCAACTCGTCTTCCCTGAACAACGCCTTGTTGGCTTCGTATTGCTCGTTGAAGACCGTGACTTCGCATTGGCCCGTGCCGTCATCGATGAGCGCGATCAGCATCTTGCCGCGCTGGGTCATCTGCGTGCGCAGCGACGCGATGATGCCGGCGACGAGCTTGTCGCGCCCTTCCTTCAAATCGGCCAGCTTCGTGCGGACGAACCGGCGCACTTCGCCCTTGTAGGCATCGAACAAATGCCCCGACAGGTAAAAGCCGAGCGCCGTCTTTTCTTCCTGCAGCTTGCGCTTCTCGTGCCACGCAGGCTCGTCGACGAGCTCGTGCCCCCGCGACGGCGCATCGCCCATGTCGAACAAGCCCGCTTGCATCGCGTTCGCACTCGCCTGGTCGGCCGCTTCCATCGCCAGCGGCACCGACGCGATCAATTGCGCGCGGTTCGCATGGATCGAATCGAATGCGCCGGCACGGATCAACGCCTCGATCGTGCGCCGGTTCACGACGCGCCGGTCGATCCGCGCGCAGAAATCGAACAGATCGGTGAAGGGCCCCTCCTCGCGCGCGCGCAAGATTTCTTCGATCGCATTTTGCCCGCTGCCTTTTACCGCGCCCAACCCATAGCGAATCGTGCGCGAAGGCTTGCCTTCGGGATGCGCTACCGGCTCGAAACGATAGGCCGAAAGATTGATATCCGGCGGCAGTACGTCGATCCCGTTGTGCTTCGCGAGGCAATCGTCGTAAAGGATCTTGACCTTGTCCGTGTCGTCCATGGCCAAGCTCATGTTGGCCGCCATGAATTCGGCCGGGTGATGCGCTTTGAGCCAGGCCGTGTAGTACGCGAGCAGCGCGTAAGCCGCCGCATGCGACTTGTTGAAGCCGTAGCCCGCGAACTTCTCCATCAAGTCGAAGATCTCGTCGGACTTCTCGCGCGTCAACCCGTTCGTCGCCGCACCTTCCGCGAAGATCTCGCGGTGCTTGGCCATCTCCTCGGGCTTCTTCTTGCCCATCGCGCGGCGCAGTAAATCGGCGCCGCCGAGCGAGTAGCCGCCGATGATCTGCGCCATCTGCATCACCTGCTCCTGATAGACCATGATGCCGTAGGTCTCTTTCAGGACGGGCTCCACGCGCGGATCGGGAAACTCCACCGTCTCGCGCCCGTGCTTACGCGCGCAAAAGCTCGGGATCAGATCCATCGGGCCCGGGCGATAGAGCGCCACGAGCGCGATGATGTCCTCGAAGCGGTCGGGCTGCGCGTCCTTGAGCATGCCTTGCATGCCGCGGCTTTCCAGCTGGAACACGGCAACCGTATTCGCCTTCTTCAGAATCGAGAACGACGCGGGATCGTCGAGCGGCACCTGCGCGAGCGACCAATCGGCCTTGGACGGGTCGAGCCGGCGGATGTAGCGCTCGGCCCAATCGAGGATCGTCAGCGTCGTCAAGCCCAAGAAGTCGAACTTCACGAGGCCGACCGCTTCCACGTCGTCCTTGTCGTACTGGCTCACCACGCCGCCGTCGTCGCCTTGCGTGTAGAGCGGACAGAAATCCGTCAGCTTGCCCGGTGCGATCAGCACCCCGCCCGCGTGCATGCCGACGTTGCGCGTCAAGCCCTCGACCCGCTGCGCGAGCTCGAGCAGCTGACGCACTTCGTCTTCGTTGTCGTTGCGCTCCTGCAGCAGCGGCTCTTCCTTCATCGCATCGGCAATCGTCACGTGCTTGCCGGGCTTGAAAGGGATCAGCTTCGCCACGCCATCGGTAAAGTTGTAGCCGAGATCGAGCACGCGGCCGATGTCGCGCACCGCTGCCTTCGCCGCCATGGTGCCGAACGTCGCGATCTGCGAGACGGCATCGGCGCCGTACTTGCCCTTCACGTACTGAATGACGCGGTCTCGCCCTTCCTGGCAGAAGTCGATGTCGAAGTCGGGCATCGAGACGCGCTCGGGATTCAAGAAACGCTCGAACAGCAGGTTGTAGCGCAGCGGATCGAGATCGGTGATGCCGAGCGCGTAGGCGACGAGCGAGCCCGCGCCCGAGCCCCGGCCCGGCCCCACGGGAACGCCGTTGTTCTTGGCCCAGTTGATGAAGTCGGCCACGATCAGGAAGTAGCCGGGAAAGCCCATCTTGACGATCGTGCCGCACTCGAAATCGAGCCGCTGGTAGTACGCCTCCCGCTGGCGCGAGCGCTCGGCTTCATCCGGATACAGCTCGACGAGGCGCTTTTCGAGCCCCTCCTTCGACAACTGCACGAGGTAGTCGTCGAGCGACATGCCGTCCGGCGTCGGGAACAGCGGCAGCTTGGGCTTGCCGAGCTCGAGCGTCAGATTGCAGCGCTTGGCGATTTCGACGGTGTTGGCAATCGCCGACGGAATATCGGCGAACCGCTCGGCCATTTCGGCTTGCGTGCAAAAACACTGCGCTTGCGTGAAACGCTTCGGGCGGCGCGAATTCGCGAGAATGTCGCCTTCGGAGATACAGACGCGCGCTTCGTGCGCCGTGTAATCGTCCGCGGACATGAACTGAATCGGATGCGTCGCAACGACGGGCAGCTTCAACGCCGAGGCGATCGCGACGGCTTGCTGCACGTAGGTTTCGGCGCCGGGCTGCCCGCAGCGTTGCAGCTCGATATAGAACGCATTCGGAAAGCACGCGGCCCACCGCTCGGCATGACGTTTGGCCGCCTGCTCGTTGCCCGCCGCGAGCGCGAGGCCGATGTCGCCCTGCTGCGCACCCGACAGCGCGATCAGGCCCTCGCTGAGCGGCGAATCGAGCCACGCCGCGTCGATCTCGGCCCGCCCTCGATATTGGTTCGTGAGCCACGCCTTCGTCAGCAACTCGCACAGATTCAAATAGCCGCGCCGATCTTTCACGAGCAGCAGCAAGCGCGAGGGCTTGTCGCGATCGTCGGGATTCATGATCCAGACGTCGCAACCCGCGATCGGCTTCAGGCCGTTGCCGCGGGCTTCCTTGTAGAAACGGACGAGACCGAACGCATTCGCGAGATCGGTCATGGCGAGCGCACCCTGACCGTCGTCGGCGGCGGCCTTGACGATGTCGTCAATGCGCACGATGCCGTCGGCAATCGAGAATTCGGAGTGAACGCGGAGGTGGACGAAGCGAGGATCTGACATGGGCGGTATTGTACATCCGGCCATCGCGCGAACCGCGCATCGAACGGCCTAGGCCGAACGATCGACAGTTTGCGGGATAATAGCGGTTTCGCCGCCCCGGGCACCGTGCCCCGGCTACTGCCGCCCCCTCCAGAGGCCGTCCGCCGGGCGGGCCGCGGCGGCTTTCATTCTTGCACCACCATCATGCGCATCGTCAATCTCGCCGCCTACCGCTTCGTCACGATCGACGCCATCGACACTTGGCGTCCGCTGCTCGCGCAGCGCTGTGAGGCGCTCGGCCTGCGCGGCACCATCCTGCTCGCGCCCGAAGGCATCAACCTGTTCGTTGCCGGCACGCCCGAGGCCGCGCGCGAATTCGTCGATTATCTGCGCGGCGATCCGCTCTTCGACGGTAAATTCGCCGATCTCCACTTCAAGGAGAGCTTCTCGGAAACGCAGCCGTTCCGACGCATGCTCGTCAAGCGCAAGCGCGAGATCATCACGATGAAAAAGCCGGCGATCCAACCCGAGCTCGGCCGCGCCCCGTCGGTCGATGCGCAAACGCTCAAGCACTGGCTCGATCGCGGCCACGACGACGAGGGCCGCCCTGTCGTCATGCTCGACACGCGCAATGCGTTCGAGGTCGACGTCGGCACGTTCGCGCAAGCCGTCGATTATCGGATCGCGAAGTTCAGCGAATTCCCGAGCGTCGTGGAAGCCCATCGTGCCGAGTTCGAGGGAAAGACGGTCGTCTCGTTCTGCACGGGCGGCATTCGCTGCGAAAAAGCGGCGATCCATATGAAAGAGGTCGGCATCGACCACGTCTATCAGCTCGATGGCGGCATCCTCAAATACTTCGAGGAAGTCGGCGGCGCGCATTATCGCGGCGAATGCTTCGTCTTCGACTATCGGACCTCGCTCAATCCGCAGCTCGAGCCCACCGAGACGGTTCAATGCTTCGGCTGCCGCGCCGTGGTGACGCCGGAAGACCAGCGTTCGCCGCTCTATGCGGCCGGTAAAACGTGCCCCGCATGCCATCCGAACAAGGACGCGGCGCGCGCGGCGTGAGCGACGCTCATCGCTCGAGCGCGGCAAACGCCGCACCGCCCGAACCCCATTATCGAGGCCGGTTCGCGCCGTCGCCGACGGGCCGGCTGCATGCCGGCTCGCTCGCCGGCGCGCTGGCAAGCTATCTCGACGCTCGAGCCCATGGCGGCGTCTGGCTCGTTCGCATCGAAGACATCGACGCCCCGCGCACCGTGCCCGGTGCCGGCCGCGCGATCCTCGACACGCTCGCGCGCTTCGGCATGGAAAGCGACGAGCCGCCCGTGTGGCAAAACGCGCGCACGGCGCGCTACGAGCAAGCGTTCGCGCGGCTGACGCGCGCCGGGCTCATCTACCCGTGCGGCTGCACGCGCAAGGAGATCGCCGATTCGCTCGCCAATGCGCACGCACGCCACACGACGCTCGCGTATCCCGGCACATGCCGGCAAGGCCTGCACGGCAAACGCGCGCGTGCGTGGCGCCTGCGCGTGCCCGATGGACCCAATGCCATCGTTACGTTCGACGACCGCTGGCAAGGGCGGCAAACGCAGGACCTCGCACTCGAAGTCGGCGATTTCGTCCTCAAGCGCGCGGACGGCCAGTGGGCATACCAGCTTGCCGTCGTCGTCGACGATGCGGAGCAAGGCATCACACACGTCGTGCGCGGCGCCGATCTGCTCGATTCGACAGCGCGCCAAATTTATCTCCAACGCTCCCTCGGCGTGCCCACACCGTCCTATCTGCACGTGCCCGTCGTCACGAACGCGCAAGGCGAAAAGCTCAGCAAGCAAACGGGTGCACGCGAGCTCGACGCCGACGCGCCGTTGCCGGCGCTCGTTGCCGCGGCCCGGCACTTGGGGCTGACTCTGGCTTGCGATGCGAACGATGATCGGCCTGCCGCGCCGCGCTATCGATCGCTCGACGCGTTTTATGAGGACGCGGTCACGGCGTGGGCGAGCCGATTCACCGCGCCTCGATCGCCAGCCCGCGCTTGACCTCGAACGCGGCGAAACCCTCAATGGAAGCTCGGCCGCCGATCGCGCACGGGAGAACGACGCTTCCGTGCGATCGAGCGTCGCTCCCGCGCGCTCAGCCTTCGCGGAAGATGAAGCTGTAAGCGCTCAACGCCGGCGCTCCGCCCAAATGCGCATAGAGCACGCGCGAACCCGGGGGAAATTCGCCGCGGCGCACTTTGTCGATCATGCCGTGCATCGATTTGCCCTCGTAGACGGGATCGGTCAGCATGCCTTCCGTTCGCGCACAAAGCCGGATCGCCTCCAGCGTGCCGTCGTTCGGCAAACCATATTCGGGCCCGCCGTAGCGCGTGTCGAGCACGACGTCGTCGGCCCCGATCGGGCGGCCTAGGCCGACGATCTCCGCGGTATGCTCGGCGATGCGCGTGATTTGCGCCCGCGTAGCCTCCGGCTTGGCCGATGCATCGATGCCGATGACGCGGTCGGCGCGCCCGTCGGCCGCGAACCCGACGATCATGCCCGCTTGCGTGCTGCCGGTGACCGAGCAGACGACGATGTAGTCGAACTTGAAACCGAGCGCCGCTTCCTGCTCGCGCACCTCCTCGGCGAAGCCGACGAAACCGAGACCGCCCAGTGGATGCTCCGAGCAACCCGCGGGAATCGCGTAGGGCTTGCCGCCCGCCACGCGCACGCTCTCGAGCGCCTCTTCCCAGCTCTTGCGGATGCCGATGTCGAAACCATCGGGCACGAGCCGCACATCCGCGCCGAGAATGCGGGAGAGCTCGATGTTGCCGACGCGATCGTAGACGGCATCGTAGTAGTTGACCCAATTCTCCTGCACGAGCACGCACTTCATGCCGAGATGCGCGGCCACTGCGGCGACTTGCCTCGTCTGATTCGATTGAATGCCGCCGATCGACACGAGCGTGTCGCAGCCCTGCGCGAGCGCTTCGGGCACGAGGTATTCGAGCTTGCGCGTCTTGTTGCCGCCGAATGCGAGACCGCTGTTGCAGTCTTCGCGCTTCGCATACAGCTCGACTTTGCCGCCGAGGTGCGCACTCAGCCGCTCGAGCGGCTGGATGGGAGTGGGCCCGAACGTCAGTGGGTAGCGGGGAAAGCGCGCGAGGTTCATCGAGAGCTCCGGTCGTATCGAGAAAATGCCGGCCGCCGCTGACGGCTGGGCCGTGGCGCAAGCAGCAAAGGCGTGGATGACCGAAAGATGATAGGCAAATAATCGCGAAATGGGCTTGTGAAGTTTCGCGCGTTGAACTACTTTTAGTCCGCGATTTCCCCTCGTCGATTAACGAACACGGGTTATGTCTGGATATGTGCGCAACGAAATTGCGTCAGGATGACCGCCGCATGCCCGGCACCGCTGTCCGGGCGCGCCACGCGGGGACACGCGCCGCGACACCGGCGACCGAGCCCGTCCACGTCGCGCAGCTCGATCGCGTCGATCGCGCCATTCTCAAGCAGTTGCAGCGCGATGCGTCGATTTCCAACGTCGCATTGGCCGACAAGGTCAAGCTCAGCGCACCCGCATGCTTGCGACGCGTCGAGCGCCTCAAGTCGCTCGGGTTGATCCGGGGTATCGTGGCGCTGTTGGAACCGAAGGCCATCGGTGCCGGGATGCTCGTCGTCATCGGCATCGTGCTCGATCGATCGACGCCCGAAGCATTCGCCGCGTTCGAGCAAGCGGCGCGCCATGTATCAGGGTGTATGGAATGCCACGTCGTGACGGGCGAGTTCGATTACTTCATGCTCGTACGCACGCGCGACAGCGACAGCTTCAATCGGCTGCACGCCGAGCAATTGCTTTACCTGCCGGGCGTGCGGCAGGTTCGCTCGTTCATGGTGCTCAAGGAGATTTTGTCGACGACTCAATTTCCGATCGCGTGAAGCGGAAGGCGAGACGGCGAACGCGCGGCGACTCGATCAAGACGACGAATCGTTGCGCCGCGGCATGCCGAATCCGCCGAGCAATGCCGCGAGCGGCTGCTTCGGCGTCTTCGTTTGCGGCGCTTCGGCCCGCTTCGCTTCTTCTTCCTTGCGCGCCGCCGACGGCGATGGCTCGTACGGCTTCAGGAAGAAGTCGTCAACGGGCGCATGATTGGCACGATAGGTCGTACGCTCGTGCGATCCGGTACGGCGGCGCCCGGCGCCGGCTCGCTCGTCCCGGTCGCGCCGCGCCCCGCCATGCTCTTCGCGCCCGCGGCGCACGGGCACATCGACGGCCAGATGCTGCACCTGCAGCGGCTTTTTAATCAACTTCTCGATCTCGGCCAGCTGCTTGCGCTCGTTGGGGCTGCACAGCGAGAGCGCATCGCCCGAGGCTCCCGCACGCCCCGTTCGGCCGATCCGGTGCACGTAGTCTTCCGCGTTGAACGGCAGATCGAAGTTGATCACGGCCGGCAACTCGACGATGTCGAGCCCTCGCGCGGCCACGTCCGTCGCGACTAGCGCTTCGATCTCGCCGCGCTTGAAGGCGTCGAGCGCCTGCATGCGCTCGTTTTGCGATTTGTCGCCGTGGATGGCCGAGGCAACCACGCCGTCGCGCTCGAGCTGCCGCGCGAGCCGGCTCGCACCGATCTTGCTGTTGCAGAACACGATCACTTGCTTCAGCTCGCGCTCGCGAATCAACTGCACGACCGCGCCGGTCTTGTCGCCCTCGGCCACTTCGTAGACGAGCTGCGTCACGTTCGTGGCCGTGGAGTTGCTGCGCGCCACTTCGATCGTCTGCGGATTGCGCAGATACGTGGACGCCAGCTTTTTGATTTCAGGCGAGAAGGTGGCCGAGAACAGCAGCGTCTGGCGCTCCTTCGGCAAGAGATTCAAGATCCGCTGCAGATCGGGCAGAAAGCCCATGTCGAGCATGCGGTCGGCTTCGTCGAGCACGAGAATCTGCACCTGCCCGAGATTGGCCGTTTTCTGCTGAACGTGATCGAGCAGACGCCCCGGTGTCGCAATCAGGATTTCGACGCCGCGGCGCAGCTCCGCGGACTGCGGATTCATGTCGACACCGCCGAATACCACGGCGCTACGCAGCGGCGTGTGCTTCCCGTAGGACTGGACGTTCGCGGCGACCTGATCGGCCAGCTCGCGCGTGGGCGTGAGAATCAGCGCCCGCACGGGATGGCGGGCCGGCGAGGCGCTCGTGCTCGCGGCCGGCAGCAGGCGCTGGATGATCGGCAACGAGAAGCTCGCCGTCTTGCCGGTGCCCGTTTGCGCGGCGCCCATGACATCGCGGCCGGCCAGCACGACGGGAATCGCCTCCGCCTGGATCGGCGTGGGCGTGGTGTAACCCTGTTCGGTGACGGCTCGCAGGATCTCGGGAGCGAGACCGAACTGGTCGAAGGTCGCGGTGGTAGGCGTGACAGCGGGATCGGACATTGTGGCGTTCGCTAAAAATGCGCCGCTAGGCGCTGCGTCGTTCGAGCGCGCGGCGGCGGCAGCACAGCCGCTCGATGAGGTCGACGTGAAGGCGGAGCCACGGTGAGTCTCGCGCGCTCGCGCCGAGGACGCCCGTAAGGACCGCGCTTCGCGCGCGGCCGGCTCCAGCCGGCGGATATACCGCCGGAAAGGCCGGTATTGTAGCACCGCAAGATTGCACGGGCCGTGCCCGCAAAAGGCCAGCCATCTGAAACCGCCGGATCCGGCCCCTGCGACTGCGTGCCCGAACCTAGACTCGGCCGCACCCACGGCCGGCGCGAGCAGCAGGGCCAGGCGCGGGCAGAGGAGCTCAGCGTGTCGAAACGGGTCGCACCGCGTCGGCAGCGGCCGTCGCACGCTCGCGCGCTTGGTCGATGCTCGCCCCCGTCGCCACGGCCACACCCATGCGCCGCTTCTTGAAGCTCTCGGGCTTGCCGAACAGACGCAGATCGGCGCCCGGAACGGCCAGCGCCTCGCGCACGCCCTCGAAGGCGATGCCCGCTTCCTCGAGGCCACCGTATACGACGGCCGAAGCGCCCGGGGCCAGCATGGAAGTATCGACGGGCAGGCCCAAGATCGCACGCGCATGCAGCTCGAACTCGGACAAGCGCTGCGAACGCAGCGTCACGAGCCCCGTATCGTGCGGACGCGGGCTGACCTCGGAGAACCACACTTCATCGCCACGCACGAACAGTTCCACGCCGAAGACGCCGCGGCCGCCGAGGGCGCCCGTGACGCGCTCGGCAATCTCCTTGGCGCGCGCGAGCGCGGCGGGAGACATCGGCTGGGGCTGCCACGACTCGACGTAGTCGCCGTCGACTTGCAAGTGGCCGATCGGCTCGCAAAACGACGTGCGCACGTCGCCGCTCGCGGGATCCACCGCGCGCACGGTCAGCAGCGTGATCTCGTAGTCGAACGTGACGAACCCTTCGACGATGACGCGCCCCACGTTCACGCGGGCCCCGGCCGTCGCGTATTGCCACGCGCGCTCGACGTCGGTTTCGCCGCGCACGACGGACTGCCCCTTGCCCGAAGAGGACATCACGGGCTTCACGACGCACGGGTAGCCGATCCGTGCAATGGCCGCTTTGAACGATTCGAGCGAATCGGCGAATGCGTACGGCGACGTCGGCAGGCCCAGCTCTTCGGCGGCCAAGCGCCGAATGCCTTCTCGATTCATCGTGAGCTGCGTCGCCCGCGCTGTCGGGATGACTTCGGCCAATCCCTGGGCTTCGATTTCGGCGAGCGCATCGGTGGCGATCGCCTCGATCTCGGGCACGATCAGATGGGGCCTTTCCGCCCGCACGAGCGCCTTGATCGCCGCGCCGTCGGTCATGTCGATCGTATGGGCGCGATGCGCGACTTGATGCCCGGGCGCGTTCGGATAGCGGTCGACCGCGATCACCTCGACCCCGAGCCGCTGCAGCGCGACGATGACTTCCTTGCCGAGTTCGCCCGCACCGAGCAGCATGACGCGCGTGGCCGAGGGTGAAAGCGGCGTGCCGATCCGTTGACCGATCTGCATGGCGAATCCCATAGATGCAAAAGGATGGAAAGACGAGGATGTTAACATGCGCGTGAGCGGGCCTTGCGCGCGGAACGCCGCACTCGCGGCACTAACGACCGCAGGAGTGCGTTACCCTTACGCCTTCGCCAGTTTTGCAAAAGGTTCGGGGCCATGCCGATTACTTTCACTGCGACGACTCGGGGCGCGTCGCGGTTGCGCGTGCCGTCGCGCGCGCTCGCGCTCGCGGCGGTGCTCGCTGCCACCGGCTGCGCGATGCCGACCCACCCCGACTCCGCCGCCGCGCCCAGCAATCCGTTGAATCCCGCCGCCGTGCAGTTGCTCGACGACACGAGCTGGGTGTTGCGCAGCGTGCAAAAAAGCGACGGCCACAATGCCCTCGACGTTCCGGCGAGCGCAACCGCCGCTCCCACGCTCGAGCTCGACAGCACGACAGGAGAGCGCCTCGCGAGCGGCTTCGCGGGCTGCAATCGGTTCTCGGGACCGTATAGACTGCACAGCGGCGTGCTCACGCTCGGGCCGCTCGAGGCCACGCGCAAGGCCTGCGGGGACGAAGCGCGGCACCTCGAGCGCGTGTACCTCGACGCGCTCGCGCACGCCGACGCGACGCTCGTGCAAATGCGCTCGCCGCAGCAGATGCGCATCATCGCGTCGAACGGCATCACGCTGACTTTCTCGCGCGCGGGCCAATGACGGGCACGGCGCCCGCAACGTGCACGCGCCCCTATGTGAATGAACAGACTCTAGCCCCTGTCTAGCATGCATACGGTAGTTTTCGGCTGGTTCGGCGTGTCGGCCCTTTGGGCCGTGCCTTTGGCCTTGCGTCTGGCGATCGCGGCGCTGATGCGCGGCACCGAAGCCAGCGGCCGCGGCACGATCCGGCTCTGGCTCGGCTTCGCGAGCGTTTTCGCGGGCAGCGGCGCGCTCGAAGCGGCACTCGCGCCCCATACCGGCAACGCGCTCGGACACGCGCTGCTTGGTATCGCGCTGCGCGCGCTAGGGCGGGGCGCATTCGTCGTTTCGCCCGCGCTCGTGCTGGCCGGCTTGCCCTGGCTGCTCGGTTTTTCCTGGCGCGGTACGCTGCGCTGGGCCGATCGCGCTTTCGGCCTCGGTTTGAACATCGGGCTCGGCCGCACGTCCTCGGGCGCCGCCGGCGTGCGTGACGACGAACCGCGCCTGGCACGCAGCGGCCTGAACAGCTCGGTCATTCCCACGACGACGACGAACGCGATGGCCCCGAAATCGACGGGCCGCTACGCGCGGCCGACGGCATGGCAGCCGCCGCCGGCCGCGGGCGTGAAGGCACGTAGCGCCGCTGCGTCGAGCGCGGTGCGCGGCAGCGGTATTTCGCGCGACGGACGAGGCGCGCAGGCCAAGCCGCTCGAGCCGCCTTCAACGGTCCCTCGCGGCACGCCGCACGGCCCCAATTGGCGCTCGAGCGACGCCCCCGGTGGGACACGCGCTCCACGCCCAGCGCAGAACCACACGGTCACGCCGCTGAGCGCGGCCGCAACGTCGCATCGTCGGCCCGCGCCGCCGGCAGCCCAGAGCCGCACGATCGGTGCGCAAGTCCTGCCGCTCGCGGGCGGCAGCGCAGCGACGGCCGCCGCCGCGACCGGCTACGCCGGAGCACGCGTCGCGCAGACGGCCATGAGGAGCAGTGCGCCGACGATGGCATCGGCCTCGGCGGTGCCACATGGTGCGCCGGCAGCCGTGCAGCGAAGCGACGGCCCTTCGCAGCAGCAAGCCGACCAGCGGTCGGCTGGACCGACGCAGATGCCGCAAATCGAGATCGCGCGTCGCCCCGAGGCAACGGCCGCACCGGCGCGCGGGGTGCTCGAGACACTGAAGGCGATCGAAGCTAACGCCGCGCAGTGGACCGCACTCGCGAGCTCGAGCCTGGCGCGACGTGGCGCGGCCGCTGGGCCGCAACCAGCCGCCTCGCCCGAAACGCCGGCCCGTGCCGACACGGGCACCGCGGCACCGGCACGGGCCAGCGCACCCATCGCGGACCCACCGCTCGCGAGCGACGAATCGAACGAACCACCGCCATACACCCCTTCCGCCCCGGCGCGGATGGAAGACGACGAGTGGCCAGACGCCGCTTCGAACACGGCTTCGCCGCCGAATGCCGCGGCGACGGAGGCCGCCCGGGCCCCCGAGGCGGCGCTAGCGAGCCCGGTGGTGCCGGCCGCACCGGTACTGATAGAGCTTGCGTCATCCCCGAAGCCCGAAGCGCAAGCCGCCGCGGCGATGCAAACACCGCCGCCGGCCCAACCGATGGCGCCTCCGCCGGTCGAGCCGGGCCTGGCCGTGCCCAGCGCATCATCCGCGCCGATCGTCACGCACACCGCGCCGGATCTCGACGAAGCGCCCCCGGCGGCCACGTCATCCGTCGCCGCGCCGATGCCGGCAGTAGTAGCGCCGGCCGATTCGCCTACCGTCGCGCCGCCTGAGCCGGCGGCCGTTGTGGCAACATCCGCCGTTACGGAATCGACCGCAGCCGCATCGACCTTCACCGCATCCCCGGCCGCCTCGTCCGCCGACGAAGACTCCGCCGAACCCGTTTCGCGCGCCCCGCTGCGCGGCCACGCCCCGACGGAATTCACGTTCCAGGCACCGGCCGCATCGGCGGTCGAGTTGCCGTCGCTCGAGCTGCTCGAGCCCGCGGCGGCGGAGACGGAAGAAATCCCGGCCGAGCACCTCGCACAAACGGGGCAATTGATCGAGCAGCGCCTGCAGGAATTCAAGGTGCCGGTCGCCGTCGTCGGCGCATCAGCCGGCCCCGTCATCACGCGCTTCGAGATCGAACCGGCGCTCGGCGTGCGCGGCAGCCAGATCGTCGGATTGATGAAGGACCTGTCGCGCGGGCTCGGGCTCACGTCGATCCGCGTCGTCGAAACGATCCCCGGCAAGACCTGCATGGGCCTCGAGTTGCCGAACGCGAAGCGGCAAACGATCCGGCTCTCGGAGATTCTCGCGGCCGCTCCGTATCGCCATTCGGCCTCGAAGCTGACGCTTGCGATGGGCAAGGACATCACGGGCCATCCGATCGTCACCGATCTCGCCAAGGCGCCGCACATGCTCGTCGCGGGCACGACCGGCTCGGGCAAATCGGTCGCGATCAACGCGATGATCGTGTCGCTGCTGTACAAGGCCACGCCCGAGGAAGTCCGGCTGATCATGATCGACCCGAAGATGCTCGAGCTGTCGGTCTATGAGGGCATCCCGCATTTGCTCGCGCCCGTCGTCACGGACATGAAGCTCGCCGCCAATGCGCTGAACTGGTGCGTCGGCGAAATGGAAAAGCGCTACCGGCTCATGTCGGCCGTCGGCGTACGCAATCTGGCGGGCTTCAATCAAAAGCTGCGCGACGCGCAGGCCGCAGGCAAGAAGATCGGCAATCCGTTCTCGTTGACGCCCGACGCGCCCGAGCCGCTTTCGCCGCTGCCGCTGATCGTCGTCGTCATCGACGAACTCGCCGATTTGATGATGGTGGCGGGCAAGAAGATCGAAGAGCTGATCGCGCGGCTCGCTCAGAAGGCGCGCGCTGCCGGCATCCACCTGGTCCTCGCCACGCAGCGTCCGTCCGTCGACGTCATCACGGGGCTCATCAAAGCGAATATTCCGACGCGTGTCGCCTTCCAAGTGTCCTCGAAGATCGATTCGCGCACGATTCTCGATCAGATGGGCGCCGAATCGCTGCTGGGCCAAGGCGACATGCTGTTCCTGCCCCCCGGCACCGGCTATCCGCAGCGCGTGCACGGCGCGTTCGTGGCGGACGAGGAGGTGCACCGCGTCGTCGAGCATCTGAAGCAGTTCGGCGAACCGGAGTACGTGGAAGGCATCCTCGACGGGCCGGCAACGGAAGGCGCGGCGCAGGACTTGTTCGGCGACGCGCCCGATGCCGAAGCCGATCCGCTCTACGACGAAGCCGTGGCCTTCGTCGTGCGCACGCGCCGCGCATCGATCTCCGCCGTCCAGCGGCAGCTCCGGATCGGCTACAACCGCGCGGCCCGTCTCGTCGAGCAGATGGAAGCGGCGGGACTCGTTTCGTCGATGGGCGTCAACGGCAGCCGGGAAGTCATCGCGCCGCCGCCTTCCGAGCCCTGACCGGCCGCGCCGCGTAAAACATGCGCGGCAATTGCAAGAATTATCCGCCGCCGGCCCTATTTCGCTGCGAAGCGGCAATGCGCCGTGGTAAAAGCCCGTGGACGGCATGCGAATGCCGTCCGATGGCCCGGCACGACAGTTGCATACTGGGTCGAGACAAGTCGCCGCGCCGGAATCGGTCGTAGGCGCGGTCGTGCGCGGCCTTCGATCGCAGTGCCGACGATATACGTTCATCCCCTGCCGCCCCGCCCCCCGTGAGGCGGTAGCTTCGAGCCTACGCGCTTGCTCTGACGCGTAGGCTCTTTTTGTTTATGCCGGCCGCGCGTGCGGCGTGGGACAGCGCGCCTACGATGACGGCGTGAACTTGAAGTCGACCGGTGAGCCGATGGACAGACGCGTCGGGTCGGCGAGCAAACCCGTGACCGGATCGCGCCGGAAGACGTACGCGCTGTCGCTATCTTGGTTGCCGACGATGAGCCAGCGGCCCGTCGGATCGATCGCGAACTCGCGCGGCGTCCGCCCGAGCGTCGATTGCCTGCCGACGAGCTTCAGCGAGCCATCTTGTGCATCGACCGCAAAAATGACGATTTCATTCGCGTCCCCTCGGTTCGTCGCATAGAGAAACTTGCCGTCTGGCGACAAATGAATCGCGCCGGCGCCGATCTTGCCGGCGAAGCCGCGCGCCGCGAGCGGCAGCACCTGAAGCGGCGCGAGCTTGCCGTCCGCATACCGCAGGGTCGTCACCGTACCAGCCAGTTCACTCGTCAGATACGCGTCGCGCCCGTTCGGTGCGAACACGAGGTGCCGCGGGCCCGATCCGGCCGGC
This sequence comes from Trinickia sp., assembly GCF_051953955.1. Taxonomy (GTDB): domain Bacteria; phylum Pseudomonadota; class Gammaproteobacteria; order Burkholderiales; family Burkholderiaceae; genus Trinickia. The sequence goes on along the minus strand of NZ_JBQCIF010000002.1, from coordinate 51,671 downwards.
ATCTGCACATATCCTTCCGGCACCGGGCTCAGCAGGCCGCGGCTGCCGTCGTTCGTGTAACGGTACTCGTAGAGTTTGTCGTTGCCGAGATCTTGTGTAAAAAGGTAATGGCCGTCGGGCGTAAACACCGTCGAATGGACATGCGCATTGTCCTGCCGGCCTTTCACCGGCCCTCCCCCCTCATGGTGCACGACGAGCACGGCCGCGCCGACGTGACCGTCCTCCTGCAGCGGAAAGACGGCAAAGCTGCCGCCCGGATCGGCGGCGACCGAATAGTTCGCTGTCAGCAGATAACGGCCGTCGGGCGAAAACGCCAGATAGCACGGGTCATTGCCTTCGGAGGAGACGCGATCGAGGAACGTGAGTTGACCCGCGCGCGGATCGAATGCGAAGGCGCTGATGCCGCCGCGTTCGCTCGCCGGGCCAGTGTCGCCGGGTAATTCGTTCACGGCATACACGTAGCGCGCATCCGGCGTGACGACGAGGTACGACGGGTTGACGGTCTGAACCGAAGAAACGGGGCTGACCTGGCCGGTGGCCGAATCGAACCGGTAGACGTCGATGCCGCGACTCGTGCCATGCGTATAAGTGCCGATCAGTAGGTCGTAAATGGGGCCGGGCTGAATAGAGCCTCCTGCCTGAGCGGTCGGCGCATCCTGCGCGCTAGCGGTGGCGGCTCCCAATGTCCAGGCGAACAGGAACCCCGCGAGCCAGCCCCGAGCGCCGCTCGAGCGCGAGCGTGCCCCCCAAGGCGACGCGTGAACGACGTTGGACATGTCAACCCTCCGTTGAGCATCCGACCCCATGCACTGCGCCAATCTGAGGAAATACGCAGCGGGCCGGTACTTTGCATGGGGTCCGAGTGGGGCGCGCGCCGCTTCGTCTCGCAAGCACGCAAAGGGCCTGAGCGGACGCCGCGCGCCGACTCGATTCCTACAATTCCAAAGGAAGTCAAAGGAGCCGTTATGAATATCTTCGTCAGCTTGGGTCCGATCGCCGCGCTGATCGCGGGCGTTTTGATTCTGATCGTGCCGCGACTGCTCAACTACATCGTCGCGTTGTATCTCATCATCATCGGCTTGCTGGGGCTGCTGGGGCCGGGCGCCCACTCACTGCATCTTTGAGCGAGCGCGCCGAGCCCGTTACCGCTCAGCCGTTGACGAACTGCTCGAGCCGCAGCTTGCCCTGCAACGACAAGCCGCCGACGGCATATTGGCCGTCGCCGTCGCGATGGCGCTTGAAGCAGGCTCGCTCGATCAAAAACGCCGCGGCCGTTTCCATGGCGTTGCGCGTCAACCCGAGCGTACGGGCGTCGAGAGCGAGCAAGGCGTCGTCGCTGAGCTCTCGTGCTGCGGAAAGGATCGTGATGCAATCGACCTTCGACGGATTCTGCATGGCGTCGTTTCTCTCTATGAGGTTTGATGACAGGCGCAATGATGGCCGCGTACGCAACGCGCTCTGGATGGCTTGTTCTATCGGAAGCGCACGGCCGGAATCCCCGAACTCCGATTGTAGCCAGCGATTGCGCGCCACGCCAACGCAAAATCGTTTTCGCGGCGAGGCGGCCACCCCGAGGCGTAAGCTTTGCTCGATCTCGCGCGCCGGCGTGTACGCTCGCCCGCATTCGGCATCGCATTCATATCGGTAGTTGTATCGACGTTCGCCCCTCGAGCAGGAGAACAACCAACACCATGCCTGCGCACATTGAAGACTACGCACTCGTCGGCGACGGCCATACCGCCGCCCTCATATCGCGCGACGGCTCGGTCGACTGGCTGTGCTGGCCGCGCTTCGATTCGGCGGCCTGCCTCGCCGCTTTGCTCGGCTCCGAAGAGCACGGCACCTGGTACATCGGCCCAACGGCCGGCGAGCCCGTTACGCGCACGCGGCGCTATCGCGGCGAAACGCTGATTTTAGAAACGGATCACGAGACGCCCGACGGGGCCGTCACGGTGATCGACTTCATGCCGCCCGGAGACGGCCGTTCAGAGCTCATTCGCATCGTCGTCGGCAAGCGCGGCACAGTCCCGATGCGCATGTCGTTGACGTTGCGCTTCGACTATGGCTTGTCCGTGCCGTGGGTCACGCGGCTGGCGCGTGTCGGCGAGCGCCGCGGCAATGGGATCAAAGCCGTGGTGGGGCCGGATACGGTCGTGCTGCGCACACCGGTCGAGTTGCACGGCGAGAACATGCACACGGTGGCGGAATTCACGGTGTCCGAAGGGCAGCGCATTCCGTTCACGCTCTCCTATTCGGCCTCGCATCAACGGTTGCCGCCGGCGAGAGACCCGCTCGCCATGCTCGAGCATACCGAGCGCTATTGGCATGACTGGATCGCCAAGTGCGGCGTGCGGGGCCGCTACGCCGAGCCGATCCGCCGTTCGCTGATCACGCTCAAGGCGCTGGCCTACAAGCCGACGGGCGGTATCGTGGCCGCGCCCACGACGTCGCTGCCCGAACGGCTTGGTGGCTCGCGCAATTGGGATTACCGGTTCTGCTGGCTGCGAGACGCGACGATCACGCTGCTCGCCCTGATGCGCTGCGGCTACTACGACGAGGCCCGCGCATGGCGCATCTGGCTCGAGCGCGCGCTCGCGGGCTCGCCCGCGCAAGCCCAGATCCTGTACGGCGTCGCGGGCGAGCGGCGCGTGCCCGAAACGGAGATCGACTGGCTGCCGGGCTACGAGGGTGCCCGGCCCGTGCGGATCGGCAATAAGGCCGTCGGCCAACTGCAGATCGATGTCTATGGCGAAGTGATGAACGCATTGCATCTCGCACGGGTCGGTGGGCTGCACGCCGACGAAGACGTGTGGACGCTGCAATGCCTGCTGCTCGAACATCTGGCGACGATCTGGGCGGAGCCCGACGACGGGCTCTGGGAAGTGCGCAGCGGCCCGCGCCAGTTCACGTTTTCGAAGGTGATGGCCTGGGTCGCGTTCGATCGGGCGATTCGCTCGGCGGAAAAGTTCAAGCTGCCCGGACCGATCGACCGCTGGCGCGCCCTGCGCGATCGCATCCACGCCGATGTCTGCGACAAAGGATGGAACGAGGAACGCCGCACGTTCACGCAGGTGTACGGCGGGGACGAACTCGACGCGAGCCTGCTCCTGATGCCGCTCGTGGGCTTCTTGCCGCCCACCGATCCGCGCGTCACGGCAACGACCGCGGCGATCGAGCGGGACTTGACCTTCGACGGATTCATCCGCCGCTACCGCACGCACAAGGTCGACGACGGCATGCCGCCCGGCGAGGGGGTCTTTCTCGCCTGCAGCTTTTGGCTGGTCGACAACCTCGCGCTGCAGGGCCGCATGGATGAGGCGCATGCGACGTACGAGTGCTTGCTGCACCTCGTCAACGACGTCGGCTTGCTCTCGGAGGAGTACGATCCGCAGACGAAACGCTTCACAGGGAATTTTCCGCAGGCGTTTTCCCACGTCGCGCTCGTTCATACGGGTTTGAACCTGATGCGTCACGAGGAATCGATCGCGCGGGCGACAGGTCATCCGGTCGGCGATGGAACCGGCAAGCGCCGCGACACCGGGAGCGATAGCGACGCCGATGCGGACAGCGGGGCGCTCTAGCGTTCCCCAATTTCGGCGGTGCGTGTCGGCCGATCGGCGCGCACGCACGCGCCCGTATGCCGTGCATTACTGCGAGAGCGCGCCGTTATCGGCACGATTGCTGCGAAGCAGTATTCGGGAAAGTACCCGGCCGGCGCCCTGAATTGCTGCATTGCACCACGCCCCTTTCTCCTTTATCATCGATTTGAGCAATTGAGTAGTACTAGTAAGGTAAGTAAGGTAAAACCGCCACGAGCAACCGTTCGGTCCCTTCAGCCGCGACGCCGAGCGCCGCATTTCGATAGCCCCGTCCCTACCCCGCGGGAGCCTCATACCATGCTTTACCAGTTTTACGAGTTCCAGCGTGCGCTCTTCAATCCGCTGACCGCCTGGGCGCAAGCCGCCTCGAAGTCGTTCGCCAATCCGGCGAGCCCCTTCGCCTACGTGCCCGGCGCGACGCGTCTATCGGCGGGCTATGAATTGCTCTACCGGCTCGGCAAGGATTACGAAAAGCCCGAGTTCAACATTCATCAAATCGTCAAAGACGGTCACAACATTCCGATCATCGAACAAACGATCATCGAAAAACCGTTCTGCCGGCTGCTGCGCTTCAAACGCTTCGCGGACGATCCCGATGCCGTCGCGCAATTGAAGGACGAACCGGTCGTGCTCGTCTGCGCCCCGCTGTCGGGCCACCATTCCACGCTGCTGCGCGATACGGTGCGCACGCTGCTGCAAGACCACAAGGTCTACATCACCGATTGGATGGACGCGCGCATGGTCCCGCTCGAGGACGGCCCGTTCCATCTCGACGACTACGTGGCCTACATCCAGGAATTCATCCGCCACATCGGCGCGAAGAACCTGCATGTGCTGTCCGTCTGCCAGCCTACCGTGCCGGTGCTGGCGGCCATCTCGCTGATGGCGAGCCGCGGCGAGGACACGCCGCGCACGATGACGATGATGGGCGGCCCGATCGATGCGCGGCGCAGCCCGACGTCGGTCAACTCGCTGGCCATGCAGCGCTCGTATCAGTGGTTCGAGAACAACGTGATCCACACCGTGCCGCCGAACTATCCGGGGGTCGGACGTCACGTCTATCCCGGTTTCTTGCAGCATGCGGGCTTCGTCGCGATGAATCCGGAGCGTCACGCGGCCTCGCACTGGGATTTCTACCAGAGCTTGCTGCGCGGCGACGAGGACGATGCCGAGGCGCATCGCCGTTTCTACGACGAGTACAACGCGGTGCTCGACATGGCCGCCGAGTATTACCTCGACACGATCCGCATCGTGTTCCAGGAATTTAGCCTCGCCGAGGGCACCTGGGAAGTCGACGGCGAACTCGTTCGCCCGCAGGACATCAAGAACACGGCGCTGTTCACGATCGAGGGCGAACTCGACGATATCTCGGGCTGCGGGCAAACGCGCGCCGCGCACGATCTGTGCACCGGCATTGCGGCGAAGAACAAGCACCACTTCACGGCCGAAAAGTGCGGGCATTACGGCATCTTCTCCGGCCGCCGCTGGCGCACGATCATCTATCCGCAATTGCGCGACTTCATTCTCGAGCACAACAAGGAAACGAAACGCTCGCGCGAGCCGGTCGAGGCCTAAGCGAAACGAAGCGAATCGAAGCGAAATGGCCGCGCGGCGCCGCCAAGGCGCGGCCGGCCATTTCGTCATTTGCGCATCAGGTAGGCGAGCAGCAACTCGGTGTTCATGCGTACCATCTCCGCGCGCTCCGACGCGGAACTGAAGTCTCGGCCCAGCGAAGCTTCGAGCGTGTAGCGATTCGACACGATGTAATAGCCAAGGCCCGAGAGCGCGACGTACAAGCGCAGCGGATCGATATTCGAGCGAAACAGCCCCGCGCGTTGCCCGCGATCGAGGATCGAAGACAGCGTCGTCACCATCGGCGAAATCATGTCGCGAATGCGCGGCGATTTTTGGATATAGCGCGCTTCGTGCAGATTTTCATTATTGATGAGGCGCAGCAAGTCGGGATGATCGCGGTAGTAGTCCCAAACGAAGTGGGCGAGCCGCGTGATGGCTTCGACGGGGGCGATACCGTTCAGATCGAGCGTCTTTTCGGCTTCCGTGAGTGCGCCGAAGGCATGCTCGAGCACTGCCGTGAATAGCTGCTCTTTGCTACCGAAGTAGTAATAGAGCATTCGCTCGTTCGTCTCTGCCCTGCGGGCAATCTGATCGACGCGCGCGCCGAACAAACCACCATTCGCGAATTCTTCGGCCGCCGCGAGCAGAATACGGCGCCGCGTCCCTTCCGGATCTCTTTTGATTTTCGATTGATTCATGGTGGCCTTTTTGCTTCGTGAGCCGCGTTGCCCCGCCACGCCACCGGCCCTCCTCCACCCATGCCGGCAACATGAACGAGCGCGCCATTTTTTTCGGAAACTGCGTGCGTCTCGTGCGAAAAAGCGCTTCGATTATGGCACAAGGGCCACCGATCGCAATCCGGGAAATCGGCGATAATGCGCTCTTTTCCCGCACGCCGAGCGCACCGCCGCCGCGCCGCGGCCCATGCATCCTCGGGCCGGCGCCCGCGCGGCCCGCGTGCTTTCCGATGTTCCGAACGTGACCGATCGTGTGACTCTCGCAGACCGCATCGAGGATCTGCTGCCTCAAACGCAATGCACGAAGTGCGGCTTTGCCGGCTGCCGGCCCTATGCCGAAGCCGTCGCCCAAGGCGAGGCCGGTTATAACCAATGCCCGCCCGGCGGCGCGCAAGGCATCGCGCGCCTAGCCGGCCTGCTCGGCCAACCCGTGATCCCGTTGAACCCCGCGAACGGCGAGGAGCGGGCGCGTCCCGTGGCCGTCATCGACGAAACGCTTTGCATCGGCTGCACGCTCTGCATGAAGGCGTGCCCCGTCGATGCGATCGTCGGCGGGCCGAAGCTCATGCATACCGTCGTCGCCGAACTGTGCACGGGGTGCGATTTGTGCATACCGCCCTGCCCCGTCGACTGCATCGAGATGGTGCCCGTGACGGGCGAACACACCGGCTGGGATGCATGGAGCGACGCGCAGGCCGCGGCGGCTCGCCTGCGGCACGATCGACGCTCGGCGCGGCTCGAGCGCGAGCGGCAAGCCACGCAGGCGCGCGCCGCGGCCCGTCGCGCCGAAACGGCCGCCGGCACGGGCGGCTCGCCGGCTCGATCGCCGTCCGACGACGAGGCCGCGAAAAAACGCGCCATCATCCAAGCCGCGCTCGAGCGCGCACGCCAAAAGAAGGAAGCGCTCGCGGCCCCGGGCGCTGCGCCGGCGCGCCGGCCGGACGCCGGTGCGAGCGACGGCTCCACCGCGCCAGGCGACGCGCCGCCCGACCGCGACGATCGCTAGCTTGTCCCGCCACCGCCCGCACGAGCGCCCATGAACGCACAAAAACGACGCGCCATCTACGAGACGCTGCAAAGCCTCAATCCTCACCCGACGACCGAGCTCGAGTACGAGACGCCGTTCGAGCTGCTGATCGCCGTGATGCTGTCCGCCCAGGCCACCGACGTCGGCGTCAACAAAGCCACGCGCAAGATGTTCCCCGTGGCGAACACGCCGCAGGCCATGCTGGCGCTCGGCGAAGCGGGCGTCACCGAGTACGTCAAGACGATCGGGCTTTATCGAACCAAGGCGAAGAACGTGATCGCCACGAGCCGCATCCTGCTCGAGCAGTACGGCGGAGAAGTGCCGGCCGAGCGCGAAGCGCTGGAAGGCCTCCCCGGCGTGGGCCGCAAGACGGCGAACGTCGTGCTCAACACGGCATTCGGCCAGCCGACGATCGCTGTAGATACGCACATTTTCCGCGTCGCGAATCGAACGGGCCTGGCACCGGGCAAGGACGTGCGCGCCGTCGAAACGGCGCTCGAGAAGTTTACGCCGCCCGAGTTTCGGCACGACGCGCACCACTGGCTGATCTTGCACGGCCGCTATGTCTGCAAGGCCCGCCGGCCCGAATGCTGGCATTGCGCGATCGAGCCGCTGTGCGAGTATCGTCCGAAAACGCCGCCGCCCGAGCTTTGAAGCCCGGTGTTGCCGCCGAGCAGCCCGCCTATCGATTCAGAGATTCGCTTCGAGCGAAACGGCCTCGTCGCGCGGCCCGCCGCCGGCGCGAACGAGCCAGAGCACGGCCGCAAGGACGGCCACCCCACCGAGCCACTGAAGCGGCATCAAGCGCTCACCGAGCAAGATCGCCGCGAGCAAAACGGTCACGACGGGCTCGAGCGTGGACAGCATCGACGTGCGTGCCGCCCCGAGCCGCGTCAGTCCCGCGAAAAACGCGAGCATGGCGGTAACGGTGGAGACGAGCGCAATCGCGACGAGGGCAGCCCAGGCCGACGGGGTGGCCGGCAGATGCGGCGGTGCCCCCGCAAGCGTGCGGACGATCGATACGCCGCTGAACACGGCGCCCGCGGACAAGCAGACGATGGCCGTCGTCGCGAGCGGATCGACGCCGCGCGTGATCCGCGCTCCCGCCACGATGTAGAGCGAATAGATCACGGCGGATGCCAGCGCAAGACCGATGCCGAGCGAATCGCCATGACCGCCGCCGACCATCAACGCCGAGCCTGCCAGGCACAGCACGAGCGCGGCCGCCTTGACGCGCGTGAGGCGCTCTCCGAGCCAGAGGGCGGCCAGCACGGTGACGAAGGCCGGATAGAGATACAGCAGCAGCGCGACGAGGCTCGCCTCGGCATGCAAAAGGGCGATGAAGTAGCTGAGCGACTGCCCGACGTAGCCAAGCGTGCCCATCGCCACGATGCCCGCAAGCGTGCGCCCCCGCGGCCAGCGCACGCCCCGCCGCCGCGCGAGCGCCGCGAGCAGTGTCCCGCCGATGAGAAAGCGCAAGGTCAGCAGGCCCAGCACATCGGTGCCGCCCGCGTAGGCATAGCGGCCGAAGATCGGCATGGCGCCGAACGACGCGGCGGACAACGCTACGAGCAAGGCGCCGCGCACCGTGTCGGCGCGCGATTGAGTCTCAGGAGCTGGCATTAGGGACGCAGATTAGGGAGGCAGTAGTGTCTCGGTTGCTATGGTTGCGTACGCTGTGCTCGTCGCTCCCCTCGCACCGGACACGGCGGCCGCCGAACGCCCGACAGGGGACGAAGCGCGAGCCCGTGAATTCTACCCGCGCGCGGCCGAGCGAGCCGGCAAGCGTGCGCGGCGGCGCAGCGTAAAATAGCGGCTTGCCCGTGAACGGCGGATGCGATGCGCCGCACGTCGTCCGCCGTACCGCGCTACCCGCAGAGCACCTCAGCTGAGCTCACTACCTTAACGAGAAAGTCGATCCCCACGATGTTCAATCCGAGCCGCGACGAAGTCCGACGTTTTTTCATCGATACCTGGCGCAAGCAGCGCTCGGGCGAGATTCTGACGCCGCTCGAAGCCATTGCAGCCGATTGGATCGTCGAGCACCCGGAGTACCACGCCGAGTTGTCGGACGAGTCGGCGGCGGCGGCCGACTATGCGCCCGAAGCGGGCCGTACGAATCCGTTCCTGCATCTGTCGATGCATCTCGCGATCAGCGAGCAGCTTTCGATCGATCAGCCGCCCGGCATTCGCGCGGCCCACGAGCGGCTCGCCGCTCGGCTCGGTTCGACGCACGAGGCCCAGCACGCCATCATGGAGTGCCTCGGGGAAACGATCTGGGAGGCGCAGCGCAACAACACGCCGCCCGATACGGACGCCTATCTGGCCCGCATCGAACGGCGAGCATCGAGGGATTGAGGGATCGGCGATGAACTGCGACACGTTGTCGCAGGGACGTTTTCGGGCGCTCGATAGCCCGATTTGCAGCTGATTTGCGGCTTATACGCAACAAAAAACACCCCGCGAGAGCGGGGTGTTTTTTTTCGGGCCAATCTCGGCGCCCGGCAACCAGCGTCGCCGGCGTTACTTCTTGTCGACGAGATCGCCAGGAAGCGATTCGAGGTACGCGCCGATGTCCTTCATGTCGCTCAGCGACAAGCTTTGCACCTGGGCCTGCATGATCGCGTTGCTGCGGCCGAAGTCCGGGTTGCCCGTGCCCGTCTGGTATGCGCGCAGGGCCCAATAGATGTAGTCGGCATGCTGGCCGGCCAGCTTCGGATAATCGCCGCTGACCGGTTTGTTGAACGTGGCCCCGTGGCAGGCCGCGCAGTTGTGCGATTCGACGAGCGCCTTCCCGTTCTCGATGCTGGCTGCGTGGGCCGTGCCGATAGCGCCCACGGCCGCCACGAGCGCTGCTCCCGCAGCTTTGGCAACGAAGCGCAGTGCCTGATCAGGCTTGTTCATGAATTCTCCTATCCCGCGAAATGAGGTAGCTGAAAGCGGCCGCGAGGACGGTCACTTGTCGGGATTGTTCGGCGACGACGCCGTTTGCGAGGCGTAGTACGCGGCGATATCGGCGATGTCCTGGTCCGACAGCGAGGACGCGACCGCATGCATCGTCTGGAAGTGGCGATCGCCCTTCTTGTACTCGTGCAGCGCGTTCTCGAGGTATTGCCGATTCTGCCCGCCGAGCTTGGGCACGCGATAGACCTCGGGGAACGCCGTGCGGTACTCCGGAATGCCGTGGCAACCGATGCACATCGCAACCTTGCCCTGGCCCGCCTTTGCATTGCCGACGACATCGGCCGCCTGCGCGCTCACCGCAAACCCCGCGAGCGCGACGAGCGCTGCGGTCACGACGTGTTTGCCGACGAAAGAGTTCATAGGTTCTAACCTGGCTTGAGGGGAAACGAGCGCCCGCGTAAAACCTGCGGGCAATGGCGCTGCGCCGTTCTTGTTGTCGAAATCGCAACGAGCGGCCAAAAAAATCGCGGCAATTGTACCGCGCCGCTCGGCTGGGCGTCCACCCGGCCACGCCGGGCCGTCGCCCCGCGCGAGCCGTCCGACACGATAAAGCGGAGCGGCAAAGCTGCCTAGCCCATCTGACTTATACTGGGCTTTTTCTCACTAGAGCAGGCCGCCATGCGCTTCGAAGGCTCGTCGCAATACGTCGCCACCGACGATCTCAAGCTCGCCGTCAACGCGGCCATCACGCTCAAGCGTCCGCTGCTCATCAAGGGCGAGCCGGGCACGGGCAAGACGATGCTCGCCGAGGAAGTCGCGGCCTCGCTCGGCATGCCCCTCTTTCAGTGGCACATCAAATCGACGACCAAGGCGCAGCAAGGCCTGTACGAGTACGACGCCGTCTCGCGCCTGCGCGATTCGCAGCTCGGCGACGCGCGCGTGCAGGATATCGCGAACTACATCGTCAAAGGCGTGTTGTGGCAGGCGTTCGAGTCGGACGTCCCGGCCGTGCTCCTCATCGACGAAATCGACAAGGCCGACATCGAATTTCCGAACGATTTGCTGCGCGAGCTCGATCGCATGGAGTTCCACGTCTACGAGACGCGCGAGATCGTGCGCGCCAAGCACCGGCCTCTCGTCGTGATCACGTCGAACAACGAAAAGGAGTTGCCCGACGCATTCTTGCGCCGCTGCTTCTTCCACTACATCCAGTTTCCCGATCCCGTCACGATGCAGCGCATCGTCGACGTCCATTACCCGGGCATCCGCGAGGAACTGCTTCGCGCGGCGTTGACGAGCTTTTTCGACTTGCGCGGGGTGTCGGGCCTCAAAAAGAAGCCGTCGACCTCGGAACTGCTCGACTGGCTCAAGCTGCTGCTCGCCGAAGACATCCCGCCCGAAGCACTGCGCTCGCCCGATCAGAAGCAGATCGTGCCTCCGCTCGCGGGCGCGCTGCTGAAGAACGAGCAGGACATGAGCCTCTTCGAGCGCCTCGTCTTCATGAATCGCCACAACCGCTAGCGCGGTTCGGATGTTCGCGCACAAAGAGGCACCGGCATGCTGATCGACTTTTTCTATTCGCTGCGCGCCGCTTCGCTGCCGGTGTCGGTCAAGGAATATCTGACGCTCGTCGAAGCCCTGCGGGCAAGCGTGATCGCACCTTCGCTCGACGAGTTCTACTATCTCGCGCGTCTCACGCTCATCAAGGACGAGCGCTACTTCGACAAGTTCGATCAAGCGTTCGGCGCCTACTTCCGCGACGTGCAGCAACTGACCGACGAGGCCTTCGACCTTCCGCTCGACTGGCTCGAGCAACGCCTGCGCCGCGACCTGACGCCCGAGGAAAAAGCGCAGATCGAAGCGATGGGCGGCCTCGACAAGCTCATGGAACGGCTCAAGGAATTATTCGACGAGCAGGAGGAGCGCCACGAAGGCGGCAACAAGTGGATCGGGACGGGCGGCACGTCGCCGTTCGGCAATGGCGGCTATAACCCCGAAGGCGTGCGCATCGGCGGAAAGCCGGCCGGCAATCGAACGGCCGTCAAGGTCTGGGAGGCCCGCGGCTACCGCGACTACGACGATCAGGTCGAGATCGGCACGCGCAACATCAAGGTCGCGCTGCGGCGGCTGCGCCGCTTCGCGCGTGAAGGAGCGGCCGAAGAGCTCGATCTGCCCGACACCATTCGCAGCACGGCGGCCAATGCGGGCTGGCTCGACCTGAAGATGGTGCCCGAGCGGCACAATACCGTGAAGGTGCTGATGCTGCTCGACGTCGGCGGCTCGATGGACGATCACATCTTGCGCACGGAGGAGCTGTTCTCCGCGGCGAAGGCCGAATTCAAGCATCTCGAGTTCTACTACTTCCACAACTGCGTCTACGACCATCTCTGGAAGAACAACCGGCGCCGGCACGTCGAGCGCATGCCGACCTGGGACGTCCTGCACAAGTACACGCCCGATTACAAGCTCATCTTCGTCGGCGATGCGACGATGAGCCCCTACGAGGTGCTGCAGGCGGGCGGCTCCGTCGAATACAACAATCCCGAAGCCGGCGCCGTTTGGCTGCGCCGGCTCGCCGATCGGTTCGAGCACCATGCATGGCTCAATCCGGAACCGGAAGGATTGTGGGAATATCGGCAGTCCGTCTCGATCATCCGTCAGTTGCTCGGCGACAGGATGTATCCACTGACGCTCGCGGGCCTGGAATCCGCGATGCGCAAGCTCAGCAAGTAGCGCATCGTGCCGCACGTCGAACCCGATCGCTCGCTGCCGCGCGCGGAATCGTCGACACACTGCCTCGCCGCTGCGCGTCCTCGTCCGGTCCCTTCGTCGTTCAGTCGTTTTTGGTCGTTTAGTCGTTTAGTCGATTAGTCGTTCAGCCGCTCAACCCGCCACACCACCGATGACTTCCCCCCACGCCCCCAACCTGCCCGACTCGCCCTCGCTGCGCCGCACACTGCTGCAACCGCTCGCCGACACGTCGCTGCACGCGATCGTCGCCGGCTTCATCGCCATGATGACGGGCTACACGAGTTCGCTCGTGCTCGTGTTCCAAGCCGGCCGCGCCGCGCAATTGTCCGACGCGCAAGTCTCGTCATGGATCTGGGCGCTCTCGATCGGCATGGCCTGCTCGACGATCTTCCTCTCGCTGCGCTTCCGCACGCCCGTGGTCGTCGCCTATTCCACGCCCGGCGCGGCACTCTTGATCGCGGCGTTGCCGCATGTTCCCTATGCCGACGCGATCGGCGCCTTCATCGTCAGCGCCGTGCTGATCACCGCGGTCGGGTTGACGGGATGGTTCGACGCGCTGATGAAACGCGTGCCGGCCGGCATCGCCGCGGCACTGCTCGCCGGCATCCTGTTCGAGATCGGCATCGAAATCTTTCACGCGGCGCAGTATCAAACGACGCTCGTGCTGACGATGTTCTTCGTCTATCTGTTCATGAAGCGCCTCGCGCCGCGCTACGCCATCTTGTCCACGCTCGTCGCCGGCACGGCTGCCGCGGCCGCCCTGGGGCTCATCGATTTCAGCCGGTTTCACGTCGCGCTGGCGCACCCGGTGTTCACGATGCCGCACTTCTCGCTGTCGGCCGCCGTCAGCCTCGGCGTGCCGCTGTTCGTCGTCGCCATGGCATCGCAGAACATGCCCGGCCTCGCCGTGCTGCGCGCCGACGGCTACGCGACGCCGTCGACGCCGCTCGTCTCGACGACGGGCATCGCCTCGCTCCTGCTGGCTCCGTTCGGCTCGCACGGCATCACGCTGGCGGCCATCACGGCGGCCATCTGCACGGGCCCGGAGGCGCACGAGGACCGCAACAAGCGCTACACGGCGGCGATCTGGTGCGGCCTGTTCTATCTCGTGGCCGGCATCTTCGGCGCGACGATCGCCGCCTTGTTCGCCGCGCTGCCGAAAGCGCTCGTCGTCTCGGTGGCCGCGCTCGCGCTGTTCGGCTCGATCATGAGCGGCCTCACGAACGCGATGAGCAGCGTGCGCGAGCGCGAGGCCGCGCTCGTCACGTTCATGGTGACGGCCTCGGGGCTCACGCTGCTCTCGATCGGCTCGGCATTCTGGGGCCTCGTCGCGGGCGTGCTCACGCAGCTCGTGCTGAACGCGCGGCGCGCGTAGAGAAGGTGTGCGGCCAGCGCCCCTTTCGCTGGCCGGCGTTCGCCACCTGAACCCGAGAGGCCTAAAATAGTCAGATTCGTAGCGGGTGGCGCCGTTTTGACGGTGCGACCCTGATCCAACCCATACAGGAGACGCTTCGCGTCAACGAACCGCCATGACCAATGCTCTCGACCAACTGAAGCAGTACACGACCGTCGTCGCGGATACCGGCGATTTCCAACAGTTCGTGCAGTACAAGCCGCGCGATGCCACGACGAACCCCTCGCTGATCCTGAAGGCGGTGCAAAAGGACGCATACAAGCCGCTGCTCGAGGAAACGGTGCGGGCCCACGCGAGCAAGCCGGCCACGGCGATCATCGACCACCTGCTCATCGCGTTCGGCCGCGAAATCCTCAAAATCATCCCGGGCCGCGTCTCGACCGAAGTCGATGCGCGGCTCTCGTTCGACGCCAAGCGTTCGATCGACAAGGCGCACGAGATCATCAAGCTCTACGAAGCGGACGGCGTCGAGCGCGAGCGCGTGCTGATCAAGCTCGCCTCCACGTGGGAAGGCGTGCGCGCCGCGGAAGCACTGCAAAAGGACGGCATCAACTGCAACATGACGCTGCTGTTCTCGCCGGTGCAAGCGGCAGCCTGCGCGGAAGCCGGCGCGAAGCTGATCTCGCCGTTCGTCGGCCGGATCTACGATTGGTACAAGAAGCAAGCGGGTAGCGACTGGAACGAGGCCACGATGGGCGGCGCGAACGATCCGGGCGTCCAGTCGGTGCGCCGCATCTACGCCTACTACAAGCACTTCGGCTACACGACCGAGGTCATGGGCGCGAGCTTCCGCACGACGAGCCAAATCGTCGAGCTGGCGGGCTGCGACTTGCTGACGATCAGCCCCGATCTGCTGCAAAAGCTGCACGACAGCGACGAAAAAGTCGAGCGCAAACTGTCGCCCGAGGCCAGCGCCGGGCAGAAGATCGAGCGCATCGCGGTGGACGAATCGTCGTTCCGCTTCCAGCTCAACGACGATGCCATGGCCACCGAAAAGCTCGCAGAAGGCATCCGCGCCTTCGCAGCCGACGCGATCAAGCTCGAAAAGCTGATCGACGCGCTGCGCTGAGCCGGGCCGGCCGATCGAAGCGATGTCCTCGTAAATCTGACTCCGGTTTGAAACCCCGCCCTCCGGGGCGGTGAGCCGAAACCCCGGCCTGAAGGCCGGTTGTGGACAGTTGCTAGGAGGGAACGATGATGGTGGTTCAACCTTATCTGTACTTCAACGGCCGCTGCGACGAAGCGCTCGCGTTCTACGAGCGAGCGCTCGGCGCCGAGGTCACGTTCAAGATGCGCCACAAGGACGCCCCCGGCGAACATGCGGCCGCCGGCGAAGCGGGCGAGCGCATCATGCACGCGTCGTTCAAGGTGGGGCAGAACACGCTGATGGCTACCGACGGCATGCCGGGCGAAACGACGCCGGCCACCTATTCGGGCTTCAGCATCTCGGTGTCGCTCGATAGCGTGGCCAAAGGCGAAAAAATCTTCAACGCGCTAGCCGAAGGCGGCGCAGTGCGCTTCCCGTGGCAATCGACGTTCTGGGCAAAAGGCTTCGGCATGGTCACCGACAAGTTCGGCGTGCCGTGGATGGTCAATGTCGAGAACAAGGAGCCCTGAGCGAACGGCGATCTCATTCGCCTAACGTGCAACGCAGGGGCCCGCGCATCGCCCCCGAGCAGCCGAGGGTTCCGGCGTGCGGCCGCGAGTCCGCGCCGCCCAGCCGCGAGGCACGGCTGTGGCCGATATCAACGAGCGCGATGCATTTGCGCCCGGGCCGAGGCGTCGCCTTCGATGTGCCAGTGGCGCTCCGTATCCGCCAGCAGGGCTCTCAACGCATCGACCTGCTCAGCAAACCACCCGGCGACCCAGCGCGGCCCCGGCAGCGCATCGTCGGGCGCCACACGCGCACCGCTCCCCTGCTCGTTCGAATGCGCCGTGCGCCCGCCGGGCAGCGGCGCCGCGAGGCGTTGTCCGGCCCGCGATTCCGAGCCGAAGCGCAACGCGCGCGCCATCGTCAGCAATGCCGCCCGGTCGGCGTACGCGTCATCGGGCTCTCCCGCCGCCTGCGGATGCATGGCCGCGCTCGTCGACATCATTTCGAGCGCGCTCAGCGTCGAACGATGCAGGCGCTGAATCGCTTCTAGCCGCTTGAGCGGAATGTCGACCTCTTTCGCCACCGACGGCATCAGCGAGCGCAGCTTGACTAGGCGGCCGTTGAGCTGTGCGAAGGCGGCAACGTGCGTCTCGACGTCGAGCGGCTGCCCGCGTGCGATACGGGCGCGTATGCGCGCGCATTCGCGCAGGTTGCGGGCGAGCAGATAGCGCCACGAGTAGGTGGCGTAAAGCGGCAACGCAAACGAAAACGCGAGCGCGACGGCGATGCCGATCAGCACGTTCAGCGTCCGCCATAAGCCGGTCGCGACGGTGCTGTCGCCGTGCCCCGCGACGATGCAGACCGTGATGGCGGCGAGGAGCGCGATATAGCCGGCCTGGCCGATCGCGTAGTAGCCGCAAACGCCGGCCGCGATCGACATCAGCACGTAGTGGAGCGGCATCGAGCCGATCGAGTGCAACTGGGCGATCAGCAAGAGGCCCACGAGCGCGCCGAGCAACGTCCCGAGCGCGCGGTCGGCCGCCTTCTTGCGAATGTTGCCGTGATGCTGCAGGCCGCCGATCACGACGAGGACCGTCACCGAAGCCCAGATGCCGTTCGGCACGTGGATGCCCGAGGTGACGAGGATCGAAACGAGCATCGCGAGCCCGACCCGCACGGCGTGCAGCATGCTCGCGTGCCGGTATCGGTAGTAAGGCGAGACGATGACGCTTGCGAGCGACATCGCAAGCCATCGGAAGGGGCGGAAGCGTTTGATCACGGGCTCGATTGTCGGCTAAACGCGGCAGCGCGTCGATATGCGCGACGAACTTGCCGCACGCAACGCCAAAAGGGGCAGCACGAGGCTGCCCCTTTTGGCGTACATCGATCCAATCAGAGCCTGGCTCGAAGCCTACGCACCGTCCGCAACGTGCGAGCGGCGCGCAGCGTCTTCAACCTTCGACTACGTCGAGGTAGTCCTCCGGCCGCGTACGGTCTTCGGCATGGCTCATGCCGATGGCACGCACCGCGAAGCTGACGACGATCGCCACCACGAGGTTCACGACCAGCGACCACACCGCGGCATAGCCCGGGATCGCATAACCGCCGAAATGCAGCGCGTAGATCGAGCTCTTCAGGCCGGTCGACCCGGCCATCCAGGTGCCCACGGCGATACCCACCGCCCAGCCGGCCAGCAGGCCGCGGGAATCGAGCTTGCGCGTGTAAAGGCCGAGCACGATGGCCGGCAGCGTCTGGATGATCCAGATCCCGCCGAGCAGCTGCAACTGAATCGCGTAGGTGAGCGGCAAGCCGAGAATGAAGGCCACCGCACCGACCTTGACGATCAGCGACACGAGCTTGGCAACGCCCGTTTCCTGCTCGTGCGACATGTTGCGGTTCACGAACTCCTTGTGGATGTTGCGTGTGTACAAGTTCGCCGCGGCGATCGACATGATCGCGGCGGGGACGAGCGCGCCGATGGCGATCGCCGCGAACGCCACGCCGACGAACCACGACGGGAAGAAGTGCAGGAACAGCGCCGGCACGGCGAAGTTCGGGCCGAACGCCTTGAAGTACGGCGCAAATTCGGGCATATCCTTCACGCCCGAGGCCAGCGCCATGTAGCCGAGCAGCGCGAGCAGACCGAGCACGAGCGAGTACGCGGGCAGCATCGCCATGTTGCGGCGGATCGTGTTGCCCGAGGACGACGACAGGATCGCCGTGACCGAGTGCGGGTACAAGAACAGTGCAAGCGCCGAGCCGACGGCCAACGTCGCATAGGCACTGTACCCGTTCATGCTGGCGACGTCAGGCGCCTTGAGCAGCAGCTTCGCCGGCGGCACGACGCTGAAGATGTGGCCGAAGCCGCCCAGCTGCGCCGGAATGACGATGATCGCGGCAATGATCGTGATGTAGATCAGCAAGTCCTTGACCACGGCGATCATGGCCGGTGCGCGCAGCCCCGACGTGTACGTGTAGGCCGCCAAAATCGCGAATGCGATGATGAGCGGCAGATCGCCGACGAAGCCCGAGGTATCGAAGCCGAGACCGCCGATCACCACTTCGATGCCGACGAGCTGCAGCGCGATGTACGGCATCGTGGCGAGGATGCCGGTTACGGCGACGGCCAGCGCCAGCGTGCGGCTGCCGTAGCGTGCGCTCACGAAGTCGGCCGACGTCACGTAGCCGTGGCGCTTGGCGACGGCCCACAGCTTCGGGAACACGACGAACGCGAACGGATAGATGAGGATCGTATAGGGCAGCGCGAAGAAGCCCGTGGCACCCGCGCCGAACACGAGAGCCGGCACCGCCACGAACGTGTAGGCGGTATAGAGATCCCCGCCGAGCAGGAACCAGGTGACGATCGTGCCGAAGCGGCGGCCGCCGAGGCCCCACTCTTCCAAATGCGCGAGATCTCCGCGCCGCCAATTCGCGGCGACGAAGCCGAGGATCGTCACCCCGATGAAGAACAGGACGAAGACAAATGTAGCCGTGGCGTTCATCGCGCGTCTCCGGAAGAGGCGCCCGGCGTCGAACGCGATTTGGTCTTGAAATAGACGACGGCAGTAATGACCGCGCTCACGAGCACCCAGAACAGCTGGTACCAGTAGAAGAACGGGAAACCCGCCACTTGCGGTTCGACCTTGTTGTACGACGGCACCCAGATCATGGCGATCCAGGGTATTACCAGCAACCAGAGCCAATGTTTCGAGGCTCGATTGGCGTCGGCATTGTGAGCCATGACGTCTCCTCTTTTACTCTTTATCACCCCGCGGGCAATCCCTTTTGGGGGATCTTCCGTATCTTGACCGGCCCGAAACCCGCATGGCGAGCGGCTGGCCGGCATCTTCAGCTTAATTAAGCTCTGAGAGAGTATAAGACCCTTGCCCGCGTGGTCAAGCGGGGGCTGACCCGGGGAGCGGACGAGCGGACGAGCGGATGGACTCGCCCGCGACGCTATGTGGCGCGATGGCGAGCGCGCGTTCCCCGAAGCTCCATGAACCGGTTAGATCTCGAACGTCGGAGACGCGGGCGACCGCGCGTTCGCCCGATCCGCAGCATGCACCTCGCGCAGCGCCTTCACCCAACGCCGCGCAGGCAAGCCGAGCCGGTCCTCGATCAACCGCGCACGGCCCGTGAGCGCCGCATACGGAATCGCGAGCGCCGGGCCCGAGAAGGCGAGCGCGATGCGATTGCCTTCGTGCACCTCGGGCAGCGCGATCACGCGGCCGTCGAACGCCGCATTCAAGTGCTTCATGTTGCGCACGAAGCTCGGGTGATCGCCGAACAGGTTGATCGTCGCGATGCCCGCGCCCGTCAAGCAGGCGCGCACGGCGCGATAGAACGCGATCGTGTCGTGCACGGGACCGCGTGCCGTCGCATCGTACAGATCGATCTGCAGTGCGCCGATCGTACCGTGGTTGGCTCGGTCGTTCACGAAATCCCAAGCGTCCATTTCGTGCACGGTCAAGCGCGAATCGTCGTGCGGCAGCGCAAACATCGTGCGCGCGGCCACGACCACCGCGGGGTTCAGCTCGACGGCCTCGACGCGGGCGCGCGGCAAGAAGCGGTAGGCGAACTTGGTCAAGGCCGCGGCGCCTAGGCCCAGCTGGACGACGCGCTTCGGCGTCGCGAGAAACAGGAGCCACGCCATCATTTGCTGCGCATATTCGAGCTCGATGCGGTCGGGCTTGCTGATGCGCATGGCGCCTTGCACCCACTCGGTGCCGAAGTGCAGGAAGCGCACGCCGCGCTCCTCGGAAAACGTGACGGGTGCGAAACGCGGCTTGCGCGGCATCTCGATGCGCGCGGGCGCGTCGCCGTCGAGATCCGCGGCTGCGGCGACGCGTGCCGCCTTGGAAGAAGCCGCCGTTTGCGCGCGACGGGCGCGCTTGCCTTGCTGCTCGTCGGCTCGGCCGCGTGCGAATGCGCGCGCTTCGGCGGAAGCGCGCTTGATGAGATCGGTCATGGAAAGATAAGTAAGCGCCAAGCGCCGGGTTGAATCGGCGAGAGGATAGCACTGCTGCGCAGGCGAGCCGCAACGAGAGAACCCGCGGCCCGCTTTGCGCCCCCTAGCGCCGCACTAGCGCCCGCCCTTAGCGCGCCAGCCGCGTGAGGCGCCGCGCGATGAAACGCGGCAGCCGTAGCACGAATTCGGCCAACAGCCGCAGATACATTCCGACGAGCAGCACGTTGGTGCGGCCATAGCGGAAATGCGAAACGCCGCCTTCCTCGCGCTTGAAGTAGCGCACGGGTGCATCGATGTTGATCGGCCTCACGCCTTCCCAGCACAAACGCACGGCCGCCTCGGGATCGAAATCGAAGCCGCGCATCCCGCGCCGATTCGCCATCAGCGCGCGCAACGGAGCGATCGGATAGACGCGGAACCCGAAGAGCGAATCGCCGATGCCGGCCCACAGCGTTTCAATGTTGGCGCACAAGTTCGAGAGCTTGCGGCCGAACACGCGCTCGCGCGGCGCACTTTCGTCGAAACGCGGACGCCCGAGCACCATGCAATCGGGCCGCGACAGCGAGGCCGCCATGAACGCGCCGATCAGCTCGGCCGGGTGTTGCCCGTCGGAATCCATCGTCAGCGCGTGCGTGAAACCCTGCGCCGCCGCCTCGTCCAGACCCGCCAGCACCGCCGCGCCTTTGCCGCGGTTATGCGGCAAGACGATCACGCGCAAGCCGGGATCGTCCTTTTCCATCGCCGCGAGGCGAGCGGCGCTGCCATCCGTGCTGCCGTCGACGACGACCCAAACGGGCGTCCACTGCGCACGCGCCTGGCGCACCGTGTCGTCGACCTTCGTTCCCGGGTTGTAGCTCGGAATGAGGACGAGATGAGTCGTCGAGGCTGCCACCGAAACCCTCACCCTGCCGCCATGCCCGCATCGTCCGCTTGCCGCAGCATCCGGCGGCGCGCCCGCCAGGCCCGCCACGAACGCGGCGCCGCCAGCACGGCCGACAGATAGTAGATGGCCTTGAAGAGGCGCAGCGACGGCCAAATGGGCGTATCGCCGAAAACGTCTCCGGCGAGCACCGACATGAGCGCCTCTTTCACGCGGAACACGTTGCGCGGATTCATGAACAAATCGCGCATCGCCGGGGCCGTCATCCGGTAGATGAACCACGAGAACACTTGCGGCCCGCGACGGATGCCGCGGTCGAATTTCGCGAGCGCCGCCTCGGCCCGAGCCGGATCGCGCAGGCATGCGTCGATGGCTTCCGCGCCCATGAATGCGCTTTGCATCGCGAGCATCACGCCCGTCGAGAACACCGGATCGATGAATGAGAAGGCATCGCCGAGCAGCAAGAAATTGCGCCCATGCGTCACCTCCCCCGAATACGAGAAGTTGCCGGTGGCTTCGACGTCCGAGACCAGTTGCGCGTTCGCGAGCCGCTCGGCAAGCGGCGGACACAGCGCGATCGTTTCGAGAAAGAATGCCTCGAGCGACGCGCCGCGCGGGCGCTGCTTCAGGTAGTTAGGCCAGACGACGGCACCGATGCTCGTCGCGCCGTCGGCGAGCGGTATGAACCAGAACCAGCCGTGCTCGAACCAGTAGATCGTGATGTTGCCTTCGTCGGCGCCCGAATGGCGCCGCGCGCCGCGAAAGTGCGCATACAGCGCGCTGCTGTTGTGCTTCTCGTTGCGCCGTTTCGTGCGCAACCGATTGGCGAGCAACGTATCGCGCCCCGATGCGTCGACGACGAAACGCGCGCGGCATCGGTATGCCTGGCCATCGTCGCGCGTCGCGCTCAAGAGCGCCCCGCTGCCGTCCTCGAGAAACTCGACGTCGCGCACTTGGCACCCTTCCACGACGTCGGCGCCGTGCGCTGCCGCATTGCGCAACAAAATCTCGTCGAGTTGCGAGCGCCGCACCTGATAGGCGTAGGGCATCGACTTATCCCACGCTTGTGCGAAAGCAAAGCGCTCCAACCGATCGCCGTGCTGCGGCGAAACGAATTCCGCGGCCGGCTTCACGATGCCGATCTCGCGAACGGCCTCGCCCACGCCGAGCCGTTCGAACAGCCGCAAATTGGCCGGCAGCAGCGACTCGCCGATATGAAAGCGCGGGTGGCGCGCCTTTTCGAGCAATTGAACGCGATACCCGGCATCGGCCAGCAGCGTGGCCGCCGTCGAGCCCGCGGGCCCGCCGCCGATCACGGCGACGTCCCAGTGCGGCACTTGCTCCCGGCGCTCCTCGCGCTCCTCGCTTGATCGTATCGTCACGGATTAGCTCCTCGCTGCCGGGCGGGCCGCCCGGCCCGGTCAAAGGTGAGCGCAGCCGGCACGCGCCGCGGCAGCGGACGCCGCACCGCCGCGCGCCATTCGGCTTTCATCGTGGCGCGGATAGCGGCATTCAGCGAACGCGATGGTCGGCGACATAGGCCGCCAACGAGCCGAGCGTCGCGAAGATTTTCGCATTGTCGGGATTGTCCGAGCGCAACTCGAAGCCGAACTTCTTCGAGATCAGCAGTGCGATTTCGAGGATGTCGATGGAGTCGAGCCCGAAGCCTTCGCCATAGAGGATCGTATCGCCGGATACGTCGGTGATCCTAACGTCCTCGAGATTCAATTCCCGAATCATCAGCTCGGCGAGTTCTCTTTCCAGTTCATTCATCATACTGACAACGGACTTGACTGCGGGGAGATGCGGCTCGCACCGTGCCGACGCCTGGCCAGCCGGTGAAGCCGCGTGCAGGCCCTCCCAGCAATAAGGGGGCCCGTTCAGGTGAGCGATTCTAGATGATGCGTTTCGTGACGTATACTTGGAAAGGTTACTGAATGACGCAGCCGAACAACCGTTCGTCTTCGCCGAAACGTCATGCCGATGGGCGTCCCGCCTGGGCGCACGGGCAATGCGGCCGAAATGGGCTGCCACGGGCGCGCCGATGCCCGTACAAAAAAGGTTACAAAACGAATTCACCGGCGCCACGCGAACTCCGTATGATCCGATCGAACACAGCAGTCATCGTGGCCGGCGAGCATTGCCGGCGGGTTATCACCATGGTATTCGGTTCCTTTTCTTTCGAGCGGTTTCATCGGGGTGTCATAAAGCATCGTGTGAGCCGGGGAGGCATCGCGTGACGCCGACGGGATCGATCGTGCGCACAGCGGCCGGTGTGGCGCTCATCGTCGCCTATGAGGCCGGAGCGCATCACGCCGTCGCCACCCCTGGGCTCGAAGGCCTCGGGCTGACGCTCGTGCTCGCCCCCGCGGCCCTCCTCGCCTTCGGCGCGGCGCTGCGCTCGCCGCGCCGCTTCCTGCTCGTGCCGCCCGTGGCCATCGCCGCCGCCGTGCTCTGGATGTGGCGCGGCACGCTCGTGCGCCACTACGAATGGGGCCTTTTTCTCGAGCACGTACTGTTCAACGGCGCGCTCGGCTATGTGTTCGGCAAGACGCTCGCGCCCGGTCGGGAGCCGCTGTGCAGCCGGTTCGCCGCCGTGGTTCACGGGCGGCCGCTGGCGCCGGAGATTGCCGCCTATACGCGGCGCATCACGGCCGCGTGGACGTGTTTTTTCGCCGTCATCGTGATCGTTTCGGCGCTGCTGTTCGCGACGGCTTCGATCGAGGCGTGGTCGACGTTCGCCAATTATTTGACGCTGCCGCTCGTGGCAACGATGTTCGTCGCCGAGCACGCATGCCGGCGTTTCGCGCTGCCCGGCGTGCGCCGCTCGAGCATCGCGGAAAGCTTTCGCGCCTATCGACGCTCGACGCGAGCGGGGCTCGCCCCGTTTCGCTGAGCGCCATCCGGCCCGCTAAAATCGCCAACGACCGCGCCCGGTAACCTGCCTTTAGACGTTATGCCGCATTTCCCGCTCGTTTCCCACGCTTCGCCCGATCGAACGATCGCCTGGCGCGACGGCACGCCCGTGGCGGTGCGCGAATTTCTCGCCGACGTCGGCGCACTGGCCGCCGCATTGCCGGAAGGCGAGCACGTCTTCAACGTCTGCAAGGACCGCTACCGCTTCACGGTCGGACTCGCCGCCGCACTGCTCGCCGGCAAGGTGAGCCTGCTGCCGTCGAGCCATACGCCTGAGACGGTGCGGCAACTGAAACAGTTCGCACCGGATGCGTTCTGTCTGCACGACGCGGACGACTGCACGGTGGAGCTGCCGCGCTTTCGCTACCCGCTCGCGTTGGAGAACGCCGCATTCGTCGATGCGACGCCCCCGCAAATCGACGGCGCGCGCGTGATGGCCTATGTCTTCACGTCGGGATCGACTGGCCGGCCGGTGCCGCATCGAAAAACGTGGGGGTTCCTCGTCAAGAACGTGCGCGCGGCGGCGGCACGGCTCGGCGTGCTCGGCGCCTTCGACGCCACGCTCGTCGGCACCGTCCCGCCGCAACACATGTACGGTTTCGAATCGACCGTCTTGCTGGCGCTGATCGGCGGGCTGGCCTTCAGCAACGGCCAGCCGTTTTATCCGGGCGACGTGCGCAGCGAGCTCGCCGCCGTGCCGGCGCCGCGCATCCTCGTCACATCGCCGATTCATCTGCGGGCACTGCTCGCTTCCGAGCCCGCATTGCCGCCCGCATCGCTGATCCTGTGCGCGACGGCGCCGCTTTCCGAAAAACTCGCGGCGCAAGCGGAGGCCCGTCTCGCGGCGCCGCTGATGGAAATCTACGGCAGCACCGAGACTGGCCAGATTGCGACGCGACGCACGGCTCACGGCGCCATCTGGCAATTGTTCCCCGAAGTGACGTTGACGGCCCGCGAGCCATCCGCCGATAACGACGACGATGGCGAGCAAGTCTGGGCCGCCGGCGGCCATGTCGAGGAGCCGATTCAAATGGGCGACGCGCTCGAGCTCATCGACGACACGCATTTCCTACTGCATGGACGCAAGGCGGATCTCGTCAACATCGCGGGCAAGCGCACCTCGCTCGCTTATCTGAACCACCAACTGACGGCCATCGACGGCGTCGACGACGGCGCATTCTTCATGCCCGACGACGCGGAGCCGGAACGGCCCGTGCCGGGCGACGAGAGCAGGCTGTCCGTCAAACGGCTCGTCGCGCTCGTGGTTGCGCCGACGCTTTCGCTGGCCGAACTGCAACGGCGCCTGCGCGAACGCATCGATGCCGCGTTCATGCCGCGCCCGCTGCTATTCGTCGACGCCCTGCCGCGCAATGGCACGGGCAAGCTGCCGCGTGATGCACTCGCGCCGCTCGTGGCGGCGTTGCTCGAGCGACCGGCCGGCATTGCCGGCGGCACCGGCAGCACCCTCGATGAGCGGGAACGGCAAGCAGGGCAGCGTGGGCAACCCGGCGAACCACACGGGCCAATCGAGTTCGAGATCGCGGCCGACCACCCCGCCCTTCCCGGTCATTTTCCGGGCCGGCCGATCGTGCCCGGCGTCGTCTTGCTCGATTGCGCGATCGAGCGAATCGGCAAAGCCCTCGGGCGGCCGCTCGATGCCTGCGACATCGGATCGGCGAAGTTCACGGCGCCCGCCGCGCCGGGCGAGCCCCTCATGCTCTCGTTCTTGCGCGACGAGCGCGGCGCGATTCGATTCACGATCCGTGCAGGCGAGCGCACCGTGGCCACCGGCGTGCTGACGGAGCGGACATCGTCATGAGCCTGCACGCTCGATCCGATCGCTCGATCTGGGCTCAGCGCGAAGAGCGCGGCAACTTCGCCGCGCTGCGCCTCATGACGAGGATTTCGCTGCGACTCGGGCGACCGCTCGGCCGCGTGCTGCTGCGCGCCATCGTCTTGTATTTCCTGTTCCTCGCGCCGGCGGCAAGGCGCGCCTCGCGGACCTATTTGACGCGCGTGCTCGGGCGGCGCGCGCGTTGGCGCGACGTTTACCGGCATCTGTTCGTGTTCGGCACGACGATCCACGATCGGGTCTACCTGCTCAATGAACGCTTCGATTTATTCGATATCCGCGTCCATGGCGGCGAGCTCGTCGATGCGGCGCTCTCGGGGGGGCGCGGCGCGATGCTCATCGGCGCGCATTTCGGCAGCTTCGAAGTGCTGCGCACGATCGGACGGACGCGGCCGAATCTGCGTGTGGCGATCATGATGTACGAGGAGAACGCGCGCAACGTCAATGCCGCCCTGGCCACCGTCAATCCCGCTGTCAAACAGGACGTCATCAGCCTCGGCCGCCCCGAGGCCATGCTCGAAGCGCGCGAATATCTCGACGGCGGCGCGATGATCGGCATGCTGGCCGACCGCACGCTGCGTCAGGACGGCGGCGACACGCTGCTGCCGCTCGAATTCCTCGGCGCACCCGTGGGATTTCCGTTGGGCCCGATGCGAATGGCGGCCATGCTCAGGCGGCCCGTGATCTTCCTCACGGGCGTTTATCGCGGCGGCAACCGCTATGACGTCCATTTCGAAGCGCTCGCCGATTTCTCCGATACCGCGCGCGCGCAGCGCTCCGAGCAGGTCGAAGCCGCGGTGCGACGCTATGCGGCGCTGCTCGAACGACACTGCCGCAGCGCGCCGTACAACTGGTTCAATTTCTTCGATTTCTGGCGCGAAAGCGAAAAGACGGAAACGACCGGCAGCGCAGCATCGGTGCACGCGCAACGCGCCGCATCGCCGCCGTCAAGGACCTTCGACGCATGACACCCTCGCTGCCCCGCACCGCCCGCACGCGCCGCCTCGGTCGAGCGCCGGCCGCCGCCCTGGTGGCCGCCTTGTGCCTGGCCATGCCGTTTCACGGCTTCGCCGCGGCGGCCGCCGCGGGCGGACAAGACTGGACACTCGACCGGTTGATGTCGACGCTCGCGCAACGCAAGGCTGGGCGCGCGAGCTTCGTCGAAACGCGATATCTCTCGATCGCGGCCAAGCCGATCGAGTCGTCGGGCGAGCTCGCGTTCGCAGCGCCCGATCACCTCGAGAAGCTGACCGTGAGCCCGAAGCCCGAGCGGCTCGTCGTCGACGGCGACAAGCTGACCATTACGCGTGAAGGACGGACGTACACGATCTCGCTCACGCACTACCCGGAGCTCGATGCGTTCATCGAAAGCATCCGCGCGACGCTTACCGGCAATCGTTATGCGCTCGAGGAACGCTACAAGGTGTCCATCGGCGGGCACGGCGACGATTGGACGCTGACGCTGACGCCGATCGATTCGCGCATGCTCAAAGCCGTGCGCACGGTCACGCTCGACGGCACGCGCGATTTGCTGCGCACCGTCGTCATCGAGCAACCTGACGGCGATCGCTCCGTCATGCGGCTCAGCCACGCGGCGAACGAGTGATGCGCAACGAGACCTCGAGCCGATCCCATGCGCGGCTTCGCGCGCTGCTGACGCGGCGTGCGGTGCAAGCATGGCTGCTGTTTCTGATCGGCTGCGCGCTCGTCGTTCAGCGCGCCCACTTCACGGCGGACCTGTCGGCGTTCCTGCCGCGCGCACCGAGCGCCGAGCAGCGCGTGCTCGTCGATCAATTGCGCGACGGCGTGATTTCTCGGCTCATCCTCGTCGCCATCGAAGGTGGGGACGCCGCGACGCGCGCAGACATCTCGCGCGGCATGGCCGCCACGCTGCGCCGCGATCCGCGCTTCGTCGCGGTGAACAACGGCGAGAGCGTCGGTCAAGCGCGCGACGAGCGCTTCGTCTTTGCACACCGCTATGTATTGAGTCCCGCCGTAACGCCGCAGCACTTCTCGACGCAGGGGCTCCACCGCGCGCTAGGCGAAAGCCTCGACTTGCTGAGCTCGTCGGCGGGGCTCATGACGAAGGCGCTGCTGCCGCGCGATCCGACCGGCGAAACGATGGCCATCGTGAGCCAATTCGACGGCGAAGCGCAGCCCGCGTTGCAAGACGGCGTCTGGGCCTCGCGCAGCGGCCAGCGCGCCGTGCTCGTCGCGCAAACATCGGGCGCCGGCTCCGATACGGACGCGCAGGAAGCCGCGATCTCGGCCATCCATGCGGCATTCGACGCGGCTACGAAATCGCGGCCCCATGCCGCGTCCTACCGGCTGCTGCTGACCGGGCCCGGCGTGTTTTCGGTGCGCACGCGCGACGCGATCAAGCACGACGTCGAACGCTTGTCCTCGCTCAGTCTCGGCCTCATCGTCGGCTTGCTGCTGCTCGTCTACCGCTCGCCGCGCACGCTCGCCCTCGGGCTCGTGCCCGTCGTTTCGGGCATCGCCGCCGGCCTCGCCGCAACGAGCCTCGTCTTCGGCACCATCCACGGATTGACGCTCGGGTTCGGCACCACGCTGATCGGCGAGGCCGTCGATTATTCGATCTACCTGTTCGTGCAATCGGCACGTCCCGGCTCGTCGCAGCAGGGCCGCATGCCGGCGCGCTCGAGCGACGCCGTTCGTGCGTGGATCGGCGCCTATTGGCCGACGATCCGGCTCGGCATGCTGACATCGGTCTGCGGCTTCGCATCGATGCTGTTCTCGGGCTTTCCCGGGCTCGTGCAACTCGGGGTCTACTCGATCGCGGGGCTCGTTGCGGCAGCCACGGTCACGCGGTATGTGCTGCCTCACTTGCACGAGCGGGCCGTGGCCGTGCGCGATCTGTCGCGTCTCGGCGCCACGTTGGCGCGCGCAGCGCGCATCGCGCCGCGGCTGCGCTGGCCGTTCGCCGCGCTGATGATCGGCGCCGTGGCCGTGCTCGCACTGCACCGCGGGCAACTCTGGAGCCAGGAGCTCGCTGCGCTGAGCCCCGTGCCCGCATCGAGCCAGGCGCTCGATGCGGCGCTGCGCGCCGACGTGGGCGCGCCCGACGTACGCTATCTCGTCGTCATCTCCGGGCCGACCGAACAGCGCGTACTCGAAGATTCGGAAAAGATCGCCGCCCGGCTGCAACCGCTCGTCGATTCGGGCGTGCTCGCCGGGTTCGAAAGCCCCTCGCGCTATCTGCCGAGCGATGCCGTGCAACGGGCGCGGCTCGCCAGTTTGCCGCCGGCGGACGTGCTCGAGGCACGAATGCGCGCGGCTGCCGCCGATCAAGCCATCGAGCTCAAACCCGACGTCTTCGCACCGTTCATCGCGGACGTCGAGCAAGCGCGCAATGCGCCGCTGCTCACGCGGGCCGACCTGCGCGGAACGTCGATGGGACTGGCCGTCGATGCGTTGCTCACGGAACGTTCGGGCAAGTGGCAAGCGGTGCTTTCGTTGCGCGCGCCGAGCGCAACGAAAGCACCGGCACCGGCAGCGGCAACGGCGACGACGCTCGCGGCATCGGCCGCGCAGCAAGCGGCAAACGCGGATGCAAACGCGGACACAAACGCAGACGCAAACGAGCCGAGCCTCGACGCCGGCCGAATCGAGGCGGCCGTCGCGGCGGCCGGCGTGCCCGGCGCGCTCTTCGTCGATCTGAAACGAGAGGCCGATGCGCTCTACGTCGGCTACGTGCGCGAGGACATCCGCTTGTCGCTCGTCGGGCTCGCGGTGATCATCGTCCTGCTCGCCGCTTCGCTGCGCGACGCCGGGCGCGTCGCGGGGACACTCGCCCCGCTGCTGGCCGCCGTGCTCGTGGTGACGGCCGGCTTCGCACTCGCCCGCGAGCCGCTCACGATTCTGCATTTGATCGGGCTGCTGCTCATCGTGGCGATCGGATCGAACTATGCGCTTTTCTTCAATCGCCCCCAAAGCGCCTCGCATTCGGCTTCGTCGGACGCACCGCATTCGATCGCACCGCAAACGCTCGTCTCGCTGCTGATCGCGAATCTCGCCACCGTCGCGGGCTTCGGGCTGCTGGCGCTCTCGCACGTGCCGATGCTCGAGTCGTTCGGGCTGACGGTAGGCCCCGGCGCGATGCTCGCCCTGCTCTTTTCCGCGATCCTCGCGCCGCGCAATGCGCAAGCGAGCGAAGCGCGGATGCGCCCGGCACGGGCAAGTCACGCCGCGGCGGCGACGGCCGATGCGCCACGCAGAAGGACCTCATCACCATGAATCCCACGTTACGGCCACTGAGCTCGCCCACGTCGAGCATATCGGCCGGTTCGCCGCGCCGTTGGCGGCCGACACCCGCCATCTCGGGCATCATCGCCACTCACGCGGGCGCCGCCGCGCTGGCGGCGGCCCAGCCGGCCTGCTGGCCCTATGCCGCAGGCGCCGTCGCCGCGTCTCATGCCGTGATGGCGACGGCTGGTCTCTGGCCGCGCAGCGCCTTGCTCGGTCCGAACTGGACGCGGCTGCCTGAGCACGTAGGCGCGCGCATCGCGATCACGATCGACGACGGCCCCGATCCCGAAGTCACGCCACGCGTCCTCGATCTGCTCGATCGTTACGACACTCGGGCGACATTCTTTTGCATCGGCGAACTTGCGCTACGCTACCCGAGCGTCGTTCGGGCGATCGTGGCCCGCGGCCACGCCGTCGAAAATCACAGCCAGCATCATCGGCATCATTTCTCGCTGATGGGGCTGCGCGCGATGCGGCGCGAGATCGAGGCGGCGCAGCAGACGCTGAGCGGCTTGACCGGCGAGCCGCCGCTTTTTTTCCGCGCGCCGGCCGGGCTGCGCAACCCTTTCCTGGAACCCGCGCTATGCGGGCTCGGACTGCAGCTCGCCAGTTGGACGCGGCGCGGATTCGACACGCGCGCACGCAATGCCGAGTTGGTCGCCGGCCGGTTGCTGCGCGATCTTGCGGCGCGCGACATTCTGCTGCTGCACGATGGCAATGCGGCCCGCGACGCGCAAAGCCGCCCCGTCATCCTCGACGCGCTCGAGATCGTTTTGCGCGGCGTACGCGATGCCGGGCTGTCGTGCATGACGCTGCGCGCGGCGCTCACGAACCCGCTAACGGCTTCCCCGCTCGTGCGGCCCGCCGAAACGACGGCAGTACGCGGTTCCCGTTGAATCGCATCGACTACAGGGATCGACCGACGTGAACCCATTGGAACTCACCCACTTCACCGCGACGAGCTGCATCGGCCGGGGGCTCGTCCCGACCTTGCAAGCGCTGCGCGAGCCGCGCAGCGGGCTCACGCCGTGCCGATTCGAACGTGCCGAGCTCGACACGTGGATCGGCGAAGTCGAGGGCGTCGACGACGAACCCGTTCGCACCGACCTGCGCGATTTCGATTGCCGCAATCACCGGCTCGCTCAATTGGGCCTGCAACAAGACGGCTTCGCCGATGCGGTAAGGGACGCGATCGCGCGTCATCGTGCCGAGCGGATCGGCGTGTTCCTCGGCACGAGCACGTCGGGCATTCTAGAAACCGAGCAGGCCTATCGCCGCCGCGATCCGCAAAGCGGCGCGCTGCCGGCCGATTTCCGCTACGCGCAAACGCACAACTGTTATTCGCTGGCGGCGTTCGTGCGAACCTACTTCGGGCTCGCCGGGCCGGCCGCGTCGATTTCGACCGCCTGCTCATCGGGCGCCAAGGTATTCGGCTCCGCGCGGCGCATGATCGAAGCGGGACTGATCGATGCCGCCATCGTCGGCGGCGTCGATTCGCTCTGCTTGACCACGCTTTACGGCTTCAATTCGCTCGAGTTGCTTTCGCGCGAGCCGTGCCGTCCGTTCGATCTTGCGCGCCGCGGGATCTCGATCGGCGAAGCGGCCGCCTTCGCATTGCTAGAACGCCCTCGCGGCACGCAGGACGACGCCGTGCTACTGCTCGGCATCGGCGAATCGAGCGACGCCCATCACATGTCGAGCCCGCACCCCGAAGGGCTCGGCGCACGGCTGGCGATCGAGGGTGCGCTCGCGGCGGCGGGTCTGTCCGCTGCCGACATCGACTACATCAATCTGCATGGCACGGCGACGCCGAGCAACGACGCGGCGGAGAGCCTCGCCGTCAACGCCCTGTTCGATGCAACGCCATGCAGCTCGACCAAGGGCGCGACAGGTCATACGCTCGGCGCCGCCGGCGCGCTCGAGGCGGTGATCTCCGCCCTCGCGCTGCGCCATCGGTTCCTGCCGGCCGGCGTGGGGTCGAGCGCGCCAGACCCGGCGTTGAACCTGCGTTACGTCTTGGACAGCACGAACGCCGCCGTGCGCAACGTGCTCAGCAATTCCTTCGGCTTCGGCGGCACCAATTGCAGCCTGATTCTCGGCCGCGCCGATGCGGCTCGCGAACGGAGCGCCACGCGATGAAGACGATCAGCGTTCATATCGATGGCGTGGGGCTGATCGGTCCTGGGTTCGCCAACTGGCCGCAAGCGGTGCAGGCGCTGACGAGCACCGCCGAGTACGCGCACGCGCCCGCCGTCATTCCGCCGCCGGCCGCGTTGCCGGCTGCGGAGCGCCGCCGCACGAGCGCGACGGTCAAGCTCGCGCTCGCCGTCGGCGCCGAAGCGGTGCAAGCCGCCGGCCGCGATGCGGCCCAGCTCGCCGCCGTTTTCGCCGCATCGGGCGGCGATGGCGAAAACTGCCATGCCATCTGCGACATGCTGGCCGGCGAAGACCGGTTCATCTCGCCCACGCGCTTTCACAATTCGGTTCACAACGCACCCGCCGGATACTGGAGCATTGCCGCGCACGCGATGGCCGCATCGCACGTGCTTTGCGCTCATGACGGCAGCTTCGCCGCCGGGTTGCTCGAAAGTGCATGCCAAGCGGCCGTCGATGGCCACGATGCGCTGCTCATCGCCTCCGATACGGGATACCCGCATCCGCTCAACGCGTTCCGCCCGATCCGCGATGCATTCGGCACGGCTCTCGTCCTCGCGCCGATCGAGACCGCGCGCACGCTGGCCCGCATCGACATCGCACTGACGGACGCACCGGCCACGATGCTGACGCGCGCACCGCTCGAAGCCATCCGAACGGACAATCCGGCAGCGCGCGCGCTGCCGTTGCTCGAAGCGCTGGCGATGCGGCGCCGAGCGGCGGTCGTGCTCGACTATCTCGACGAACTGCGCGTGCGGATCGACGTGACGCCTACCGATACTCGTAAGGAAACCGCACAGCCATGAATACGGAACGACGGCTCGTCGCGCCGCTCGATCGCGCTTGGATCGCCGCGCATATTCCTCACAGCGGCGCGATGTGCCTGCTCGACGAAGTCGTGCGGTGGGACGACGAAACGATCGAGTGCATCGCGACGAGCCACCGCGAGCCGCACAATCCATTGCGCAAGGACGGCCGGCTCGGCGCCGTCTGCGGCATCGAGTACGCCGCCCAGGCAATGGCGGTGCACGGCGCCGCGCTCGGTGCGCAATCCAATCGGCCGCGCGCGGGATTTCTCGCGAGCGTGCGCAGCGTGAAAATGTCCGTGGCGCGACTCGATACGTTTGCCACACCGCTCGACGTGACGGCGGCACGGATCGGCGGCGACGCCGACAACGTGCTTTACCGCTTCACTGTGCGCTGCGGCGCGCAACTGCTGCTCGAAGGACGGGCCGCGGTGATCCTCGACGCTCGCACTGCGATCGTTCGATCTCACGACGTTTGAAAGGAGAATGCTTTGAAGAAAATCCGCCCACTGCTGCTCGCCATCTTCGTCGGCACGGTTCTGAGTCCTACCGCGCATGCGGACGTGAAAACGACGGCTCATGAAGCAAAGGAAAACATCAAGGCAGCCGGCAAGAAGTTCGGCGAGGACACGCGCGAAGCGGCGCACGAAATCGGCCACACGGCGAAGGCCGCCGGCCACGCGGTGGCGAGCGGCACGCGCCGGGGCTACTATGCGACGAAGCACGCGATTCGCAAGGCCGTGGGGAAAGACGACAGCGGCGCGGCAAGCGAATAGCACCGAGGCCGATGCGCGAGTGCGGCGAGCCGGCGGTGAGCGCCGTGGCGCATTGCCGCCGGCGGCCGATCGCTACCGGCGGATGTGACGCATGGCGGTTCGGGCTCGCGCTAACCGCTAGTCCGAGTCCGAGTGCCGCTCCGCCGAGTTCGTAATGGCATGGCCGCCCTTCGAAATGTCCTGGCCGGCCCCCGCCACCGTGTTGCACGCAGCCAGCAAGACCGTGGATGCGAGCGCAAAGAGTGCGATGAGTCGTGTCATGAGTCTTCTCCCTTGGCAAGCGTACCCGTCTCTCAGCAAGGGCCATGCCCGGCAGTCCATGCGCCCACGAAAGCAGCGATGAAGTAGCAATGCAATGGCGCGGCGCGACACCTTCGCCGCGCGTAAGCCCCTTCGCGACGTTCTCTCCTCGTAGACCCGCCTTGCCCCGTTCGCTTCGTGAAGATGGCGCGAACGACTGACGTTTTGGCAGCGCTGGCTGTAGATCAAATTCCTCCGATCAATAAACTGTAGGGCCGTGCACTCGCCGAGTGGTTCGCTGGGTTCGCACATGCCGCGTGGGGTCTGCGCGAATAACCGGGGGTACACGAATGCCAGCGCTTTCGTTGATGACACAACCATGCCGCACGCGGCGCATGCCGCCGCACGCGCTCACCGCGCTCTTCGTTGCACTGTCGCTCGCGATGCCGGAGATCGCCGATGCCGCCGGACCACTGCCGAGCGGCGGACATTTCGCCGCCGGCGCCGGTTCGATCAACGGCAATGCCTCGTCGCTGACGATCAATCAAACATCGTCGAAGGGCGTCATCGATTGGAGCAGCTTCTCCATCGGCACGAGCAACCGCGTCGACATCATCAATGGATCGGGCGCAACGCTGAACCGTGTCACCGGCGGCAATCCGTCATCGATTTTCGGCACGCTCTCATCCACCGGCAGCGTCTACCTGATCAATCCGCAGGGCATCGTCATCGGCTCCGGCGGCGTCGTCGCGACCGGCGGCCGCTTCGTCGCCTCCACGCTCGATATCGAAAACAGCGCCTTCATGCAAGGCGGTCCACTGACGCTCTCGGGTACATCGGCCGGCACGGTCGTCAATCTCGGCAAGATCGCCTCGAGCGGCGGCGACGTCTTCCTCGTCGCGCGCAATAGCGTCGCCAACCTC
This sequence comes from Trinickia sp., assembly GCF_051953955.1. Lineage (GTDB taxonomy): Bacteria > Pseudomonadota > Gammaproteobacteria > Burkholderiales > Burkholderiaceae > Trinickia. The sequence goes on along the minus strand of NZ_JBQCIF010000002.1, from coordinate 16,786 downwards.
GGCGAGATCCGTGCACCAAAGGGCACGGCTGAGCTTGCCGTGGGACAAAGCGTGCTGTTACACGATTCATCCACGAGCAAGCAAGTCTTCGTGCAGACGGGCAGCCGCGGCACCGTCGTCAATCAAGGCACGATCGAAGCTGCGCAAATCAGTCTGCAGGCCGCCGACGGCAACGTGTTCGCACTGGCCGGCAACCACGCTGCGCTTCGTGCCACCGGCACGGCCACGCGCGACGGCCATGTGTGGCTAGTCGCCGACACGGGCCAGGTCACGCTGAACAGCACCATCGACGCACGCAACGCAGACGGCAGCGGCGGCACGGTCGATACGAGCGCGGCCAACTTGCGAATCGTCGACGATCCGACGGCCCCGACCGTCGTGACGGCCGGCAAGTGGAACATCACCGCGCCGCGCTTCACCATCGATGGACTGGCGGCCCCCGTGTTTCAGCGCAGCTTGAACCACGGCACGTCCATCGATCTTCAAACGACGGGCGCGGGCGGCGATATCGATGTGGCCTCGAGCATTCATTGGACCGGCGCCGCATCGCTGACACTGCGCGCTTATCGTTCGTTGACGATCGAAGCAGCCGCGAGCTTGAAGAACGTCGGCAACGGCAATCTCACGCTGCGTGCCGATTCGACTGCCATCGACAACGGCGGCAGCGTCACGAACAATGGGACGATCGACTGGTCGGCAAGCCAAGGCTTCGTCAGCGCACTCTACGATATGAACGGCAGCTACCGCCCCGGCAAACTGCTGGCCAACAAGACGTGGACATCGCCGGCCTACAGCGGTCTGCTCACGCAAATCACCGGCTACAAGCTCGTCAATTCACTGGCTGACCTCGAGCATGTCTCAGCCGACCTCGCCGGCAACTACGCGCTCGGCAAGGACATCGATGCGAGCGCGACGAGCAACGGCTCGTATGTCGCAATAGGCAACGGCAACACACCTTTCACGGGGCAGTTCGACGGTCGGGGCCATACGATCCGCTCCCTTACGTTGCAGGGGGAAACGGGATACGACAACCCGGTCATGTTGGGACTGTTCGGCACGTTGGGGGCAACCGCCATGGTGCACGATCTGAACGTCAACGCTAGCGTATCGGTCAAGGATTCCGGACAATTCAAATCCGGGTTGCTAGGTGTGCAGGGATTCCTGGCCGCGAACAATGACGGCACCGTCTTACGCGTGAACACGTCTGGCAGCCTGAACGACCTCTATGCCGGCGTCTGGTACGACGGCACCACGGCGGGCGGCCTCGTGGGCGTGAACCACGGAACGATCGAACGTTCGTCGAGCAGCGTGAACAGCTTCACGGGCGCAAAGATGGGCGGCCTCGTCGGAGAGAACGACGGTTTGATCGCCCAATCGTACGCGACGGGCACCGTGCATACGACCGACATGGTCGGCGGCGCCGCCACCACGTCGGGCGTGTCGGGCGGTCTCGTCGCCGTCAACAACGGGACGATCACCCAATCGTATGCAACCGGTGCGGTGACGGCCGAGTGCGAGACCTATGCGTGCGGTGCAGGCGGGCTCGTAAACACGAACAACGGGACGATCAGCCAGTCGTTTGCGACCGGGCTCGTGACGGGCAACATGGATCCGGACACGGGCAACGCCGTGAACAATGGCATTGCAACGGTCAACAGCGGCAACATCGGGCACGACGTCTACTGGAACAAGGACACCACGGGGTCCTCGGTCGGCGTCACCTCCGGCACGCCTTTACCGGCCTCGAACGGCCTAACGACTGCCCAGATGTCGGATGCCGCAAGTTACTCGGGTTGGGACTTCAGCTCGAATGGCGCTTGGGCGCTGCCGGCCGGCGCCACGCATCCAATCTTGCGGTGGCAGGTGGAGCAACCGTCGAGCCAGTGAACGGAGGCACACGCGCAAACGGCCGGGCCGTTAGACCGGCCGTTTGCGAAAAAGCGAGCGATCAAGCGAGTTCGAAGCGTCCGAGGTTCATCACCTTGGCCCAAGCCGCGACGAAGTCCTCGACGAACTTCTCCTTGCCATCCTCGCTCGCATAGACCTCGGCGTAGGCGCGCAGCACCGAGTTGGAGCCGAAGATCAGATCGCTGCGCGTGCCCGTGTACTTGACGGCGCCCGTCGTGCGGTCTCGGCCTTCGAACAGTTCGGCCTCGCTATCCACGGGCGTCCACACGGTGCCCATGTCGAGCAGATTGACGAAGAAATCGTTGCTGAGCACGCCGACTTTATCCGTGAAGACCCCGTGCCGGCTCGCGTCGAAGTTGGCGCCGAGCACGCGCAGGCCTCCGATCAGCACGGTCAACTCGGGCGGCGTCAGCGTCAGCAACTGGGCGCGATCGATCAGCAGCACTTCCGTCGGCGCGCCGCCCTTGCCGTTGCGGTAATTGCGGAAGCCATCGGCGCGCGGTTCGAGCACGGCGAACGAGTCGACATCGGTCTGGTCCTGCCGCGCATCGACACGGCCCGGCGTGAACGGCACATCGACTTTCACGCCGGCCTCCTTTGCCGCCAGTTCGACGCCGACGCAACCGGCCAACACGATCACGTCCGCAAGCGAGGCCTTCCCCGACGCCTTTTGAATCTCGGCCAGCTTCGGCAACACGGCTACCGCACGGGCATTCACTTCCCAATCCTTTTGCGGTGCGAGCGCAAGACGCGCGCCATCGCTGCCGCCGCGCTTGTCGCCGCCGCGAAACGTGGACGCCGACGCCCACGCAGCCGACACGAGTTCGCCGATCGACAGATTCGCGGCAACGACCCTTGCCTTCAGATCGGCGATATCGGCTTGCGTCGGGTCATGCTCGGCCGCAGGCAACGGGTCTTGCCAAATCAGATCTTCAGCGGGCACCTCGGGGCCGAGATAGCGCGCCTTGGGTCCCATGTCACGGTGCGTCAGCTTGAACCACGCACGCGCGAATGCATCGGCGAACGCCTGCGGATCCTCGTAGAAGCGCTTCGAAATCTTGCCGAACTCCGGATCGAAGCGCAGCGTGAGGTCGGTCGTGAGCATCGTGGGCTTGTGGAATTTACCCGGGACATGCGCGTCCAGAATGATTTCCGGTGCGTCCTTGGCCACCCATTGCTTGGCACCGGCCGGCGATTTCGTGAGTTCCCATTCGTACTTGAACAGGTTTTCGAAGAAGTTGTTGCTCCACAACGTCGGGGTTTTGGTCCACGTCACCTCGAGGCCGCTCGAAACCGTGTCCTTCCCATGCCCTTGTCCGAAACCGCTCGTCCATCCGAGCCCCTGCGCTTCGATCGGCGCGGCCTCGGGTTCGGGGCCCTTGTGCGATTCGGGCGCCGCGCCGTGCGCCTTGCCGAACGTATGGCCGCCGGCGATCAGCGCGACGATCTCTTCGTCGTTCATGGCCATGTTGTTGAACGTGGCGCGGATGTCCCTCGCAGCCGCCATGTAGTCGCCGCTGCCGTTCGGACCTTCGGGATTCACGTAGATGAGGCCCATGTGCGTGGCACCCAATTCGCGGTCGAGATCGCGCTCGCCCGTGAAGCGCTTGTCGTCGGCGAGCCACTTCGTCTCGGCTCCCCAGCTCACGTCGAAGTCCGGCTCCCAAACGTCCTCGCGCCCCGCGGCGAAGCCGAACGTGCGAAAGCCCATGGATTCGAGCGCCACGTTGCCCGCCAGAATGAAAAGGTCCGCCCAAGAAATTTTCTGGCCGTATTTCTGCTTGATCGGCCACAGCAGGCGACGCGTCTTGTCGATGTTGACGTTGTCGGGCCAGGAGTTGAGCGGCGCGAAGCGCTGTTGCCCACGGCCGCCGCCTCCGCGGCCGTCCGACGTGCGATAGGTGCCTGCTGCGTGCCATGCCATGCGGACCATCTGCGGGCCATAGTGGCCGAAGTCGGCCGGCCAAAAGTCTTGGCTGTCGGTCATCAGCTTGACGAGATCCGCCTTCAACGCGCGGTAGTCCAATTGCTTGAACGCTTCGGCATAGTCGAATGCCTCGCCCAGCGGATTGGACTTGTTCGAATGCTGGTTCAGCAGATCGACACGCAATTGGTTCGGCCACCAATCGTGGTTGGCGGTGCCGGCGCCCGCAACGTGATGAAAGGGGCACTTGGCTTCGGTCGTCATAGCGTCTCCTGGGTCGAGAGGAAGTTGAGCGGTCAGTACCCGAAGTTACCCGCCACCACGACATTTATCAAATTGAACGAAAAATATTTCTCAATAGATTTATTCAATGATAACGACAGAGGCGATGTTCCCGTGCGCAGCACCGGCGAACGTGCCGACAAGCTTGCAGGTTGAATCTCCGCGACGAGCGACTATGTGTTGAACAGCGCCGTATAACGGCGCTGCATTTCGTCGGGCGTCAGTGCTTCGATCTGTTGGCCGAGCAGCCATTCGTGCCCGAACGGATCGCGAACGGTCGCCGTGCGCTCGCCGTAGAACTTATCGGTCAGCGGGCGGACGACGGATGCGCCGGCCTCGACCGCCTGCTGCAAAAGCTGATCGACGTCATCGCAGTGGATATGCAACACCGCGGCGATCGCGCGATCGTCCGTGGGCGCCAGCATCCCATATTCCGGATACTCGTCCGATAGCATGACGGTCGCTGGGCCGATCTTGACTTCCGCATGACCGATGCGGCCGCTCGGCTCGGTCAGGCGAAACAACTCGATGCCGCCAAACGCGCGCGCGTAAAACTCGATGGCCTGCGCCGCGCTGCGCACGCGCAGGTACGGATAGACTTCGTGGATCGTACTCATCGTCACCTCCGGCTTGCTTGCGTGGGACAACTACGAAAGGCCGGCGCGATCCCGCGCACACGCTCGCTATCGTCAGGCCGGCCGGCGAAACTCGTTTTCCACCCAGCTTGCGGCGCTGGCCTTGCTGAGCTTGAAGTTTGCGGCCACCTGCACGCGCGCGAGCTGTTCGCCAAAAGCATCGAGCGCAGTCAGCAGCGCATAAGGCTCGTCCTCGTCGGGAACGATGTCGAGCGTGATCTCCCATTCGCCCTCGCCCGTCGCGGCCGGCACCGTCAAGCTTTTATGCAGCTGCGCGCGCAGTTGCTGCTCGTGCCGGCGCAATACCTCGGACGCCGTCTTCACGAGGGTATTGAAAGCGGACACGTCGAGCGGCTTCGGGTCCTTCTTGTTGCGGCCCATCGTCCACGGACCGACCAGCGCAGGCTCGGGCTCGCCATCCTTGATCATCTCGACGGCCCACCCATCGTCGTCCTCGTTCTTGATGACGCGCGCAGTCCAGCCCCCATCGCGCCAGAGCGTGTCCTCGTGCAGCGATTCGGGCGCCTCCTCGATATCGCTTTCGGGGGCGCAATCGGCGGTGCGATTGATGACGGTGTCGGATGAGGGAAAGCGGGTGTCGGACATGAGGGATCGAGTAATCTGGTGCGGGGATACGGCACGATGCATGGGATTTTACCTGCCCCCGCTGATTAGCCGGAGCACGCGAATACTTGTCCGAACGGCCGACGAACGCATAAGCCCTTCCGGCAACGCGTCCCGCACCGTCAGTTCATCCGGTCCAGCAATCGAAGCCCATCGGGCCAATCGCCCAGGTCGCTCGCCGCATTGATATGCCCTCTTGCGCCCAAGTCGACGAATTCGCTTCCCCATGCAGCCGCGCAGGCTCGCGCGTGTTGCGCACTTCCATACGGATCGTCGGTGCTGGCCACGACGATCGTAGGAAACGGCAATCGCTGGCTCGGCAGCGGCTCGAACCCGCTCGTGGCCGCGCGGGGAAATGCCGGTGCGGCAGGGTCGGGCACGGCCACGAGCAGCGCGCCGCGAATCGCGCGACCGTAGCGGGCACCCCAATGCGCGACGGCGAGACACCCGAGGCTGTGCGCGACGATGATCGGCGCCGAGCCGTTTGCCGGCAGCTGCCGTTCGATTTGCGAAACCCAGTCGTCGCATGCCACGCGATCCCAATCGTCGACCGACAGGCGCTGCCAATCCGGATGCGCGGCTTGCCACAAGCTCTGCCAGTGCAATGGGCCGGAGTTGCCGATGCCGGGAACGATAAAAACGGGATAGTCCATCTGCCGAATCTCCATCAACGAAGGGGGTCCAGTGTAAAGCGCCGCCGAATCAGGCAGCCATCGAACCGTCAGGCAGGCATCGCAGGCATATCGTCACCAGTCGTATTTGGCGCTGGCCAGCACGGTTCGCTCGTTGCCGAATGCGCAGATCGCATACGACTGGCAGCCGCTGACATAGCGACGGTCGAACATGTTCGCCACGTTCAGCGAGAAGCGCCAGTGACGAAGGGCATAGTGCAGCGCCGCGTCGTACAGCGTGTAGCTCGGGATCGTCAGCGAGTTGTCCGGGGCCCCCGCTGATGCGCTTTGATAGCGGACTCCACCGCCGATGCCGAGCCCCGCGAGCGCTCCCGTGCGCCATGTCCAATCGGCCCACAGCGATGCCATCTCGCGCGGCCGCGGGATGTCGACAGGCCATTTGTTCAGCGATGCGTCGTTCGCCTGCACGTTTTTCACGTCCTGATAGACGTACGATGCGATGATTGACAGTTCGCGCGTCACGTTTCCGATCGCACTCAGCTCGATCCCGCGCGAGCGCACTTCGCCCGTTTGCACGGAGGACGTACCGGTCGGATCGAGAGTCGCCGGCGCGGGCGTCACCACGTTCGTCTGGTCGATCTGGTAGGCGACCGCACTCAGCATCAGATTCTTTCCGGGCGGCTGCCAGCGCAGGCCTGCCTCGGTCTGCCTGCCACGCGTGGGGCTCGGCAGTCCGCCGCCGAACATCTTCACGCCGATGACAGGATTGAACGACGTCGAGTAGCCGATGTACGGCGACAAGCCGTAGTCGCCGCGATACGTGAGGCCCACGCGGCCGGAGAAAGCACTGACGTCTTGCTTCGTCTGTGTCCCGGCCCCGAGGTCGTCCTGCCGAACGTTGACCCAATCCTCGCGCCCACCGAGCGTCAAGGTCCAGCGATTCCATTTGATCTGGTCCTGTGCGTACGCACCGACCGTGTTCATTGCCGTGTGCAGATCGGGGTGGCCCAGTGACGTCGGCCCCGAAAAGATCGCGGTCGTCACCGGCGCGTACACGGGATCGTAAAGATTCAGCCGCGGCGCCAGTGCGAGCCATTCGCTGTCGGTCGTCGTCTGCCGGTTGTACTGGAAACCGAGCAGCACCGTATGCTCGAGCGGCCCCGTGCCGACGCGCGCCTTGGCGTTGTCGTCGATGTCGAAGCGGCCGTAGTTGAGCTGAAAGAGGCCTGCGTACCGCGTGATGTCGGTCGTGCTGCGAGGGGCAAGGCCGGCGCCGAAGACCGAAGCATCATCGAGCGACAGGTGCATCCAGCGCACGTTCTGGCTAACCGTCCAAACCGAATCGAGGTCGTGCGATAGCTGATAGCCGAGCGACCACTGTTTTTTCCGGTAGTCATTGAAGCCCGGGGCGCCGGTGTAGACGTCCTGCGTCAATTGCCCATTCGGGTTCGGCAGTACGGTGCCCTGCGCGGGCAGGAAGTTGTGCGAAAAATCGTTGGCATCTTGCAGATACGTCGCGGTGAGCGTCAACGACGTTGCCGTATCCGGCCGCCAGCGCAACGACGGCGCAATCGCGACGCGCCGGTCCCCGTTCGGGCCGGTCAGCGCATTGCCGTCGCGTGCAACGCCGACGAAGCGATAGGCATACTTGCCGCTCGGATCGAGCTCGTCGCCGACGTCGAACATCGTCTCCTTGCGCGCGTAGTTGCCGATCCGCACGCCCGCCTCGCGCACGCGCTCGCCGTCGGCCTGCTTCGTCCGCACGTCGATGATCGCGCCCGGATCGCCGGCTCCGTACAGCACCGACGCCGGCCCGCGCAACACCGTTGCGCTATCGATCGCGTACGGGTCGACGCGCCAGTCGGCGATCGGTGTCGTATTCGGCGCTTGCAATCCATCGATGAACAGCGCGGGCCTGAAGCCTCTCAGCGACGCATAAAGGTCCGAGCGGTTGTCCGACCCGTACGAGGCGAAACCAGGCAGATAGCGCAGCGCCTCGTTGAGATCGGCCGAGCCGGTCGCCTCGATCTGCTGCCCGGTGACGACGTTGATCGTTTGGGGAATCTCGTTGATCGGCGTATCGGTTTTCGTGCCCGTCTCGGTGCGTTTGCCGACGAGCCCGGCCGACGGTCCGTCGGCCACGCCTTTCACCACGATCTCGGGCAACACGGTGCCCGCCGCCTCTGGAGCGTCGGCAGGTTGCCGGGCCTGTGCGCATGCATGGCCAGCGGCCGTTGCACACCCTATTGCAGCACCGGCGAGCAGGGGCCCGAGTCGCAAGAAGCCGCGCTGCACGGCCTGCGGAATCGGCGCCACGGCCTGCGGAATCGGCTCGATCGGCCCGACGAGGCGAGGCCGGGCCGTCACTTCACTGTGAACGTGTAGTGTCCCTGCGTGCGATGCCCATCCGCAGCGACCGCGACCCACGAGACCGTGTAGATGCCCGGCGTCAGCGAATGCAGTGCGACCGACATGCGCTTCTTGTTCGACGCGTCGACGACAGCCTTACCGTCGGAGACGGCCTTGCCGTGTGTGTCCTTCACGGTGATCGAGCTGAAAGCGGGTTCGAGGCTGTCGTCGAAATCGATGACGACGTCCTTCTGCGAGGTCGCGACGGTCGCACCGGCCGCTGGGGTCTTGTGCGTGGGGTAGGCGTGCGCCTGCGCGAGTTGGCAGCCGGCGATCAGCAGGGCGGCGACAGCGGCGCGCACAGTCGTGTGCAGTTTCATGGCAGAGCTCCTCGCAGGTCGGAACGGCGTGTGCCGATCATGTTCTTCGCGATATCGTCGAGGCACAGGTGGGCCGGTGCCTGCACCCAGGCCGACGATTCGATATCGACGCGGTGACGATCGGGGCGGCGCATTATGCCATGCGTCGCCTGCGCCGTTGCCTCGACCGCGGACACCTCATACCGCCGTTGCGACAACACGCTATCGACCGGGGCGCTAGGCCCGCTGGCTAAGATAGCCGCCGTCCTGCCCACCGAATTGCGTCGCGAGTTGGAGGAATCTTCGCTGCTGGTGGGAGCGCCGCTGACGAGGCCTACTCAGATCGTCCCGCAGGATTTTCTACGCGCGGCGGTCCGTGCAGAGCAAAAGCTCCGCATTACTTACGTGGACGGACATGGTCTCCGTTCGCAGCGCATCGTTTGGCCGTTTGCCTTGGTGTATTTCGACCAGGCGCGCGTACTGATGTGTTGGTGCGAGCTTCGAGACGATTTTCGGAATTTCCGTACGGATCGGCTCCGCAGCGTCGAACAGATGGCGGAGCGCTATCCCAAGCGGCGTTCCACGCTGCTTCGTGAATGGCGCAAGCTGAACCAGATCGCCAGTCGCACCCTACTGCCAGAACCTGACAGCATGGATCGTTAGACTCGAGCTCCTTTCTCAGCAAGGAGTTCACGATGAAGTTCGCATCGGTGCGCGTGGTTACCGCTTCGCCTGCGGAACGCCCCTGGCGAAACAGTTACAAGATAAGTGTTGACGCCGATCCATCCGGCGGGGTACCGTTCGCTTCGAAGTTCAAGAAGTTCGATTGCTGTTCATCAATTGCTCGCTCCTCTGCGGTATTCGTTGTCCCTCTCCCTCCTTGAAGCTTCCCGCGCTCTGAAATGGAGCACATTTTTTGTATTTTTTTCCTCGAGGATTCTTCATGGAAACCGGCACCGTTAAGTGGTTCAATGACAGCAAAGGCTTTGGCTTTATCACCCCGGATAAGGGCGGTGACGACCTGTTCGCCCACTTCTCCGAAATCAGGAGCGAAGGCTTCAAGACGCTGGCTGAAAATCAAAAAGTAAGCTTCGAAACGAAGCAAGGCCCGAAGGGGCTGCAAGCGGCCAACATCAAGCCGCTGTAAAGGTGAAGGGCCCGGTTCGTCTGTGACGGATACCGGGTTGCAGGAACACCCTCGTGGAGCTTTGTCTCCCTCAGTTGGCGCCCCACCCTGCTTGGCATCCGTCCATTCAGCAGCGTGCCGGCGCCATACGCCTCGTTGCGCCTCGTTGCGCCTCATTCGCCCGTCAGGCTTAAACGCCATTTTTCGCATTTCGACTGCCGAGGAATTCGGCTCGAATGGCTTTGAATCGGCGCGCCCGTACACTTGTCGCACGGCATGTGTGCACTCAAATATCATTAAATTAAAATGCAGGACAAGCAAATTCGACATTACAACGGCTATGCCGTCCAACCTTCGGCGCATCGTTTGCCCGATGGTAGCTTTTCATCCAACCTATTGCTCGAACTCATCGACGGCGAGCGAGCCGAAGGCCGCTACCGGTTTTATTCGCTCGATTACTTCAAGAGCGAAGAGCAAGCGTTGCAGCACTCGACCCAGTGGGCGCGCAACTGGGTGGACATGCGCGGTTGAAGACGGCGCCACAGTTCGAAACACTTCACGCACTGGACGCGCCAGGCGGGTGCAGCAAAACGCGCCCAAACATCACGCGGGAACCCGCGCTGCGCATCGTCGGCACGCATCGCCGACAACACTACTTCCTTCTGGCCCCGCCGATAGCGGTGGGATAGATAGCGGCCTTCGGTTACAATGCACGATTGGTTCGCTTCGCACAGCGCCGAAAAGACGCGTGTTGGTTGGTCGCGAATCCGCCTTTGATTGATAGCGACAGCACTCGCTGGACTGCATGCCGCGACGCGCATCGGACCGGTATTGCGAGCCGCCGCGTCTGCCCCATCCCAACCTCATTCGCCGTCCGGGCGTCGGCCGTGACCTCGTGCCACAACGCCGCGTACACATCCACATCACGATTCGCCATTGCTGGCGGATCTGGACCAAGGAAAATAGTGACTATCGTAATTCCGAAACCCGACGAGCCCGTGGAAGTTGCGTTACGCCGTTTCCGTCGCGCGATCGAGCGCACAGGCCTGATTCCGGAGCTTCGTGCCCGGACAGCCTATGAAAAACCTACAACAGAACGCAAGCGCAAAAAAGCCGCCGCAGTGGCACGCCTACGCAAGCAGATCAAGCGGTCGTTGCCGCCCAAAAAGCGGTACTGAGCGGGAGCTGCCGGGCAGCCTTGCTGAAGCGGCACGTCCGGCGCCCGGCCAGAATTTCCGCATCGCTGATTTGGAATTTGCATGCAGGCCGGGATCCCGTCGGATGCATAGTGAATATCTCGGCCCAGTTTTAGCAGCTGCTGCCATAGCGCCACGCGCAGGAGCACCGCGAACCCGCCCGCAGTGAGCGCCGCCCCGCCCACATCAACGCGTACGACGCTTGCCCCGGAGCACGGATTCCGCCGCACGCAGTTCCTCGATCGCGCGCAGGCAACGCTCGTAGTAGATCTGCCCGTCCTCGGTCAGGGCAACGACAACAGCCGCGGCACGGTACCGGCGTCATTGAGGCGCCCGACACATCGCCGACCGACAGGGAGAACCGACCATGAGATCGCTAGCCGCTCCATCCGCGAGGGCTCAGGTTCGTTTCGATGAGCCAAAATCTAGCTCGATCGTGCTAGGAACTCGCGGCGGTTCATCTGCGATCGACCGCTATCCACGCGTGTGCGGGTTACGTCCATGGATTCGGAAGGTGCTGCACACCATCGTGCTAAATTTTAGCTGGATCATGCTAGAATCTAGCATATGGCACAGCTCGGCGATGCCCTCTTCTCCAGGGCGCAGCAACCCATTTTGGCATGCCTGTTCGGGCGGCCCGAACAATGGTTTCACGTCCAAGAGCTGATTCGACTCACCAGTCTCGGCAGCGCCACCGTCCAACGCGAATTAAATCGTCTCGAAAAGGGCGGTCTCATCGAAACGCGCCGCGTCGCAAACCTCAAACAAGTGCGCGCCTACGAAGGTAGCCCCATTTTCGATGAGCTGCGTCTCATTGTTCTCAAGACTTTTGGGGTCGTTGAGGTTCTCCGCGAAGCGCTATCGCAGCTGGCTTCCGACATCGAACTCGCCTTCGTGTACGGATCGGTGGCTCACGGCCGTGACCGCGCCAGCAGCGATATCGACGTCTTGTTGATCAGTGAAACCCTCAGCTATGGGCAAATCATGGCTGCGCTCGGGCCGGCTGAAAAGCAGCTAGGCCGCGCAGTGCAGATTACCCAGTACACTCTCGATGAATTCCTGGAGCGAAAGCGCAAAAGTCATCCCTTCGTTGCCGAAGTGCTGCGGCGGCCGAAGCTGATGGTCATAGGTACAGAGGATGACATCGACGACATTCGATAACCTAGTACGCATTGGAAAATTGAAGCCCTTCGCGGCGAACCGCACCGAGTTTGAGCACTTGCTCAGTCTCGCGCGAACCTTGCTAGGGACGGTCACGACTAGCTGCACAATGGCTACGGAGAGTCAGTTCATTCTCACTTATGACCGCAACGCTTCCCACGCCTTCAACTTCTCGGCATAAGGCACAGCCGCATAAGCCGGGCTGCTCGACGGCAGCTTGATGAGATCAAGCAATAGTCGGCGCTCGGCCAGCGCCTGCATCCCAATCTTCGCAGCCGTCAGTGGCCGGCTGGGCTTCGCGCGCGTATTGCGAAGGTGTCCTCCCTACATGCCGCGTGAAGGCGACGCTGAAGGTGCTGGCGGAGCTGTAGCCAACGCGCTGTGCAATCTCTGCGACGCGGCCTTCATTACGGCGTAGCAGGTCCTTTGCGAGCGCCATGCGCCAGGTGAGCAAATACTCCATCGGCGCCACGCCGACCGCGCGGTTGAAGCGTTCGAAGAAGGTTGAGCGCGACAGTGCGGCCTCTTTCGCGAGTTCGGCAATCGTCCACGCGCGTGTAGGGTGTTCGTGCATAACGCGGATCGCGGCCGCGAGGCGGCAATCGGACAACCCGCGAACTAGGCCTGGTGACGCAGTCGTTTCCGCCGTGGACCGCAGCGCCTCGATGAGCAGCACTTCCAGCAGTCGTGACAGCACGACCTCACGCGCCGGCCGCTGCTCGCGTGATTCATCTCGTACAAGTTGTACGAGGGTGGCCAGCCGCTCTTCACCGCGGACATGCACGAGTTGCGGTAGCAATGAGACCAGCAGGGCTGCATCTGGCGAACCGAAGCTGCAGTGGCCGACCATCATTCGCGAATCGACTGGGCTGTCCGACTCCCCGATTCTAAATTCATTGTTGCCGAGCGCGATCGGCTCTTGCGTTTGAACGGCCGGCGGTGGCGGCACGAGGCTGGACATCGCGACGCCGTAGGCCGCGGGAATCAGCACGAAATCGCCCGAGACGAGCTCAATGGGCTCGTGCCCGTCGATCGCCATGCGGCACGCGCCCTCGAGGATCACACAATAGAGCGACTGACCGGCATCCGAGCGGATAACGCGCCAAGGGCTGGCGCCCAGGACCAATTTGGAAAACCGGGCGCCCGGCTGTAGGAGCGTCACAACTTCGGCTAACGGATCGATCACTTCGGACTTTTACAAACGAAATTCGGATTAATGATTGTAGTAAGTACGGTCATCGCAGTCTATCGTAGGGGGCATACGCAAACCGTCTCACATAGGAGTTCCCATGAAAACCCGGCACGCATTGATCATGGCTTGTACGCGCGCGAGCGCACTAGGATAAGGAGATTGCTATGCAGGACAAACCCGTTGCTCTCGTAACCGGGGCGAATCAAGGAATCGGTCTTCAGATTGCGAAGGATCTAGCGGTAGGCGGCATGACTGTGCTGGTAGGGTCGCGCAGCCTCGAACGCGGCGAGGCTGCGGCCAGGGAAGTTGGGCTGGGCGCGTTCGCGCTCCAGCTCGACGTGACGGATCCGACTTCGATCACATCCGCGGCGGAGCGCGTCCGAAATGAGTTTGGCCGCCTTGACGTTCTCATCCAGAACGCGGCCATCTCGAATACGAAGAAGCAGCCCGGTCAGTCCGTCGAGGAGTACGCAAAGTCGACGCGCCCGAGCAACGCGGCGCTAGATGAAATGCGCGCGGTATGGGACACCAACGTATTCGGCGTGCTCGCTGTGTACCAGGCGATGCTGCCGCTTTTGCGCAAGACGCCAGGCTCCCGCATCGTCAACGTGTCGAGTGGCGTTGGGTCGTTGACGACGAACTCGGACCCGGCCTTCCCCTACCGCGCGATCTTCGGCCCCGTCTACCCGGCATCCAAGACGGCTCTCAACGCTTTGACGGTCGCCATGGCGATCGAACTCGAGCCAGAAGGTATCAAGGTCAATGCCGTCTCCCCGGGTTTTACCAGGACGAACCTCAACGGATATGCGGGCACCGAGACCGTCGAGGAAGGCGCTCGCGAGGCGGTGCGCCTTGCGCTGCTCGGTCCGGACGGCCCCACAGGGACGTTCACGCGCTGGAAAGGGGAAACGATCCCATGGTGATTTAAGTCTGGTGCGCGGGTTCGGAGGGATCAATGGATCGGGCTCTGCCGAGAGCATCGTCTTTCGGCGACGCTACGCCGCCAACCGCTTACGCAACGCCTCCCACGCCCTTAGCTTCTCGGCATAAGGCACGACCGCATACGCCGGGCTACTCGAAGACAGCTTGATTAGATCGAGCGAAATGCGGCTTTCCGCCAATGCTTGCATTCCGATCTTCGCCGCCGTGCCGCCGTTGAACGCAACCGCAGCAAGACTCGGCAACCCAGCCACGAGCGTGGCCAGATCGTTCGTCGCATGATCGCGAATGCGGCTATCGAGACTGCCTTCTCTTTTCGCCTTCGCAATCACATCCCACAACCCCACCCGATGGTCGAGCAGCGCTTGCAGCCGCGCCTCGTACGCCATCCCCGGCAACGCCACCCCAATCACATCCCCCATCAAATGCCAAAACCGATTGATATTTTGGTTAATTTGACATCAGGTACGGCATCGCTACCCCCCGTGTAGATCCGCACGCTCAGGTCTGCGCCGATAGAACAAACAACAGCGCTAACAGGTGCGCTGCCGCAAAGCGCAGCCGCTAGCTCGATCTACGCAGAGTCCCATCACGAAAGGCTGGCATTCGGTCTTAGAAACAAGCGAATGCACCACGAGACCGACACTCCCCCGTTAGCATCTAGCGATTTCTCAAGCCTCCACGTGGTCCGCGCCGCCGTGTGCAAGCAGATGGCGGATTTCTGGGTCGAAGTTGAAGCGATTCTTGCGAGAAGGAGCAGTCAGCATGAGTACAGCCAACGTCTTGAAGGTCGGGATTGCGTCATTGGAGCAATACAAAGCTCGGACGATGGCAATCGCCCGAGGTGACTATGTGCCCAGCCCGGATGAGCCCAAAGTCTGGTTCCAGTCGCTCGAAACGCTGGCACAGGTGCTTTCCGACAGAAACCGCTCGCTGCTTGCGTTGATCGCCGAGACGAAGCCCGCGTCACTGAGCGAATTAGCGGAACGCTCGGGCCGTGCGAAGTCCAATCTATCGCGAACGTTGCGGACAATGGAGCAATACGGGCTCGTTCGTTTCGAAGAAGGCGAGGGTCGAGAAGTGGCGCCGCGCGTCAACTACTCAGGCGTGGAGCTGGAAATGTCATTCGCATAATGGCGGCGGCAACTGCAGGAACGTCGAGATGCGGATCGCGTTGAACCTCATCGTCATTTCAACGCCGACGGCAGCGCCCCGCCGATGCCCACCGCTGCCTCGTCTGTCCAGGGTCTATTGTGATCAGGCAAGCAGATATTCGCGCGCCAGCGTTCGCGCACGATGCAGGCGGCTTTTAGTCGCCGGGACGGACGAGCCGAGACGCGCAGCGATCTCGCCGATCGTGAGTTCCTCGAAGTCGCGGAGCAAGAGGACATCGTGCGCTGCGTCGATTGCTGCTCGCTTTTCTTCGTCGAGAGACATGTCACCGCTTCTGTTGTTTCGCGAGACGCCGTCCCACCATGGCGCAGGCTGGGCGAAACCCCACAAGGCCGGACATGGTCACGCCGGCGACGACGACCGCGCCGACGATTCCAACTATACCTTTGAGAAGCAAGATCGAAAGCGCCGCACCAACGGCACCGAGCACAATGCGGACCACGCGTTCCCAGCCGGGAACATTCTTGACGTAAAACATGGGTTTGCTTCCTTTCTCAAGCTGAGAGACGACCTCTCCGGAAGCTAAGAGGCGGTGCCGACGCGATCTGGTTCGCGTCCCAATTTATTTTTTCGACATGCCGGTGTCGGAACGCCCCAATTGCTGCTCGGCATCCGCCATAGCCCGCGCAATCGATGAGCCAAAATCTAGCTCGATCGTGCTAGGGATTAGCGCATCATCAAAATCCGGCCGCAAAATCAAGTCTATCGCGAACACTCGGGACAATGGAGCGATACGGGCTCGTTCATTCGAAGAAGGCGTGGGGTGAGCAGTCGCGTCGCGCGTCAACTACTCGGGCGTTGAGTTGGAACTGTCGGTTGCGTCAAATCCCAGTTTCACCGATGGCAAACGACCGGTGGAGCGAATCTATTTGAGCGAAGCTACGCCGCCAACCACTTGCGCAACGTTTCCCACGCCCTCAACTTCTCGCCATAAGGCACAGCCGCATAAGCGGGGCTGCTCGACGGTAGCTTGATGAGATCGAGCGATAAACGACTTTCCGCCAACGCCTGCATACCGATCTTCGCCGCCGTGCCGCCATTGAACGCAACAGCCGCGAGATTCGGCAACGCAGCCACGAGCGCCGCCAGATCATTCGTCGCGTGATCACGGATCCGGCTATCGAGACTGCCCTCGCGCTTAGCTTTGGCAATCACATCCCACAACCCCACGCGGTGATCAAGCAGCGCTTGCAGCCGCGCCTCGTAATCCATGCTCGGCAGCGCTTCGCCAATCACATCCCCGATCAAATGCCAAAACCGATTCTGCGGATGCGCGTAGTACCGGC
>NZ_JBQCIF010000001.1:0-24029 GCF_051953955.1 Trinickia sp. | reverse complement strand
AGGGACACCGCGCGCCGACGCTCGGCGACCTGCTCCCGCGTGGCCGCGATGATGGGATCGAGACGGTTCACGAAGCGGTCCGGGGCGTGGCCAGTTCGTTCGTCCGCCGCACGAATCGTTCGAGCGCCTCCGCCGCGGCTCCCGCGTCGAACGCGCCGGCCGGGCAAGAAGACGGCGAAACGATCCGCCGCGCCGCGCTCGCGTTTTTGCAGCAGCAGACCGTGGGCTTGCCGGGCAAGATCGAAATCACGGTCGCCCCGACCTTTCCGCGCGGCCTCGCCGCCTGCAACGGGCTCGAGCCGTTCATGCCGACGGGCGCCCGCCTTTGGGGCATGACGTCGGTGGGCGTGCGCTGTGCCGGCGCCAAGCCGTGGACGCTCTATCTGCGCGCGCGCATCGCCATCGAATCGACCTACTACCTGGCCGCCCGCCAAATCGAGGCCGGCGCGGTCGTGACGGCGCAAGACCTGCTCGCACGCGACGGCGATCTGTCGAACCTGCCGCGCGCGATCATCACCGATCCGTCGCAGGCGATCGGCTCGACGGCACTCGTTCGAATCAGCGCCGGCATGCCGCTGCGCCAGGACGTGCTCAAGAGCGTGAGCGCCGTCACGATCGGCCAGACGGTGCGCGTCGTCGCGCAGGGTCAAGGTTTTCAGATTTCGTCCGAGGGCAGCGTCATGAACAACGCGGCACCCGGACAGCAGGTGCGAGTCAAGATGGCTGGGGGACAGATCATCTCGGGCATCGTCATGGATGGCGCGACGGTGCAAGTTCAGATGTAAGGTCCCTGCGGGCTCGAGGCCGAGGATGCGGGGCTTCGATTCCCGGCGGCCAGGTGGCCGGGCGGAGGCGGGCTGAGGGTAGACGAAATGGCCGGCGCGTGGAGGCGCGGGCCGATTCGGCGCCCGTTCGCCGAGGCCCGTCGACCGGTGTTCTTCCCGATTGCGCTAAAGTTTCGTGGAGTGTCGCCGTTATCACACTCAAATCGAAATCGTTCGGGAAGCTATCGTGAAAGTCGATTCCACCTCCACATCGAGCCTGTCGTCACCCAAGGGTGGCGTGACGGGCACCCGTCAGGGCGGCCAAGCCGCTGCCGGCGCCGCACCTGTCGGCGGCAGCGCGGCACCGGCGCAAAGCGCCGACGTCAGCCTGTCGGGATTGTCGTCGCAATTGCGCGCGCTCGCCGCGTCGGGCGAGGCCGACATCGACGTCTCGCACGTCGAGTCGATCAAGCAAGCCATTGCCGACGGTACGTTGACCATGGATCCGGGCAAGATTGCGGACGGCATTCTCGCAACGGCTCGCGATCTGTTGAAGAACCCGTCGACGGGCGGCTGAGCGGCGGCTATCCGCGCGCTCGGTGTGCCCGGTCGGCGTCACTGACGCGCGCATGCGCGACTTGAGTTTTGGCGGATGAGATGAGAGACGCCCTGCTTGCCACCGTGACCGAAGAACACGCGACGCTCGAAGCGTTCGCGTCGCTGTTGATGTACGAGGAAAAGGCGCTCGCGGCCGTGTCGCCGCTAGAGACGCTGCCCGGCATCGTCGAGAAGAAAACGGAGTTGACCGAAAAGCTCGCGTCGCTGGAAAAGACGCGCGACGGCCAACTGCGGCAGATGGGCCTGCCCGCCGGCTGGAAGGGCATGGAGCTCGCCATTGCCGACGACGCTCGGCTCGGCAAGCAATGGCAGATGCTGCAAGCCGTCGTGCACCGCGCTCGCCGCGCGAACGCCACGAACGGCCTCATGATCCGTATCCGGATGAACTACAACCAAAGCGCGCTGGCCATCCTGCGCGGCGCCACCTCGCGCCATGCGGGCGCGAGCGTCTATGGGCCGGATGGGCGGATGGCGGTGGTTTGAGTCGAGCGGCGCCGTCCGGGCTACCGCATTCGGAAGTATCTACTCCATCGGGCGCAATCGAGCGCCCGCCGCCGCTTGGCTACGTTAGGCTGCGCGCTTGAACGAATGCACATGCAGTTCTTCTTTGTGCTGCTCGACTTGCCAGAGATCGTACGCAGCCTGGTGTGCCAGCCAAGATTCGGCACTCTTGCCGAAAGCCATTTCGAGTCGCACCGCCATTTCGGGACTGACCGCGGCTCGGCCATTGACGATCTCCGAAAGCGTCTTGCGCGATACTCCGAGCGCCTCAGCAGCGCGAGTGATCGAAAGCTCGAGCGGTTCGAGCCATAAGTCATGAAGGATTTCGCCGGGATGCGGCGGATTGTGCATACGCATGGCGAGCCTCAATGGTAGTCAACGTAATCGACGATGTAGACGTCACCGTCGTCGAACTGGAAAATAACTCGCCAATTCGCCTGGACGGTCACGGCCCAGAACCCTTTCCTATCGCCCTTCAGCGGATGCAGGCGGAGGCCCGGCGCATCCATGTCCTCGATTCTGACCGCGTCATTCAAAAGAAAAAGAATCTGACGCAACCGTCGGGCATGCATTGCCTGAATTCCCACCATGCTGCCGGACGTAAAGAAACGTTCAAGGCCTTTGTGAGCAAAGGTTCTGATCATGCACGTACTGTAACCCAATGGGTTACAGTACGTCAACTCTTCATCGCCCCTCATTCCCCGCGAAATTGAGTTCGACGCCGTTGCCGGCCGGATCGAGGAAGAACAACTGCCAAAGATCGAGCAACGGCACGTGCGCACGCCGAAAGTCGATGCCGCGCGCGCTCAAATGCGCCTCGAACCCACGCAGGTCCACGCTCTCGAAAGCGACATGATCGAATGTGCCGGACGCGTGCGGCAGCCTGCGCTCGTTCGGACCGGCCTCGGATAGATGCAGCACGGCTCGCTCGCCGATGTACAGCCAATAGCCAAAGCTCGAAAACGGCGGCCGCGGCCCCACGCGCAAGCCCACCACGTCGACATAGAAGTCGCGCAGGACATCGAGCGTCGCTCGATCGGCACGTAGGTTGTAATGGAAAAAGCCGATGACAGGCATGGGATGCTCCCGCTTGCAGCGCCGCCCGAAGATCAATGCGGCAATACGGGAGATGTTAACGCGAGGCTCGATCGGACGTGCGCGATGCGGTCATCGCCGCGGGTCGATCGCTTCAAAGCCTAACGTTCATAGCCGGCGTGCGAGGACCGCTCACTCGGCTCTTTCGCGCCCTACGGAGCAAAACCGCCCGATCACTCGACGCTGGCCCAAGCCATTTCGCGCAACTTGGCGCGCAGCCGCGCGACGGCCTGGCTATGCAGCTGGCACACGCGCGATTCGCTCACTTCCATCACCGCACCGATCTCGCGCAGGTTCATCCCGCGCTCGTAGTAGAGCGACATCAGCAGCTTCTCGCGCTCGGGCAGCTTCTCGATCGCCTCGACGAGCGCCGCGCGCAAGCTCTCGTCGAGCAGCGCCGACAGCGGGTCGGAATGATCGACGCAGTAGCGGTCGAGGAACGGCTCGTCATCGGCGGAGCGGTCGAAATCTTCGTAGTAGATGAGCTGGCTGCCGTGCAGATCCTGCAGCATCGACTGGTACGAATCGAGTGGCATCTGCAGGTGATCCGCCACCTCGGTCTCGCTCGCCGAGCGGCCGAGCTTCTGCTCGACTTGATGCACCGCCGATTCCACCTCGCGCGACGTCTTGCGCAAGCTGCGCGGCAGCCAATCGTTGTTGCGCAGCTCGTCGAGCATCGCACCACGAATACGCTGGCTCGCGTAAGTCTCGAATTGCGCGCCTTGATCTTCCTTGTAGCGGCTCGCCGCATCGAGCAAGCCGATCATGCCGGCTTGAATCAGGTCGTCCAAATCCACGCTGGCCGGCATCTTCGCGACGAGCTGCAAACCGAGCCTGCGCACGAGCGGCGCGTATTGCGTCAATACATCCGTCTGGGACATTTTCCCTTGAGCGTTGTACATCGAGGGTCCCCTTCTCCTTGTCCCTTTACGTTTCAAGCATGTTGGCGCACGGCCGGCGCGGCATCGGCAAGCGCCGATGCCGGCATCGCCGAGCGCACCGCGGCCTCGGCCCGCGGCGAGCACATCGCCGGGCGCATCGGCCAATAAAGCATTTCCGCGGCGACGTGCCGAAAGTCCCGCGCCGACGGCGCCGACGGGAACGCGTCGACGACGCACCGCCCCAATTCCAACGACCGCTCCATCAGCGGATCGGCCGCCACGCAGCCGGCATCCTCGATCGACACGGTCAAATACCGCGCAGCCACCTCGGCGAGGTTGTCGAACGCGGTCTGCGCGTCGGCCAAGCTGGATACGTGGTTCACGAGCACGCGGAACTGCGCGATCGCGTGATCGAAGTGCAAACGTTTCATGCACGCATAGGCCTCGGTGATCGCGGTGGCCGCCACGCGCGTGACGATCAACACGTCGTGCGCCTGCGCCGCGAGCGCGGAGAGCGCGCCTTGGCGGTCGAGCCGCGCATCGATGAGCACGACGTCGGCCGGTCCCGCCAGCAGCACGCTGAGCTGGGCCGCGTTATAGCCGGCGCAGTTCTCGCGCGATGCCGCCAGGACCGAGAATCCGAGGTCATGGCGCGCGCATGCCTGCTCCAATGCGATCTGGCCGCTCATCACGTCGCGCACCGAACCCGCACCGTGCAAGCCGCCCAGCATTGCCGAGACCGAGTTCACGCCGAGGCGTTCGTCGATGACGAGCACGTCCTTGCCGAGGGTAGCCAGCGCCGCCGCCAAATTCACGACCGTCGACGTGCAGCCGACACCCATCGGGCCGCCCGTGACCGCCACGACGCGCGAACCGCTCTTCGCGAGCAGCCGGCGCAGCCCTTCTGCCTGATCGGTGACTTGTTTAGCCAAAGCGAACCTCGTGCAGCTCGGCGCTCGAGCGGCTCGACAGAGCCGAGAGCAAGGCGGGAATCTCGTCGTCGTGCGGGACGAACGGCGAACCGTCGCGCGGAATGCAGAACGCGCTCTTGATCAAGAATTTCTTCGTGGCGACGTACAGGTTCTCCGGCACCTTCTGGCCCGTCGACACATAGTGCACGGGCAGCTTGTAGCGGATCACCGTATCGAGCACGCCGCCGAGGTTCGTCGCCTCGTCGAGCTTGGTCAGAATGCAACCGGCGAGCTCGGGCTGCCCCGGCGCGCTGCGATAGGCCTGCACGACCTCGTTGAGCGTGTCGCCGTGGCTCGTCGCGTTCAGCAGCAAGAGCCGCTGCACGGGCAACCCGGCACCGCACAGCATCGCGATCTGGTCGGACACGGTGCGATCGCGCTGGCTCATGCCGATCGTGTCGATCAGCACGATGTGCTTGTTGCGCAACTCGGCGAGCGCCAGTTGAAGATCGGCCGCATCCTTCACGGCGTGCACGGAGACACCGAGGATCTTGCCGAAGATGCGTAGTTGCTCATGGCCGCCGATCCGGTAGCTGTCGGTCGACAGCAGCGCCACTTTGCTCGCGCCGAAACGCATCACGCAGCGCGCGGCGAGCTTGGCCGTCGTCGTCGTCTTGCCTACGCCGGTCGGGCCCATCAGCGCGAACACGCCACCGCGCTCCATCAGCGCGTCCTCGTTCTCGAGCACGGGCAGATTGGAGGCCAGCACTTGATTGACCCAGTCCATCCCGGCGTCGAAATGCGCGACGTCGGGCATGTGCTCGACGACCATCTTCACGAGTTGCGCGGAAAAGCCCGCCGAGAACAGCGCCTTCGTCACTTCGCCGTTCACCGGGCTGCGCCGTTGGCGCTCGCCCCACATGAGGCCGGCGAACTGTTCTTCCATCATGCCGCGCATCGCGGACAGCTCGCTCATCACCTTCTGGTTGACGATCTCTTCCACGCGCGCGCGCACGGCCTCGGCCATCGCTTCGGCATCTTGCTCGGGGAGGCCTTCGAAAGCCGGCTTCACGCGCGGCGGCACTGCGCGGCGCGCGGCAACACGCGCGGCCTCATGCGCCCAATCGGGCAGTTGCGACGCGGCGAGCTCGTCGTCGGACAACACGCGGCCCGGTGCGCCAAGCCCTTTGGCCGCGGCGGCCGACGGCGTCATCGCATGCGCGCGCGAGGTATGCGCCGCGCGCTCGTTTTGCGCGGCGATGCGGCGGGCGTGGTCGATCAGCCAGGGATTCGATTCGGCCATCGTCTGCGCCGCGTCATCGCCGGCGCTCGCAGCCGAGTTCACGGCCGGCGCAGCGGGCGCGCTCGGCGCGGCCGCACGCGTGGGGAAAGTGGCGCGCTCGTTCATGCGCGGCGCGGCGATCGAAGCGGCATCGGCAATCGCCGGCCGGCCTTCGTCGGTCGCCTTCGCGCCCACTTCGGGGCTCGCGCCGAACACCGCGGAAAACACGTCCGGCATGCCGTTCGCGTAGGGGTTCGACGGCATCATGCCGGGCGCCGGGCTGCCGAACGAAGCAGCCGACTGGGCAGCCGAAGCGCTGGCTGCGTAAGGGTTGGCGGACGGCGCGGGCAGGCTCGGGGGCATGCCGTTCGAGCCGGGCTCGCCGGCGTTGGGAGCGATCTGCGCGAAGTCCGTATCCGCAAGCGCGACGATCTCGACGGTGCCGTCGTCCTGGGTCCGATTCGACAACACGACTGCGTCCGCACCGAGAGCCTCGCGCACGAGACGCAGCGCGTCGCGGCTTGTCGCGCCGATGAATTTACGAATGTTCAAGCTTGACCCCCGATGAGGTTAACGACTTTGATCGTGCGGGTCTCGGGCACTTCGGCATACGAGAGCACTTTCAATTGAGGCAGGCTGCGGCGCAGGAATCGGGCGAGCATCGCGCGAAGCGCATGCTGCACGAGCAGCACCGGAGGCAGCCCGGCATTTTGTTGACGGTAGATCGCGTTTTGCGTCGCCGTCAGAAGCGTGTGCGCGAGGCCGGGCTCGAGGCCAGGATTCGCGCCCGTCGAGAGCGCTTGCGACAACACGCGCTCGAGATTCGAATCGAGTCCCATGACCTGCATTTCGCTCGCGCCCGGATACCACTGTTGCGTGATCGCGCGGCCCAGCGCCAAGCGCACGCAGGCGGTCAGATCGTGAGCGTCGGTCAGCTTCGGCGCATGTTCCGAGAGCGCTTCGAGAATCGTGCGCATGTCGCGGATCGGCACGCCTTCGTCGAGCAGGTTCTGCAGGACCTTTTGCAGCGTCGTCAGCGAAAGCGTCTTCGGCACGAGATCTTCGATCAGCGTCGGCGCGTCCTTGCCCGTGCGCGTGATGAGCGCCTGCACTTCCTGACGGCCGAGCAGTTCGGCGGCGTGCTGCACGACGAGATGGTTCAAATGCGTGGCGACGACCGTGCTCGCATCGACCACGGTGTAGCCGAACACCTGGGCCTGCTCGCGCAAGTTCGTGTCGATCCAGATCGCCGGCAGGCCGAAAGCCGGGTCTTGCGTGGGCTGGCCCGGCAGCGCGGCCGTGACCTGCCCCGGGTTGATCGCGAGCCACTGGCCCGGATACGCCTCGCCCACGCCCACTTCGACACCCTTGAGCGCGATGCGGTAAGCGTTCGGACGCAGCTCCAGGTTGTCGCGGATATGGATGACCGGCGGCAAGAAGCCGATTTCCTGAGCAAACTTCTTGCGGATGCTCTTGATGCGCTTGAGCAGCTCGCCGTCGCTGTTCTTGTCGACGAGCGGGATCAGGCGATAGCCGACTTCGAGGCCCAGCGTGTCGATGAGCGTGACGTCGTCCCAGCTCGCCTCGGCGTTCTCCACCGGCGCCGTGACGGCCGGGGCGACGTCGACGAGCGAGGCGCCGGCCTTCGCCGCTTCGGCGCGCTTCTTCATCGTGCGGCCCAGCTGGATCGCGCCGCCGCCGAGCACGAGGAACGCGAAGTGCGGCATGTTCGGAATCAGGCCGAGCATGACGATGATCGAGCCCGTGATGATCAGCACGCGCGGGTTCGTGAACAGCTGCCCCGTGAGTTGCGTGCCGATGTCTTCGTCGGTCGCGACCCGGGAAACGATCACGCCGGCCGCCGTCGAGATGACGAGCGACGGGATCTGGGCGACGAGGCCGTCGCCGATCGTGAGCAGCGTATAGGTCTTGCCGGCCGTCGCCAAGTCGAGGCCGTGCTGCGCGACGCCGACGATGAGCCCGCCGAGCACGTTGACGACCATGATGATGAGGCCCGCGATCGCATCGCCGCGCACGAACTTCGATGCACCGTCCATCGCGCCGTAGAACTCGGCTTCCTGCGCCACGGATTGGCGGCGCTTGCGCGCGCCCTCTTCATTGATGAGGCCCGCGTTCAGATCGGCGTCGATCGCCATCTGCTTGCCCGGCATCGCGTCCAGCGTGAAGCGGGCGGCCACTTCGGCGATACGGCCCGCGCCCTTCGTGATCACCATGAAGTTGATGACCATGAGGATGACGAACACGACGATGCCGACGGCGAAGTTGCCGCCCACGAGGAAGTGCCCGAACGATTCGATCACTTGGCCGGCCGCACCCGGGCCCGTATGGCCCTCGAGCAGCACCACGCGCGTCGAGGCGACGTTCAGCGACAGACGCAGCAGCGTCGAGAACAGCAGCACCGCCGGGAAGGCCGCGAAGTCGAGCGGCTTTTGCGTGTACATGCTGACGAGCAGCACCATCACCGACAGGGCGATGTTGAACGTGAACAGCAGATCGAGCAGGAACGGCGGCAGCGGCAGGATCATCATGCCGAGGATCATGCAGATCAGGATCGGACCCGCGAGTGCGCGCAGGTTCGTGCCGCTCAGCATTTGCCCCTTGCCGAAGAGGCTTCCGACGCGCGCGTTCATGCCGAGGCTCCTTCATCGGCATCGCCGAGCGCATCGTTCGCTTCTTCGCGTTCGTCGTCCTCGGAAATCGGGCCCTTCGTATCGAGTTCGGCCGGCACCTCGAGCTCGGTCGGAGCCGCCGGCACGTCGCCGCCTTCCTCGCGGAACTTGCGCAGCTGATAGACCCAGGCGAGCACTTCGGCCACGGCGTTGTAGAGCGAGCCCGGGATTTCGCGGTTCAGCTCAACGTTGTGATAGAGCGCGCGGGCAAGCGGCGGCGCTTCGAGCATTGCGACGTTGTGCTCGTTCGCGACCTCGCGGATGCGGGCCGCGACGAGGTTCACGCCCTTGGCCACCACCTTGGGCGCGCGCATGTCGCCGTCCGCGTACTGAAGCGCAACCGCGTAATGCGTCGGGTTCGTCACGACGACGTCGGCCTTGGGCACCGCGGCCATCATGCGGCGGCGCGCGATGGCGCGCTGCTGCTGGCGGATCTTGCCTTTCACGTGCGGATCGCCTTCGTTCTCGCGGTGTTCGCGCTTCACTTCTTCCTTCGTCATCCGCAGCTTCTTGTGGTACTGCCAAAGTTGGTAGGGAACATCCAAGGCCGCGAGCACGAACATGCCGGCCACCGTCGTCGCGCAGCACACGGCCACGATCGACATGCCATGACCGAGCGCGATGCGCAGCGGCTCGGCCGCTAGCGCCAGAATCTGGTCCTTGCGATGCCAGACGGCCGCGCCGCCGATCACACCGACAACGAGCGTCTTGGCCAGCGACATACCGAGCTGGATCACGCCGTTGATCGAAAAAATGCGGCCCATGCCGGCGATCGGGTTGACGCGCTCCGGCTTGAACTGGAACACGTTCGGCGACAGCAGCCAGCCACCCAGCGCCATCGGAGCGGCCAACGCGGCAAGCCCCGTCAACGCGAGGACAGGCAGCACGGCCATCAGGCCTTCTCGGCCGGCGCCGGCAGCGCCGATCAGCATGCGGTTCGTGTCCTTGAGCGTCGCGTGGTCGAACGTCAACGCGGCGCGCATCAAGTGCTGCAGATGCATCCCGATTGGGCCCGACAGCCCCCAAACGCCGAAGAAACCGGCGCCCAAGAGCGCGAACGTCGCCAATTCCCGCGAGCGCGCGACCTGCCCTTCCGCACGCGCCTTTTCCAGGCGCTTGGGAGTCGCTGCTTCGGTTTTGTCGAGGTCGCTGTCCGCTGCCACAGGGGAATTTCTCCGCAAGAATCACGGCGACATGCCGTTATCCAGTGAGAGCGATTATTCCCGGACGCGTCAATCGATGATCGGCGGATAAGGCGGGGGAAACGGGTGTATTTCGAGTGATCGGCGCCCGCTCTCGCCCGTGTCGGCGCGGGCAGGCGCGGCTGCGCCCGAGACCAGGAGCGCAGCGAGGGTCGAACTTGAAAGCCGCATGGAAGGAATGCGCGCCGATATGATCTGGCCCCTGAAGTTCCAGGGGCCGTACTTCAGAAGGCGACGAACGGAGCGGGTCCGGCGGAAGCGGTCCGGTCCATCCCGTAGTAGACGGTCCGGCCGTAGAAGAACGGCATGCCGAGATCGACGAATGAAGCGCCGCTGCCGAGGGTGCCGGCAAGATCGTTCAGCGCGAAGTTGCCCGTCTGCAGTAATTGAGCGGCATTGCCGACCGACATCGACAGCACGGTTCCTCCCGCCGCCCCCGACGTGACGGCGTTATAGCTCGCGACGGTGACGTTGCGCGTGGCGGTCGGGACCGGACAATAGAACGACGAAGCATTGCCCGCGCAGGCAGGCAGCGTGTTGTCGGTGAAGAAATAGGCGTTGGAGCCCGAATCGAAGAACGCCGTGACCGAGGTGCCCGCGAAAGTCGCGTTGACGTCGCCGAACGAATTCGTCGTCAGCTTGGTCAGCGTGGTGGGCTGCGCATTGTTCAATTGCGTGCCGATGCCGAACGTGAGCGTCCCCGTGGCCGTCGAGCTTCCGCTCGGTCCGATGCTCGGCATCGACAGCACGACGCCGTTGTTGTCCGCTGGGAACTTCGACACGGGATTGGTCACTTGCTGCGCGATCGGCAAGACCGTCGGCACGCAGTTGCTGCCGCCCGGACACACGTAGTAGCTGCCGTTGCTGGCGGGCGGATTCGCGCAGAACGCTCCGCAATCGTTCGGCGCGACGCCGATGCCGAGAATGCCGTTCGCGCCGAGATCGTTGGGCGAGAGCTCGAGCGCGCCGCTCGCGCAGTTGCCTGTCGCCACGGCGCTCTGCGGCAGATCGCCTAGGATCTGCACCGGCAGGGCGGCGGCCGTTTCTCCGCCGATCTTGACGTCGGCCGAGCGAACCGAACCCCAGGTATTGCCGTCGGCGAAGCCCGTGCACTCGGCGACCGGGCTGCCGGCCACCGTTTGGTGCGGCAACTGGCTCAACACTTGGCTGACGGCCGCGCTGGCGAGCCGCAATCCGAACGATTCGGTATCGACTTGTACGTTGGGAACGGTCTGGCAAACGCTCGAGCCCGGCACACAGACGGTCACGCTGACGGTGAGGATGTTCGCGATGTTGGCAACGCCTTGCGCGACGGTGACGGAAACCTGATTCGAGGCCGTGGCACCTCCCCCTCCCGTGCCGCCGCCGCTGCCTGCCGTGGCGGAACCACCGCCCCCTCCGCCTCCGCCGCATGCCGCGACGAGCACCGCCGCCGCGGCGATCCCAAGGGCGCCTAGCGCCCGAACGAGTCTGCCCTGAGTACGCAACATGGTTCGCCCCTCGCTCGGTTATTTGATGTCGGCGCCGGTCAGGCCGGCCGGCAATGCGCTGGGCAGCCAGGCCTGGCCGAAGAACGAGCCCATATGGCCGCCGGAATGGACGACGAGGTCGGACTGCTCGACGGCGACGGGCCCCCGGCCGCGCCGCGCCGCGTGCAATGCCTGCACGCCGCTTGCGTACTGCGGGAAGTAGTTACCGAGCAAGGTCTGCAAATCGGGCATCCGCGGGCCGTTCCAGGCGATGCCGAAGACGGTGCCGTCGGCCCCGATGTATTCGCGCACGGTCGTGCCGCTCGAAAACGCCGTGGCGCGCACCGAGTACCCGGTGACCCCCGCCGTGCGGGATGCCATTGGCGCGTTGCCCGCGGACGCCGTATGCGCGATGGGAGAGACGATCGTGGTGGTCGCATCGGAAGGCGTGGGCATCGGCGCCCCGCCGAGCGCGGCCCTCGCGGCCGGGGCGACGGCCGCCAGTGCGCACGCAACGACCGCCGCGCAAGGCGCGGCGCGTAAAGAACGATTCCACATCGGATCGGTTCCTCCCTGGTTGGGTTTATCGAACTCGTGTGGCCGTGGGCCGGCGTGCAGGCTATGCCGCCGGCTTCGATGTTGTTCTTCTCAGACTTAGTTCTAGTACATGTTGCCGTTTGTGCCTAAGCACGAGCGTTAGGCAAAAGGCGTACCCGGACGGTTTCTCGGATTTGCCGTCGCGTCGCAGGCGTGGATCATGGACTGGTGCGGAGAGGCCGCCGGCCGCGGAGCCTCGGTACGAGGGGGCGACGAGGCCGAAAGGAAGGAAAGAAGGGGAGTGCGAAGGCGGCGGCACCATGGGGCCGCCGTTCGATCGGTCAGCAGATCGAGCTGGCGCTCGCTCGCCGGCGACGCTTGGCCGCCGGCAAATGGGCAACGAGTGACCGTTGGCCTTTGGTCGCTTAGAAGGCGGCGAACGCGGTCGTGGCCGTGCCGGAAGTCACCGTGGTCGACGTATCGTAGTTCATGTAGAGCGTGCGGCCGTAGAAGAACGGCATGCCGAGGTCGACCGTGTTCACGATGGCTTGGGGAGCGCCCACATCGTTGAAGGCATAGCCGCCGTCGCTGAACAATTGATCGGCATTACCGATATTGATCGTCGACGACCCGGAGTTGCCGTTGAAACCTTGGACCGTTACGCTGCGCGAAACCGTCGAGCTCGGGCAGTAGAAGCCGCTCGTGCACAACGTGATCGGATTGTTGTTATCCGTAAAGAACAGTCCGTTCGAACCCGTATCGAAGAACGCCGAGTTCCGGGAGGAACCGTTGAGCTGCGCGCTGGCGGAGTTGCCGAAGTGATCGAGCGTATAAGTCGTCACACCCGATGAGGGCACGGTATTGTTCGCCTGCGTTCCGACGCCGAACGTCACGACCCCCGACGCACTGATCGCACCGCCGTCCGCAAGCGGCGGCATATTCACGACGACGCCATTGTTGTCGGCAACGAAGAGCCGAACCGGGTTCGTCACCTGCTGCGCGGACGGCACGCCCGCATCGGTACAACCACTCAATACGCCGGCCGTTGACGTGCAGCCGTAGTATTGATTGTTGGCAACGCCGGTACTCGTGCAGTTCGCCGTGCCCGTGGAGGCGCAGTCGTATTTCGACGGGCCGACGCCCAGAATGCCGTTGGCCGAGAGCTGCGAGGGCGAGTTGTTCAGTATGCCGCTCGCACACGCGTTGCGCGCGCCGCCCGCAGCCGATTGGGCGACGTCGCCGAGAATCTGCACAGGGACGGCCGAGGCCGTCTCGGTACCCAGCGTGACGTCTGCCGTTCGCACCGAGCCCCATGTATGACCGTCTGCGAAGCCGGTGCATTCGGCGAGAGATTGGCCGCTGATCAGCGTCTCGACGGGCAACGCCCCGACCATCGTCGAGTTCAGCGCGGCCTTGGCCAGACGCAAGCCGAACGAACCGGTGTCGAGTTGAACGTTGTTGATCGTTTGGCAAGTCCCGCTGCCTGGTACGCATACCGTCACGCTGACCATCGGTATGTTCGCCGCGCGGCCGGTGAGGCCCGTCGAGACGACGACCGCCATTTGATTGGACGCAAGCGTGGCGGGCGTGCTCGAGACGGCTCCGGTCGGGGTGAACACGTTCGTCGCGCTGCCGCCGGTGCTGCTCGTCGACGTGCTGCCACCCGATCCGCCCCCACCACATCCCGCCGCTACGGCGATGAACGCCGCCATACCGAACGCACCGAGCGCTCGGGCCAATTTGCTATCAATACGCAACATGGTCAATTCGCTCTCGTTCGGTTATCGGATATCGGCAGCTGTCACGCCGGTCGGCAATGCCGACGGCAGATAGGCTTGCCCGCCGAACGCGCCCATGTGCCCGCCCGAGAGCACGACCAAACCGGGCAGTTGCAGGTAGACCGGCCCTCGCCCCGGGTGCGCAGCGCGCTGCGCTTCGAGCCCGCTCTTGTATTGCGGGAAATACGCACCGAGCAGCACCGACAAGTCGGGCATCATCGTCCCGCTCCAAGCGACGCCGAACACGGCCCCTGCCGCTGAAACGTACTCGCGCACGACAGTGCCGGTCACGTCCGTCGTTTCGATCACCGTGTACGGCGCGGCCGTCACGGCGCCTGCCCCGCCCGATGCGGCGTGGGCGATCGGCGCTACGGAAATGGTCGAGGAAACCGCTCCCGCCGGCGGCGGAGTCGGCGTGCCGCCGAGCGCGGCAACGGCTGGCGCGGCCATGGACAGCGCCGCGCAGGTCAGCGCCGCGCAAGCCGCGGCGCGCATGATCCGATTCGACATCAGAAATGAACCCTTTTATGGTTGGTTTTATCGCGCCCCTCGACGCGGGTTTGCCGGTGTCATCTTTTTGAAAAACGAACGGCGCAGCCGATCTCACGAAACGTTTGCGCCGGCGAGTGCGGGAGATGAACCGTGCGTCGGCCCGCAGCCCATATGACGAAAGGCCGCTCCGTGCGAGCCGGGCCGCCTTTCCAATTTTGAATCCCAAAAACGATACGGACGTGCGTCAGAACCCCAGGCTCGCGAGCAGATCGTCGACGTCCGCCTGGTCCTGCACGACGTCGGTGCGCCCTTCCGGATTGATCTGCGGCCCGTTGAGCAGGTGATCGGGCGTGTTCATCGCCCCGGCGGGATCGGCCGCCAAGGCCAACGCCGCCGCCGTCTGCGCGAACTGCTCGCGCCGCTCGGGGGCGATGTTCTCGATCAGCACGCCGAGCAACTGTTGCTCGATCACGTAGACGACGTCCATGATCTTCTTGATGACCTGCCCGGTCAGATCCTGGAAGTCCTGCGCGAGCATGATGTCGAGCAGCTTCTGGTTCGTGGCGGCCGTCGCATCGGGAACGCTCGCCAAGAACGCGCGCGTATCGCTCATCAGCGTGCGCACCTCCTCGCGCTCGATCGGCGCGGCGTACCAGCGCTCCCAGCGGCTGTCGAGCTCGGCCGCATCGGCTTGGAGCTTTTCCTGCAGCGGCTTGGCGATGTCGATCGCCGTCAGCACGCGCTCGGCCGCCTGCTCGGTCATGTCCGCCACGTACTTGAGCCGGTCGCGCGCGTCGGGCACCGCTTCGGCGGCTTGCTCGACGTGCTTGTCGAGCCCGAGCTCGCGCATCGAATCGCGCAGCGTCTTCGTCAGTTGACCGATACGCGCGAGAATGCGGTCGGTCGTCAAATCGGGGCCGTCGGCGACATCCGATTGGGGATTGGTGGGCTCGTTCACTTCAGCTCCCGGTCTTGGCCATCTTCTCGAGAATCTTCGTGAGTTTTTCGTCGAGCGTGGCGGCGGTAAACGGCTTCACCACGTAGCCGCTCGCGCCGGCCTGCGCCGCCGCGATGATGTTCTCCTTCTTCGACTCGGCCGTGACCATCAGCACGGGCAAGTGCGAAAGCGCCGCGTCGGCACGGATGCGCTTGAGCATCTCGAGGCCATCCATGTTCGGCATGTTCCAATCGGAAATCACGAAATCGAAGCCGCCGCCTTGCAAGCGCGAAAGGCCCGCGGCGCCGTCTTCGGCTTCATCGACGTTGCCGTAGCCGAGCTCCTTGAGCAGGTTGCGGACGATCCGGCGCATCGTCGGAAAATCGTCCACCACCAAGATTTTCATGCTTTTATCCATCTTTCTTCCCTTTAACCCTAATTTTGTCGACGCAAGAAACGGGAATCGCTCCCCGTCAGACGCGCTGCACCCGATCGCCCATCGCCGCCAGTCTGGCCATCACTTTGCGGCTCATTTCCGATAAAGGCGCGACCTCGTCGGCGCCGCCGAGCGCGATGGCCTCGCGCGGCATGCCGAACACGACGCAGCTCGCCTCATCCTGCGCGAGAGTGTATGCGCCTGCATTTCTCATGTCTAACAGTCCTGCCGCCCCATCCCGGCCCATGCCCGTCAGAATCACCCCGACGGCGTTCTTGCCGGCATGTTGCGCGGCCGAACGGAACAGCACGTCGACCGAGGGCCGGTGCCGGTTCACGGGCGGATCGTCCGACAGGTGCGCAATGTAGTTCGCACCGCTTCGCGCCAGCAACAGGTGTGCATGCCCCGGCGCGATGTACGCGTGGCCCGGCAACACGCGCTCGCCGTGCTCGGCTTCCTTGACGGTGATACGGCACAGGCCGTTCAGGCGCTGCGCGAACGACTTCGTGAAGCCCGGCGGCATATGTTGCGCGATCAGGACGGCCGGCGCATCGGGCGGCAGCGGCACGAGCACCTCGCGGATCGCTTCGGTGCCGCCCGTCGACGCGCCGACGATGACCAGCTTTTCCGTGCTGACGAGCGGATTGTTGAACATCGGCGCATGGCCGGTGGCGGCATGAGCCGCGCCGGCGCCGGCTACCGGGGCCGGCGCAGCCGCGCGGGCCCGCACGCGGGCGCGGGCGGCCGCACGGATCTTGTCGGCGAGCTTCTCTGCATAGTCGAGCATGCCTTCGCGAATGCCGACCTTCGGCTTCGTGACGAAGTCGACCGCGCCGAGCTCGAGCGCGCGCAGCGTGATTTCGGAGCCGCGCTCCGTCAGCGACGAAACCATGACGACGGGCATCGGCCGCAGCCGCATCAGCTTCTCGAGGAAATCGAGCCCGTCCATGCGAGGCCTTTCGACGTCGAGCGTCAGCACGTGGGGGGTATGCTGCTTGATGAGCTCGCGTGCGACGAGCGGGTCCGGCGCAGTCGCGCAGACCATCATGTCGGACTGGCCGTTGATGATCTCCGTCATCAAGCTGCGGATCAGCGCCGAGTCGTCGACACACAATACTTTGATCTTCTGCACAGAGTCATGCCTCCCGCTGGGCCGCCCCGAGGGAGGCATGCGCCCCCGCGGGGGGCAGCGAACGAAGGTGAGCGTGGGGGTGGTTCATCATGCCTCCTGCCGGGCCGCCCCAAAGGAGGCATGCGCCCCCGCGGGGGGCAGCGAACGAATGTGAGCGTGGGGGTGGTTCATCATGCCTCCTCTACTGTCTTGGCGCTATTGATTGACGCGGTGGCGCGCGCATTTCCGGCGGCAAACGACTCGACGCGAGGTTTCGCCGCCGGCGCACCGAACAACTCGATGCGCGGCTTTTGCGCGGCGCCTTGGCCGGACCCGTTCGTTGCGAACAATTCGACGTGACCGCGTTCGCGCGCCGCGCGGGCATGACGAGCGGCGCGCGCCTCGGCGACTTGCTTGGCGAGCGCCTGTTCGCGCTCGGCCACGGTCGGGTCCTGCTGCAAACGCAGCTTCTTCACCATCGCCTGGCCCGTATCGGGCATGAACGCGACCTTGCGCGGATGCACACCCTGCAAATCCTCGGCGACGATGCGGATCTTTTCCAGGCCGAGATAGCGGCGCACGAACTCCGCATTGCGGTCGCCGATATTGATCGTCGTCATCCCCGCGAGCACCGCGGCACCGCCGAACACTTTCGCTTCGAAACGCTCGCGGCGGCCGCCCATCTTGATCAGTTCGTTGATGAGCACTTCCATCGCGTAGGCCCCGTAGCGCATGGAATCCGACGCGGCCTGGGCCGGCTGCTCGCCGTCGTCGGGCAGCATGAAATGGTTCATGCCGCCGATACCGGCGGTTCGATCGTGGATGCAAGCAGCCACGCACGAGCCCAGCACGGTGACGAGCACCATGTCCTCGCGCGTCGTATAAAACTCGTTCGGCAGCAGCTTGACGCCGCGGCGGCCGAAGTGATTGTCGAAATACAGATTCGTCGCGATCGGCAGAGCGCTCATGCTGCCTCCCGTCCCAGAATGGAACTTCCTTTGATCGTGCGCTGGGCCCCGCGCAAGGCAGCCGCCTCATCGAGGCGAAGCGCGCGAATGTATGCGGGCAGGCTCATGCCGTCGCCTCCTGCGGCGTTGCCGCGCGCGTGCCGCCATGCGTGCGGCCGGAAGCCTGCACGTCCCGTGTGAGCTCGTACACTGTCTGGCCGCGCAAGCGGAACGCCTGCGTCACGTAGGTGAAGTTCTCGGAATGGCCGGCGAACAGCAGGCCGCCCGGCTTCACGAGCGGCTCGAAACGCGAGAGCACTTGCGACTGCGTAGGCTTGTCGAAGTAGATCATCACGTTGCGGCAGAAGATCGCGTCGAACGGCTGGCGCAGCCCATAATCGGCATCGGTCAGGTTCAACTGCGCGAAGCGGATCATCGAACGCAGTTCGGGGCGCACCTTCACGAGCCCCGCATGCGGGCCCGTGCCTTTGAGGAAGAAGCGCTTGAGCCGCTCGGGGCTCAGCGCCTTGACCTGATCGAAGGCATAGACGCCCGCCTCGCCCTTGGCCAGCACCTGCGTATCGAGATCGGTCGCGAGGATCGTGGCCTGGCGCGCCTGCGATTCACCGAGCGCTTCGACGAGCGTCATCGCGATCGTGTACGGCTCCTCGCCCGTCGACGCGGCCGAGCACCAAATTGAAACCGGTTGCTGACGACGCTTCACGAAATCGGCGAGGATCGGAAAGTGATGCGATTCGCGAAAGAATGCGGTCAGGTTCGTCGTCAGCGCATTCGTGAACGCTTCCCACTCTTCGGGGCTGTTCTCCGCTTCGAGCAGATCGAGATAGTGGCGGAACGTAACGAGGCCGCGCGCACGCAGCCGCCGCGCGAGACGGCTATACGCCATGTCGCGCTTGTGCTCGGACAGCGAGATGCCGGCGCGCCGGTGAATGAGCTCGCGGATGCGTGCGAAATCGGCGGCCGTAAAGTCGAAATCGCGGTCGGCAAAGCCGGTGCGATCGGCAAGCGGCGACCGGTCGTCGGGGCGATCGCCGAGACTGCCGGGCTCGGCCCGTTCGGGCCGGAACAATGCGCGCGCTGTCGTCATGGTGCTTTCCTGCTGGCGATGCGCGCAACCGCGCGCCGCCGGTTAAAACGTTTCCCAGTCGTCGTCCGACTTGCTGCTCGATACCGTGACGGCCGGTGCCGGGGCAGCGCTCTTCGCGGCGAACGACGGGCTTCGTGCGGCCGGCGCGCCGCTCTTGGCGGTCGGCGGTGCGGCCACGGTGCTAGCCGCCGCTTGAGCGGCGGCCGGTGCGCCCTTCGGCGCAGGCGCGACCTGCTGGGAAGTCCGAGCCGCCGGAGCTGCCGGAGTTACCTGAGCTGCCTCGGCGGCCGATGCTGCCCGGTCGGCCGGCGCGCTCGCGGCTTGCGGCGCCTCGGACGCAGGGCGCGCGAGGCGCGGCGTGGCGGCGCGTGTGGCATGCGGCACCGCACCGGCCGGCTTCGCCGCCTTCACGGCGCTTTTGCGCGCCGGCGCCGTGGTTGCGGTGGTTGCGGTGGTTGCGGTGGTCGCCGTGGTCGGCACGGCCGGCGTCGGCTTCGCCGCCGGACGCGCAACCGAACCGCCGGGCACCGGCATGGCGCCGATGCGCCATTGGCCGACGACCGCTTTCAGCTG
The DNA here is from genome assembly GCF_051953955.1 of Trinickia sp. Classification (GTDB taxonomy): domain Bacteria; phylum Pseudomonadota; class Gammaproteobacteria; order Burkholderiales; family Burkholderiaceae; genus Trinickia. Next base: position 4,697 of record NZ_JBQCIF010000001.1, on the reverse strand, counting down.
ACGCGTTTGCTCTTCGAGCGACGCGGCAGCGGCTGCGGCCTGCTCGACGAGCGCGGCGTTTTGCTGCGTCACGTCGTCCATCTGCGTCAGCGCGCGATTCACGCCTTCGATGCCCGTCGATTGCTCTTCCGAGGCCGCGCTGATCTCGCCCATGATGTCGGTCACGCGGCGCACGGCTTGAACGATTTCGTCCATCGTCGTGCCGGCGCGGCCGACGAGCTCGGAGCCGCTCGCCACCTTGTCGGCCGAATCGCCGATGAGCCCCTTGATTTCCTTGGCCGCCCCGGCGCTGCGCTGCGCGAGGCTGCGCACTTCACCGGCGACCACGGCGAAGCCGCGACCCTGCTCGCCCGCGCGCGCCGCTTCGACGGCCGCGTTCAGCGCGAGAATGTTCGTCTGGAACGCGATGCCCTCGATCACGCCGATGATGTCGACGACCTTGTTCGAGCTCGTCGCGATGTCCTGCATCGTCGTGACGACTTGGCTCACCACCTCCCCGCCGCGCAGCGCGATGTCCGACGCGTTGATCGCGAGTTGGCTCGCCTGGCGCGCGTTTTCAGTGTTCTGCCGCACGGTGCCCGTGAGCTGCCCCATGCTCGTCGCCGTTTGCTGCAGCGAGGCGGCTTGTTGTTCGGTGCGTTGCGACAGATCGGTGTTGCCGACCGAGATTTCGCGCGCGCCGAGGTCGATCGATTCGGTGCCGCTGTGCACGGCCGTGACCATCGAGGCCATCGCCTGCTGCATGCGCCCCATGCCGGCGTAGAGGCGCCCGATCTCGTTCTTGCCGTGAGCGTTCATCGTGCGCGTCAGATCGCCGTCGGCGATGCGCTCGAAATGCGCGATCGCATCGTTGATCGGCTGCACGATGAGCCCGCGCAGCGCGAAGCGAATGAAGATGACGAGCACGATCGCGACCAGCGTCACCGCGATGATCAGCGAGCTCATCATCGTGATGCTTGCCGACGATCCATCGCGCTGCGACGCCGCGTGCGCCTCGCGCGCCTTGAGCACCCGCTCGGCCGCCTTGTCGAACGCGACGAACATCGGGCTGATCTTCGTATCGGCGATCGCGTGATAGGCGGCCATGTCGCCCGCCTGCGCGGCGGCGAACTCGGGCTGGACGCCGTCGTGCAGCAGCGTTTCGTGACGCGCGTTGAGTTCGTCGACGAGCGCGGGATCGACGCCTTCGCGCGGCGTGCTCGAGAACGCCTGCCAAGCTTGGTCGCCCGCGGTGAGCAATTCCTGCGCGCGGTTGAGCACCTTCTTCGCTTCGTCGGCGTTGCCCGCCTCCGAAAGCGCACGGAAACGATCGAGCGCGATGCGCGAGCGCAGCAAGTAGCTGCCCGCGTCATCGAGCGAGTGAATCGTCGGCAAATCGCCCTGCGCGAGCGAATCGAGCGCGCGGTTCGCGCCCGAAAGCGCGGTGAGGCCCAGCACGCCGACCGCGATGGTCAGCGCCACGAGCACGGCACCCATGGCCGTCAACGTCGTGCGGATCGACCAATTCTGCAACATCGTGAATCTCCGTTGAGAGTGCGTGGCGCCCCGCTCGGCGGGTTGCTCGCGCACTCACGTTACGTTCCGCTTACTGAGCGAACGTTTCGATGAGCGCCATTTCCTTGCTGACCATCAGTTTCTCGATGTCCATGAGGATCAGCATGCGGCCGTCGATCGTGCCGAGGCCCGTCAGGTATTCGGCGGTCAGCGTCGCGCCGAATTCGGGCGCGGGCATGATCTGGTCGGCCGTCAGCGTCAGCACGTCCGACACGCCGTCCACCACCATGCCGACGACGCGATGCGCGACGTTCAGGATGATGACGACGGTTTGATGGTCGTACTCCACGCGGCCCAAGTGGAACTTGATCCGCATGTCCACGATCGGGACGATGATGCCGCGCAAATTGATGACACCCTTGATGAACTCGGGCGCATTGGCGATGCGCGTCACGCTGTCGTAGCCGCGGATCTCCTGCACCTTCAGGATGTCGATGCCGTACTCTTCCGCACCGAGCGTGAAGATCAGGAACTCTTGACCGGTCGCGTCGGCCTGCAGCGCATCGCGACGGCTTGCGACGGTCAAGCCGTTCGCGTTGTTGGTTTGGACTTCTGCCACGTTAGCCCCCAAAGCGGTTGGGAATTACGAAAAGGTCATTGCGCCGTGCGACGCCCGGCTTTCACGGTTCAGCGCGGCCACGTCGACGATCAACGCGACGCTGCCGTCGCCGAGGATCGTCGCCGCGGAGATGCCGCGCACCTTGCGGTAGTTCGTTTCGAGGTTCTTCACGACGACTTGCTGCTGGCCGACGAGCTCGTCGATCAGCATCGCGAAGCGGCGGCCCTCGGTCTGCATGATCGTGACGATGCCTTGCGTGGGCTCCGTGCGCGCGCCTTCGACCGAGAACACTTCGTGCAGCGCGACGAGCGGCAGGTATTCGCCGCGCACGCGCACCACGCGCTCGCCGTTGGCCACCGTGTAGATGTCCTCGGCGACCGGTTGCAGCGACTCCATGACGAAGTTCAGCGGCAAGATGAAGATTTCGTTGCCGACCTTCACCGACATGCCGTCGAGAATCGCGAGCGTGAGCGGCAAGACGATGCGCGTCGTCGTGCCCTTGCCCGCGTGCGACGTGATCTCGACGTGCCCGCCCATCGATTGGATGTTGCGCTTGACCACATCCATGCCCACGCCGCGGCCCGAGACGTCCGTCACCTGCTCCGCCGTCGAGAAGCCCGGCATGAAGATCAGGTTCCAGACTTCCTCGTCGGACATCGACTCGCTCACCTGCATGCCCTGCTTCATGGCCTTGGCGAGAATCTTGTCGCGCCGCAATCCCGCGCCGTCGTCGGAGACTTCGATCACGATGTTGCCGCCGTGGTGAGCGGCCGACAGCACGAGCTGCCCCGCGCCGTCCTTGCCCGCCACGCGCCGCGCCTCGACCGTTTCGATGCCGTGGTCGAGACTGTTGCGCACGAGGTGGGTCAGCGGATCGATGATCCGCTCGATGAGGCTCTTGTCGAGTTCGGTCGCTTGACCGAAGGTGACGAGCTCCACCTCTTTGCCGAGCTTCGCCGCGAGATCGCGCACGAGACGCGGGAAGCGGCTGAAAACGTAATCCATCGGCATCATGCGGATCGACATCACGGTTTCTTGCAGATCGCGCGCGTTGCGCTCGAGCTGCGCCATCCCGTTGAAGAGCCGGTCGTGCAATGCCGGATCGAACGTGCTCGTCGTCTCCGCGAGCATCGCCTGCGTAATGACGAGTTCGCCGACGAGGTTGATCAGTTGATCGACCTTCTCGACGCCCACGCGAATCGAGCTGCCTTCGCCGCTTGCCGCGCTCGCGGCCGGGCGTGCCTTCTTGTCCTCGGAGCCGGACGCCGCCGCCGGCGCGCTCGGCGCGACGACGTTCTTGGCCGGCTCGTCCTTCGGTTCCGGTGCAGCCGCTGCGGCCGGTGCGCTCGCGCCGACGGCGGGAGCACTCGGCGCCGGCGCTGGTGCGCTGGCTTGCGCGGCCGGTGCCGGCGCCTCGGCTTGCTCGGCGCCAGGCGCCGTGCCGCGGCCGATCAAGATCTGACTTTCGTCGATCACGAAGCAGCACACGGCGGTAATGTCGTCGGACGGCACGTCGGTCTCGAGATAGACGATCAAGTCGCCGCCGCTCTTCACCTGTTCGACGATGTTGCCCAGGTTGCCCAATTCTTCGATCAGGAGATCCTGGTCCTTCTCCCCCACCCCCCGTAGCGTTACTTTCAGGTGAGGCCCTGCTTGATTCGATTCGCCCGGCGCCGCGCCGGGCGCGCTGCCGTGCGCCGCCTCGACGGCCTGCTCGACCACGTGCTCGGGCGTGCCGCCGGCCGCCTCGCTCGCGGCCGATGCGCTCGGCGCCGCCGGTGCGGCAACGCTCTGCTGGGCCGGCGCCGGGGCGGGCTCGGCCGCCGGTGCGCCGCTGCCCTCGGCAGCATGCAGCCGCTCGAGCTTCGCGCAGATCGCGGCGGCTGAGGCGGCGTTCGGCTCTTCGCTCGCGCGGTAAGCCGCGAGCTGCTCGGCCAGTACGTCCTTCGTCTCGAGGAACGTGTCGATCATGTCCTTGCGCAGCCTCAACTCGTTGTTGCGCGCGCGATCGAGCAGCGATTCGAGGATGTGCGTCGTCTCGGTGAGTGCGGTGAAGCCGAACGTGGCCGCGCCGCCCTTGATCGAGTGCGCCGCGCGAAAAATCGCCGCGAGATCCTCCGGATCCGGCGTGCCGACGTTCAGGTTCAGCAGCAACTGCTCCATTTGCGCGAGCAGCTCGTCCGCCTCGTCGAAGAACGTCTGATAAAACTGGGTAATGTCGAGTGTCATGCTTCAATCACCGCTAAGAGTCTTGCTTCGCAGGTAGCGCGTCGTCTATTCGTTTCCATGCGCGCGCCCTTGCGCCGCGTATGCCCTATCTATTCATTGCATTGCCTGACGGCCTATCCGCCTATCCGTCTATCCGCCTAACCCTCTTCTCGTGCTCGCTTGCGCCTTCTCTTCTTCGCTCGCGTCTCACGCATTGAGCGCGTCGACGAGTTCGGTCAGCGTGTCCGGATCGCCCACGTTATAGACGCGGAATTCGGCCTGGGGTGAAACGACGGCCAGTGCAATGGCGGCTGCCACGTTTTCGACGAAGCCGCGGGTACCGCGCCAGTTCGCGAACCGCTGTTCGAGCAGGACG